>NZ_CP063202.1:2400000-3000000 GCF_019904235.1 Erythrobacter sp. SCSIO 43205 | reverse complement strand
CGTCTTGCCACTGGACCGAGAGGCTCTGTCTGTGGCATTGGGCCGCGAAAATGTCGTGCATTTGGGGGTTTCCGGTCATCATGGGGGCTCCCTCGCGCGCAAGAGCGCATTTGGCAGAGTGGCACGCGATGTCACACGCCTGACGCGGTTCTTGGGAAATGATCCTCCCGTTTGACGCGACTGAACACGATGAAATGAGGCGCAAAGCCAATGCGCCAGATATGAGATTTTTGAAGGACTAAAGAAGCAAGCATGAGCGATGAAGAGAAAAAACCAGCCCGCAAACCACTTGGCCTGAAAAAGGCGGTGGAAGCGGGTGAGGTAAAACAGACCTTTAGCCACGGCCGTACCAATAAGGTTGCGGTCGAGGTGAAGCGTCGCCGCAAGCTTCTAAAGCCCGGCGAAACGCCCGCCCCGACGCCAGAGCCTACTCCGGCTCCTGCGCCTGAACCGACACCTGCGCCTGCGCCAGTGGCGAAAAAGCCTGCGCCCAAAAAGCCAGCGGTTCCTGATGAAACGCCGCAAGAGCGCGTGGCCCGCCTTCAGCGTGAGGCCGAGGAAGAGCGCCTGCGTCTCGCGGAAGAAAACCGGAAGCGCGAAGAAGAGCGCGCAAAGCAGAACGCAGAAGAAGCCAAGAAGCGCGAAGAGGAAAACCGCAAAGCCAAGGCTGAGGCCGAAGCGCGCGCTAAGCAAGAGGCTGAAGCAGCTGCCAAAGCCAAAACTGAGGCCGACGATGCGGGCGAAGTTGAAGAGACGACAGAAAAGTCGGATTCACCCGCCCCTGCGCCGCGCCGCTTTACCCCAGTTGCCCGTCCTGAACCCAAGCGTCCTGAGAAAAAGGTCGCAAAGAAGAAGGAAGACAAGGGCGCTGCCAAGGATACCGGCGGCGGCAAGGACAAGCGCCGTTCTGGCAAGCTGACCGTAACCAAAGCGTTGAATGAGGATGAGGGTCGCCGCGCGCGCAGCCTCGCCGCGCTTAAGCGTGCGCGTGAAAAAGAGCGCCGGATGCAAGGCGGTGGTTCTTCCAAGCCACGTGAAAAGCAAGTCCGCGACGTTGTGGTGCCAGAGGCCATCACGGTTGGCGAACTTGCCAAGCGTATGGGCGAAAAAGGGGCAGACCTCGTCAAGGAGCTGTTCAACCTCGATATGATGGTGACGGTCAACCAAACCATCGACCAGGACACAGCCGAGCTGCTGGTCGAGCAATTCGGCCATAACATTCAGAAGGTTTCTGAAGCCGATGTCGATATTCAGGACGAAGAGGATACGGATCCAGAAGATACGCTGAAGCCGCGTCCTCCGGTTGTGACCATCATGGGCCATGTCGACCACGGGAAAACCTCGCTGCTCGATGCGCTTCGTGGTGCCAACGTCACCAAAGGCGAAGCAGGCGGGATCACCCAGCATATCGGAAGCTATCAGATCACGACCAAGGACAAGCAGAAGATCACTTTCCTTGATACGCCCGGCCACGCAGCTTTTACCGAGATGCGTCAGCGCGGTGCCAATGTGACCGATATTGTGGTGCTGGTTGTAGCAGCCGATGATGGCATTATGCCTCAGACAATCGAGGCGATTAATCACACCAAAGCTGCCGGCGTTCCCATGATTGTTGCGATCAACAAAATGGATAAGCCAGAGGCGAACCCGGACAATGTCCGCAACCGTCTGCTTGAGCACGAAGTTATCGTTGAGAAGCTTTCGGGCGATGTGCAGGACGTTGAAATCTCTGCGATCAAGAAAACCGGGCTCGATGATCTGATCGAGGCAATCACGCTTCAAGCGGAACTGCTTGAGTTGAAAGCTCGCCCAGACCGCGATGCCGATGCCACCGTGATCGAAGCGCAGCTTGATAAAGGCCGCGGCCCAGTTGCGACCGTCCTTGTGACGCGCGGGACATTGAAGCGTGGCGACACCTTCGTGGTGGGCACCCAGAGCGGGCGTGTGCGCGCAATTGTCAATGATGCGGGTAAGCAGATCAAGGAAGCAGGGCCATCCATGCCGGTCGAGGTTCTCGGCCTTGGCGGCGTGCCGTCGGCTGGCGACCGCCTGACCGTCGTTGAAAACGAGCAGCGTGCGCGGGAAGTGGCTCAATATCGTCAGGAGAAGGCGACCGAGAAGCGCACTGCGCTTGCGCCAACGTCGTTCGATACGATGTTCAACAATCTTGCATCCAACGTCATCGAATGGCCTGTTCTGGTCAAAGCCGACGTGCAAGGTTCGGTCGAAGCCATCGTCAACGCGCTCCACAATATCTCGAACGATGAGATCAAGGCGCGCGTCCTTCACGCAGGCGTCGGTGCAATTACCGAAAGCGATGTGACATTGGCAGCGGCATCGAACGCTCCGATCATCGGTTTTGGCGTTCGCCCCAATGCAAAGGCGCGTGAACTCATCAAGCGCGATGGTGTGCGTATGATGTATTACGATGTGATCTATCACCTCACCGAAGACGTGGCGAAGGAAATGGCCGGCGAGCTTGGTCCAGAGCGGATCGAAACGGTCGTTGGCCGCGCTCAGGTCAAAGAGGTGTTCCGTTCGGGCAAGAAGGACAAGGCGGCAGGGCTCCTCGTCGAAGAGGGCGTTATCCGCAAAGGCCTGTTCGCGCGTCTCACCCGCGAGGACGTTATCGTATCGGCAACGACCATCGCAAGCTTGCGCCGCTTCAAAGACGACGTGGACGAGGTCCGCTCAGGCCTCGAATGTGGTGTCGTTCTGGAAGACACGAACGATATCAAGCCGGGCGACCAGCTTGAAGTCTTCGAAGTCGAAGAGCGCGAGCGCACGTTAGAGGTTGGATGATGAGTCTCCCCTCCCGCCTGCGGGAGGGGTTGGGGGTGGGAATGGGCCGCAAGGCCCACCCCGCTGCGACTAGGCAGGCAAGCTGCCAAGTCTCACTGCCCCTCCCGTGAACGGGAGGGGATGTCGGGGAGCGAAATGATCGATAAGTACATTCACCCAGAAGACGCAGGTTCCTCTCCGCACACGGCGCTTCTCGATTCAAAGTTCATAGAATTCGACGAAGCGACCCAAACCGCGACTATGCACTTTACCGTGCGCCCCGAAATGTGCACTTGGCGCGGCGGGGTGCAGGGCGGGTTAGTTGCGGGTTATCTCGATGATGTGATGGGCTATGCCTATGTCGCCGCGACCAAGGGCGAGATGGCGCCGCTCAACCTTGAAATTTCGATGAGCCTTATCCGCCTCATCCCCGAAGGCCCGCTTATCGGTAAGGGGCGCGTGGTGAAGGGCGGTCGCAAAGTCGTGATCCTTGAAGGCGAACTCTATTCCGAAGACGGCAAGCTGATGGCGCGGGCGACCTCAACCGCGCTCCCGACTTCAAAGCCGAGTGCCACCAATCCGGGGCACGACGCTTGACCCGCTACCTCGCTCTGCTCGGGTCGATCAATATCGGCGGCAATCGGGTTAAAATGGCAGATTTGAAAGCGGCGTTTGCTGACGAGGGGGTCAAAGACCTCGAAACCGTTGCGGCGAGTGGCAATCTTATCCTCACTGACAGCCGTGAGCCGTTCCTGATCGAGATGCAGCTGGAGCAAATCCTTAGCGCCCGCTTTGGCTTCAAATCCTGTGTGATGGTGCGGACGCAAAGTGAGGTGCAAGAAGCCGTAGACGATAATCCGTTTCACGGTGTTGGTTCAGATAAGATGGTCCATTCCATCTTTCTTTCCGACCAACCGCAGCCGGGCCGCTTTGAAGACTTCTTTGAAGAACGCAAAAGCAAAGGCGATGAACGTCTCGCATTGGGTGACCGAGTGCTTTATCTCGATTACGTTCACGGCGTCAGCGCCTCTGACATCACTGGCAAGCTGCTTGAGCGGCGACTGGGCGTGCGCGGCACGGCGCGCAATATGAACAGCCTCAAGAATATCCTTGGCAAAATGGCCGCGTGATCATGCGCCAATTGGGCGGATGATAATATTTATCACCCGCCCATAAACCGAGCGTCGAGGGCAAGACGCTCTTATCTTTGGCTTATTGAATGCGTGACTTTGTGGCCAGATTGACTTTACCTGCGAGAGCGGCGCGTGGACGACGCTTTTCCGTTTCTTCAGCCGCGGGCTCGATTTCACGAGCTACGGCAGATGGCGCAATGATGTCTTTTTCTGGCGTAAGGTTCGCCTCATGGCGCGCTTCGGTGCCGGGCGTATTGATACGGGTTCCGGCATTGGCTGCGGCTGGCGCCATAAGTGCAGCAGCGACAAGCACTGCGGTGAGAGTTTTCATCGTTTGTCTCCTGCATTGGTATTTTTATGGCTTCGATCTAGTTTCATCAGCAATCGTCTCAATAGGCCGGACGGCTTAAACCCGATTGAAATTCTCGAAAACAGTGATCGTCTGTTTGCAACAAATGCCCGCAGACCTTGTCACACGTGGTCACTTCGCCGTAACGCACATCCCATGGCCAAACGACAAGACTTCACAAGCGAACAACAATCGGTCCGTGTCCTCAAAGTGGGGGAGCGCGTGCGGCACATCCTGTCTGAGCTTTTGGCGCGTCAGGAGGTGCACGATGATGTGGTAAGCGCGTCCAACATCGCGGTGACCGAAGTGCGCATGACGCCGGACCTTCGCAACGCCACCGCTTATGTAAAGCCGCTTTTGGGCAATGCAGAGGATGATGTGGTCAAGGCTCTGCGCCAGAACACAGCTTTCCTTCAGCGCGAAGTTGCAAAGCGACTAGGCCTCAAATTCGCGCCAAAGCTGAAATTTCGCAAGGATGAAAGCTTTGCCGAAGCGGATCGGATTGAGGAGCTGTTGCGCGATCCAAAGGTGGCGCGCGACCTGCATGGGGGCGACGAAGACTAGTTCGGCACAATCCGCGCATCGAAGGTGATCTCGACTGTATTGCCGACAATCAGCTGATAGCTCTTCATCCCGAAATTGCGCCGGTCAATCTCGGCGTTTGCAGTGAAGGCAATCGGTTCGCCGGGGCCCGCCTTTAACGGATCGCGGTCGAAGCTCACATTCAGCGATTGATTACGGGTCACACCGCGCGCGGTCAATTGCCCGGTGATCGTGCCTTTGGTCGCGCTTGTCATAGTGAGGCCGCGACCTTTGAAGCGAATGGAAGGGTGGCGCTCGACCCAGAAAAACTTCTCTCCCTTCAAGCGGCCCAAAGTGGTGTCGTCCGGCGCGGTGAGGGCGGTCGCATCGAATGTGACATCAATCGCGGCGCGCGAAGGGTTGTTGCCCACAATCGTCGCTGTCCCGCGCATCTTGGGGAAGGTTGCGGTTTTGCTGGCGATGCCAAAAAACGGAACCTTTGCGCTCAGGAGAGAGTTTGCCTCGTCCAGTCGATAGTTCACCGGCGCGCTCGCATTGGCGGCGAGAAGCACGGCGAACAGGGGCAGCCAGAGGGCACGTTTCAAAAGCGGGATCATTTCAAGCTCTCCTCATGCCTTTACTACTCACGGGCCGCGCAAAAGGTTTCATCACCCCGTTGCAGGCAGCGTATAACCAACAGGGGCGTTGGGCCCTAAGGGGATGCCAAGATAGAACCACACGACGATCAATACGGTTCCTGAAATCAGCAGCCAGATCGAATAGGGCAGCATGGTGGCCGTCAGGCTTCCAAGACCAAAGCTCGGCACCCAGCGCTGCGCAAAGATCAGGATCAGCGGGAAATAAACCATCAGCGGCGTGATGATATTGGTCGCGCTGTCCCCTACACGGTAAGCGGCGGTCGCGCCTTCGGGACTGATGCCGAGCAGCATGAGCATCGGCACAAGGATCGGCGCGAGCAGGGCCCACTTGGCGCTTGCCGAACCCACGAACAGGTTCAGCATCCCTGCAAAGATAACCATCAGGCCGATAACGAGAGGCAGCGGCAATCCGGTTGACTGGATCGCGGCGGCCCCATGCACGGCTGAAATCAGGCCAAGGTTCGACCATGCAAACATCGCGACAAAGTGCGCGGCAGCGAATGCAAGGACGAGGTAATACCCCATATCCTTCATCGCCTCGGCCATCATCTCAACCAGATCGCGGTGGTTCTTGATTGTGCCAACCGCCTTGCCATAGGCCCAGCCGCAGGCAAGGAAGAGCACGAAGAAGGCGGCGACCAAAGACTGATAAAACGGGCGAAGCTCTGCGTGGATAGAGCAATCGGGGACACGGCCACCTGTTTCGGTCAAACAGGCCGCTTCGTTGATGAGCGGGGTGCCGGGCGCGAAAACCATGATCGCCCAAAGCGCCACCACGCCAAGCGCGGCGAACCCTGCATTGCGAAGACCTTTGCTGGCGTTTTCTGGCGATGCTTCTGCAATCGCTGCGTCCTCGGGGGTGGCTCCTGCTTTTACGCCGCCGGTCCAGGGCCCAAGCTTGGGCTCGATCACCTTGTCGGTGACGTACCAGATGATCGGCAGATAAAGCACAGTCATCGCGGCGATAAAGTACCAATTGCCCGCCAAGTTCGCGCCCCACGATGGGTCAAGCCCGCTTGCGCCCACGGCCTCTTCGGTGATCCCGAAAAGCAGCGCGTCGAGTTGTCCGGGCGAGATATTGGCAGAGAACCCGCCGGAAACGCCCGCAAACGCGGCTGCAATCCCGGCCAGAGGGTGGCGACCAGCGGCTGCGAACAGAATGCCGGCAAGCGGGATCAGCACCACGTAACCAGCGTCTGCTGCGTGGTTGCCGATCATCGCCACCAGCGCCACGACGGGGGTGAGAAGCTTCGTAGGCGCGCTTCTAACCGCGCTCGACATACCAGCCGCGAAGAAACCCGAACGCTCCGCAACGCCAGCGCCCAGCATCACCACCAACACATAGCCAAGCGGGTGGAAGTGGGTGAAGGTCTTGGGCATTTCGACCCAGAGTTTCTGGATATTGTCGGGGGCAAGCAGGCTGACCGCGTTGATCACAACCGGATTGCCCGCCTCATCGACCTGTGTCGGGTGCAATGCGGACACGCCAATCGCTGCAAGCAGTACCGAAATGGCCACCAATGCGATGATTAAATAGAAGAACAAAAACACCGGATCGGGCAGTTTATTGCCCGAACGTTCGACCCAACCCAGAAAGCCGGTCATGCCTTGATGCGTATTCCCCTCGGCAGCCGATGCCATATGTGATCCCCGTTTACTTCTTGTATTTGGCTTTAAGCTAGCATTGCGCAAGCCGCCTGTCACATCAATGAATAGCGCGAAATTTACACCGCTTTGCACAGCGAAGTGGCCCGCACCCTTCGACATTTTGCGCGGGCAAAGCTTAGGTGCGTGTCATGGCCAAGCTCTATTTCTATTTTTCCAGCATGAATGCGGGCAAATCGACCACGCTTTTGCAAGCGGACTTCAATTACCGCGAGCGGGGGCAGGCAACGATGGTGTGGACCGCCGAACTTGACACGCGCTCGGCAGGGCTGGTGAAGAGCCGCATCGGGCTTGAAGCGGATGCGCATCTCTACACGCCGGAAACGGATTTGAAGGCGCAAATCCTCAAAGCCCATAGCGATAAAGCCCTCGATTGCGTGCTTGTCGATGAAGCGCAATTCCTGACCCCGGCGCAGGTCTGGCAATTGGCGGCGCTCGCTGACGAACATAAGATCCCGGTGCTCTGTTATGGGCTTCGCACAGACTTTCAGGGCGAGCTTTTTCCCGGTTCGGCAGCGCTATTGGGAATTGCCGATGCGCTGGTTGAATTGAAGGCGGTGTGCTGGTGTGGGCGCAAGGCTTCGATGAACTTGCGGGTGGATAGCACCGGCGCGCCGGTCAAAGAGGGCGAGCAGACCGAAATCGGCGGCAATGATCGTTATGTCGCGCTGTGTCGCAAGCACTTTAGCGCAAGCCTTCGCGGGGAACCGGGGGCGCTGGGCTAGTTTGCGCAAGCTTGCGTTCCTACATATAGGGCAATGTCTGACACCCTCACATTTGCGCTGATCTTCGTCCCCTGCCTGATCGTGGCTATCGTCTTTCACGAAGTCGCGCATGGATGGGCGGCAAAGGCCTTGGGTGATCCCACCGCTTCAGAGCGCGGGCGCTTGACCCTCAACCCCATTCGCCATGTCGATCCCATTGGGACTTTGTTGGTGCCGGGTGGGCTCCTTTTGATGGGAGCGCCGGCATTCGGCTGGGCCAAGCCTGTACCTGTCAACAAATGGCGGCTGTCGAACCCGCGCTTCGGAATGATGGCAGTCGCAGCGGCAGGCCCCTTAAGCAATTTCGTGCTGGCACTGGTTGGAGCGGTGCTGTTCGGCTTGGCTCTCGTACCGGGTGCCGATTGGGGCGCGAATTCGGCCAGCCTGCCGATGTTGGTTGACCCACAAGGAACCGCGCTTCCGATCGCGACGGGCCTTTATCTCTTCATCATGATCAATGTGTTTTTGGGTTTCTTCAATCTTTTGCCGATTCCGCCCTTTGATGGCTCGCATATTGTCGGGGGGCTCTTGCCCGCACGCCTGCGCTCATACTGGGAGCGGCTCCAGCGCTTTGGCATGGTGCTGATCATTGGCGTGATCGGCTTTAGCTGGGTGTTCGGCACCGGATGGCTCGAAGTCACCGTTCTGCCGTTGGTGGCAGAGGTGATGGGCTTTTACGACGGCATCGCGATTGCGATTGCGCAGGGCTAGGGAAAAGGCGTCTAATTTCTTGCCGCAAACCAAGCTTCGACGCGGGCCTGTTCATCGCTTGTCAGATGTAGGTAAAGTTTCGAGCGGCGCTTCAATACATCCTCAGCCGTCTTCGCAAACTCGTTTTCGACCAGATACCGCAATTCAGCTTCGAACAGGCCTTTGGCGATTTGTGTTCCCGGATCGCTTTGGTGATTATGCTTTCCGATAATCCGATCAATCCGGGTGCCATAAGCGCGGGCCATTCTGTAAATCGTATCCATTGACCAAGTGTCGTATGCCCACGCATAATTTGGCGCGAGGTCATCGGCATCATCTGTATTCGCAGGAAAATCGCCACCGGGAAGCGGTTCGCTCGCGGTCCAACTCTTGCCGCCAATCCCCAATCGCTCAAGCGCGTGTTCTGCGAGCTTGCGATAGGTTGTGAGCTTGCCGCCAAAGATTGAGAGGAGCGGTGGGCCGTCCTCATCCACCTCGAACTGATAATCGCGCGTGACGGTTGAGTTGGAGGCGGCCTTGTCCTCGTACAGCGGGCGCACTCCGGCATAGGTCGCTGCGGCTTGTTCGGGCGCAATGCTTACGGCGAGATATTCATTCACCGCATCGCAGATATAACTCGCCTCTTGGGCGGAGATGTCGATGCCCTTGGGATCGCCTTCGAATGCCTGATCGGTGGTGCCAACAAGGGTGAAATCGCGCTCATAGGGAATGGCAAAGATGATCCGGTCATCTTTGTTCTGGAAGATGTAGCTGCGGTCGTGGTCGAACAGCTTGGGGAAGATCAGATGGCTTCCCTTAACAAGGCGCAGGTTTTGGTGCGTCTCATCGGGCACAGCGCGTCCCAGCACGGTGTCGACCCACGGACCAGCCGCGTTGACGACCTTGCGCGCGATGACTTTGTCTTCGCGTCCATCAGCGGTTCTCAGCGTCGCAATCCAGCGGTCCTCGCGCCGATCAAGCGCGACACATTCAGTGCGGGTGCGGATGTCGGCTCCGCGCTCTTTTGCGTCCATGCAATTGAGGACGACAAGGCGCGAATCTTCGACCCAGCAGTCAGAATATTCCCATCCCCGTGTGAGGCGCTGTTTCAGTACCTTGGCGTGGGGTTCCTCGCGCAGGTTCACACTCTTCGTGCCGGGAAGGATTTTGCGTCCTCCCAGATTGTCATAGAGAAATAACCCAAGCCGCAGCATCCATGCCGGGCGCAGGCCCTCGTCATGGGGCAGGACAAAGCGCATCGGCCAAATGATATGCGGGGCCATCGCAAGCAGGCGCTCGCGCTCGATCAGGCTTTCACGCACCAGGCGGAATTCGTAGTGCTCAAGATAGCGCAGCCCGCCATGGATAAGCTTGGTCGATGCGCTTGAGGTGGCGCTTGCCAGATCGTCTTTTTCAACGAGGCACACTGAAAGCCCGCGCCCTGCTGCATCGCGCGCGATACCAGCGCCGTTGATCCCGCCGCCGATTACCAAAAGGTCGAAATGGTTTTCCATATGGGCAAATGCTTGGCGAATGCTCTCGCGTTTGGCTAGAGGGCGCGTGTGACTTCAGATAAGAAACCTGCGCCAAACGGCTGGATCATCCTCGATAAACCGCGCGGCCTTGGCTCGACGCAAGGGGTGGCCGCTGTGAAGCGCAACTTGCGTGAGGCGGGCTTTGCCAAAACCAAGGTGGGGCATGGGGGCACGCTTGATCCTTTGGCCGAAGGGGTGCTGCCTATTGCCTTGGGTGAAGCGACTAAGCTTGCCGGGCGGATGCTGGATGCAAGCAAGATTTATGAGTTTACGGTCGCGTTCGGTGTGGAGACAGACACGCTGGACACCGAAGGCAAGGTGGTTGAGCAATCCGATGTTCGGCCCACCTTGGCAGAGGTCGAAGCGGTGCTGCCCCAATTCACTGGCGAAATCGAGCAAGTGCCCCCGGCGTATTCGGCTCTCAAGGTCGATGGAAAGCGGGCCTATGATCTCGCGCGGGCAGGGGAAGAGGTGGAGCTCAAGACACGGGCAGTGACGATCCATGAACTCTCAATCTGTCATCCCCGCGTAGGCGGGGATCCAGCTTCTTCAGCGGCAAACGATCAAAGTGAGCTGGATTCCCGCCTGCGCGGGAATGACGAAGTGGGCGAAGTGACCCTCCAAGCCCACGTTTCCAAGGGCACATATATCCGCTCTCTGGCACGAGACATCGCCCATGCCCTTGGAACCTGCGGACACGTTACCTATTTACGTCGCAGCAAATCCGGGCCTTTCACTGAGGCACAGGCGATTTCGCTGGACAAATTGAACGAAATCGCTAATGGCGCCGAGCTTAATGACCTACTCCTGCCGTTGGAGGCAGGGCTGGACGACATCCCGGCCCTTTCCCTCTCCCAGACAGACGCGCAGGCGCTCCAACAAGGGCGGGTCGTGTCTGGATTGCCCCAACCTTCCGGGCTTCACTGTGCGATGCTGGGTTCCCGGCCAATCGCTCTGGTGGAAATATCGGGAGGCACCGCAAAAGTGGTGAGGGGGTTTAACCTTCCCGATGTCGCCGAGTAGAAAGATTACAAATGTCAGTAGCACCTGAGCGTAAAGCAGAAATCATCAAGGACAACGCGCAAGGCAAAGGCGACACCGGTTCGCCAGAAGTGCAAGTCGCGATCCTGACCGAACGTATCCGCAACCTCACCGAACACTTTAAAGCCAACCACAAGGACAACCACTCACGTCGTGGCCTCCTTATGATGGTGAACAAGCGCCGCAACCTTCTTGCCTATCTCAAGAAGAAAGATGTGGAGCGTTACAACGCGCTGATCCAGAAACTGGGTCTTCGTAAGTAAGAGTTTTGAGGAGCGGCCCCCAGCGGGCCGCTTCTTGTATCGGTTCCTGAGCAAGTTTGCCGCTTCCCCGCGAAGGCGGGGACCCAGAGCAGCCAGGGACTACTTAGCCGACTGGATCCCCGCCTTCGCGGGAAAGCGGGAGGCTCTAGAATAGGGGCAATCGCTGCAATTCGGCGGCGTCGCCTTGGGGCTTAGCAAACCACGCCCCAGACCGGACCGGGACGGTTTACCCGGCATTGGAAGTATCGCAGCACAAAGTGGAAACTGGTTTCTGCGACCGCGATACGACCAGATAAGACAGGCCCCGCACCGCAATAAGGCCGTGCGGGTTCAGAAGGAAAATCAATGTTCGACACGAAAACCGTATCGCTGGAGTGGGGCGGAAAAACCCTCACTCTGGAAACAGGTCGTATCGCCCGTCAAGCAGACGGCGCCGTATTGGCCACTTATGGCGAAACCGTGGTGCTGTGCGCCGTGACCGCCGCAAAGTCAGTCAAGGAAGGCCAAGACTTCTTCCCTCTGACCGTTCACTATCAAGAGAAATTCTCTGCAGCCGGCCGTATTCCGGGTGGCTTCCTGAAGCGTGAAGGCCGCGCAACCGACAAAGAGACGCTGACCTCGCGTCTTATCGACCGTCCGGTGCGCCCGCTCTTCCCAGAAGGCTTTTACAACGAAATCAATGTAATCTGTCAGGTCCTCTCCTACGATGGTGAGACTGAGCCAGACATCGTTGCCATGATCGCAGCTTCTGCTGCCCTCACCATTTCGGGCGTTCCGTTCATGGGCCCAATCGGTGCAGCGCGCGTTGGCTTCAACAATGAAGACGAATACGTCCTCAACCCGAAGGTTGAAGATGCGCTTGGCGAAGATGGCCGTCTCGACCTCGTTGTTGCTGCTACTCAAGACGCCGTGATGATGGTGGAATCAGAAGCGAAAGAACTCAGCGAAGAGCAAATGCTTGGCGCTGTGATGTTCGCTCACGAAGAGAGCCGCAAGGTTATCAACGCAATCATCGAGCTTGCCGAACAAGCGGCGAAAGATCCGTGGGAAATCGACACTTCTGACGATACGTCCGAGATCAAAGAGAAGCTTCGCGGCATCGTCGGCGATGACATCGCGGCGGCTTACAAGCTGACCGACAAATCGGCGCGCTCAAACGCCTTGAACGAAGCGCGCGCAAAAGCGAAAGAAGCGTTCGCTGAAGAAGAGCCACAAACACAACTGGTCGCAAACAAAGCGGTTAAAAAGCTTGAGGCGGAAATCGTTCGCGGCGCGATCATTAAAGACGGCACCCGCATCGATGGTCGTAAGCTTGACCAGGTTCGCCCGATTGAGGCGATGGTTGGCCTGCTTCCACGCACGCATGGCTCGGCGCTGTTCACCAGAGGTGAAACGCAGGCGATCTGCACCACCACGCTTGGCACCAAAGATTCCGAGCAAATGATCGATGGTCTGGAAGGTCTTTCATACAGCAACTTCATGCTGCACTATAACTTCCCACCCTATTCTGTTGGTGAAGTGGGCCGCTTTGGCTTTACTGGTCGCCGCGAAGTTGGTCACGGCAAGCTTGCTTTCCGCGCGCTTCGTCCGGTTCTGCCAACGGTTGAGGATTTCCCTTACACCATCCGCGTTCTGTCAGACATCACCGAGTCCAACGGTTCGTCTTCGATGGCCACCGTTTGCGGCGGCGCATTGTCGATGATGGACGCAGGTGTTCCACTGGCGCGTCCGGTTTCGGGTATCGCCATGGGCCTCATCCTTGAAGGCGAAGACTTTGCAGTTCTCTCAGACATCCTTGGTGACGAAGATCACCTTGGTGACATGGACTTCAAAGTGGCAGGGTCCGAAGAAGGCATCACGTCGCTTCAGATGGACATCAAGGTTGCCGGCATCACCAAAGAGATCATGGAAAAAGCGCTTGAGCAGGCGAAAGCCGGCCGCGCACACATCCTTGGCGAAATGGCGAAAGCTCTCACCGGCGCTCGCACCGAAGTTTCCAAGCACGCTCCGCGTATCGAAACGATGCAGATCGACAAATCGAAGATCCGCGACGTTATCGGTACAGGCGGCAAGGTGATCCGTGAGATCGTCGCTGAAACCGGCGCGAAGGTCGACATTGACGATGAAGGCACGATCAAAATCTCGTCTTCCAACCTTGAGGAAATCGAGGCAGCGAAGAAGTGGATCGAAGGCATCGTTGAAGAAGCCGAAGTCGGCAAAATCTACACCGGCAAGGTCGTCAACATCGTCGATTTTGGCGCATTCGTGAACTTCATGGGCGGCAAGGACGGCCTCGTCCACGTTTCCGAGATGAAGAACGAGCGCGTTGAAAAGCCAACCGATGTCGTATCGGAAGGCCAAGAGGTGAAGGTCAAAGTCCTCGAAATCGACAATCGCGGTAAAGTCCGCCTGTCGATGCGCGTGGTTGACCAGGAAACCGGCGAAGAGCTTGAAGACACCCGTCCACCGCGTGAAAAGCGTGAAGGCGGCGGTGGTCGCGGCGGTGATCGTCGTGGTCCACGTGGCAACCGTTCACGCGGCAATGACCGTGGCGGTCGCCGTGATGGCGGGAATAAGGGCGGGGACAATGACGGTCCCGCTTCAATGCCTGACTTCCTGAAGGACTAAAGTCACTTCGAGAATGACAGACGAAGCCCCGCTAAGAGCAATCTTGGCGGGGTTTTGTTTTAGCGGGCAGTGACAGAATGCCCACCCCGCTGCGACTAGCGGGCAAGCTCGCAAGTCTCGCTGCCCCTCCCGCGAGCGGTAGGGGTATTGTTGGCGCTTCCCTGCTCCCCTCCCGCTTGCGGGAGGGGTTGGGGGTGGGCAATTTCCTACGCTTGCCAAATGGGCTAAGGGCGAGGAATGAAGCACACCGCATCTACCCGCCAAAAGAGCGCTCTATCCGCCCAAGTTCGCCTCAAAACCTTTTCTGCGCTTGAACAGTGTCTCAAGTGTCTCAAACGGGGGCCAAGACGTTGAAAAAAGGACTACAACCAAGTGCTCAAACGTGAACTGATCGACACGGCGCAAATCGACGATGGTGAGCTTTTGGAGCTCTATTCCCACGGGCGCGATTTCATGATTGTGCTGGGCTACAATGAGCTGATGAGCACGCGGATGCGCTTTTCGGAAGAGCAGCTTGCTGAGATGACGCTCGACCGGCTGAGTAAACCAAATCCGCGCATCCTTATTGGTGGCTATGGCATGGGCTTTACCCTGCGGGCGGCGTTGGCGCGTCTGCCTGAGAATGCGCAAGTTGTGGTCGGCGAGATTAGCGACAAGATCATCGAATGGGCGAAGGGGCCAATGGCGGAGCTGACGGGCGATTGCCTCGACGATCCGCGGCTAGACCTGAAAATTTGCGACGTGGCAGCGCTTATCGACGACGCCAATGACGGCACTTGCGCCAAGTTCGACGCGATCCTTCTGGATGTCGACAATGGCCCCGATGGCATGGTGCGGGCCGACAACAATCGTATCTATTCACGCACTGGACTTGGCAAAGCGCGCGATGCTTTGGTGCCGGGTGGTATCGTATCGGTATGGTCGGCCGCTCGTGACTACGGCTTTACAAAGCGTATGAAAGAGGCGGGCTATCACGTCGATGAAGTTGGTGTGCGCTCTCGTCCCAATAACAAGGGCGCACACCATGTGATTTGGTTTGGGAAAAAGCGGACAGGTTAAGCTGCGTTCGCGATTTCTTCGACCGGTTCGTTGCGGATGAGATAGTCAAACGCGCCAAGGCCAGCCTTCGCGCCTTCGCCCATGGCAACGACGATCTGTTTGTCGGGGACAATGGTCGCATCGCCGCCAGCATAGATGCCGGGGATGTTAGTTGCGCCGTGTTCGTCGACAATGATCTCACCATATTTGGTGAGATTGATGCCGGTCCCTTGGAGCCATTCGGTGTTGGGGACGAGGCCAATCTGAACGAACACGCCTTCCAGAGTGATTGTACGCTCCTCACCTGTTTCGCGGTCCTTCAGGACAAGGCCATTGCAGCGCGAACCATCGCCCGTGATCTTGGTCGTCTCGCCATTGGTGATGATCTCAACATTGGGGAGCGAGCGCAGCTTGCGTTGCAGCACTTCGTCGGCGCGAAGCTTGGTGTCGAACTCGATGAGGGTCACGTGACCAACGATTTTGGCAAGGTCAATCGCAGCCTCAACGCCGGAATTGCCGCCGCCGATGACTGCAATGCGCTTGCCCTTGAACAGCGGGCCATCGCAGTGCGGGCAATAGGCCACGCCCTTGTTACGGTATTCGGCTTCACCCGGAACGCCCAGATTGCGCCAGCGCGCACCGGTCGAAAGGATAAGCGAACGAGATTTGAGGACAGCGCCATTGGCAAGCGTGACTTCGTGCATACCGCCCGCTTCGCCCGCAGGCCTAAGCTCGGTAGCACGCGCCAAGTCCATGAGGTCGATGCCGTTCTCGTTCGCTTGGGTTTTCAAATCGCCTGCAAGCTTTGGCCCTTCGGTGTAGCTGGTGCCGGGAAGGTTCTCGATGCCGAGCGTGTCCTGCAGCTGTCCGCCAAAGCGTTCAGCTGCAATGCCAGTGCGGAAACCTTTGCGCGCGGTATAGATTGCCGAAGCCACGCCAGCAGGGCCGCCGCCTATGACGAGGACTTCAAACGGGTCTTTGGCGTTGAGCTTTTCAGCCGCTTTTTCATCAGCGCCGCTGTCGAGCTTGGACAGGAGTTCGGCCAATTCCATCTTGCCGTTGTAGAAACTTTCCCCATTCAGGAAGGTCGCAGGCACAGCAAGAATGCCGCGCTCTTCAACTTCGTCCTTGAACGCGCCGCCTTCAATCAAGGTTGCGGTCACGCGCGGATTCTCAAGCGCCATGAGAGTGAGCGCCTGAACAACGTCGGGGCAATTGTGGCACGAGAGCGAGAAGAACATCTCGAATTCATAGTCGCCTTCAAGGGCGCGCGCCTGCTGGACAAGATCAGGGTCGACCTTAGGCGGGTGACCACCAGCCCAGAGCAGCGCGAGAACAAGAGAGGTGAATTCGTGACCCAGCGGAAGCCCGGCGAACCGGACCCATTTGGTCGCATCGGACCCGCGGCGAATGATGAAGCTTGGCTTGCGCTCATGCGTGCCATCAAAGCTTACGCTCACCATATCGTGAAGATCGGCGATCTGGGTCAGCAACTCGCGCGTTTGCTTGGCCGTATCGCTCTCGTCGAGCGAAGCGACAAGCTCCACTGGCTCGCGCAAATTGCCGAGATATTGCTTCAGCTGGGTTTGCATATTGGTATCGAGCATGACGATGTTCCTGAGGTTCTGGTGAGCAGCCGGTGCAGCTTTGTGCGAGTTCAGAGACGAACCGGAAACGCCTCACCCAATGGGAGAGAGGGAGACGGGGAGGCGCTTCCGGCCCATTTCAACCTTGGTGCAAAATGGCACCTAGGTGGGTTGGGCGTGGCGGCTTGGAAAGGGAGAGGGAGAACCAAGCGCGCCGCCGCCCGAAGTTCGGTAAGAAACTACCGAGGGTTAGATTTTACCAACGAGATCAAGCGATGGGGCAAGCGTGTCGGTGCCTTCTTCCCATGCTGCCGGGCACACTTGGCCGGGGTTTTCGCGCACATATTGTGCTGCTTTAATCTTGCGGGTGAGTTCGTTCGCGTTGCGGCCAACGCCTTCGCAGGTGATTTCCATGATCTGGATCACGCCGTCAGGATCGACAACGAAGGTCGCGCGGTCAGCAAGGCCCATTTCTTCACGAAGAACGCCAAACTGCTTGGACAGAGTGTGAAGCTGGTCGCCAAGGAATGGGAAGTTCAGCTTGCCAATCTTTTCAGAATTGTCGTGCCATGCCTTGTGGCTGAAGTGCGTGTCGGTGCTGACTGCGTAGACTTCGACACCCATATCCTGAAGCGTGGCGTATTTTTCGCCCATATCTTCAAGCTCAGTCGGGCACACAAAGGTCCAGTCAGCGGGATAGAAGAAGAAAACAGCCCACTTGCCCTCGATGTCCTTTTCGGTGACGTCAAAGAAGTCTTTGCCGGCCTGAAAGGCGGTCGCTTTGAACGGTTGAACGGTTGATCCGATAATACCCATGATTGTTCCTTCTGTTTGGACTTTGAAAAGAGTGTTTGAACTTACAATGCGCCAGATATGAATTTGTTGCGTCGCAGCACAATTGAATTATGCGATCACATTAATCGGTGGCAGCGATAATGCGTAAAATATTGAATTAAATAATATTTTATGGGGGTGGGGCGAAAAAATTTTTGCTCCCACCATGTCGTTAAAATCCGTAAATCACCGTGATCCGGCTTAGCGTGTCGGTCTTGACTGCGCCAACAGGCGGATCGGTGTCGTGTTCAACCGTGTAAGAGAGGCGCACCGACAAGGCGTCAGAAATCGAGGCTTGAAAACCGGTGTCAGACACAAAGGTGCTCGAACCTGATTGAATAAGCGCGTTGGCATCTTGTGTGAAGGTGATCGTATCGGTCAGCGCCCAGTCAAAATCAGCGGCGGCAAGACCGGCAAGATTGCTGGTGCTGCCCCCTGCGATAAGTTCGGTGCGCCGCCATGCCGGGCCCGCCTTCACCGAAAGCGTCGGTCCCTCGGTCAGGACATCATAGCCAAGACCGCCCGATGCTGAATAGCGCGCGCCAAACCCTTGAAAACGGTCGCGTTCATATTGGCCAAGGGCATAGGCAAACAAGCGGTCGGAAATCTTGTAATTGACCTCGTAGGCGGCAAGGAACTGCTCGCGCGTCGTCACCCCTTCTGTGCGCTGGTAATCGGCACGTCCGCGCAATTTGTGACGCCAGTTGATGCCATCTTTGGTAAGACCGAGGCTGGCTGTGACCCCTGTGTTATCGGCATTGCCTGACGACATGAAAGCGCCAAGCTCGCCTTTGCCGGACCAGTTTTCAAGAAGACCCGCGGAACGGATTTCCTCTTCCTCAGCAGCCTTTGCCAGGCGTTGCTGTTGCTCCAGCTCCTGTTCGAAATTGGCGAGGATAACATCCAGTTCGCTTGCGTCATCTGGATTGGTGGTGCGGGCCAGCTCGATAACCGTGCGCACTTTGGTTTCATCGCCTGTTTCAATCGCAGCATCGATCATTGCGCGCACCGGCTCTGGCAATTCTGCGTGAGCGGCAGTGGGGATCGCGGCGAGACAGAGCGCAAATGCGCCAGTTTTCAGTGTTAGTGCTGTCATTGGTTTAAGCGCTCCTGATCCGCATCCGGCCCAGAAAGTCTGTCTTGCCAATAGGCACACCCAGATGACGCGCAATCGAATAGGCGGCGCTGCAATGGAAATAGAAATTGGGTTGGCTAAAGCTCAACAGGAAATCCTCGACCGTGAAATCCAGCCGGGTGGTTTTGAATTCAAAGCGCATATCGCGCCCTATCCAGCTTTCCATTTCGGCTTCATCCAGACCTTCCATCACGCTTTTTGCATGGGAGAGTTTCTCCCGAAGCCCGTCGAAAGTGGTGGGCGGCGGGGTGAGGTCGGGGCTATACACGCCCTCACCAAGCGCTTCGATCGCGCCTGCAGTGTGCTCAGCCACGGATTTGATCTGATAGGTGAAGGGCAGCATATCCTCGATCAGCCGCGCGTTGAGGATGGCATCATGGTCGCAGTCCTTTTCCGCACACCAGCTTTCGGTTTTGGTGAGCAAATGCTGAGCGGTTCCAAGCATTTGAAGCGCGCTGGGCACGAAGGCTTGATGCAAAGACAGGGGCATGGGCGTTATCTCCTCTATGAAAAAGGCCCGGAAGCTTTGCGAGCAACCGGGCCTTGTGATGTGTTTGAATGAGTGCTGGCCGAGCGCACTCCTGATCCAGCGCGCGCTGTCCTAGCGTACGCGGGGCCCGCCAAAGGGAAGCGGTGGTGGGGGTCTGCGCGCGCCGCGTGGCAACTGTGCCTGATAGGCGCGCCCGCAATGCTCGACGCAATAAGGGAAGCCTGGATTTACGGCATTGCCGCAGAAGTGAAAATCCGGTTCGCCCGGGTGACCCATGGGCCAGCGGCAAACCTTGTCTGAAAGGTCCAGAAGGCTCGTCTTGTCAGCGATTGATGGATCGGGCTTGGCTGGCACCAATCGGCGTGGCGGAGCGGGCGGGATGGGCGCTTGCTGATCGCCGGGGCCCTGGCGCAAAAATCCGCCTGGTCCAACCGACACGATCTTGGGAAGATCGGGCGTCGGGTTTGGCACAGGCTGGCTGTTGACCGGAGCCGCAGTCGCTTTCGCCGCAGGGGCAGGCGCTGGCGCAGGAGTTGGAGAAGGGGCAGGCTGTGCTGCGGGTTTTGCCGCAGTGGTCGCCGCCTTTTTAGGCGCTGCTTTGGTCGCCGGCTTTTTAGCCGTTGCCTTTTTCTTCTTGTCGCCCGCTTTCACCGGAGACGGACGCGATTTCAGTCCCAGACGGTGCGCCTTGCCGATAACGGCATTGCGGCTCACTCCGCCCAATTCTTCAGCGATCTGGCTGGCGGTTGAACCGCCTTCCCACAGCTTTTTGAGCGTCTCGATCCGCTCGTCAGTCCAACTCATAAAACGTCCGTTCTTTCTAGGCGTGTCTTAATTCGCCATCTTTAGATAGGCAGCTTGTCACGATGCGCCAGAGGCCTTAGTCGCAAATCTCATGGAAAGAGACCTTTCAGCCACACCGCAAAGCGCGGGCGCTTCCCAAAAGAGTGACACAAGCCGCAGCACCCGGTTCCCCCCGCGCGGCGTTCCGGTCATCACCGGAATCAACCGCGTAGGGTTATTTGCCCTCTATATGAAGGAGGTGCGCCGCTTTCTCAAGGTCCAGACGCAGACGATCTGGGCACCGGCGGTCACCACCTTGCTGTTCTTGATTATCTTCACGGTCGCGCTTGGCCGGGGAGGGCGCGAGGTGCTGGGAGTGGAGTTTGCAAGCTTTGTCGCACCTGGCCTTATCGTCATGGGAATGATGCAGAACGCCTTTGCCAATTCTTCCTTCTCACTGCTTGGCGGGAAGATACAGGGCACCATCATTGACTACCTCATGCCGCCCTTGTCGCCGGGCGAGATGATGGCAGCGATCGTTGGTGCAGCGGTCACGCGGGCGATTTTCGTTGGCGGTGCCGTAGGTCTGGCGATGCTTTTATGGCCGGGCGTTTCGCTTGGCGTGGAGCATATATGGGCGGTCATCTGGTTTGGCCTCATGGGCTCAATAATGTTGGCGCTGATCGGTCTTGCGACCTCTATCTGGGCCGAAAAGTTTGATCATAATGCCGCGATCAGCAATTTTGTCGTCGCCCCATTATCGCTTTTGTCGGGCACGTTTTATGTGATTGATAACCTTGCCCCCGCCTTCCAGGCGGTGAGCCGCGCCAATCCGTTCTTCTATGTGATTTCAGGTTTCCGCTATGGCTTCCTTGGTCAAAGCGACATTGGCAGTGCTGGCGCTGTTGCGACAGCTGCCGTCGGCATTGGCGTCTTTAACCTTGCCATCGCGCTCGCGGTTTACGCGGTCCTTCGCGCAGGCTGGAAGCTCAAAAGCTAAGTCGAGACAATCAGTGCGTTAGAGAGCGGCGCATCCGATAGCGTCCGTCCTTGAACTGCTCGAACAGTTCAGGGACGGTTGGGTGGTCGACCGGTCCCCCTTCGCTGTCAGGCACAAGATTGCCCTGACTGACATACGCCACATAGGACGATTCGTCGTTTTCAGCGAGCAAGTGATAGAACGGCTGCTCGCGCGAGGGGCGCATCTCTTCGGGGATCGACTGATACCATTCTTCGCTGTTGGCAAAGACCGGGTCCACGTCGAAAACGACGCCGCGAAATCCGAAAATGCGATGGCGGACCACTTCACCAATACCAAAGCGGCTGCGGGTTTGCCGCGGGGCAGTGATGGTACGGCCCGCCTGATTGGAGAAGAATTGAGAGCGTTCCATAGTAGCGGAGAATATGGACCTTTACGGCTGCAAAACAAGCGGTTTGGCGCATGGCTTGCCAGATATGCCCGCATTTTGTTGTCCAACAACCCTTGGCAAGCGCTAGGCTGGCGTGTAACGGGCGCGCTTCTTGTGTGTCTGATGACAGTCACAGACCAGACTGGATTCGCGCAATCGCGGCAAAGTAGCAGTGCACAAGGATATGCGGAGAGATGCCGGAGTGGTCGAACGGGGCGGTCTCGAAAACCGTTGTGCTCTCACGAGTACCCAGGGTTCGAATCCCTGTCTCTCCGCCATTTATTTCTACCTTGGGCACATCACGCAGGCTCGCACACGCTTGCGCGCTTGATTGGTGGCTGGCAACGCGCGGCGTATTGTGCAATTCACGCTGGCAATCAGCACCTGCCACCAAAACCATCAGGACATCGCGATGCGCGCTTTCATCCAAGTTCTTCTCCTTCCCTGCCTGTTTCTTATTGCCGGGTGCGGCGATCTGATTTCGAGCGATACAGGCACGCGCGGCCCAATCGCGCCTATTCTGACGAGCAAAGAGGCCTTTGACGATCAGACTTTTGCAAAGCCGCAAGAGGCGCGCGTCACGCATCTGGACCTCGATCTGGCAGTGGATTTTGAGGCAAAGACAATCGGTGGGACGGCGGTACTTGATGTTTTGGCAAGCCAGAACGCAGAGGAAATCATTCTCGATTCCAACGGGCTTCGTATTTCTGCCGTCACCGATGAGGCTGGCAATGATTTGGCGTTTGCACTTGGCGACACGGTCGAAGGCAAGGGTGAACCTTTGACCATCCAGCTTCCGGCTCAAACGCTGGAACGCGACGCCAGTCTTGCAGAAGGCGAACTTGCGCCAACGCACCGCATCACGATCGAATATATGTCGGCTCCACAAGCCGAGGCATTGCAATGGTTAAGCCCCGAGCAGACAGCGGGCGGCGAATATCCGTTTCTTTTCAGCCAGGGGCAAGCGATCAACAATCGCACTTGGATCCCGACACAGGACAGCCCCGGCATTCGTCAGACGTGGGAAGCAACCATCTCGGCGCCTGAGCCCCTTAATGTTGTCATGAGCGGCGTCGTCCAGGGCGATCCGCAAGAGGAAGAAGGCAGTCGGCGCGCTTTTTCTTTTGTAATGAATAATGCCGTCCCGCCCTACCTTATCGCGATTGCTGCGGGCAATATTGAGTTCCGCGAGCTTGGACCGCGCTCTGGCGTATGGGCAGAGCCGGAAGTCATCGAAGCGGCTGCGCAGGAAGTGGGCGACACAGAAGCGTTGATTGATGCTGGTATTGCGCTGTTTGGTGACTATCGCTGGGGCAGATATGACATGATCGTCCTGCCGCCCGCCTTTCCTTATGGTGGGATGGAAAACCCGGTGATGACCTTTCTCACGCCGACCTTCATCGCTGGGGACCGCTCCAATAACGGGCTGGTTGCGCATGAATTGGCGCACAGCTGGTCTGGCAATCTCACCACCTATTCAAGCTGGCGCGATGGGTGGCTTAACGAGGGCGTCACCTCCTATTTCGAAAACCGCATCGTTGAGGAAGTCTATGGAAAAAAACGCGCAGAGCAGGAGTATGCGTTGAGCTATGCGGGCCTTGTTGAGGGGATCGAAAATGCAGGCGCAGACAATCCTGCGACAGCCATGCGCACGCCTGACGAAATCAGCCCGTTCGCAACACGCGGATTTGCGATTTACGATAAAGGCACGATTTTCTTGCGCACAGTGGAGAACATCATCGGGCGTGAGACGTTCGATGCCTGGCTAACCCAATGGTTTGACAGCCACGCCTTTCAGCCCGTTACATCCGAGATGTTCCTCGCAGATCTGCGCGAAAAGCTCATCAAGGGCGATGCTGAACTGGAAGAGCAATTGATGCTGGACGAATGGGTTTACGGCACCGGGCTACCAGCGAATGCGTCAAAGCCCGATCCACAAGCTTTTGCCGAGGTCGATAATGCGGTTGCAGCCTATGCGAACGCAGGCACGCTTCCTGAAGGCGATGTCTGGCGCGGCTGGACAGCGGCAGAACAGCGCCGTTTTCTGGAGGAATTGCCAGACGAACTGTCAGCAGAGCAGCTTGCGGCGCTCGATAATAGCCTTGGCCTTTCGCAATCGGCCAACAATGAGGTCTTGTTTCTCTGGCTTGAGGCGGCTTTGCGCAATCAATACGATCCTGCGGTGCCTCAGGCTGAACGCTTTCTCGCAAAGGTTGGGCGCAATAAATTTGTAAGCCCGCTCTTCACAGCGCTTAACGATACAGCTTGGGGCAAGCCCATCGCTGAGCGCATCTATGCCAAAACGCGCAGCGGCTATCACGCTTACACGCGCAGCAATGTGGATGCGACGCTTCAATATGAAGAGCCCGCCTGACATTTGAGAAAGAAAGCCAAGCAACAGCAAATTGACTTGCTCGCATCTGGGCGGCACACACTGATGGCATGAAGAACACACAATTCCGCCTGACCCGCCGCCAAGCTTTAGCCGGGCTCAGCGCAACCACCGCACTCACCCTTTCCGGATGCAAAATGACCGGCGTCGATGGCCCGGTTACATCACTCGGCCCCGATGATTGGCTTGAGCAAGTGGGTTATAACCTGCTGACCCATCAACCGGGCCGCGCGACGGGCCTTGGCGTGGACGTCGGTCAATATGCTCACCTTCGCGGCAAGCTGGAAGACAAGACAAAGGCAGGAAAGGAAGCTCTAGCAGCGACATTGCGGCGCGATCTGGAGATGACCAAGGCCTATCCGCGAGACGCGCTGACCCCGGATCAACTTACCAGCTTTGAAGCGGTTGAAAGCGGCTATCGTGTTGCTCTGGACGGCCTTGCGTTGCCGTATGGCGACATTCCTGTCGGAAGCTGGCGGACAGCGCCTTACGTGGTGATCCAGAATGTCGGTTCCTATCTCGGTTTGCCGCGCTTTATGGATTCCAGCCACCCGATTGCCGACGCTGACGATGCCGAATATTTCCTAGACCGCATGATGCAAATGCCCGCCGTTTTTGAGGGCGAGCTCGATCGGATGAGAGCGACAGCGGATATGGGCGTGATCCCGCCTGACTTCCTTATCGATAAAGCCATCGCTCAAATGGAAAGCACGATTGCAACCGCTGGGCGGGCAGAGTTGTTTACCAGCTCATTGGCCGAGCGGTCTGCCGAGGCAGGGCTATCGAAACCACCGGTGGAGGCGGCGGCCAAGCTTGAAAGCGGAGCAATCGTTAAAAGCCTTAGCCGCCAGCTTGAAGAATTGAAGCGTCAACGCGCCCTTGCAACCGATGCGCCGGGAATGCGCGAGCGGCCACACGGCGAAGAGTGGTATGCCTGGGCTCTCCGGTCGAGCACCACGACAAATCTGACCGCCGATGAAATTCACAATCAGGGGTTGGAAGAGCTCGAGCAATTGCACGCCCGAATGGAACCGATCCTTCGCGAAATCGGGTTCACGACCGGGACCGTGGGTGAGCGGATGCAAGCGCTCAGCCAGGACCCGCGTTATAAATTTGCCGAAGGCGATCCGGGGCGGGCCGAGATCATGGCTTTCATCAAGGACCGGATTGACTGGATCAAAGGCGAGATGCCGCGTGCGTTCAACACGCTGGTTGATCCCAATCTTGAAGTGCGCCGTCTCCCGCTTTCCGAAGAGCCGGGGGCACCGGGCGCTTATGGCGGGGCGGGCAGCAAGGATGGCACTATTCCGGGGCGGATGTGGATCAACCTTCGTACCACCGATCTGCATCGCAAATATGATCTGGCTGACCTCACCTATCACGAAGCCATTCCGGGCCATGTGTGGGAAGGCGAGTATTCCAATCGCCTGCCACTGATCCGATCAATCCTTGCGTTCAACCCCTTCTCGGAAGGCTGGGCGCTTTATGCTGAACAATTGGCAGACGAATTGGGCGCATACGATGAATTCAAGGTGGGCCGCCTTGGATATTTGCAGGCCCTTGCTTTTCGCGCGTGCCGCATGGTGGTCGACACCGGCCTTCATTCTAAGGGTTGGAGCAGAGAGCGCGCGGTCAATTTCTTTGTCGAACGCAATGGCTCCAAAGAGCAAGAGGTCGCAAGCGAGGTTGACCGTTACTGTAGCTGGCCGGGACAGGCGACAGGATACAAGCTGGGTCACAGGCGGATCGTTGATCTGCGGGCAAAGGCTCAAAGCGAGCTTGGCGATGCGTACGATTTGAAAGCCTTCAACGATGCCGTCATTCTTGGCGGAAACGTGCCGATGGATGTGCTTGCCAAGAATGTGTCGCGCTATATCGCCGCAGCCAAGGGCTAAAAGGACAAACACGTTAACGCTGGCATCGTGACACACAAAAGCCAGCCTACTGGGCCCTCGTATATGAGGCCTGCCAAAGGAGTTTTGATATGCGCCGTTTGAACTTGGGTCGGTTTGTCGCCGTCATGCTTTCAGGATCGTGTCTGGCAAGTGCCAGCGTCGCGTTTGCAGACGATCACGAAAGCGGTGAAGAGGCCAAATGGGACGTGCAGGCACCCACTGGCGCGACCATTCGCGAAGTTCCCATCCAAACCGATGAAGGAACATGGATGGACGTCGATGTGTCGCCCGATGGCCAGACAATCGCCTTTACCCTGCTCGGCGACATCTACACCGTCCCGATGACCGGCGGCGAGGCAAGGCGCATTGCGCAAGGCATGGCATGGGAAGTGCACCCGCGATATTCGCCGGACGGCTCGCGCATTGCCTTTACCTCGGACCGTGGGGGCGGTGACAATATCTGGGTGATGAACGCCGACGGCTCGGACAAGCGTCAGGTAACAAAAGAAGAGTTTCGCCTGCTGAACCAGCCCACCTGGTCACCCGACGGGCGATTTATTGCGGCTAAGAAGCATTTCACCACTCAGCGTTCACTCGGCACGGGCGAGATTTGGATGTACCACGTCTCAGGCGGCGGCGGCGTTCAGGTGGTCGAGCGGCGCAATGAAGATCTGCAAAAGGAGCTGGGCGAACCAATCTTCGCACCTGATGGCAGCGCGATCTATTACACCCGCAACACCACTGGCGGGAACACCTTTATCTACGCGCAAGACTCGATTGCCGGCATTTTTGCGATTGAAAAACATGATCTTGAAAGCGGCGAAGTCACCACTGTCGTTGATGGCTATGGCGGCGCAGTGCGTCCGGCCCCTTCGCCCGATGGCAAGGAAATCGCCTTTGTCAGGCGCGACAAGGACACATCGCAGCTTTGGGTGAAAGAGCTTGCCAGCGGGCGCGAGCGGATGATTTACGATGCGCTTGACCTCGACGTACAGGAAACCTGGGCGGTAACCGGTGTCTATCCCAATATGGACTGGACCCCCGACAGCGCCTCAATCGTGTTTTGGGCAGGGGGCAAGCTTAACCGCGTGGACCGCGATGGGGCGAACCATGCGGTCATCCCCTTTAGCGTCAATGACACGCGCGGCATTGCCGATGCGCCTCATCCCGAGATCGAAGTCGCCCCTGATCGCTTCACGACCAGAATGGCCAAATTCGGCACGCTTTCGCCTGATGGAAGCCGGGTTGTGTTTGAAACGCTGGGCAAACTTCACACCAAATCCGCGCGCGGTCGCGACGGCGCTCGCCCGCTGACCGGCGACAACAGCGATGCGGTCGAAGCCTATCCGGCGTTCAGCCGCGACGGATCAAAGCTCGCCTATGTGCGCTGGACCGATGATGGGCTTGGCGAGATTGTCGTTGCCAATGCCAATGGTTCGAACGCCAAGGTCGTATCGCCCATGCCCGGACACTATGCGAACCTCGCATGGTCGCCTGATGGGCGGATGATCGCTTATGAAAAGCGGACGGGCGGCTATCTCACCGCGCCTGAGCAATCGGAAAATCCCGGCATTTATCTGCAACCTGCGGGCGGCGGCGAGCCGGTCTTTGTGACGCGCGATGGCTCAACCCCGCAATTTGGCGCTGACAACGACCGCATCTTCATGGTCGGGCGCGCAGGCGACAAGCTCGCGTTGATGTCGTCCGATCTGGAAGGTGACAAGACCCGCACCCACGCGACCGGAAGCCTTGTCAATGATTTCCGCATTGCGCCCGATGGTGAGACAATCGCTTTCCGCCAGAATTACGAAGTGTTCGCAATGCCAGTAATACCGGGTGGCAAGCCGGTTGATGTGAACGAAACCAAAGGGCCTGTGCCAATCACCATGGTTTCCAAGGGCGGCGCAGACTTCATGGGCTGGGCGCGCGGGGGCGAAACCTTGTTCTGGTCAATCGGCCCTGAACTCAAGCAAGCGCAGGTCAGCGATTTCTTCGCCTCCAAACCCAAAGGCGAAGGTGACGAGAACGGTTACGAAACTCCGGACAGCGCCATCTCGATGGCGGTCACGGTCAATAAGGCGGCGCCTTCTGGAACAGTTGCCATCACGGGCGCAAAAATTCTGACCATGGCAGCGGGGCTCGGTGCCAATGATCCGGGCGCAATTGAAAACGGTGTGATCGTGATCGAAGGCGACCGCATTGCCGCGATTGGTGCAGCAGGCGAGGTTGATGTGCCCGCTGGCGCAACAATCGTCGATGCCAGCGGCAAGGTGGTCATGCCTGGCTTTGTCGATGCACACCACCATGGGCCGCACGGCACAGGCGAACTCGTGCCTCAGCAAAACTGGAGCCTGATCCAGGATCTGGCGATGGGCACGACCACCACGCACAACCCGTCCAGCGATGCGAGCCTTATCTTCGCCTCTGCCGAGCGGCAGATGGCAGGCAAGCTTCTTGCGCCGCGCATCTTCTCAACCGGAGAGATCGTCTACGGGGCGAAGGCTCCATCCGTTTACGCGCGGATCGACACCTATGAAGAGGCGCTCGCCCATGTTCGCCGGATCAAGGCGCAGGGCGGTATCTCGATCAAGAACTATAACCAGCCACGGCGCGAGCAACGCCAGATGGTTGCGCGTGCGTCAGCTGAGGAAAATATGCTGGTCGTGGCAGAGGGAGGCTCTCTGTTCGGGATGGACATGAACCTTATCGCAGATGGCAATTCGACGATGGAGCACAATGTTCCCGGCGATGTTTTCTATGAAGACGTGCTGCAATTCTTTGGCCAGTCAAACACCAATTACACGCCCACTCTGGTGGTTACTTATGGCGGGCTGGCAGGCGATCCGTACTGGCGTCAGGCGACTGATGTGTTTGACCACCCCTTGATGATCCATTCACCGCCCAAAGTGCTTCTGGCGAACAATGCGCGGCGTACTAAGGCGCCTGACTGGGCTTTCGTCGACGACAATGCAGCGCGCGAGGCTAAGAAGCTTTCTGATCGCGGGATCAAGGTATCGATCGGCGCGCATGGTCAACAGCCGGGCCTTGGCGCACATTGGGAAATCTGGAGCTTTGCGCGAGGCGGATACAGCGCGGTCGAAGCGCTCAAAACCGCGACGATTTACCCCGCACAATCGCTTGGCATGGAAAAGGATGTGGGCAGTCTTGAGGTCGGTAAGCTTGCCGATCTTCTGGTCCTCACAGCCGATCCAACCGCCAATGTGCGCGACAGCGACACAATCGAAAGCGTCATGATCGGCGGGCGGATGTATGATGCCAAGACCATGCGCGAGGTCGCCACAGGTGACGGCGGTCGCCGCGCTTATTGGTGGGAGAACGGCATGGGCGGCAGCGCGGGCGGCTCTGAACGTGCAACCCACGCGGGCGGCGGGCACAATCACGGCGATGGCGATGGAGACGGCCACTCATATTGATGGCTTAAGGCGCAAAGCCAAAAGATGAGGGCAGGGAGCGCTGAAACTTCCTGCCCTCATGCCAATCTTGCCCATTCACGCCTCGCAGATAAGCCGCGCTTTCGGGTGTTGGCGCAGCACTGTTGCGCACCATTTGTCTTTCGCCTCATTGTGAACAAGCGCAACGATACACCCGCCAAAACCGCCGCCTGTCAACCGCGCTCCGATAGCGCCTTCGCGCAATGCAGTGGCAACCAGAGCGTCAATGGCTTCCAATGATACTTCAAAATCATCGCGCATTGAGGCGTGGCTTTCATTCATCAGCACGCCGAAATGCGCCATGTCGCCTGACTTGAGAGCCTCAACACTGGCAAGAGCCCGGCGATGCTCACTCGCGCAGTGCATCGCGCGCCTGCGGATGGGCTCAGCAAGGTTGGAAGTTGCGATCTTCGCAGGGTCCAGCGCACAAAGATTATCGGTGTCAAAATGCGCTTTTGCCGCATCGCATTCCTCTTTGCGCGTCTTGTAGCGGCCGTCTGTCAGCTTGCGCGATACCCCTGAGTGGAGGACCACGAAGCGGTGGTCTTGCGGCAGCTCCACCAACTCGTATGCAAGGCTCGCCGTGTCGAGCGCCATCGCCATGCCGGGCTTTGCTATGGCGACCGCGAATTGGTCCATGATCCCGCATGGGACACCGAGATAATTGTTCTCCACCCGCCGCGCGGCAATCGCGATGTCCGCATCGCTCGCAGTGGCGCCTGTGGCGGCATCGCGCGCGGCCTTGAGGATTGCGACGATGAGCGCGGCTGATGAGGAAAGCCCCGCACCTTGGGGAATGGTGGAGCGAATGGCGAGATTTGCGCCACCTTCAAGCAGTCCCAAAGCCTTCGCCTCGCGCAATGCGCCAAGGCTGGGGTCCGTCCAATCGCCCTTTGCATCTTCGCTCATGTCGCGCATCGCGGTTGTTTCATATTGGTCTGTGCCAAGGCGCATTTGCGTGTCAGAGCGAGGTTCAAGTTCGACAGAAACGCCCACCGATAGCGCTGCGGGAAGGACCGTGCCGCCGTTGTAATCAATATGTTCGCCGATGAGATTGACCCGGCCCGGAGCGTGCCCGCGACCGATCATGCCACACCTCGCAAGGCTGCGGCTGCTGCCTCAGGCATGACATCGACGGTAAACGTGCCCGTGTGCTGTTCAACCGAGGCGAGATATTTGACGCGGGCTTTTGCGCGAAGGAGCGGGTAGAACTGAACCGTGAAATGATAGCCCTCGCAGCCACCATTGGGGGCAGCGTGGAATGCCATCATCGTCGCAGCAGGCCCTTCGAACAGTGCGTCATAGCGCCGCGTAATCTCGCCCAGCCAAAAGCTGAGGCCTTCCAACTCTTCATCGTTGCAATCCCATGGTCCCTCGCGCCGCAATTTTGGGGCAAGCCAGACCTCGTAAGGAAAACGCGCAAATCGCGGCACGAAAGCAGCAACCGAGCCCTCTTCACCAAGGCCATAATCTGGCATAGCCGCGTCAATTTCTGCGGCCAGATCATATCCGCCTGCAAAGGCATCAATCGCGCGCTGCTGTACCATGGGTGTGCGCTCGAAGCCGTAAATCTGGCCGTGCGGATGGTGGAGCGTCACACCCACCGCATCCCCGCGATTTTCAAACGGCAGCACATAGCTGCACCCTGCTCCAAACAGCGCGTCATATCGGTCAATAAGCGCCGCGATCAGCACCCGGCGGCGGTCTGAGCCTATGGAGTGGAGGCTGCCTGTCCTTTCAGGCGAATAGACCACGACATCGCACGCGCCCTTTGCAGGCTCAGTGACGATCCCTTCCAGCTGTGCGGCATCGGTGGCACAATGGTGGAAGGCGGCAAATTTGTTTTCAAAAATCGCAAGCTCGAAATCCTCAAAGGGGATTTCGGTCGCATTGCCACCCGCCGCGCTGGGCGCGAGTGGATCGTCGGCTGGTGATGGCTTGAATGTGCGGTTCTGGCGGTGAGCGGCGTACACATTCCATTCGTCGCGCAATGGGTGAAAGCGCAGCTCACCGCCTTGTGCGATTGCGTCTGCGCTTTCGGAGACAGGCGGCAGAGTATGGGGCGAGCGCCCGTAGAGCCGCAGCATCCGTCCATCAGCCTTGCGATGATCCCGCCGATAGACCGGGGCATCGCCGATCAACCGGGGAAGAGTGAAAAGATCGTTCACGAAGACACCTCTTGCAGGTGATAAAGGACCGCGCTGTCAGGGAAAAGCGGCGGGGTTTGCATACCGAAATCCATCAAGGCTGCGCCTGAGAAAATCGGGCCATCGCCCATCAGGTCCAGCGTCTCAATGATCGAAGGGCGCGAGATCGACGGATCGGTAAGCGGCCAGACGATTTTTACGCGGTAATCTATGGCCCGATCAAGGCCGGCGAAAAACAGGCGGTCAGGCGCCGAACGCGGGCGGGTATCGACGAGGGCGTAGCTGAACAAGGCTTGCTTGCGCGGCTCATCAACCACGCCCACGACATTGGCATGGGCAGCTGAGGCAAGGCGATGAAATGTGCCCGAATGAAGCAGGGCGCGGTGCTTTTTATAAAGCGCAATCCCCTTAGCCAGCACCTCGCGGTCTGCATCGCTTTCCCGGGCCAGATCAAGTTCGAGGCCCATGTGCCCGAAAAGCGCGCTTGCAACGCGGTATTCCATCGTAAATCGACGCCCGGTGATGTGGCATTTCTTCGGCCCGACGTGGCTCCCCAACACGCGCAAAGGGAAGAAAAAGGACGCACCTTTTTGGATGTGCTGGCGAGCGCGCGCATCATTGTTGTCCGAGGTCCAGATGCGGTCGGTGCGCTGTAAAATGCCATAGTCCGCGCGTCCCCCGCCCGATGAACAGCTTTCGATCTCAAGGCTGGGAAAGGCCTCGCGCAGCCGGTCGATCAACGCGTAAACGGCGAGCGTCTGTTTGTGCATCACCGCGCGGCCATCGCCCTGTGCTGTCATATCGCCGGGGTGATGGGTGTCGCGGTTCATGTCCCATTTGATGTAGTCGATCCGGTATTCATCCACGAGCGCGGCGATCTTTTCGTAGAGGTATTGCGCAACCTCGGGCTTGCTAAGATTAAGGGTCAGCTGATTGCGAAAGGCGATTTGCTCGACACCGCTCGCGCCCAATACCCAGTCAGGATGCGCACGGTAGAGATCGCTGTCGGGATTGACCATTTCCGGCTCAAACCAAAGGCCAAACTCCATGCCAAGCTCGCGCACCTTATCAACGATTGGGTGAAGGCCATCGGGATAAACCTCTGGTGACACCCACCAATCGCCAAGCCCGCTTGCATCACCGCGCCGGCTACCGAACCAGCCATCGTCGAGGACAAAGCGTTCTGCGCCGACACTTGCCGCTATTTCGGCAAGCTCAATGAGGCGGTTTTCCTCATGAAAGAAATAGACCGCCTCCCACGTGTTGAAGTGAACAGGGCGAGGCTTTGACAATGCACGCTTGTCGAGGATTTGCTGCGTGAGATGGGAATGAAACGCGCGGCTGACAGCGCCCACACCTTCGACGGACCACGTCGCAAGCAAATCAGGAGTTTGATAGCGTTCGCCCTGCGCAAGCCGCATCTCGCCCGGCCATAAAAGCTCACCCATTTGCAGCGCGCCGCGCCCGTCGGGCAATCGGTCAACGCAGGCGCGGTGATTGCCGCTCCACGCAAGGTGAAAACCGCAGGCGAGCCCTTGCACCTCGTCAGCGCTCGAAGCTTTCAGAATAAGGCCGGGAAAGCTCTCATGGCTGGTCCTGCCCGCTCTGTTTTCGCGCACATAGCTGCCTTGAAACGCAGCTAATTCTTCGGTCTGAAATTCGCCTGCCCATTGGCCTGTAAAGCCCATGATCTGTGTCAGGCGCGGGTCGAGCGGCACAGTGATGGCAGAGCACCAATCGAGGGTGAGGGCGCCATCGCCCAAGTTTTCAATCGCGGTGCTGAGGGTGAGCACGCCTGCATCGCTCAAAGCCAGGAAATAGGTGGCGGCAATCTGCGCGCTAACATCAAGGCATCGGATATGCACTGCGCCTGTCTCAAGGTATCGAACCTCATCGACGCGAAGATCAATCGCCCAGTCTTTGCGCTCCCGGCTTGCGATAAGGCCCGGCGGCGAAAGGGTTCCGGTGCCAAGTTCGTTCGACAGGGTTATCGCTCGCTCTTCGCCTGCACCCCCGTGGATATATTGCCATGTCGAGAGCGCTTTGAGTTGCGATGGCTGCGCGCGTTCAAACGCAGGTCCGGCATAGACAAAACAGGGGCGCTCCCCCCGCTTGGCTTCGACAAGCACCAATACGCTCGCTTTCTCGAGCCTTACCACATCAACGTCCATGCAAACCCTCCGGCGACGTGCCTAGGCGCGATTTCCTACTACAGGCAAGCTTGCTAATTTGCGCTGCATGACCAATCCCCACCCATCCGGCAATCAATCGCTTTTTGCGATTATTGGGCGCCAAACTGATCGAAACGATTTCAACTCCTGAACAGTGTCTCAAGTGTCTCAAACTCGCCTTGCGGCTTGCGGCTTGCAGCGCGCGGCTTATGCTGGAAAAGCAAGCGTCCGGCCGCGCACAGGAGTAAATCCAGCGACCGGGTGAGGGAGAGAGATTTTCATGGACAGCCTTCAGGTCGCGGTGTTCCTTGGCATCACCGCGCTTATTGCTTTTGCCACTTACATCCATTGCCGTGGACAACGCGCCAATGTCGAGGGAGGCGTAAAGGATCAGGAGCGCGACTACTTCCTCGCAAATGGCGGGCTGGCCTGGTATTTCGTGGCAGGTTCGATCACGCTGACGAACCTGTCCACCGACCAACTTGTCTCGATGAATGGCAATCAGATGTTGCTGGTCGCGTGGTGGGAATTGGCAGCGGTTGTCGGGCTGTTCATCCTCGCCTTCGTGTTTTTGCCGGTCTATTATCGCAACAACTGCACCACCACGACCGAGCTCTTGCAGCGCAAATATAGCGACAAGCATATCCGCGCGCTGATTTCGCTGCTGTTTTTGCTGGGCAATCTGTTCATATTCCTGCCAGCGATTTTGTACGGTGGCTCGCGGTTTTTCCTCTCGCTCCTCGGGCTCGACGGCGGGTTGGAGAACATCATGCTGATCTCCATCATCCTTGCGGTAGTGGGCGCAGCTTATGCGATTTTTGGCGGGCTCAGAGCAGTGGCGGTTTCCGACACCTATTCAGGCGTCCTAATCCTCAGCCTTGCGGTGTTGGTCGTGATCCTTGCCCTTCAAGCCATCGACTACGATTTCAGCGGTATTCCAGCAGAACGCCTGACTCTTATCGGCGATGATGCGTCGGACATTCCCTGGCACACGCTTTTGACCGGCATGATCTTCATCCAAACCTTCTACTGGTCGACCAATCAGACGATCACTCAACGTGCGATGGCATCGCCCACCATATGGGAGGCGCAAAAGGGCGTTCTGGCAGCTGCGGCGATCCGTCTTCTGATCGTGCCGCTGATCGTCGTGGTGCCGGGTATCGTTGCTTACAAGATGTTTGGCGACGTCCCTTCCGATGGCGCTTATGGGCAGATCGTGGGCGCGGTGTTGCCGAGCTGGCTCTCAGGCGCTTTTGCCGCCGCTTTGTTCGCAGCCGCGCTCACTTCGTTCAACTCGATCCTTAATGCGAGCGCCGCGCTGTACGTGTGCGATATGCACGAAAGCTATATCGCAAAGCCTAAGAGCGTCGCGCGTCTGGGCGCGATTGTGTCAGTGTTGATGAGCGTTCTGGCGCTCGCGCTTGTGCCGTTTTGGGCAGTGCAGGAAAGCCTGATCAACACGGTTCAGCAACTCTATGGCCTGCTTTCCATGCCGATACTGTCCGCCTTTATCGTCGGCTTGGTTTTCCGTAATGTCGAGGCAAGGGCGGCGATGATTGGCGTTGTCTTTGGCGTTGTGTTCTACGGCTATTGGTCGATGGTCTGGCAGCCTGCGCACTATATCCACGGCATGGCGGTAACGCTCATCTTGTGCGTAGCCGTGTCGCTCTTGGCGAATCTGATAGTCTTCGGGCAGCGCGCTCAACTCAGCTTGCGCCACCGCGAACAAGCGGCCCCGGAGGCGCTTTCATGACGCTTCGGCTTGAAGGGGTGTCGAAGGTCGTATCAGGCGACACCCATATTTACCCCACCGATCTTGAGCTTCAAAAGGGTTCGATGAACGTCCTTTTAGGGCCAACGCTTTCGGGCAAGACATCGCTTATGCGTTTGATGGCGGGGCTTGATCGGCCTGATACGGGCGCGGTTTACTGGGAGGGCAAAGACGTGACCGGAGTGCGCGTGCAGGATCGCGGCGTTGCCATGGTTTACCAGCAATTCGTCAACTACCCCTCGATGAGGGTTTACGACAACATCGCCTCGCCGCTGAAATTGCAGGGGAAATCCGCGAACGAGATCAAGGCGAAGGTCGGCGAAATGGCCGAACTTCTAAAGCTCACCGACCTGCTGGACCGCAAGCCATCGGAGATTTCCGGGGGGCAGCAACAACGCTGCGCCATCGCCCGCGCTTTGGTCAAGGATGTGGGGCTGGTCTTCATGGATGAGCCGCTTGCGAACCTCGACTATAAGCTGCGCGAGGAGCTGCGGATCGAGATCCCGCGCCTGTTCGCAGCGTCGGGTGCGATCTTTGTCTATGCGACAACCGAGCCTGAGGAAGCGCTGCTTCTGGGCGGGAACACGGCGACGCTTTGGGAGGGGCAGGTGACGCAATTTGGTCCTTCGACTAGGGTGTATCGCAGCCCGGTCGATGAACGCAGTGCGCGCGTGTATTCCGATCCGCCGATGAATTTTGTCAGCGTCAAAAGTACCGGGTCTGGCGTTACCTTTCCCAATGGGGTGACGTCTGCGATTGAGCTGCCCGAAGGTGAGTATCGCGTCGGCTTTCGCGCCCATGATCTGCGCATCGGCGATGAGGGCGGCGACAGCGTGACGTTCGACGCGGCAGTCACCGTGACTGAGCTCACGGGTTCCGAAACCTACGTCCACCTCGAAGCGGCTGGCGAGCGCTGGACGCTTTTGCTCCACGGTTTGCAGGATTTTGTGGCTGGACAATCGCTCAAAGTCAGTGTGCGCACGAAGGATCTGTTTGTCTTCGACCAGTCCGGCGCGCGGGTAGGGGGTAGGCATGGCATCGATCACGCTTGAGAACCTCGCGCACTCCTACTCGCCTGCGCCACAGTCCGAGGACGATTACGCGCTTAAGGAAGTGAACCACCAATGGGAGGACGGCCACGCCTATGCGCTGCTGGGGCCGAGTGGATGCGGCAAGACGACGTTGCTCAACATCATGTCGGGCCTTTTGCAGCCATCGCGCGGGCGCATTATGTTCGGCGACAGGGACGTGACAAACGCCCCGACTGCCGAGCGCAATATCGCTCAGGTTTTCCAGTTCCCGGTGGTTTACGACACGATGACGGTGGCGGAAAACCTCGCGTTTCCCTTGCGAAATCGCGGCGCTGACAAGGCGCAGGTTCGGGAGCGGGTCGACCAGATCGCAGCGATGATCGGGCTTGAAGCGCACATGGGCAAGAAAGCGCGCGGGCTTACCGCTGACCTCAAGCAGAAGATTTCACTGGGCCGCGGCATGGTGCGCGACGATGTGAACGCGATCCTGTTTGACGAGCCGCTCACCGTCATCGACCCGCATTTGAAGTGGGAGCTGCGCACGCAATTGAAGTCCCTCCACCGCGAGTTCGGGCACACGATGATCTACGTCACCCACGACCAGACCGAAGCGCTCACCTTTGCCGAGAAGGTGGTGGTGATGGACAAGGGCCGCATCCTTCAGATCGGCACACCGCGCGACCTGTTTGAGCGGCCCGCGCACGCTTTTGTCGGCTATTTCATCGGTTCACCGGGGATGAATTTCCTGTCCGTGAGGATCGAAGGGAACGAGGCGCGAATGGACGGCGAAACCATCGCGCTTGGCGCTGATTATGGCGCGCCGAGCGGCAAGATCACTCTTGGCGTCCGGCCTGAGAACATGAGGTTGACTAAGGGCGAGGGATTGCCTGTCCAAATCAACCGCGTTCAGGACGCAGGCCGCCAGAAATTCGTCAACGCGAACGTGCTGGGCACCGAGGTCAATCTCATCCTCGATGCAAGCACCGCAATCGAAGCCGACATGACCAAACTCGCGTTTGATGCGAACAAGGTAAGCGTCTTTCGCAACGACTGGCGAGTGGAGCCGAACTGATGGAAAAGACCCGTAACAACCGCGCCTGGTTCCTCGTTCTACCCGTTCTGATACTCGTTGCCTTTTCCTCGATCATCCCGATGATGACAGTGGTAAACTACTCGTTTCAGGACAGTTTTGGCGGCAATGAGTTCTTCTGGGTGGGCCTTGAATGGTACCGCGAGCTGCTGCGCTCAGAACGCCTGTGGGACGCGCTGGGCCGTCAGATATTGTTCTCCACAATCATCCTGTTGATCGAGATACCGCTCGGCATATTGGTCGCGCTTTGTATGCCCAAGAAGGGGTGGCTCGCGAGCGCCTGCCTCGTCCTCATGGCTCTGCCTTTGCTCATCCCATACAACGTCGTGGGCACGATTTGGCAGGTCTTTGGCCGCTCTGACATTGGCCTTCTTGGTAAGGTTCTCGCGGACCTTGGTATCTCGTTCAATTACGCGCAAAACGCGTTTGACGCCTGGGCCATCGTAATCGTCATGGACGTGTGGCACTGGACCTCGCTTGTGGCGCTGCTCGCCTATGCGGGCCTGCGCTCGATCCCCGATGCCTATTACCAAGCCGCCAAGATCGACCAAGCGAGCCGTTGGAGCGTGTTCCGGTATATCGAACTGCCCAAGATGCGCGGGGTGCTAATCATTGCGGTGCTGCTGCGCTTTATGGACAGCTTTATGATCTACACCGAGCCCTTCGTGCTAACCGGAGGCGGGCCGGGCAATGCGACGACTTTCCTGTCGATTGACCTTGTAAAAATGGCGCTGGGGCAGTTTGACTTGGGGCCAGCCGCAGCCTTTTCGCTCATGTATTTCCTCGTGATCCTGCTCATCTCCTATGTGTTCTACACAGTGATGATCGCGTCCGACAAAGAGGAGCAAGCCGCATGAAGTTCCCCCGTTTTTCCGGTGTGATCATGGCGGCCTATCTGCTGTTTCTGCTGGTGCCGATCTACTGGCTCGTCATTATGAGCTTTAAGTCCAATGCCGAGATTTTGGGTGCCTTCACGCTCTTTCCAGCTGACTTTACGCTTGCCAATTACGAGGTGATCCTCACCGATCCCTCATGGTACATGGGCTATGTGAACAGCTTCATCTATGTGACGATGAACACCGTGATTTCGTTGGCTGTCGCGCTGCCTGCCGCCTACGCGTTCAGCCGCTACAGCTTCCTTGGCGACAACCATCTGTTCTTCTGGCTGCTCACCAATCGCATGGCCCCGCCGGCGGTGTTCGCACTGCCGTTTTTCCAGCTATATTCGAGCGTCAATCTGTTCGACACACATATCGCGGTGGCGCTGGCGCATTGCCTGTTCAACGTGCCGCTTGCCGTCTGGATTTTGGAAGGCTTCATGCGAGGCGTGCCGCGCGAGATTGACGAGACAGCGTTCATTGACGGCTACAGTTTCCCGCGCTTCTTTACGCGCATCTTCGTGCCGATGATCGCGCCCGGCATCGGGGTGGCGGCGTTTTTCTGCTTTATGTTCAGCTGGGTCGAGCTGCTCTTGAGCCGTACCCTCACAAGCGTCGACGCAAAGCCCATCACCGCGATCATGACCCGCACAGTGTCGGCCTCTGGCCTTGATTGGGGGGTGCTCGCGGCGGCGGGCGTGCTCACCATCATTCCGGGCGCGATCGTGATCTATTTCGTCCGAGGCTACATCGCCAAGGGCTTTGCCCTGGGGAGAGTCTAGAATGGACTGGATGGCTTGGACCCTGCCAACCGCGCTCTTTTTCGTGAGCATCGCGGCGGCCCTCGCGGCCATGAGCGTGCTTGCAATAAAGCGCCCCAGCACGCCTCGCATTGGCGTCCTTGGCATTGAAACTGCGCGCGGTGATCGGCTGTTTCTGACGCTTCTGGGCAGCGCCTTTATAAACCTGGCGTGGATTGGCCTTACCGATTTGCCGCAATATTTCGCGCTCGGAATTTGCGCAGTGTTTGCCTTTTGCGTTTTCCGCTGGGTATGACAGCGCATACAAAATCTTGAGAGACGGGAAGAGAGAAATGAGAATTGCGATTGTGCTCGCCGCGAGCCTTGTTGTGGCAGCGTGTTCGGATGAGGCTGCATCCGATTTTGTGGTCCTCAGCGAAGAAGAGCGCAAAGCCGCCGCAAGCACCTTTCTCGACAATGAAATCGGCGATATGTCCGCGCTCACCCGCGAAGAGCAGGAGGCCGAGCTCCAGTGGTTTATGGATGCCGCGACCCCGTTTCAGGGCATGGAAATCTCGGTCGTTTCCGAAACCATCGCCACCCACGAATATGAGAGCAAAGTCCTCGCGCCCGCTTTCTCCGCCATCACCGGGATCAAGGTGACGCATGACTTGATCGGTGAGGGCGATGTGGTCGAAAAACTGCAAACACAGATGCAATCCGATGAGAATATCTACGACGCTTATGTGAACGACTCAGACCTCATCGGCACCCACTGGCGCTACCAACAGGTGCGCAATCTCACCGATTGGATGGCGGGCGAGGGCGCCGATGTGACCAGCCCGACGCTCGACCTGCCTGATTTCATCGGCACCGACTTCACCACTGGCCCCGATGGCAAGCTCTACCAACTCCCTGACCAGCAGTTCGCGAACCTCTATTGGTTCCGCTACGACTGGTTCACCGATCCAGCGATCATGGCCGATTTCAAGGCGGAATATGGCTATGACCTTGGCGTTCCGGTCAATTGGTCGGCTTACGAAGACATCGCCGAATTCTTCACCGGGCGCGAGATCGACGGCCAGACCGTTTACGGTTCGATGGACTACGGCAAGAAAGCCCCCTCATTGGGCTGGCGCTTTACCGATGCGTGGATGTCGATGGCGGGGATGGGCTCTGTGGGTGAGCCCAATGGCTTGCCCGTCGATGAATGGGGTATTCGCGTCAATGAAAAGTCGCAGCCCGTTGGCTCCTGCATGGCGAGGGGCGGGGCAACCAATTCGCCTGCGGCCGTTTATGCTTTGGAAAAATACTCTAAATGGCTGAATGAATATTCGCCGCCATCTGCGGCTGGCATGACCTTTTCCGAGGCTGGCCCCGTGCCCGCACAAGGCGCGATTGCTCAGCAATTGTTCTGGTACACGACGTTTACCGCCAACATGGTGGGCGAAGAGGCCTCGGCAGTGCTTTACGACGATGGCACCCCGCGCTGGCGCATGGCGCCAAGCCCGCATGGGGCCTATTGGGAAGAGGGGATGAAGGTCGGCTATCAGGATGCAGGGGCCTGGACGCTGATGAAGTCGACACCTACGGACCGCGCAAAGGCTGCATGGCTCTACGCGCAGTTTGTCACCTCCAAGACAGTGGACGTGAAAAAGGCGCACGTAGGCCTCACCTTCATCCGCGAAAGCACTATTGAGCACGACAGCTTTACCGAGCGTGCGCCAAAGCTGGGTGGTCTGATCGAATTCTACCGTTCGCCAGATCGGGTGCGGTGGTCGCCCACTGGAACGAACGTGCCCGACTACCCGCGCCTCGCGCAGCTGTGGTGGCAGAATATCGGTGATGCTTCCTCGGGCACCAAGACCCCGCAAGCCGCGCTTGATGCGCTGTGTGAGCAGCAGGAACGTGTGCTTGAACGGCTGGAGCGGTCCGGCCTGCAAGGCGATCTTGGGCCCAAGCTCAACGAAGAGCGCAGCGCCGACTATTGGCTCAGCCAACCAGGTTCACCCAAGCCCAAGCTTGCCAATGAAGATCCAGAGCCGATCACGATCAGCTATGATGCTCTTATCGAAACATGGAAGTAGGGCGCAATCTTTGGTGGTTTACCCCGACGCCTTTGGCGGGGTCTGCTTAGCGCGATAGTCACGCCTTTGCCCCATTCAGGTGGCATAAAGCGAGTTAACGATAGTTTTCTACCCGCTGATAATCATCCTTGGGGGAAGGTGTGTCCATGTCGACAGCAACCGATCTTGAGCAATACAACCTTGAGTTGATCAACGAAACGCGGCTTGACCCGATGGGCAATGCGGCGCGTTATATCGCGTCTTACGATCCCCTGACCGCGAAGTTTTCGAACATTCAGTCCGCGCTCGATTTTTTCGGTGTTGACGCAGACGACCTTCTTGCCGGGTTCGAAGCGCTCGTGCCCACCGCCCCTGTTGCATGGAACGACAATCTCGCGCTGGCTGCGCGCACGCACAATGGCGAAATGATCGCAGCCGATGAACAAAGCCACCGTTTGCCCGGTGAAGCGGGGCTTGGCGACCGGATTACGGCGGCAGGATATACCGGCTGGTTCACGGTGGCCGAAAACGTCTTCGCTTTCACGCAGGACATCATGTACGGGCACGCAGGCTTTATGGTCGATTGGGGCTTCGAGCCCAATGGTATCCAAAACCCTGCCGGGCACCGCATTGCGATCATGAACCCCAACTATTCCGAGATCGGCATTGGGGTGACCGCAGAAACCGACCCCAACACTCAGGTAGGCCCGCTGGTAGTCACCCAAAATTTTGGAACGCGTGGTAAGGTGTTCCTTCTGGGTGTTGCCTACACAGACAGCGATCAGGACAAGTTCTACACACCGGGCGAAGGGTTAGGGACGCTCAATGTCAGCGTTGGCGGTCAGCAATTTTCGAGCGGGTCGGCAGGCGGATACAACATCGAGCTTTCGCAAACCTCCAATGTTGAGGTGAGCTTTGGCGGAGCCGCGACCAATCAGGCTGCATCTTTAACGCTCACCAATGTGACCGAAAATGTAAAAGCGGACGTGGTGAACGGCGACACCTTGCGTTTGTCTGCATCGGGCCACGTTGAAGGCTTTACCAACATTGTCGTCATTTCGCTTGCAGGTCTCACGATTTCATCGGGCGAAGGCGCGCAGTGGTTTCAGGGCCACAATGGCGATGACAGTTTCGATGGCGGCAGCGGCGTCGATACAGCGCGCTTTGACGGCAACGCTTCGAACTTTTCTGTCACGCAAACTGCGCTTGGCGTGTTCGAAGTGTCAGGCGCCAATGGAACCGACACGCTCACCAATATCGAATTTCTGGAATTTGACGATCAGACCGTGCGCCTCCTTCGAGGCACCGGGGTGAGCGTGAATTTCGATACGACAGATACAAGCGTCTATCAGTCGGCGATGGACAACATCCTTGATTTTGACGGCAATGCGCTGGGCGGAAATGGCGCGTGGCTGCGCATTGGCGCGACCGATGTGAACGGCGATGGTGATGTCGATCAAATCCTCGTCAATGATGCCATCGGACGTTTTGCAACGGTTGGCACGGCTCTGGATGGGCTCGTCTATTTCAACGACAATTCATGGGGCGGCGAAACGCGTGTTGCCGGCATCTATATCGACCCGCTGGTGCAATCGGGCGATGTGGTGGCCGGTGGCCCGAATGATAGCCAACGCCGTTTTCAGAACGATCTCCAGATCGAGAACATCAACCGCGTCCTTGGCTCTGACGATTATGATGGCGATGGCATTTGGGAAGTGTACTTCGCGCTTACCGACGGCACCGCATATTTGCGCGCGCTGATGCACGCTGATGGCAACATCCGCTATGCCAACTATCAGGATGAACAAGGCGTGCGCGATTACCTCACGGCGAACGGATATGGCGAGGAAACCTTTGGCGATTGGTTTGGCGGTGGTGCCAGCGGGCAGAGTGATGGTAACACTCCGGTGACTGCCTACAACGCCGAAACCAGCGCGATGGTGCATTTCATGGACACACTGCCGCACGAATTTTTCGGCTAGACGAAGGTCTGGCCGCCAAGCTCTTTTGTACATCTTGGTGTCGCTGGCGACCTTCGCGCGTTCATCGCTGCCCTGCGTCATCTGATTGCCGCAGACAGCGGTGGACAGAATATCCGCACCCAATTGTCTTTTGGAAAATCAGACCGTTAGCGCCTCGGTCAAGAAAGTGGTTTCCATTGCCTAAGGGAACGAACCGAGGGCACAAGTAAGCGGATAAGTACAGCCAGCCTCTATCTACGCCAACTCTCGTAGGTGTGAGGACAAAGAGCGTGCAGATCAGCATCGGACCAGTCGCGACAATCGGAAATGCCGAGCAAGTCCGCATCAGCCTGCTCGATGCAATTGCGTCCGATAGTGAGATTGAACTCGACGTCTCTGAACTGTCGGAGGTGGACCTGTGTTTTGTCCAGTTGGTCGAATCTGCGCGCAAGTACGCAAGCGAGCGTGACAAATCACTGAGCCTTACAGCGTCGGCCAATCCTGCGGTGTCCACACTTCTCGAAAGAGGCGGCTTCCTGAGCGAAGCGGACTCAGACTTTTTGACATTTTGGTTCCCGGGAGATCACGAACAATGACTTCGGTGCTCACTGTAGACGACAGTGCCTCGATCCGCATGGCGATCCGCATGGCTTTATCCGGCGAAGGGCATGGCGTGACTGAGGCTGCTGACGGCAAAGAGGGCCTTGCTGCGGCTAGTGCCAGCAAGTTCGACATGATCATCACCGATCTGAATATGCCGAATATGAATGGCCTGGAAATGATCCGCGAGATCCGCAAGCTGCCCATTCAGGCTGGTACACCGATTATATTCCTGACCACTGAAAGTGATCCTGCACTTAAATCTCAAGCCAAGGAAGCGGGTGCAACCGGCTGGCTCGTCAAGCCATTCGTCCCTGATCAATTGGTCAAGGTTGCGCGGAAGGTGTTAGGCGCGTGAGCGAGGCACAGGATCCGGGCGCGGCTTTCCGTGTCGAGGCGCAAGACCTGTTCGAAGAGGTTGAACAGGCGCTCCTTGATCTGACGGATCAACTCGATAGCCGCGCATTGATCGACAAGGTTTTTCGCGGGATGCACACCCTCAAAGGGTCGGGCGCGATGTTTGGCTTCGACGCCTTGGCAGGCTTCACCCACCATTTGGAAACGGCATTCGACCGCGTACGCAAGGGCCAGGTGAAAGCGACTGGCGAACTTGTCTCGGTCGTCCTTCTTGCGATGGACCATATGCGTTTGCTCGTCGATAGCGATGGTTCTGGCCTTGAGGAACAGGACGGGGAAATTCTCGCCAAGCTTGAGGCTGCTATCGGGTCGAGCGATGCCGCAACAGTCGCCTCGGACGGGGGCGACACTGCGCCTGACGACACGAGCGAGCTCCGCGCTGGCGGATGGCGCATCACATTCAGTCTTCCGCCAGAGGCAATGGTCAATGGCACCAATCCTCTGCTCTTGCTCGATGAGCTTCGTGAGCTGGGCGATGCAAAGGTCGTCGCCAATTGCGACCATGTTCCCGCGCTTGATGACCTTGACCCGGTGCAATGCCACATCGGCTGGACAGTCGAATTGCGCGGCGAGGTGAGCGAGGCTGATGTCGAGGATGTGTTCATCTTCGTGATGGATGACATGGAAATCGCGATTGAGCCGCTTGATCGCCCGGAAACCGGAAACGTCGACCAAAATAACGAAGCGCAAGAGGTTGCTGCCAAGGTTGCTCGCGACCCTGCAAATGATCGCAATGCGGTAAAGGCGGCGCGCCCGACGGTTGAAACCGTGCGTGTTCCGGCGGAACGTCTTGATGTCCTCATGGACCGCGTCGGTGAGCTTGTGATTGCGAAAAGTCGCCTCGCCCAACTTGCAGAGACAGGCATCACTGGCCCGTCTGAAGAGCTTGCACTGCGCGCCGTTTCAGAAGAAGTCGAACGCCTCGCCAGCGAACTGCGCGATAGCATGATGATCTTGCGGATGGTGCCGGTCGGGACACTGTTCGGCCGTTTCCGTCGCTTGGTCCACGACCTTGCAACCGAAACCGGCAAAGACATCCAATTGCACACTTCGGGTGAAAGCACCGAAATCGACAAGACGGTATCAGAGCGCCTGGCAGACCCGATTGTTCACCTTATTCGCAATTCCTGTGACCACGGCATTGGAACCGCAGATCAGCGCGCTGCGGCGGGTAAACCATCGCACGGCAGTGTCTATCTGTCGGCAGAACAGGCAGGCGGAGAGGTGATCATCACCATCCGCGATGACGGCGACGGCATGGATCGCGAAAAGCTTCGGGCCAAGGCTGAAGCCAACGGGATTATCAGCCCGGGCGATGTGTTGAGCGACACCGAAACGCTTGAACTGATTTTCGAACCCGGATTTTCTACCGCCGAGACTGTGACCAATCTTTCGGGGCGCGGTGTCGGAATGGATGTGGTCAAGCGCACCATTGATGCGCTCGGCGGCACCATCGACGTGGTCAGCGAAGTGGGAAGTGGAACGACATTCACACTTCACATCCCGCTGACCCTAGCCATCATCGAAGGCCTGCTTGTGCAGGTGGGCACGAGCAAGTTCGTTATCCCGCTGAGCGCGGTCGAGGAATGTATTGAACTGGGCGCGGATGAAGACCTGCGGACCCGCGGTCGCTCCATGGTTCAGTTGCGCGATAATCTCGTCCCGTTCCTGCGTCTGCGTGAATTGTTCAATACGGGCACCGAACCCGACCGCTTTCAGAAAATCGTAGTCATTTCCACTGGCGGACAGCGGGTCGGTCTGGTCGTCGATCAGATCATCGGAAACCACCAGACTGTGATCAAATCCATGTCGGCCATGCACCGTGACATCAGCAGCTTTTCCGGAGCGACGATCCTTGGTGACGGAAGCGTGGCTTTGATCCTCGACGTTGTTCAGCTCGTGGCTCTTGGACAGCATGAGGAAGAGGAGGAGCGGCTTCGCGCTGCCGGGTAAGTGTCATGAACCAGACTTCTATTGCTCTTGTCGAACCTGCGGTTGCAAACCGGTCCAATTGGGACGCCGACGACCAGCTCGAAGTGCTCACCTTTAACATCGGTGAAGAATGTCTCGCGGTCGAAGCTGTTATGATCCGGGAAATCCTTGATCTCTTGCCGGAAACACGCGTGCCCGGTGCCCCTTCATTGGTTCCAAGTGTCATCAACTTTCGCGGTAAGATTATTCCCCTCGCAGATCTGAGGATCGCCTTCGGGATGCCGCTCGATCCCCCAACGGTCGATAGCCGCATCGTGGTGATCGAGATCGAAAGTGCGGGCGAAGCAACCCATGTCGGCCTGCGCACTGACAAGGTTCACGAGGTTACTACCTTGTCGCGCAGCAATTCATCCGAGCCACCGGTGCTCGGTCTGCGATGGCCGCGCCATTATGTGCGCGAGTTCGTTCGCACCAATGAAGGCGTGGTCGTGCTGCCGGATCTCAATGCCATTTTTGAAAGCGTCAAACGCGCTTCCGGCGCAATCCGGGCAAAGGGAGGTTTGAATTGAACGACGAAACCGAAGTCCAGGTGGTCGAATTTGGCCTTGCCGATGAAGTATTCGCGGTTCCGGTAAAAATGGTGCGCGAAATCCTCGACTATGCGCCGCCCAGCCACGTACCCAATGGTCCGTCCCATTTCCTTGGTCTGACCGACGTGCGCGGACAAGGGGTGCCCACGGTCGATTTCAGGCGCCGCCTCGGCTTGCCATCAGTTGAGCCCACGCTGGCCACGCGCATCCTGATCCTGGATGTCGAGCTTGAAGACCGCGTGCTCACACTGGGCGTGGTGATCGACAAGGTTCTGTCCGTCAGCAGCTTTGAAACCGCCAAGCTAGAAAAGGCACCTGACATCGGCGTGCAGTGGGACAGCGATTATATCACCGCTGTTCTTCGACGTGATGACGGCTTCGTGCTGATCATCGATGTCGTGCGAATTTTCACCAATGAAGGAACTTCGATGCTCGCCGGTTTCGACTGGGCGGCCTGACTGTCTTTGCGATCTGAATTTGACGCACTGTTTAACAAACATTGTCGGCGGCAACTTTGCTCCGACGAACACTGGAGGAACTGAAATATGCCGCTGAACCTCTTTGCCAATGTGGACACCCAGCAGGTGCTCTCAGAGATTGCCCGCGCCGAAACCGCACTCGCTGCCGGCGACATTGCGCGGCGGTGCGACACGTCAGCTGCCCAAGGCGAGGGTGGAGAAATCCTGGAAGCCATCAACCGCCTGATCGACAGCGCTCTGTCGCCCGTCGGCGCGCTTGATCACGCTATGAAACATATGGCTGACGAACATGATCGCGGCGATATTGATGTGGTCATTCCCACAGGCCAGTTCCGCGGAAAATATGCCGAGATGGCGACGGGGATCAACGATCTCGTCAACGCGCATATTTCTGTCAAAAAACAGGCGATGGCCTGTGTGAAGGAATTCTCGGTCGGCAATTTCGATGCGCCGATGGAACAGTTGCCCGGCAAGAAAGCCTTCATCAACGACACGATTGAAACCTTGCGTGGCAATGTGAAAGGGCTCATCGACGAGATGAATCACATGGCCGCTGAACACGAAAAGGGTGATATCGACGTCACTGTCAATGCCGACAAGTTCAAAGGTGATTTCAACGTCGTGGCGCGCGGCGTGAATGACATGGTCGCAGCCCACATTGACGTGAAGAAAAAGGCCATGGCCTGCGTCAAAGAATTTGGCGAAGGCAATTTCGAAGCGAAGATGGAACAGCTTCCGGGCAAGAAAGCCTTCATCAACGAGATCATCGAGACGCTTCGTGGCAACCTGCAGGGCCTCATCCACGAGATGAACCACATGGCCGCCGAACACGATAAGGGCGATATCGACGTCATCCTCAATGCCGACAAATTCAAAGGCGACTTCAACGTCGTGGCGCGCGGCGTGAATGACATGGTCGCAGCCCACATCGATGTGAAAAAGAAGGCGATGGCCTGCGTCAAAGAATTCGGCGAAGGTAATTTTGACGCACCGCTTGAGCAATTCCCCGGCAAGAAGGCGTTCATCAACGACACGATCGAAACCTTGCGCAAAAACCTGCGTGAGATCACTGCGGAAATCCAGTCCTTGATCGCTTCTTCCACTGAAGGCCGTTTGTCGGAGCGCGGAAATGACAAGCGTTTCGTGGGTGATTTTGCGGAGCTGGTGCGTGGCATCAACGGGATGCTTGATGCCATTATTGATCCGATTGCCGAAGGCAACCGGGTGCTGACGCTCGCGAGTAACGGCAATCTGAAAGAAAAAGTCGAGATCGACTGTCAAGGCGATCATCAGAAGATGAGGGATGCGATCAACTCATTGATCGACAATCTGCGCAACTTCGCCACCAATGTCAGCAATGCCTCCGCCAATGTCGCACAAGGAAGCAATCAGCTCGCCATCAGTTCTGAAGAGTTATCTGAAGGTGCGACGGAACAGGCCGCCTCGGCTGAAGAAGCATCTGCGTCGATGGAACAGATGGCTGCCAACATCAAACAGAATGCCGATAACGCTGCGCAAACCGAACAGATCGCTCGCCAATCCTCGCGTGATGCAGAATTGTCAGGTGTCGCTGTCGAGAAGGCTGTTGCTGCAATGAGCACAATCGCTGACAAGATCGGGATCGTGCAGGAGATTGCACGCCAGACTGATCTGCTCGCCTTGAACGCCGCAGTTGAGGCTGCCCGCGCAGGTGAACACGGAAAAGGGTTTGCGGTCGTGGCATCTGAGGTGCGCAAGCTTGCTGAACGCAGTCAGGCATCTGCTGCCGAGATCAGCGCCGTTTCCACCGATACGCTGACAGCCGCCGCCGAAGCTGGTGAGATGTTGACCAAGCTTGTGCCGGACATTCACCGCACAGCCGAACTGGTAACCGAAATCAGCGCCGCTTGCCGCGAACAGGACATCGGTGCCGCGCAGATCAACGAAGCCATTCAGCAGCTGGATAAAGTCATTCAGCAGAACGCTGGTGCTTCAGAGACGATCTCGACCACATCAGAAGAGCTGGCATCGCAAGCAGAAGAACTGCAAGGCTCTATTGCTTTCTTCCAGCTCGACGGCCTCACGCGCCAGTCTTCTGCTCCGGCGACAAAGGGCAGGGCTAAAAAGGCGGAAGCTCGGCCATCCGCACCCGCTCGCAAAAGCGTTCCGAGCACGAACTCTGTCGCAGAACAGCAAGAGCGAGCGGCGGGCTTTGCGCTCGACATGACGACAGGCGGGGACGACTTCGAAGATTTCGATTTCGGACGCGCAGCTTAGTTCCAGCGAGACACCCGATCACTTCCGGATCGCTTTGCGGCGGTCCGGAAGACCGGGGCCTCATTGACATTCTGGAGTTTTCATCATGTCAGCAACAGCAGCAACCAAAGCCGCTCCGGTCGCCCACGCGGACAGGATCAGTCCACGGCATTTCAAGGCGCTTGCCAATCTAATCCAATCTGAAGCTGGCATCAAAATGCCAGCGTCGAAACAGACCATGCTGGAAGGCCGGCTGCGCAAGCGGGTTCAAGCCTGTGGTCTTCCCAGTTTTGATGCCTATTGTTCGTATGTTCTGGGGAAGGATGCTCCACGAAGCGAGATCAATCACCTCCTCAATTCGGTCACAACCAACAAGACCGACTTTTTTCGCGAGCCACGCCATTTCGAGTACCTGAGCGATACGCTCCTGCCAGCATATCGGGACGAGGGACGCCGTTCGATCCGTTGTTGGAGCGCGGCCTGTTCTACTGGTGCGGAGCCATACACGCTTGCCATGGTGCTTGATGATTTCGCCTTGAAAAATGGCGGCCCGGATTATCGCGTTCTGGCGACAGACATAGACTCCAACGTATTGAATACAGGGCTGAAAGGCATTTATCCAAAAGAGATGGTCGAGCCAGTCTCGTCTGATTTGCGAAAACGCTATGTGCTGGAAGCGAAGGATCCGGCGCGAGGCGACGTGCGCATCGTGCCCAAACTGCGCCAAAAGGTATCGTTTGGCAGGCTGAACTTGATGGATAGTCACTATCCCATTGGCGAACCTGTCGATGTGATTTTCTGCCGCAATGTATTGATATACTTCGAAAAGGAAACTCAAAGCGCGGTTGTTAAGCGTCTGTGCAAGCAATTGGCGCCCGGTGGTTTCCTATTCCTCGGTCATTCCGAGACAATCAACGCTTCTGACTTTGCTCTCACCACGGTGGGCGGCACTGTTTTCCGCAAAGGCTAAACGTAATGGCCTCAGGCAAAATCCGTGTCCTTGTCGTGGATGACAGCGCAAGCGTTCGTCAGGCGATGAAGGAAGTTCTCGAGCAGGATTCCGAGATCGAAGTGATCGCAACCGCCGCAGATCCATTCGCGGCAGCGCGTTACATCCAGCAGGAAGTGCCTGATGTGATCACTCTAGACGTGGAAATGCCACGGATGGACGGCATCACCTTTTTGCGCAAGCTCATGCAGCAATGCCCGGTCCCGGTGGTCATGTGCTCTTCACTTACCGAGGAAGGGACGGAAACCTTGATGCAGGCGCTCGAAGCGGGCGCAGTGGATGTCATCTTGAAGCCGCCGATGGGGGTCGCTGATCACCTCATCGAAGCGCGCGAAATGATCCGTCAGACAGTAAAGGCTGCGGCCAAGGCGCGCGTGTCTGAGCTCAAAGCCAAAAGTCCATCAAGCGAGGTGGAGAAGAAACTTACCGCTGACGCCATGTTGCCTCCACCCACCGGCAAGGCGATGAGCCGCACGACCGAGATGGTCGTTTGTATCGGCGCATCCACTGGGGGCACTGAAGCGCTGCGGACTGTGTTGGAAGCGCTGCCAGCCAATGCACCTGGTATCGTGATTGTGCAGCATATGCCGGAGAAATTCACAAAGGCTTTCGCTCGGCGCCTAAACACCTTGTGTCAGGTGAGCGTCAAAGAAGCCGAAAACGGCGATACCGTCATGCGCGGCCACGTTCTTATTGCGCCTGGAGGGCGACACACCCTGCTTGATCGACAAGGCGCACGGTATGTCGTCTCGGTTCGCGAAGGTCCTTTGGTGTCTCGTCATCGCCCATCGGTTGACGTGTTGTTCCGTTCCGCGGCGCGCTCTGCGGGCTCTAATGCGGTTGGCGTTATCATGACTGGCATGGGTGATGATGGTGCGCGCGGCTTGCTGGAAATGAAAGAAGCCGGTGCGCGCACGATCGCTCAGGATGAAGCGACCTCTGTCGTTTTCGGTATGCCCAAGGAGGCAATCGCCCGCGGTGCAGCCGAGAGGATCGTGCCGCTGGGGAGCATTGCGCGCGAGTTGGTCAGAGCGACGGTGCGTTAAAGATGGAACTGCCCTCAGACGAATTTTCTGGCGACATCAGCCCGATCTTAGACGTAGCGGAATTGCCGCGTGAACAGCTTTCAGCTCTGATCGCGGCGTTGGCGAGCAGGTTTGATGATGTGGGTTCGTCATTAGGCGAAGCTGCCCAGGCTTTTGACGAAATCATCAAGGCGCTGAAGGATGTCGTCGGCGCCTTCGACGACGGCGCGATGAAGGAGGCCGAGGCCAATATCATATCCGCAGCTGAGGCCATGTACGCAGTTCCTCGCCACATCGAACTTCGTGAGTATGAATCGGCAAGACTGCCAATAGCCAGCAAACAATTGCGCGATCTGTCGTCCAATGTCTTGCGCTTGCTGAAAATGCTTCGATTCTACGGCGTAAACATCAAGATTGCTGCGTCTGGAGAACCCAAGTTTATCGCATTTGTCGATAATATCGCTGCCAAGCTTTCCAACGGTGAGGAGGTGGTCAGCGGCTTTGATGAGCCATTGAATAGGCTTGAGCAAAGCCTTGAGACTCTATCTGCAAACGATCAAAGCCTGGCGCGCGAATGTGGTTCGGTTGTGCCGCAAGTTCCCGAAAAGCTGGTCGCCGATGTGGAGGCATTGGGTAAATACCAATATCAACTCTCCAAACTGGCCCATGCAACCGGCGAGATAGCGCAGGCAGTGCAGCAGGAAATTGGGGCAGCCATCTGCGCCATTCAGGTCGGCGACAGGGCGCGGCAGCGGCTCGAACACGTCTTGACGGGACTTGAGGTGATAGAAGCCAGCAATGTTTCCGATCCGGACGATGCCAAGAAAATTCGTGGCCATGCTATGGCGCTTTTGCACGCTCTTACCGAGGCGACGCAGAAAGAGTTTGAGGCCGACCTTCGCTCGCTTCTGTCGGCGGTTCACAATCTTCAGCCGTCCTCCAGGCAGTTGACCGACTTCTTCGCTTCCTCGACACATAATCCCGACGACGCGGATGGCGGTATATTCTTACGGGGTCTTGAAAAAGGCATCGAGCAAGCTGCCAGGATAACCGAGAGACTGGATCGCGCCGACAATCACGCCCGATCAACCATGGAACTTATCGCTGACATTGTGGCTGATATAGCCGAGCGGGCCAAAGTCATCGGCGCTCTTCGGGTTGAGGTGCAGGACATGGCAATCAACGTGTCCCTTCAAGCCCGCCAGGCCGGTCCGGCTGGTCCGCCGATCAAGGTTGTAGCCAACGAAATTCGCGACCGTTCCGAAAACCTGAACAAGCTCGTTGATGCAATGGGGCTTGTCGAGAGCGAGCTTCTGGACGTTGCAACTCGGATGAAGGAGATGGTTCGGGAAGGTTCCACAGGTGTGGGCGGTATGTTGTCACGCTCGCTTCAGACCATTCGCGAAAGTGCAGAACAGACTGAAAAGTCGATGAAGATTGCAAGTGATGTTGCTGGTACGATCATGCCAATATTGCAGCACGCGACGGATCTGCTGGAATCGTGCCAGGAATTGTCGGGCGAGATGGACCGCATAAGGAATGAATTAACAAGCGAGCAACCCTGGTGTCCCGAAGAGGCGGTTACGTCTTCCCATCTTCTTGAAAATTTCTTGGACACCATGGGCAAGATTTACACCATGGCCGACGAACGCGCGATCCACTCCCAATTCCTGATGCCCGGAATGGTGCAATCGGCAACCGCCGCTGAAGTGGAAAGGCCAGCGCAAAGTGAAGCGCTTGACGAGTTCGAGGAATTCGACGCGTTCGACGATTTCGGTGGCGAGGACGGGACTGCAAATGGCGACCCGTCTGCCTCCACGCACGATGAAGACGATTCCGATTTGGATGACTTTTTCCTTTGACCTTATCGCAAAGCGGTTGGGTCAGCGCCATGTAGCGCACTTTCCAAATAGGAACTTCACTTACCACCCCACAGGGTGCCCACTCACGCTGTGTAGGAAGTGAGATAGCCATTGCACCGGCTTGGCACGCCTATTGCAGCCTCTTGTCGCTAAGAGCCCAAAGGCTCGTAACACCGATTGGGGAAGGGGTCCGCTGGATGGCGATCGAAACATTTTATGACGTAATGCGCAGGCAGGGGATCACCCGCCGCAGCTTCAACAAGTTTTGCAGCTTAACCGCAGCCGCCCTGGGTCTGAGCCCTGCCTATGCTCAAGAAATTCAAACAGCGATGGAAACAAAGCCGCGCATTCCGGTGCTGTGGCTCCATGGTCTTGAGTGTACTTGTTGTTCGGAAAGCTTCATCCGTTCTGCCCACCCACTTGCCAAAGACGTGATCCTGTCGATGATCAGTCTCGACTATGATGACACCATCATGGCTGCGGCGGGTGAGCAAGCTGAAGCGATCATCGAAGAGACGATTGAGAAATACGACGGCAATTTCATCCTTGCGGTTGAGGGGAACCCACCTCTCGATCAGGACGGGATGAGCTGTATTATTGCTGGCCGTCCTTTCGTCGAGCAGCTTAAGCACGCAGCAGATCACTGTAAGGCCATCATCAGCTGGGGTAGCTGTGCCAGCTGGGGCTGTGTTCAGGCCGCGCGTCCTAACCCCACTCAGGCGACGCCTGTTCACAAGGTTCCCGGCCTTGCTGATAAGCCCATCATCAAAGTGCCTGGCTGTCCGCCGATTGCCGAGGTCATGACTGGCGTTATCAGCTACATCCTGACTTTTGACCGTTTCCCTGAGCTTGACAATCAGGGCCGGCCCAAAATGTTCTACTCACAGCGTATCCACGACAAATGCTATCGTCGTCCGCACTTTGATGCAGGCCAATTCGTTGAAGAGTTCGACGATGAGGGCGCGCGCAAAGGGTACTGTCTTTATAAAGTCGGTTGCAAAGGTCCGACCACCTATAACGCCTGTTCGACGGTGCGTTGGAACGGTGGCCTTTCCTTCCCAATTCAGGCGGGTCACGGCTGTATCGGCTGTTCGGAAGATGGCTTCTGGGACAAGGGCGGCTTCTACGATCGTCTGACCGATATTCATGGCTTTGGTATTGAAGCTGACGCAGACGAAATCGGCGGCACAGCTGCCGCGGTGGTAGGCGGCGGTGTAATCGCCCACGCAGCGGCAAGCGCGGTTAAGCGAGCGCGCTCAAACCAATCGGCGACTGCTGATGATGCATCGAGTGTCGATGACACCACAACACCCACACACAAAGAGGAGGCCTGATAATGGCGACTGTTGCAACGCCAAATGGCTATACCCTCGACACAAGCGGTAAGCGTGTTGTTGTCGATCCTGTTACCCGGATTGAAGGTCATATGCGCTGTGAGGTTAATCTCGACAGCAACAATGTGATCCGCAATGCGGTCTCTACCGGCACGATGTGGCGCGGTCTGGAGGTGATCCTCAAGGGCCGCGATCCGCGCGATGCGTGGGCATTTACCCAACGCATTTGCGGCGTTTGCACCGGCACTCACGCTCTGACGTCAGTGCGTGCAGTCGAAGATGCGCTCAAGATTGAAATTCCCGACAATGCCAACTGCATCCGTAACATTATGCAGTTGTCTTTGCAGGTTCACGATCACCTCGTGCACTTCTATCACTTGCACGCGCTCGACTGGGTGAACCCGGTTAATGCGCTCAAGGCCGATCCAAAGGCGACCAGTGAGTTGCAGCAAAAGGTCAGCCCGAGCCATCCAAACAGCTCGCCTGGCTATTTCCGCGACATCCAGACGCGTCTGCGCAAGTTTATTGAAAGTGGTCAATTGGGGCCGTTCAAAAACGGTTACTGGACCAATCCGGCCTATCTGCTTCCACCAGAAGCCGATCTTATGGCAGTCACCCACTACCTCGAAGCTCTTGATTTTCAAAAAGAAATCATGACGGTTCGCACGATCTTTGGTGGTAAGGATATTCACCCGAACTGGCTGGTTGGCGGCGTTCCTTGCGCAATCAACATTGACGGCGACATGGCGGCTGGCGCGCCGGTGAACATGGTCTCACTGAACTTTGTGAAAAGCGTGACGCAGAAGTGCATTGATTTCTGCAAAAACGTTTACACACCTGATGTGCTCGCAATCGGCAGCTTCTACAAAGACTGGCTCTATGGCGGCGGTCTGTCGAATAAGGCGCTGCTCGCATATGGCGACATTCCAGAGCGCGCGAACGATTACAGCCCGGAAAGCATGATGATGCCGCACGGTGCGATCATCAACGGCAAGCTTTCCGAAGTGCATCCGGTCGATGTGCGCGACCCGGACGAGATTCAGGAATTTGTGCCGCATAGCTGGTACAAATACCCGGACGAGAAAAAAGGCCTGCACCCATGGGACGGCATCACTGAGCCAAACTACGAGCTCGGCCTTGCGACCAAGGGTGAGCGCACAGCCATTGAGCAGATCGATGAAAGCGCGAAATATAGCTGGATCAAGGCTCCGCGCTGGAAAGGTCACGCGATGGAGGTCGGGCCGCTCGCTCGCTATGTCATCGGCTATATGCAGGGGCATGAAGAGTTCAAAGGTCAGACGGACAAGTTCCTGACCGACCTGAACGTTCCGATTGATGCTCTGTTCTCGACCTTGGGTCGTACGGCTGCGCGCGCTCTTGAGGCGGAATGGGCGGCTGAAAAGCAGATGTATTTCGTCGATAAATTGATCGCCAACGTCAAAGCAGGCGATGTAGCGACAGCCAATACTGAAAAGTTCGATCCGTCGACTTGGCCAAGCGAGGTCAAAGGCGTTGGTTACACCGAAGCACCGCGTGGGGCGCTGGCGCACTGGATCAAGATCAAAGACGGCAAGATCGAGAATTACCAATGCGTCGTTCCAACGACATGGAATGGCTCGCCGCGTGATAACGAAGGTAACATCGGCGCGTTCGAAGCGTCATTGATGAATACCAAGGTTGAACGAGCGAACGAGCCAGTGGAGATCCTGCGAACACTGCACAGTTTTGATCCGTGCCTTGCCTGTTCGACCCACGTAATGGGACCGGACGGCGATGAACTTGCCGAAGTTAAGGTGCGCTAAGGAGTAATGAGAATGACGTTTCGTAAAATTGGCTCGCTTCTGGCGCTTGCTACCGCTGTTTCGGCTGCGCCCGCTATGGCTCATGAAACCGGCGCTTTGCACGGTCTTGGCGATGGCTTGGTCCACCCATTTGTCGGTCTTGACCACCTTCTCGCCATGCTGGCGGTGGGACTTTGGGCGGCTACTCGTAGCAAGGAACAGGCTGTTTCTGGCCCTGTCACATTCCTAGGCTTTTTGTTCGTTGGCGCAGTCATTGGTGTCTTTACCGGTGCCGGAACCGCCCTTGAAGCTTGGGTTGGTGGTTCGCTGGTCGGCTTCTCGCTGCTTCTTCTCGCAGCGCCTTTTGTCGGCAATCGGCTCGGGCTTGGTTTCATTGCTCTTTTCGCTTTGCTGCATGGCCATGCGCACGGGACCGAAGCATCAGCCGCTGTGGCTGCATACTTCGCTGGGTTCCTCGTGTCTTCGGCGGTCCTTCACCTGATTGGATGGCGTCTCGGTTCTGCTGTGTTCGCTTCGCCTGCGGGACGCTGGATCGCCGCTCTCGGACTGGGCGGCACGGGTCTCGTACTCAGCCTTGGCTAACAAAAATAACGGGGGAGGGAGCAGGCCATGAGCGAGAAACGAATTACCACCACTGAGACGTCCATCTATGTCTATGAGGCGCCGGTTCGGATTTGGCACTGGGTCAACGCGATTGCGATCGTCGTTCTGTGCGTAACCGGATATTTGATCGGATCCCCTCTGCCCTCACTCAGCGGCGATCCGACGGACCACTATCTGTTTGGCTACATCCGTTTCTATCACTTTGCGGCGGGCCAGATCATGGTGGTCGGCTTCTTATTCCGGATTTACTGGGCATTCGTCGGTAATGACCACGCGAAAGAAATCTTCGTTGTGCCGGTGACCAAGAAACCATTCTGGAAAGAAGTCTGGCACGAGATGCGCTGGTACGCGATGCTGGAAAAAGAGCCCAAGCAATATGAGGGACACAATCCTCTAGCTCAGCTTTCTATGCATATCCTGTTCGTGTGGGGGTCGATCTTTATGATCGTCACCGGCCTTGCCCTTTATGGCGAAGGCTTGGGCCCGGGCATCATCCACACGCTTTTCACAAGCTGGGTCATCCCATTGTTTGGGCAAAGCCAGGACGTGCACACCTGGCACCATTTGGGGATGTGGGTGATCGTGATCTTTGCGACTGTTCACATCTATGCCGCCGTGCGCGAAGATATAATGAGCCGGCAGTCGATCATCAGTGCCATGTTCTCAGGCTGGCGCGCGTTCAAGAACAAACCGGGCAAATAGGCGCAAGTCACTTATCAATATGGAAAGGGCGCGGAGATCCGCGCCCTTTTTTCGTGATGCAGCATCAGTGGCCCGATTGCGGTCCTTGAGCTTAGTGGTAAGTAAGTTTGCAAGGTGCAATATATTCAACCACCACTTCGGTTCCCTTGGCTTGGTAATTGGCTGATTTCCGCCGATCAGTCCCCTGCCGGCTATTTGGCACACTACCTGCTCTATCCAACACAAGTTTCGCATCAGACGAAGTGTGACGGGAGATGGGGTATGGGGCAGGATGCGCCCAACGTTTTAATTCTGGGAATTGGCAATCTGCTCTGGGCCGATGAAGGCTTTGGCGTGCGGGCGGTTGAACATATGCACCGCCATTATGCATTCCCTGAAAACGTCCGCCTGATCGATGGCGGGACGCAAGGTATCTATCTTGTCCAAAACGTACGTGAAGCAGACGTTCTGATCGTGTTCGATGCCGTCGACTATGGGCTTGAACCTGGCACTATGAAGCGTGTCGAAGGTGACGAGGTGCCCAAATTCATGGGTGCAAAGAAAGTTTCCTTGCACCAGACGGGCTTTCAAGAAGTGTTGATGATGGCTGAGATGATGGGCGAACCGCCTGCTCACCAATTGCTAATCGGTGTCCAGCCCGTGGAACTCGAAGATTACGGCGGATCGCTCCGGCCACAAGTGCGAGACAAGATCGAGCCGGCGATCGCTATGGCGATGGAATATCTTGCAGGCTTTGGCGTAACCGGCGTTTTGCGCGACGTACCGCTAAGCGACTTGGAGAGCATTGGTTCTCTGGAAATGATGATGGACCGCTACGAAGGTGAGCGTCCAGATGCCGAAAGCGCCCCGCGCCATGGCGATGACCGCGTTCTGGCTCAGGGTTTTGTCCCGCCAGAGGATTTTGACGCCGAGATGGAAGCTCTCGTCAGCCAGGTCGAGACGCGCAGCTGATGTGCGTTGGTCAACCTATGCAAGTCATCGACCAGATTGATGAGGCGCGCGCGCGGTGCGATTATCGCGGCGAGCAGCACGAAATTGACATTCGTCTCATCGGTGATGTCGAGCCGGGCGAATGGTTGATGACATTTCTTGGGGCTGCGCGTGAACGCATGGACGAGGGCTCGGCCCGGCGCGCGCTTTCCGCGATTAGCGCCGTCGAAGCAATCATGAGCGGCGGCGAAGTAGATATTGCTGCGGCTTTTCCCGATCTCGTCGATCGAGAGCCGCAATTGCCCGAACATCTTCGAGGGGACAGGTAGTACAATGAATCCAGCAACAATCGAGCGCGCAGATATGTCCGACGTTTTACGCGCAGTCGTCGAACGGCGCGGTTATCCCGTGATGAGCATGGAGCAGATCGACGCTGAAACGGCGTCCGAGCCTTTGAGCATGGTGTTTCTTGCGGGGGATTATTGGCGGCTCGCTGAAAGCGATGATGTCGCCGCCGTGCTTCCCGAACTTGAGCGCGCTCTTGAAGGTCACGCTCGCATCATTGTGGCCAAGCGTGCCGATGAACGCGCTCTGCAACGCCGCTATCACTTCCGCGCCTATCCTGCGCTTATCTTCATGCAGAACGGCCAGTATCTTGGCGCGATTGAAGGTATCCGCGACTGGTCAGACTATCTTGTGGAAATTCCCGAAATTCTGGGCCGAGAACCTGCTGCCCCACCGCCGTTCGAGCTGCCTTCTGGCTGCAACGGAACCACTAACGGAGCTGCGAAATGAGCAATTTGACAGGCGCACTGGTCGGGCCAGGTAGTCAGCCGGAGGACTTTGACGGCGGCAAGCTGGAATATATGCAGCTTCCCCGCGACATGATGGTTTATTCCGCAGGGCATATCCCTGAATCAGAGGACGCACGAAAACACGCCGCGGGCTTGGTGGCTTCTGAACAAATCCTGCTCGCTCTGACCAAAGCAGAAGAAACGGGCGTGCCATCGCGCGTCGATCTGATCGAACTTGATGCGGACAACCTTGCTTTCGTCGACCAGCTTTTGGGTGAAGGCGAAGTGTCAGTCGTCATGGGCGATGTTGCACAATCTCAAGAGTCTGTTTTGGCGGGCGTCTGGCGTGTGCGCGAATACGACGCTGATGGGGGGCGAAAGGCTGACTATGCCGAGATCGGTGCGTTCCCTTCGGTGATGATTGAACAAGCGTTTGCAGGCGCAGCAGACACGGTCGAAATGCCACAAGAGGCAGGGCCGAACATTTTCAACGCGCCTCCGCTTATCACCGAAATCAACGAATATGTCGCCCGCGAAGCCAAGCTTGGTGATGATCCTCACGTGATCAATCTATCGCTTCTGCCGCATACAGAGGAAGATCTTGCCTTCCTCGACGAAACGCTTGGCAAAGGCAGTCTGGTTATCCTCTCGCGCGGCTATGGCAATTGCCGGATCAATGCGACGAAGACACGCAATGTATGGTGGGTGCGCTTCTTCAATTCTCAGGACACGCTGATCCTCAATTCGATCGAAGTGTGCCCAATCCCGTCGGTCGCCCTCGCGGCAGCGGAAGACATCGCGGATTCCCGTGAACGCCTTAGCGAGATTTTGGACTCATACCGATGAGCGATCACTTCTTTCGCGGCAGCTATGGCGGTGATGCGGAAAAGCTCTCCGACGACAGCCGTCTGGAATGCAAGATTTGTTGGCACATCTATGACCCCAAAGAAGGGTGCACATACTGGCAGATTCCGCCGGGAACGCCATTTTCCAAACTGCCGGACCAATGGACTTGCCCGGAGTGCGATGGCGCGCGGGCAGACTTCATGGTGATCGCGGACTAGGCCCGATGGACCATCTCGCTGCACTCTCTCAAAAGGTTGAAACCGTATTCAACCATATCGCTGAAACCCGGATGGACGGTGTGCCGATCCTCAATCCGGCTTTGGGCGTGGCGATGAGCGAGATGCAGCGCTTCGATGCGTATCACACCGGCATATTGGTCACGCCGTGGTTCATGAACCTGTTGCTGTTCCCGATGGAAGCCCAGGCATCCGCGATGCGGGTCGGGCAAAAGCGAAACATCGCCTTACCTTCGGGTATGTATGAGGCGGTGTGGTCGCATGAGGATGCGCTGGGCGGTTATTGGAGCGTTTCGCTCTTCTCCCCCATGTTCGAATTTGCCGAAATGGACATCGCCATTGAAACGGCGAAACTGAGCATGGAAATGATGTTCACCACTCCTGACGAAGAAGACGCGCCTGATTTCGGCGAGGCGATGGTTCAGCCCGGTTCTGGGCAAGATGTCGAGCAGCGCATGGCGATTGCCGAAGCGAAGACCGTGCCTGGCGAAGCAGAGCGGATGGCAGGCGACGCGAAAGCTGCCAAACCCAAGGAATTGGACCGCAGGGCCTTGTTCGGCAGGGGGCGCAGAGAAGATGAGGGTCAGATTGCGTGACCCAGAGCCCCGGCATCACTGTTACGTTTTGCGATGAAGACAATGGCTCATGCCATTTGTCCTATCAAAGCGCGAGCCGGGTTGCGCAGCTGCTTGTCGGTAAGCCCGCGGAATTGGTGCCAGACCTTCTCGGATCGCTTTTCGCTGTCTGCCCCTCAGCGCAGCAGCTCGCAGCACGGCTTGCGATTGCTGAGAATGGTGGAAGCAAGCTCTCGGACAAAGAGATAGCCTCCATGATGCGCTCAGTTCGTTTTGAAACCATCCGCGAACATTGTGTGCGCATTTTACTCGATTGGCCGCTGGCGCTGGAGGAGGAACCGCCACGCAGCGCGCTTGCTCAAATCATAAACCTCACACGCGATGGTGATGCCGCGCGCTTGGCCTTTCATATCGAAGAAGCGATATTTGAATGCTCTGCCGAAAATTGGCTCGCCATAGAAACGTTGGATGAGTTGGTGGATTGGATTAATCAAGCCGACAATGCGGCGGCGCGCTATGTCCATGACGGTTTGAGAGCGGAAAAGCTCGCACTTGAAATCGGCGATGCTTTGCCGCCCTTGCTTGATAAATATCGTTCAATGCCAGTTGTGATGGCGCTGCGAGATAATCCCGTGTTGGCCTGCCACATTGCGCGTCTGATCGATCTGGCGACATTGGTGTGCGAGATTAAATCCGGAGATTGCGACGCGTCACGAAAGCAGTTGTCTGACACAAAGAGCGTCTCGTGCTCGCGCGGCGAGCTGGTACACCACGTGTCTATCGCGGATGCGGTCATTTCGAGCTATGAAATACGCTCGCCAACCGACACCGTTTTTGGCATTGGTGGGTTGGGAGAGAAGTGGTTGGAGCAGGTTTCAAAAACCTCGCCTGAACGTCGCATCGACATCGCGCACAGCGTTATGCGGGCTCTCGATCCTTGCGTTGAATTCGCGATTGAGGTGCGCTGATGCATGAGTTGTCACTTTGCGAGAACATCCGCTCAATCATTGAGGATCAAGCGCGTGCGCAACAGTTTGATCGGGTGGATCGGGTTGCGCTTGAAGTGGGTGCATTCTCAGGGGTCGAAATTGAGGCATTGCGGTTCGGTTTCGACGTCGCGATGGCAGGCTCAATTGCGAGCACTGCGAAACTGGAAATCGTCGAAGCGCCGGGAGAGGCATGGTGCCTGCCTTGCGCAAAACAGATCAATATTGCCCAACGCTTTGATCCCTGTCCGATCTGCGGCAGCCATCAATTGCAAGTGACGGGCGGCGAAGAGCTTAAGATACGCGAATTGGAGGTTTGCTAAATGTGTACCGTATGCGGATGCAGCGAGGGTGAAACCCGGATTGAAGGTGCGCATAAGCACAGCCATTCCCACAGCCACGACCACGGCCATCACCATCATCACCACGATCACGACCATCACCACGATCATGGGCATCACCACCATGATCATTCGCATGGCGAGCACGGCGATGTTCATTTTGGCGCTGGCGCCGCTGGCACCTCTGTTCCGGGTATGAGCCAAAACCGCTTGATCCAGTTGGAGGCGGATATTCTCGGCAAGAACAACACCTACGCTGCCGCGAACCGCCGACTGTTCGCGGACAAGGGGATGTTCGTCCTTAATCTCGTGTCGTCACCCGGTTCCGGCAAGACAAGCCTGCTTTGCCGCACGCTCGATATGCTGAAAGATGAGCTGTCTATCGCTGTGATCGAAGGCGATCAACAAACCACCAATGATGCCGACCGTATCCGTGAGACGGGCGTGCGGGCGATCCAGGTCAACACTGGTAAGGGCTGTCATCTTGATGCACATATGATCGGCCACGCGGTCGAAAGTCTTGATCCGACCGATGGTACAATGCTGATGATCGAAAACGTGGGCAATTTGGTCTGTCCCGCAGGATTTGACCTTGGCGAGGCGCATAAGGTTGCGATCCTTTCGGTGACCGAGGGCGAGGACAAGCCGCTCAAATATCCCGATATGTTTGCAGCTGCCGATGTCGCGCTTCTCAACAAAGTTGATCTGCTCGAACACCTCGATTTTGACATCGACCTCGCCGAAGAGAACATCCGCAAGGTGAACCCAAAGGCGCGGATCATGCGCGTCTCTGCCCGCAGCGGCGAAGGGATGGATGCTTGGCTGCGCTGGCTGCGCGGTGGAGCGATGATGGCTGCGTCCAGCCTGCCTCAAGCGGCAGAAGCAGCAGAATAGGAGCGCTTGCCATGTGTCTTGCAATCCCGGCTCAGGTCACGCGCCTTGGCGATGATGGAATGGCGACCGTATCGCTTGGCGGAGTGGTCAAGGATATCTCGGTCGAGCTTCTCGACAAGGTAGAGGTGGGCGATTTTGTCCTCGTCCACGTCGGCTATGCGCTTCACCTCATCAGCGAGGAAGAAGCGCAGCGCACGCTCGCGATGATGGCGGAAGGCGGATTGCTGGACGAAGAGCTGGCAGAGATTGCCCAAGAGGGGGAAGCTGCATGAAGTACGTCGAGGAATTTCGCGACCCCAAGCTGGCTGAAAACCTTGCGGCAGTGATCCGGGCCGAGGCTGATTCGGCGCGCGAATACAATTTCATGGAATTCTGCGGCGGCCATACCCATGCGATCTTTCGCTATGGCGTGCAGGATCTTATGCCGGACAACGTTCATTTCGTTCACGGTCCCGGGTGCCCCGTCTGCATTCTCCCCGTGCGCCGTCTGGACGACGCAATCGAACTTGCGGATCGACACGGTGTAATCCTGTGCTCCTATGGTGATATGCTGCGCGTGCCCGGGACAAAGCGGCGCTCGCTCATGGTGGCGAAGTCTGAAGGCGCCGATGTGCGCATGGTCTATTCGACGCTCGACGCGCTCAAAATCGCTCGCGAGAACCCCGATAAGCAGGTGGTGTTTCTGGGCATTGGCTTTGAAACCACCACACCGCCATCAGCTCTTGCGATTAAGCAAGCGAGCGAGGAGGAGCTCGAAAACTTCACGCTCTTTTGCAATCACGTTCTGACGCCTGCAGCGATCCGACACATTCTTGATGCGCCTGAAATCGACCCCGAAGAGGCGGTACGGCTCGACGGATTTCTGGGGCCGAGCCATGTTTCTACGGTGATCGGCTCACAGCCTTACGAATTTCTCGCTGACAAATATCAAAAGCCGGTGGTTATTGCCGGCTTTGAGCCTCTTGATGTGATGCAGAGCGTGTTGATGCTCATTCGTCAGGTCAATGAGGGGCGCGTTGAGGTCCAGAACCAATATGCCCGCGTCGTAACACGCGAGGGCAATGAACGCGCTCAGGATTTGGTCGACGAGATATTTGAAATTCGCCCCGCTTTCGAATGGCGCGGCCTGGGCTCTGTTCCTGAAAGCGCGCTTTCCATTCGCGAGAAATACGCTGCTTTTGATGCTGAAAAACGCTTTGAAATCAGCGAGAAGGTATCGCGCGAGGTGAAATCTTGCGAATGCCCTGCGATCTTGCGTGGGGTCAAAAAACCAAAGGATTGCAAGCTCTTCGGCAATGTCTGCACGCCAGAAACACCGATGGGAAGCTGCATGGTCAGTTCTGAGGGCTCATGCGCCGCCTATTGGACTTATCGCCGGGCCGAAACGCTCGCTGAAATGGCTGCGGAGCGCGATCTGGAGCCTGCCCAGTGAACGCGATGACGCCAGCATCCAAGGCACGTTTTCGCAAAGGCGAGCGTGTGGCGATGAGCCATGGCGGGGGTGGCCGGGCGATGGCGGATCTTATCCGCAATATCTTCGCCCACCACTTCGCCAATCCTTTGCTTGATCAGAAGCATGATGCCACTTTGATCGCGCGTCCCGAAGGGCGGATTGTCATCAGCACCGATGGACACGTGATCTCACCGCTCTTTTTTCCGGGCGGCGACATTGGTTCGCTTGCGGTGCATGGGACGCTTAATGATGTCGCGATGGGCGGTGGCAAGCCAATCGCGCTTTCTGCGGGCTTTATCATTGAAGAAGGCTTTCCGCTGGACGATCTTGACCGCATAGCCGCTTCCATGGGTGAGGCTGCGCGCGCCGCCGGAATGCCGATTGCAACCGGCGATACGAAAGTCGTTGAACGCGGCAAGGGTGACGGTGTCTTCATCACGACTACCGGCATTGGCGTGGTTGACGATGCCGTTGATATTGGTCCGCACCGGATCAAGCCGGGGCAGGCAGTCGTCCTGTCGGGTCCGATTGGTGATCATGGTGTTGCAATCATGGCCTCGCGCCAAAACCTCGAATTCGGGACTCAGATCACGTCGGATAGTGCAGCACTGCACCACATGGTCGCTGATATGCTCGCAGCTGTGCCTGACATCGCTTTGTTGCGTGATCCGACCCGTGGTGGCCTTTCGGCGACAATGAACGAGCTCGTTGACGGGGCTGATTTTGGCCTGATCATGGATGAGGCGGCTATCCCGGTGCGTACCGAAGTCGCTTCCGCCTGTGAGCTGCTTGGCCTTGATCCGCTGCATATTGCGAATGAAGGCAAGCTTGTTTGCATTTGCGACATGGATAAGGTCCAGACATTATTGGATGTCATGGCGCAGCATGACGAGGGCAGGGAAGCGCGCTGCATTGGCGAAGTTTGCGCCGATCAGCCTGGCTTTGTGCGGATGAAGACAGCGATTGGCGGAATGCGCGTCGTCGATTGGTTGTCGGGCGAACAATTGCCGAGGATTTGCTAATGGATTTGCCGCTGGTCTTGGTTGTTGATGACGAGGTGCGGTCGCTGGAATCACTGCGCCGTACGCTCGATCAGGATTTCGAGGTCCTGACGACGACCGATATCAATGCAGCGGCGCACCTGCTCGAAGATAACGATGTTCAAGTGATCTTGTGCGACCAACGGATGCCCGAAAAAAGCGGGGTGGAATTCCTTAAAGAGGTAAAGGAACGCTGGCCCGACGTCGTGCGGATGATCATATCGGGATATACCGATGCGCACGACATTATCGATGGCATCAATGATGCGGGCATCTTTCAATACATCACAAAACCTTGGCACCCGGATAATCTCATCCTCGCTTTGAAAGCCGCGTGCCGCCTCAGCGCCCTACAACGCGAAAATGAATTGCTGGCGGTCGAATTGCGCATGGCGCCCGATGCAGCAGGCAATGTGATCAAGAAACGACGCGAAGGCTTGCGCAAATCGTGCAGTTTCGATGACGGAATTATCCGGGCTCCGGGAAGCCCAATGGACGAGGTTTGCAAATCGCTCAGCGACATTGCTCCCTATTCGCTTTCGGTCATTCTGCATGGCAGTTCGGGTACGGGCAAAGAGCTGGCCGCGCGCGCTCTGCATTATGGTTCACCGCGCTGGGAAAGGCCGTTCGTCGTCGAAAACTGCGGCGCTTTGCCCGATGAACTTCTCGAAAGCGAATTGTTCGGTCACCGCAAAGGGGCCTTCACAGGCGCAGTTGCCGATCATACAGGACTGTTTGAGCGCGCGGATGGCGGCACAGTGTTCCTCGATGAGATTGGCGAAACCTCAGCTGCATTTCAGGTAAAGCTTCTGCGCGTTCTGCAAGAAGGCGAAATCCGGCCATTAGGCAGCACTCGCACGCGCAAGGTTGATGTGAGAGTTGTCGCAGCGACCAACAAAGACCTTGAAGAGGAAGTGAAAGCCAAGCGTTTTCGCGCCGACCTCTTTTACCGTCTGGCGGGGATGATCGTGAAGCTTCCCGATTTGAAAGATCGGCCTTCGGACTTGCCGCTTTTGATTGATTCAATCCTCACCAATGCGATGGAAGCGATGGACAAGCCGGTCAAAGGGGTGAGTGATGAAGCGATGGAATACCTCATCGCTTATTCCTGGCCCGGAAATGTCCGCGAATTGCAGAATGAGGTTCACCGGATGCTTGTCCGGGGTAAACCTGATCGCTGGTTGGACGTGGACACGCTCTCAACGCATTTCTTGCAGGCCGGAACCAATGGTGCGCGCCAGACCCCTATGAGCGAAAGCGACGCGGACTTCGAAAGCACGCTGAGCGGTTCGCTTAAGGATCGGGTCGAAGCGCTGGAGGCAAAAGTTATCAGCGACGCCTTGATCGAGCACCGTTGGAACAAGAGCAAGGTTGCGCGGCAACTGGGTTTGTCACGCGTGGGCCTGCGGTCAAAGCTTGATCGGTACGGACTTGAAAATGTCCATCCCATATCGCGCAGGGCACCGAACTGATCCATGTCACGCGAGTCCAGCTTACCTCCTGTCCCACCGCCACCTCCACCCTCATTGTCTCAGAGAGGTGAGGGCGGCGCGGGGCTTCCGACTGAGTCCGGTGAGGAAACATGGATCGAAGTCATCCAGCAAATGGATGCCGTCTATGCTGACCTAATCACATCTCAGACCGCGCTTGAGAAACAACATCTGGAGCTGGTCGAAGCGCACGATCTGATCGATTCCGTGCTGGAATCGATGACCGATGTGCTGCTTGCGTGCAGCGCGGATGGGCGCATCCAAAGGGTCAATCGCGCTTTGTTGAAGGTGATAGGCCAAAGCGCGGACAAAATGGTGTCGCGCGAAATATCGGAGTTGTTTGACAAGTCCGAACAACCGTCCATCAGGGAGGCGATGGCGCATGTGCGAGCAGGCGGTGCTGTTGATCAACGCGAATGGCATTTGGTCGCGGCCGATGGCGCTTTGGCGACAGTTTCGACCAATATCGCGGCACGCCATGACGGCGCAGGAAAGTTTGCGGGATTTGTGTTCGTGGGCCGCCCGCTTGGCGAATTGCAGCGCGCTTATCGCGACCTCGATGAAGCCCATCGGAAACTGACCCAGACCCAGGAACAGCTATTGATGAGCGAAAAGATGGCCGCGCTTGGCCGTTTGGTCGCTGGCGTTGCGCATGAGCTGAACAACCCCATCAGCTTCGTGTTCGGCAATATGTATTCGCTCAAAAAATATGGGGAGGCGATTTCGCGTTATCTTGAAGCTGCCGAAGGTGAATTGCAGGGCAGCGAAATGATTGAGCTGCGACGCGAATTGCGGATCGACAACATTCTCTCCGACATCGGGCCTTTGGTCGAAGGGACATTGGAAGGCGCAGAGCGCGTGCGCGACATCGTTCAGGATTTGCGACGCTTCTCTTCCAGCCAAAAGGAAGAGCCCGAAACGTTCAATCTCATCCGCCTTATCAGCACGGCAATTGATTGGGTCGCAAAAGCGCAGCGGATAAAGCCCGAGTTTCGGATAGATGCGCCCGAAGCGCTTGAAGTCACCGTGATGAAAGGTCAGGCGCATCAGATATTGGTCAATCTAATCCAAAACGCCTGTGATGCGGTGCAACTTCGCGATGATCCACTTATTGCAATCGCCGTCAGAGAAAACGCTGACGAAGTGCAGGTGATTGTAAGTGACAATGGCCCGGGCATTGCCGTTGAGAACCGCGACAAGATTTTTGAGCCGTTTTTTACAACCAAGCCAATTGGTTCAGGGACCGGCCTTGGCCTTTATGTGAGCTATTCTATGGCAAGCCGATTAGGGGGTGAGCTTTCCCTCGCTCCGTCGGAGCTGTCTGGCGCATCGTTCATGCTGACCCTGCCCAAATCTGGGGATCAGGGAGAGGACGACTGATGGCGAAATCTCCCCCCTTACGCTTGCTCTGGCTGCAATCGGGCGGCTGCGGCGGTTGCACCATGTCTTTGATCGGGGCGCAAGGACCGGACCTTGTCCGCAGTCTCGAAATTGCCGGTGTCGAGATCGCTTGGCATCCCTCGCTTAGCGAAGAGACAGGTTCCGAGGCAGCGAGCATCATCAATGCCATCGCTGAAGGCCGCGAGGAAATCGACATCGTGTGTCTTGAAGGTTCGGTGATGACCGGCCCCAATGGCACAGGGATGTTCCACCGAATGGCGGGGTCAGACCAGTCGATGATGAGCGTGATCGAAAAGGTCGCGCGGCGCGCTCGCTATGTCGTTGCGGTTGGCAGTTGCGCGGCATTTGGCGGGATCACGGCTGCGGGCGGCAATGAAGTTGGCGCAATCGGCCTTGCCTATGATGGCAAGCAGGCCGGCGGATTGCTGGGCGAAGATTTCCGCTCGGGCAGTGGTTTGCCAGTGATCAACATTTCAGGGTGCCCCATCCATCCCGATTGGTTCACCGAAACGATCATGCAAATCGGTGCAGGCGCGTTTGACGAACGTGATATGGACGATCTGCAACGCCCGCTCAATTTTGCCGGGCATCTGGTCCATCACGGTTGTTCGCGCAACGAGTTCTATGAGTTCAAGGCGAGCGCGCAAAAGCTATGCGATATGGGCTGCATGATGGAAAACCTTGGCTGCAAAGGCACGCAGGCGCGGGCCGATTGCAACATTCGTGCATGGAATGGTTCAGGGTCGTGCCTTGATGGCAATTATCCTTGCATCAACTGCACCGCGCCCGAATTTGAAGAGCCCGGGCACGGCTTCACCAAGACGCCGAAGATTTCAGGCATCCCAATCGGATTGCCCACCGATATGCCCAAGGCGTGGTTCGTCGCACTGGCGTCCTTGTCAAAGGCGGCAACGCCGGAGCGGCTTAACCGCGACGCGACATCGGATCGGCTCAGCGCGCTTGGCGAAGGGAAGCGGCGCAAATGACGAAACGCATCGTGATGGGGCCGTTCAACCGGGTCGAGGGCGATCTTGAAGTGCGCCTCGACAGCAGCGAAGGACAGGTGATCTCCGCCGAGGTGACTTCGCCGCTCTACCGCGGATTTGAAAAGATGCTGGTTGGCAAGCCGATGATGGATGCGCTGGTCTATTCCCCGCGCATCTGCGGAATTTGTTCGGTGTCCCAATCGGTCGCGGCCGCCTATGCGCTTGCTGGTTTGGGCGGGCGAAGTGTCCCACCGGCGGGGCGACACGCGGTCAACCTTGTCCATGCGGTCGAAAATCTCGCTGATCATTTCACCCATTTTTACCTGTTTTTCATGCCGGATTTCGCACGGGACACTTACGCGGATGAGCCATGGTATCAGCCGGTGGCTGAGCGCTTTGCCGCGGTAAAAGGAACCGCCGCGAAGGACGCATTGCCTGCGCGCGCAGCGTGGATGGAGATGCTGGGCATATTGGCAGGCAAATGGCCGCACACCTTGTCGATTCAACCGGGCGGATCGACAAGGGCCATTAGTCGGTCGGAAAAGGTGCGCTTGGGCGCGATCATCGCGCAATTCCGCCTTTATCTAGAGCGCACCTTGTTTGGCGACACGTTGGAAAATGTCGCGGGACTGTTCAGCGCCGACGCGCTTTGGCAGTGGGCCGATCAGCGTGCATCGGCCACTTCCGATTTTGCGATGTTCCTTCAGGTTTCTCGCAAACTTGGCCTGTCAAAGCTTGGCGTTTCGCACAATCTGCACATGAGTTTTGGCGCATATTGTTTGCAGGAAGGGCACTTCCTCAAACGCGGGGCGTGGCAGAATGGTGGGCCTGCTGTCCTCGCTCTCGACCGCATTCGCGAGGACATCAGCCACGCGTGGTATCGCAGCGCTGGGGACGCATCCGGACCGCTCAATGACTTTCCAGTGCCCGACTATGATACAAGCGGCGATGCTTATAGCTGGTGCAAAGCCCCCCGGCTGGACGGTGCGCCGGTTGAGGTGGGCGCATTATCGCGCCTGCTTGTCGATGGTCACCCATTGCTGCGCGAACTCGCGGCGAACGGCGCAAATGTCGAAGCACGGATCGTTGCTCGGATGCTCGAACTGGCGCTTATCGTCCCACAGATGGAACAATGGCTCGCGGCGATTGATACCGAAGAGCGGTTTATCGATCACAGCCCCCTTGCCGAAGATGGCGAGGCAGCGGGGCTGACAGAGGCGGCGCGCGGTTCGCTCGGCCATTGGCTGCGCACTCGCAATGGCGAGATTGAACACTATCAAATCATCGCGCCAACCACATGGAATTTCAGCCCACGCGATGCGCAGGGCAATCCCGGCCCATTGGAACAAGCATTGGCTGGCACTCCCATCCGCGAAGGCGAGGTTGAACCTGTCGCGGTTCAGCACGTGGTGCGCAGCTTCGATCCCTGCATGGTCTGCACGGTGCATTGATGGAGGGCGGTATCGCCCATGTTTCCCATGTCGCTGCTTGTTCCATTCGCGTGCGCGGACAGGTTCAAGGTGTCGGGTTTCGTCCCTTTGTTTGGCAGTTGGCGCATGACCTAAGCCTTACGGGGGATGTCGCGAATGATGGGGAAGGGGTCGTGATAGCGGCGCAGGGGCCGCGTATGGCCATTGAGCAATTCATCGGCAAATTACGCTCAGATGCACCTCCTTTGGCGCGTGTACAGGAGGTCGTCGTTTCATGGTCTGAGACAGTGGACCTTTCCGATGGCTTCACCATTGCGCCGAGCAGGGGAGGGGAAGCAAAGACCGGCATCGTAGCCGACGCCGCAACCTGCGCAGCCTGCCTGACTGAAATCTGCGATAGCGGCGACCGCCGCCACGATCACGCCTTTGCCAATTGCACCCATTGCGGCCCACGCTTTTCGATCATTCGCAAGGTCCCCTATGATCGCGCCCATACGAGCATGGCAGCCTTTCCCATGTGCGAGGCTTGCGCCGCCGAATATGCGAACCCGGCAGACCGCCGCTTTCACGCACAGCCCGTTGCTTGTCCTGAATGTGGGCCAAGGCTCTGGCTTGAGCGGGAAAGTGGTGATGCGGGCGATGAGGATCCTCTCGCTGCCGCTGCATCAATGCTGGAGAACGGCGCTATCCTTGCGATTAAGGGGATCGGCGGCTTTCATCTCGCTTGTCTTGCCGAGGATGCAAAGGCTGTCGAATTGCTGCGCCAGCGCAAGGCGCGCGACGCCAAACCGTTTGCACTTATGGTGCCATCGATGGAAAGCGCGCGCCAATATTGCGAGGTGAGCGACGAGGCGGCGAAGGTGCTCGCATCATCCGCCGCGCCAATCGTACTGCTGCCGCGAAACCCATGCGCGCCAGCGCTCCCGCTGGCGATTGCTCCTGGGCAAGATCGGCTTGGCGCGATGCTGCCTTATTCCCCGCTCCACCACCTGTTGATGGCGCGGCTGGACAGTCCACTGGTCATGACATCGGGCAATTTGAGCGACGAACCTCAAATCACCGACAACGCCGAAGCGCGCGCGAAACTTGATGGCATTGTCGATGCCTTGCTGATGCATGATCGTGACATCGTGAACCGCATCGATGACAGCGTGATGGCCTTTGATGACGGCGCGCCCATGGTCTTGCGCCGTGCGCGCGGGATGGCTCCTGACCCTACCATCTTGCCTCAATCGCTTTCGTGTGAGCAACCGATCCTCGCCATGGGCGGAGAATTGAAAGCCACATTCTGCCTGCTTCGCGACAATGAGGCGATTGTCTCACAACATATTGGCGACCTCGAAGATGCTGCTGCGCTTGCCGACTACCGCGAAATGCTGTCGCTGTTTCAGCAGGTGTATGACTTTCGCCCAGCGATTATCGCGGTTGATGCACATTCGGATTATCTCTCCACGCAACTTGGTCGAGCAATGGCGCAGGAAACCGGGGCAACCTTGGTCACTGTGGTCCATCACCATGCGCACATGGCCAGCTGTCTTGCCGAGAACGGTATTGATGCTGGAACAGAGGCGGTGGGGATTATCGCCGACGGTTTGGGGCTGGGCGCGAACGGTCAATTATGGGGCGGTGAGATTTTGCACGGCACCTATACCACGGCGTCCAGATTGGCCTCTTTGCCAGATGTGGCTCTTCCCGGCGGAAGCGCTGCGATAAAACAGCCCTGGCGCAATTGCGTGGCTCACCTGTTTGCCGCTTTCGGACCTGATTGGCGTGACGAGGTTCCAGCTCTTTTGGCGCACCTTCCAGACGATGGCAGCGTGAAGGTGATCGAGCAGATGATTGCCGCCGGACTGAACGCGCCCCCCTGTTCATCGGCGGGCCGTTTGTTCGACGCAGTTGCCGCGATTTTGGGAATTCATCCGCAAAAGCTGTCATTTGAGGGACAAGCAGCGATGGAGCTGGAAGCACTAGCGCGGCCTCACATATCCGACGCGGTGGCCTATCCCATCGGCGTTATTAAGAGAGACGCGGACGACGTTTGGCGACCGGATATTGCGCCAATGTGGCGCGCGATTGCAGCGGATTTGTCGGCGGGCAAGGACCATGGCTTGATCGCAGCAAGTTTTCACAAAACCGTCGGCGATATATTCCTCAAGCTGATCGAGCGAAGCGGTTACATGGTCCCTGACACGCCGGTCGTTCTTTCCGGTGGAGTGCTGCAAAATCAGATTTTGCGGCAGGAGTTGCGCGCAACGCTCTCCAACATGGGTTTGCAACCTCTCATCCACCGGCATTTTCCTGCCAATGATGGTGGCTTGTCGTTGGGACAGGCTGTGATTGCGGCCTCGCTTTTTAATGGTGGGCAGATCACCGTTTCTCGCGCTCCTTCGTAGAAGCTTGCCTGGTCTTCTTTAAGATCGCGCTATTCGCTTCAGCGCCCTTTCATCCATGCGATTGCTCATGTCTCTTGCGGAGCCAAACAGCCCACCGGCTCAATCCTGCTTGCATGAGCGAATTGGCAAAGAATATCAGGAAAAGCGCTGCAACAGGAGCGATGGGACGGGCATTGCCAAACTCACTGAAAATCCAGCACTCGATCGGCTGGAGGAACGGGGCTTTTTCTACAGCCCAATCAATTGTGCTCAAGAAAATCAGCACCCAGGCGATTGTCGTAGGATAGCCAAAGATGATGTTGGCCCAATAGGAAACGCGATCAATCTTTATACCGATTTCAAGATCGCTAGCCCGCTCAGGCGACGGCTTTGGCGATGAGTTCAGTTCGTACCGACATTCCGCAAGGTCGCGGCTAACCTCCTGACGATAGCGCGATATGCCGGCGGAATAGACCGCCCCCATCGTCAGGCTGAGCCAGAACATGGCCCAGCCAGCGGTTAACTGCCCGAGCCATCTCGGATTGAATCCATCTTCGGTCGTGGGCGATTGATCTGGCTTGAACTGGAAACCTTCGGGCAATTGCCCTCCCAACGCCCAGATGAGGACACCCAATCCTGTGAAGCACGCAAGATAAACTACCATGGTTGCCCAAAATGAGTTCCACATTCTTTGGCGGTCGTGTGAGCGAATATCCGCTCGCTCTGACACGATCTGTGGCGGTTTGCCGGGTTGTCGGAAGAGTTGTTCGACAACCTCGTTATGAAAACTCGCATATTTGCTGGGCCGCTCAGCACTGCCGCGTGCGCTTGGCCATTTGGGTTTGAAGTAATCGTTGTGCGAGGCCCCATAGAAGGCCCAGCCTGGTCGAAGCAGGTTCACTTCTTCTGGAAGATCATTCTTGTCTTCGTCTGCCAATTGTTTGCGATAACGCTCCATCAGGCCAGAGACAGGGTCACTGCCTGAGACGATGTTGATCCAGCGGGTGTTGTCGAACACGCCGCTGTCACGCACCTTGCCTGCACGTCCGACCCCTTTTTCAAAGGCAACGATGCGCGGCCAGATTGCGCCGAAGGTTCCCAAAGGACTGCCGTAAGTGATAAAATTGGAAAGGTTTCCAAAAAGCTTGCCCTTGTTGATGCAGTCTTCATGCTCCAACCACGCAGGGCGCGCAGGGATCATGTCATGCGTGTCATCGCGCAAACGGCAATCGGGATCGCGCTTGAGATCATCGGGCAGCTTGTCCCAAAGCTCTTTGTCGCAATAATTGGGCAATGTGTGCCCGATCTCGCCAATCCCGTTAAAGGCGAGGACCGAGCCGAGTGAGTGGGCAAGGATATTCCAACTGTCGTAATCACGCGCGCCCATAGCGACCATCTGGCTGACCATCCGGCGGCGGATCGCGACACGGGTTGCGTGTCCCGGATCGCTGGGCAAGCCTTGATTGGGCGTCCCGCGTTTCTGGTAAATCTCAACATCGCCCATGTAATCGACGATGAGGTCAAGCGAGACTTGCTTGCCGGTGACAAGGCTCAGAATGCGAAAAATACCCCATGTGCTGATGAAGATGAGCGAGGCGACAATGCCTGCCCATGCAAGGCTCATCCGCGAGAAAATCTGCACCAGAGGAGACAGAGATGTTGAGCGCGGCACATGGACACCGGGCCGCTCATCGGCTGCGGGTTTATGGGACAGCTTTGTCGCATCGCGCTTGGCGTAAATCGGCGCGTTCCATTGGCCCAAACCCCATAGCCAGAATTTGATCGCTTCACCAAGACCGCGCCGTTTGCCCAGGTCCGCCCACCACACTTCATAGCATTCGAAATCGATCACAATCCCTTCGTCAGGCACACGGTAGTGGATGGTGATCGGCGGCGGGGGATGCGCTTCTTCGTCGCGGGACTTGATCGGGGGGGCAGCGCACGGATCGCCCCATTCGCGCGTGCGGTCCACGATTGAGACAATTGCGCCTTTATGAGGATGGGCTCTCAACAATTCTGCAAAACGCGAAGCTGATTTGCACAAATGCTCCCACGGCTTTTGCTGACCGATGCCATGCACGAACAACAGGCCAATGCGCCTCGTATCGCTCATATTGTCCCCCCTTGCGCCTTGAACGATTGCGTGTCCAAGACATAAGCTTGCAAAAGGCAGGATACAGAATTGACGAGCTATGGAAAGCCGCCATTAGCGTTCGATCAGGCAGGCCCTTGAATATCGAGCGTAATTTCGCCTTGTGCGTTTACGTGGCTGAGCGCTGTGATGCCGAAAACATCGCGAAGGCGTTCAGCCGTAAGGGTGTCGACGGGGCTTCCATCTGCCACAATACGTCCCTCTTTCATCCAGATAAGCCTGTCGCAATAGCGGGCGGCAAGAGACAGATCGTGGATCACACACAGCACGGCTTGGCCCCTATCCGCCGCGCGTTTGAAGAGGCTGAGTACTTCGTGGCTGTGGCGCGGGTCGAGTGCTGCGACGGGTTCATCTGCGATAAGCACAGGGGTTTCAGCGGCAAGCGCTCTTGCAAGATGAGCGCGTGAAAGTTCGCCGCCAGACAATGTGTCAGCGCTCCGGGTTTCAAAGCCGTCAAGCTGGCAAGCGGTGATGGCATTTGCGACGGCCGCTTCATCGGCCTCAGACAGTTTGTCAGGCGATGCGCCATAGGCGAAACGCCCAAGCGCTACGAGGTCGCGCACTGGCTGGGGCCAGGCAAGTGGGCGAATTTGCGGGAGATAGGCGACTTTGCGGGAGCGCTCCATTGGCGAGAGGGTCGCGATGTCATGGCCATCAATCTCAACATGGCCTTTGTCAGATGGGAGTAAGCCCAAAGACAAACGAAGCAGTGTCGTCTTGCCCGCGCCATTGGGGCCGACCAAGGCGGTGAGAGTGCCAGCTTCAAGGGCAAAGCTCGCATCGTGGACGAGCGGGGTGCCCTTGGCTGAAAAGGACAGATTTTCCGCTTTCAACGAGGTCATGCAAGCCTCCGCCTGCTCGCAATCCAGATGAAGACCGGCGCGCCAATAAGCGCCGCGACCACGCCCAGTTTTAGCTCCGTGTCAGTGGGGATCACGCGCACTCCAATGTCGGCCAGCACAAGCAGCACTGCGCCTAAGAGAGCAGAAGGCAGCAAAAGACGGCTGGCATCATAACGGACAAAGGGGCGCACCAGATGCGGCGCGATAATGCCAACAAAACCGATTGCTCCAGCGAGAGCGACCGATGCGCCAGTCGCCACACCTGCGCCAAGGATAACTGCGATACGCTGTTTCTTAAGGTCAACGCCAATCCCGGCAGCGGCCTCTTCGCCGAGCGTCAGCGCCGATAGCCCGCGCCGCGTTGCCCAGAGTATCGCCATTCCCGTAAACGCGAGTGGGGCGGCAAACGCGAGATCCTGAAAGCTGCGATTGGCAACCGTGCCCAGCGTCCAATTGACAAGGTCCGCAAGGCTGAACGGATTGGGCGACAGGTTCATCAAAAGCGCCATGAGCGCGCCGGCAAAGCTGGATAGGCCAACGCCGATCAGGATAAGGCTTACCACCGATTGCGAACGCAAGGCGGCGGCTGCGACAATGATGGTAGCGAGCAGCGCGCCCATCACTGCGGCAATTGGGAGGACGAAGGGACCGCTCGCTGCAAGCTCGAAATAGAGCGTGACACTGGCGCACAAAGCTGCCGTGGCGGAGACGCCAAGAATGCCCGGTTCGGCGAGGGGGTTGCGCAAGAGCCCTTGTAGTGCAGCGCCGCTCATTCCCAGCGCAGCGCCGACAATCGCGGCGGCCAGACTGCGCGGCAAACGAATGTCCCAAACCACCAATTGGTCACCCACTGTACCGCCAAAAGCTAGTGCGCTTATTACCCGGCCCAAAGGCAATGGGACCGAACCCAAAAGGAGCGAGACGATGATCGCTACGGCAAGTGCAAAGCCGAGCAGGGCGGACACGCGGCTCATTGGCTTGTCGCCTTTTCGGCCATAGCTTCCACCGCCTCAACCAGAAACCATCCCCCGCACGCCGTCCACGCGCCTTCGACCTTGGCGACGGGCAGCTCGCTCAATTGCTTTTGCGCGATTGGGTGGCGCGTAGCGCTCCAAGAGTCAGTGCTACCTCCCGCGCCTTCAAAAAAGGCGGCAACGACCAGATCGGGACGATTATAGGCAAGCCGCTCAAGAGGAATTGGGTTCCAGCCGGGGCGGTCCTGAAAGTTCGAAAGCCCTGCTGCGAGCATGAGTTCGTGTACGAGCGATCCTTGGCCCGATGTGACGCCGCCTTGCGCTATGTAGAGTGCGCTTGGTGCTTCTCTGGTGCGTTTCAGTACCCTTAGACGTGCGTCCATTTCGTCTGCCAAATCGCGCGCTTCGTCAGCTTTGCCAAGCGCGGTTCCGACCCGAGCCACCTCTGCTCGCACGTCATCAATCGTGCCGGGGTAACCGATTTGCACGACCTCAACGCCTGCGCGCTCAAGGAAGACGCCCACCTGCGGGCCGCCGCCATAAGAGCGCAAAACAAGATCAGGCTCCAGCGCCAAGACATCCGCGCTGCGCGGGCGCACTTGCGGGATGCCGGACGCCTCAGCGCGCATATAGGAGAAAGGTTTGTCCGCATCAGGTGAAAGCGCCACGATGTCACCACGCTCAGCAAAACGAAGGACATATTGGTCAGCGCAATAATCCAAGCTGACAATCCGTTGCGGTGCGCGCTCTCCTTCTGGGCCAAGTGATACCTTCTTACCTCCGGAACATCCGAGGAGGAGAAGGCTCAAAAACCCTGAAAGGATAGCGCGCAACCCCATTACATCCGATAGCGCACACCGCCAAAGACCGCGCGTCCCGGCGTTCCGAAATTGGCGACCGTCTCGTAATCTTCATCGGTCACATTCTCGATCCTGCCAAAGATTTCGAGGGCGTCAGTAACGGCATAGCTCGCTCGTACATCGCCGACGAAATATCCGTCGATTGGGACGGTGTTGAAGGTGTCGTCGAAGCTATCACCCACCACCGAGATAGTCACACCCATGCCAAAGCCGCTGCCCGTCTGATAATCTGCAACAAGGCTTGCCGTTTCCTTTGCGCGGCGCGCGAGACGGTTTCCTGTGGTGTCATCAAAGGCGCTAATGGTGGTGTAATTGAGCGCAATGTCAAAGCCATCGACGGGCCGCAAGGCGACGCTGAATTCCCACCCATCCGCGCTTACGCTGTCGACGTTGACATATGTGCCAAACGGGCGAGGGGTGGCAGGATCGTTGCACACCGGAATGCTCGCGTCGCATCCGGCAAAGCCGATCTCATCTGTGCCATCGCGCTCAAAATAGGTTATGCCGACTTGCGCTGCGCCATCAAGGAAGCTGTGCGTGATGCCAGCATCCCAGCTTTCAGATTTTTCTGCGGTGAGATCTGGATTGCCAAAGTCGCTGAAACGTTGGAACAGGGAAGGGGCCTTAAACCCTTCGCCATAGCTTGCGCGGACCACGGTTGTTCCACCGTTTGGAGAGTAGGCGCCACTCGCGGCAAACACTGTCGCGCTGCCGAACGTGTCAGTGTCGTCATAACGAACCCCGCCAGTGAGCGAGAGGCCTTCAAGCGGGCTAACGTTCACTTCTGCATAGACGGAGTTGATCCAGGCATCTTCCGGCGCGGTCACAGCGCCGAAACTTACCGAAGTGTACTCGGATTCTTCACGCTCTGTCCCGAACACGATTTCAATCGCATCGTCTGCGTCGATCACGCCTTGATATTCAAACCGGCGATTTTCTCCGCTGCCGACGAAGGTTTCAAAGTTCGTATCGTTGTTGAAATTGCGGCGATTGATGTCGGTGTAGCCAAAGCCAAGGCGGTTGCGAAATACGCCGTCGCACAAGGCAGCGTTGATCCCGGCATAGCCGACGAAGTCTTCGCGGAAGGAAACTTCGCCCGTATCACCGAATGAAAAGTCGGGCAGAAAACCGTCAATCTCGGTTTTTCCATCGGCGTAGAATGCGCGCAGGTCGAGCGAGACATTATCGGTGATTTCCACGTCGACTTTCCCGTTGACGCCGAAACTTTCAAATCCGTCGTCTTCGGCACCGCCACGATCCTCGTTGAAGGTCGAAAAGCCGTCTGTGGTGAAATAGGTGCCGCCAATGCTTGCTGCGACAGGACCAAATTTGCCTGAGACATTGCCGACAAATTCTGCGGTGTCGCGGCTGCCGTATTCGGATCTGGCAAACACACCGAGCTCCTCAGTCGGCTCACGGGTGAGCAGGTTTACGACCCCGCCGATTGCCTGACTGCCGTAAAGCACCGATTGCGAACCGCGCACGACTTCGACGCGGGCGATATTGCCGGTGAGCAGGGGGCCAAAGTCGAACCCGCCGCCGATGGAAGAAGGGTCGTTGATTTTGATCCCATCGACCAGAACGACCGTTTGCGCGCTCTGCGCACCGCGGATTGAAACCCCGGTGGCGGTCCCGATCCCGCCATTGCGGTTGAAGGTGACACCGGGAACCGTGCGCAGAATATCGACCACATCGCTTGCCTGACGGGTGACGATCTCTTCTTCGCCAATTACGGTCACACTCGCGCCGACTTCGACGATAGGTCGAGCGGTGCGGTTAGCGGTGACGACGATTGTCTCAGAGCCGGGGTTCTCCGCTCCCTGACGGTCTGTGTTCCGGTCGGTGGTTCCCGCCTGAAGCGCGGACGGAAGCAACGCCAATGTCGAGGCGGCTGCCAGCAAATATTTGAATTTCATCGCAAGTTTGTTTCCAAAGTCACACCGCACGAAGGGCTCCGAGCCCCATGCGGCACATTCGACAGTGGGTCCGCCGTGACCAATTGGCCACGCGCGACGGAGACACCCAAAGCTGTCGCTACTTCGGAAGTGAACTTCCTGTCCCACTGGGCTGGACCCGGCCCCGGACGAACGACGCGATGGCAGGTCTCCTGGCTTGCCGATCATAGCGCCTGAACCGTCTTCCCAGCTGCCGTGAAAAGCGGCGTGCCAGTGACATAGTGGTTCAGGGCTCCCAGCTCACAGTTGCGGGCACAGCGCCGGATTTAAACCGGCTTCCCTCTTAGCTGCGAACGCTTCCGCGCCCCCAGCACCATCTGGGGGGGCGGGCTAAAGATATATGATGAATGTGTCAAACCAGTGGATTGACTTGTTAGGCAGTCGCATAAAAACAGATGTGACCTGCGACTGCCAACTTTTGAGCGTTTATCTGTTGAGGTGTCCTTCGCCCGTTTTCTTCTAGTTTCTCGAGGAAATAGTTGAAGATGCTGTCACTGTTAAAGCTGCCACGAAAAGCCTTATGTCCAAAGATATTGCGCCAAGTTAGTGCTATGCCATCAATACCAGGTCTCAGTGTTACGTCCTTCAAACCATTATCCTCAAAAAGCGTGACAACGCCATATGGACTCCAATTGAATATGCTGAAACTATGATATGGCTCAAGAAAAGAAACTGATCCGACAAAAATACCACTTGGGCGCAAGACCCTCTTGATGTTCTGTAAAAGTTCCTCTGGGTGCCGCACGTGTTCCAAGACCTGGCAACAAAAAATTACGTCCATTGAATCTTCGTCGTATGGCAGGTTTACCCCATCAAAGGTGTCGAATGACAAATCATCACGCTCACGACTGGCCACCTCGGGCGAGGCCTCAATGTCTACCCCGAAATAGGAGAAAACAGGCAATGTCCGTTTGAGGGATTCATAACTGTTGCCAGAACCGCATCCCAAATCCAATATCTTGCCGCTCGACATCTCGTTCAGTTTGTATTTGTCTGCCGCCTCTTGAAGCATAGAAAGAGCTGTGGCTTGCCTACAATGATCTTCCGGAATTGAATGGGGAATAATTGTTCCGAGTTGAGCGGTCATGCGGTTGTAGAACCTTTCATTAAAAAGGTGAGACTGACTGTGATAGCCCAATTCGAAGAGTCGCGGATTGCGAGGTTGGGTGTAAACGAAACGCTCTTCTGGCCATAATTCGATTAGACGCAAAGCAGCATGCACGCAATACAGCGCCGACGGTGGTCAACAATTACACTCTTTTTCTGTGGATGAGAAAGCCGCCTAGCTGAGAACGACCAAAGCTGAAAGGGAACTAAGTCGAACACAATATGCGGACCGACAACTTTGGTACCCTTGGCGGTTTCAGGCCCGTTCGAGGATGCTGTATGTAGAGCAAACAGAGGCATTCCGGGGTGGATCGTAAACATGATCAAAATAATGTTTTAGACTAAATCGGCGCTGCTCCGTAGATTGACTGAATGAAACGTGAACGTTTTCGGCGACGGCAACCAATACACCGAGAACCTGACTTTAGCTTCGTCGACCATCAGCCAATCATGTGCAGACAGGCAAATTATAGTGAAACAAGTTCGCGATGAGGCATATGACATTCTTTAAAACGATTAGCGATACAATAAGCCGTCTGCCGCGCTTGAATTCGAGCGGCCAAAAGGTCTGTGAATTGCAACAGAAGGGGGACTATTATCGGGGCAAGCAAGAATGGTCTAAGGCAGCCGAGTGCTATGATGGCGCTGTTGCAATAGATGGTTCTTTTGTGCATCTCTGGGTCCAACTCGGCCACATGCGAAAAGAAAGCGGCAGTGCTGATCTGGCAAGACTTGCCTATGAAAAGGCAGCGGAATTGGATGAAAGTGATGCCGATATCTGTCTTCACCTAGGCCACCTTCTGAAAAATATGCAATTGGTGTCAGAGGCAAGGAAGGCATTTGTAGAGTGCCTAAAGCGCGATCCTTATATGCATGATGCATATCAGCAACTACTTCATTTGGGTTGGTGTCGTAAGGAGATACTTGCTTTTGTTCCGGAGCTTGGACAAATCCGTGACGTGGCAAGATTAGAAGAAGATTGGTTGTTGTTTGAACTGTTCGAAACGGTGCGCCAGACTAACGCAATCGGAAGGCAGGCCCGAATTCGACGCTCCACTTACGATCAGGAAGGTTCGTCATGAGGCCCTCAATCGAACGGATGGTCGATGAATACATGCGCTTGCGCCGGGAGGCCTTTCGTCTGAAAAATTTGGTCGAGAAAACGCCTTCACTGAGAAATAACTTCCAGGCATTCATGGATCAAGACGATGGTGACTTCCAATACAATGCACCAAGTGGGCGCTTTAAAAGTGAGATAGTGGCTGCGACAATCATGGACGAGTTCTCAAACGAGAATTGGTCTCCTGAGTTTTGCAATATTGCCTTATCCTTTAGAAATTGGCGAACAGAAATTGACTTCTTTCAACCGGACTTTCTTTTTGTTGAGAGTGCTTGGAATGGCAACTTTTCAGAATGGTCGTTTGCACTTGAAGCACCGCGTTCTCATTCAAGCGCTCGGGAGCTGGATCGCTTAATCAAATTTTGCAAGCAGCGCAGCATTCCGTGCATATTTTGGAACAAGGAGGATCCTCTCCACTTTGAGAAGTTCCTGTCTGCCGCGAGCCTGTTCGATCTCGTCTTTACGACTGACCAACAGTCCGTGCCGCGCTATAGAGAGCAGCTCGGCCACAATCGGGTATTTACTCTTCCATTCGCGGCTCAGCCCTCCTTGTGCAATCCTGTGCGAAAAACTGAGGCCCGGGATCATCGGCCCTTTTTTGCCGGCTCGTACTATGTTTCTAATCACGGAACACGGACAGAACAGATGAATATGCTGTTTGATGCGATGCTTGAAAAATCCGGTGTGATTTATGATCGGAACTTTAATTCCGATAGCTCTGACGTGCGAATGCCGGACAAATATCGTCCCATTTGCGAGCCGCCCGTTCCCTTCGACGAGATGGTTGAGGTCTATAGGCGACACATCCTGGCGCTGAACGTGAACTCGGTTACTGACTCTACAACTATGATGTCGCGCCGTGTTTTCGAGATCCTTGCGTGTTCGACCCCTGTTGTTTCAACTCCGTCGCGCGCGATCGACTGCATGTTGGGTGATGTGGTCACGACGGTGTATACGTTTGACCAAGCTGCAACAGCGCTCGATCTGTACATAGGTAATGAGAGTGATGCGGACCTCTGCGGCCATAAAGGATATCGATGCGTTCATCGTAATCACACTTATCGCCACCGATTAGAAGATATCACAACGGCGCTTGATCAATCGATGGAAGGGAGTTGTTTTTCTAACAGACTAACACGCCGACCACAAGAATTTGAGGTTTCGGTATTTCTCGCATCAAATAGACCCTCGCAAGCCATGGCAACCTTGAAGACAATCGATGAACAAACTCACAAGATGTTGGATTTGTTTCTTATGGCAGGGCCAAATTTTTCGCGAGCAGACATTGAGGAAGTACAGAGAGTTTTTCCGGATATTCGCGTATTGTCAGTGACAAAAGATGGCCTTGAACGTCAAACTATTGGTGACCTTTCGACTCATGCCGACGGTGATTGTGTTCTAGTTGTAAGGGATTGTGACAGGTTTGGTGCCGAGATGCTCGCGGATATTTTGCTGCCTTTGAGATACACGACTGCTGATATCATCGGCAAGGCCTCTTACTTTTGTTACAACCGCAGTGACGGTACCACATGGCATCGCAATCCCAGCCAGGCGCATCAGTATGTTGATGCACTAGAAGGAGGCCCGCTGCTGCTGACGGCTAAAGCGATGCGTCTTTTAAAAGATTTGCCTTATGCGAGCTCAAATTGGCAGGCGCTATTTGCGGAAGCGAAGAGACAAGGGCTGAAAGTGTACTCCTCCGATCAATACAATTTCACTGAAGAATCTTACCAGATCCCACATGGAAGAAGGCTATTGAGTGGCTCCAAGGTGGACGAACTGGTAAATGTTTAAGCCGCGGCGACAAAAGGCCGCAATCATAGGAGGGCGATTGCGAAGTTGAGGTGGCTTTCGAGGGAGACGATGGTCTTTTTTGAACGGGTGGCGCTAGGGGTTCGAATTAGTGATTTGAATGCGGTCAGGTCGGGCCCCTCCCCGTCTCTCAGGGTGAAGCCGATAGGCATTCCTTCGATAGTGTGCTCCGTACGTCGGCGGCTCTGCATTGGGTGCGGATTTTGCGATCAAGACTGTGACATGGTCGACCAAGAGCATTCGCTCAAACCACCTTTTCCGCCCGTCGCTACGGCGTGGTCGCGCATGTTAGTGCTGTCCATCGTGTGGTTCCGGTCATCGGTCGGTCCGATTTCAAATGAGGTCTGCAGAAGGGTATCCCACAAGCCCTGTGTTCGCCCAGCGACCGAGCTCAGGTGGAAGTACCAGCCTAACCAGATTCTATTCCGCATCCGACAATTTTCTGCAACCTAACACTGCACCTAAAAAGCAGTCTTGAAACAGAACCTGTGGTATTTGGGATCCGCTTTCGTCAATTCGGCCTAGTGACTGCGAGAGCAGCCAAGCGGTCTTTAGCGTCACGCCAAGCTCACACGCCATTTGAGTATCATGTAAATAGCCATGAGCCACTTGTGCAACTCTAGGCGGCTCTCTTTGAGGACTGTGCCAGTGCGAATGCTGAAATGCTTGAGGCAATCACGGCACCAATAAGGCAGTGGCTTATGATTCTTGACTTCGGTGACGCTCGTGCTGCCACAGTGGCCGCAATGCGCTTCACCGCCCCAGCGGTCGTTTTCGCAATACTGGCAAGCAGCTTCCTCATTCGGGAACTTCTCGAAAAACTGGTAGAGGCCGATCGTCTCTGGCTTGTCTTGTTTGTTGCTCACGAAACTTAACCATTCAATATAACTGGTCAAGTGAACTCAAATCTGGAAGGTTAAGTATATAGGGCGCTAAATTTCTATCCCAATAATCTCTGATAAAAGACCGAAGGTCTGTTTATATCCATAGCGTTTTATAAGAAGATCACGCTTTTCTTGGCTTTCTCTTATTTGATCAGATTTGTTCAAAGCTCGAACTCTCTGGATTTCGAGAAGCGCTTCTTGCGTGTCTTGTATGATCCATTCGGGGCTGTAAACCTGCTCTGCACCCTTCCACGGCCAAATTAGGGGTGTGCAACCTGACAGAATGCCATCGGCCAAGGCATAGTGAAATGACTCAAAATCACTAGGCGACAGAATGAAGTCGATATCACGATACCAAGCGGCGACATCGTTGCCCCAAGGTGCAAATGATACGGCTTGAGCAAGCTCAGGCCTCGCTTCAATCCGAGTATAGATTTGCTTGTAGTAGTCCAGTTCATGGGCTCTCCCTGGAGCGCGCATGAATTCGAGTGTCTCTGGCCTTGGGCCCTTTACAAGAAGCCTTGCAGGTTGTCCTGAGTCAATAATTTGCTCGAGGAGCTCAACTGCTAGATCAAATCGTTTCCGCTGGGGTGTAATCCCTATCATCCCCAACGTGACAATATCATCATCATGTTTGGAAAAGGCGCGATCCCGATACTCATCGTCGAGAAGGAAATTTGGAACAAGGTGCGTCTTCTCTGGAGGAATATCAAACATCTCAATGGCGGTCCGTCGAACCCCTTCTTCGACGAAGATGTATCCATCGACCGCTTCTTTGTTGATTTGGAGGCCGAACTTTTGAGCACGCTCGTTGATTTCTTGAAGATGTATCCGGACAAAAAGCTTAGTTCCTTCGCGCTTGTTGGCGCTGTGCCAGACGGCATTGGCTAAACCCCACTCACAGAGAACAATATCAGCACTGTCTAAGAGACGTTTACTTTTTTTGACGTCCGTTGGCCCACCCCATTCCCATTGATCTCTGAGAATTCTGTGACCATGGGCTTTCAGGGTTGAGATATATGGATCAATGAATTTGAAGTCATGGCCCGCAATCACTACGCATTGCTCGCTTTCGGTGGTACGGCCTAGGCGCAAAACATTCTCTGCCAGGGTACGTGAGACGTTCGCTAAGCTGTGCCGAGATTTTATTTGGTCAGATAACGCTTTTCTTAGTACTTGAGGTCCTCGTCTTAAAACCCGCTCGAAATCTTCTATGTCCTTGATGAAGTATGGGTAATCATCGCCCAATAGCTCTCTGTTGATTCTGCTTGGATAACAAAGGCAAGCAGCCCCCGCTGCTGCCATCTCAATCAACTTCGTTGATACCTCGAGCGTGTTATTTTCAAGCGCTGCTGGACGGTAGCACCAAACAAAATGCATGCTTGCCATCTTGTTCATAGAGGCTTCTCTGTTTAAATCCCCGTAATGGAACGCCGCTGAACTTTGAATCTTTTCGCGTATCGCATCTCCGAAGCCCGGAACATTCTTCTTTCCGACACCGTCAGAAATGCGGTTCGCGACAATATGCAGTTCGCTCTCAATTCCCTTCTCTTTTAGTTCCATAGTCCAATCGAGAAGTTCGTCCGCGCCCCAAAGCGGTGTTATCTTGCCGGCATACCCGATACGAATTTTGTCATTGGGCTGAGTCTCAATTGAGATCTCAGGAAGATCATCAGGAATTGGCGGTGGGAAGCTATGGCAGGTGACATCAGTATTTGAGACTTCGCGAATTTTCTCAGCAAGCGCGTCTGTTTGAGCTAGCAGATAACCAGACTGTGTAGCGATGGTAGCCACGTGTTTAGCGGTGTCATTTTGCACCGTGACCACCCCGTCTTCTATTTCATAAAAATCCGTTAGGTATACAATGGATCGCTCGCGGAACTGGCGATTTTGGCAAAGAATGGTGGCGGCCTTTAGGCCCCTGACAACAACCCTGCGCACGTTAGGAAGAACATCATCCAACTCTCTTATCAGAGCTATCGCGATTTCGGGTGCTAATGTCTGATCACCAGCACCAAAGTCACTCGGACTTACAGTGACGACGTTCTCACAATTTGTAACATTTGACCAGATGATGTCACTTGTGATGTCTTTTTTTGCAAGGAGAAGCGTTTTGCCGCAAGCACTGAGCGCAGAGAGCATCGAGGAAAGCCAAACCGAAGATCCGTCCACGACATTTAGGTTAATGTCGGCGTAGAGAATAAACTCAGCGTCAAGCAAATCGGGCCGCGACTGCAACATTCTCGATACATATGGAGCGACGCTACTACGAGTATTTTCAAGGTTGATCACGTCCGGGGTGAGGCGCAAATTATCAATGTTTAGGTATCGGTCAATTTTCGAGTCAATTCTCACGCCGACCCAGTCTCGGTCAAAATCAATTCTAATCGCAATAGATTTTTTAAACTGATCGCGAGACCGGTGCCCGTTGCCCAAATAGCTGAATGGTTCGCCTTCATCAGATAATGGCAAGCCGAGCTCTGCGCTTGCCTGTGCACCGGGTTCTTGTTTCGATGTGGATATCGACGCAATCAGAACCTTTCGATTGGTGTGAAGCATTCTATCTTGGTGAGTGAGACTGAGTTTGTAATAGCCTTTTGGGACATACTCGAAGACGACCTCACGGCGACCAAAAGGCGGAACGGAAATAGCGGTCCCGCGATGACCCGACTTGCCAAAGAGCTTAATGGCTCCTCTTGTGAATTGGGTCCGATTCTTCATTAAATCCTTGAAGAATCTGGCTGCCAAAGATGACATTGAGTTTTGGATTTTTACCAACGCATTCATGCGAGAATTCATTGCTCCCTGATGTAAAATTGCGTGCTTTATATTGCAGTGTACTTCTGCCTACACAAGCCACCTGTTAAGCGTCTCAGCGGCCTTCTGTGCGTTTCTGCGTTTTTTTTTCGCTTTCGGACGAGGCTCTGTTTCCATTCTTCGCCTACATGGTGACGTGTTTTCACGATTGATGTTTGATGGCATGACAAGCTGTGTGGGGGCATGCCCCGACACAGCTTGTCTGGCGATCTTGGCGGGGGTCTTCCCGCCCAACTTCGAGTGTGGTCTCATTGTATTGTAGTCGTCCTCCCATGTCGCGAGCACGCTTCGAGCGCGCGGCAGTGAGGTGAACAGGGTCTCGTTCAGGCATTCGTCCTCTAGTCGGCCAGTAGAGCTCTCTACGAAGCCGTTCTGCATCGGTTTGTCTGGAGCGATGTAATGCCACTCAACGCGCTGCTCCTTTTACCATCGCAAGATGGCTGATGAGGTGAGCTCTGTTGCATTGTCGCTGACCATTGTTTGTGGCTTGCCTCGTAGATCGATCAGATGATCCAGCTCACGCGCAACCCTTGCAACTGACAGCGATGTATCCGCCACGAGCGCCAAGCACTCACGCGTGTAATCATCAATCACGCACAGCATGCGGAAGCGCCTGCCACAGATCAGACTGTCAGACACGAAGTCCAAAGACCAACGCTGGTTTACCCCTTCTGGCAGTGTGAGCGGCCTGCGTGTGCCGAGCGCTCGTTTGCGGCCACCACGCTTGCGCACCATCAAGCCTTCCTCGCGGTAGATACGCAGCAGCTGGACACCCGCAAGAACCCCCCGCAATTCCTGTACTGATGCGATCCATACTCCGCGATGAGATAAGGCTGATGCACCCATCGAGCCTGTTTTCGCTGTCTGAAAATTTGGAGAGGCTGAGCCGGGACGGTGACCCGCCAGAGGTGCTGGCGTTGACGGTAGACTTCGAGCGTTTCCGTCCTCTGCTGGTTGAGTGGCTTGGCTACAGCGACGGCGCGAAGGGCTGCAGACCGTCGTTTGATCCAGTCTCGATGTTCAAGGTGCTGGTGGTTCAGGCACAGCACAACCTGTCCAAGGCCCGGATGGAGTTCATGATCCGGGACCGGCTTTGATCGATGCGCTTCTTCGGCTTTGATCATGGCGGTACGATACCCGACGAGAACACCATCCGGCACTATCGCAAGCGACTGACGACAAGCGGCACGTTTGATGCGTTAATAAAGGCCTTCGAGCAGCAACTGCACGAACGCGGCTATCTCACCATGGGCGGGCAGATCGGGAACGCCACGCTGGTCCCCGTTCGCAAGCAGCGCAAGACCGAGGAAGAGAAGGCGACGGTCAAGGCGGGCAGGTCAGCAAAGCAGATCTGGCCGGGCAAGCCGAACAAGGCGCACCAGAAAGACGTCGATGTCCGCTGGACGGTGAAGGTCGGCGGCAAGGTCCGCTATCGTCCTGATGGCACGCCCCTGCTGCAGATCGCGACACCGGTGTTCGACTACAAAAGCCATATCAGCATCGACCGGCGCTTCGGCTTCATCCGCAAAGGCAAGGTCACCTCAGCGGCTCATAGCGACGGGCGTGAACTGCGTCATGTGATCGACCCGAACAACACCGCTTCTGATGTCTGGGCCGATAGTTCCTATCGCAGCCGGAAGAACGAGACGTGGCTGGCACGGCACATTTTCAAAAGCCGCATTCAACGCCGCAAGCCAAAGCACAAGCTCATGCCTGAGCGCACATCGAGGATCAATGCCGCCAAGTTAGCCGTGCGCGCCAAGGTCGAACATGTCTGCGCTCATCGGAATGGGCACTATGTTCTGTTCATCCGCACCATCGGCCTTGCCAGAGCGCAAGCCTAACTCACGCTAGCCAATCTGGCCTACAACTTCGACCATCTGATCTTCCATGAACGACAGGACGCGACGGGATAAGCGCGCCTGCAGGCCACCAGAAACGGCGGAAATGGCCGCAAAACAAACGAAAAGGCACCTACGAACCCGCTCAACCCGCCAACCTGAGTTCCCAAGGCGCTATCACCCTACGCGCACCGTAAAATGCGTTGTTATTGCGGGTGTCTAGCTTCTTGTGGTTGGGTGTTATCCCCTCACGCGCAAGAAGATAGCCCAGACTGCGATAGCCGAACCGCCTGCGTTAACTGGCTAACTCTCATAACCTTTGCCTTAGAGACGTGTCATCAGGTCGCGTGGACCCATGCCGTATCAATCGGCGGCTCACACCGACCTACCTGCGCGCCCGGCGCTCGCTCAGCCCGTGGTATTCGCGAGTACTAGCAACGGTGTCTCTTTTTGCACCGGGCGTTACCATTTTTGATGCCAGATCCTTCAGGACCGCATTGTCCAACATCTGATCAGCCACCAGCTTCTTCAGCCGTGCGTTCTCTTGCTCCAGCGTTCGTAGGCGACGTGCATCAGACACCTCCAGCCCTCCGAACTTCGATGTGTTCTTATAAGAGGTCGCAGAGCTAATCCCGTATTTGTCGCGACACACAAGCCGCCGGCATCCCAGCCCCCTGCTCCTTCAAAATCGCTATAATCTGCTCTTCTCTAAAACGGCTTCGCTTCATTCTCGTCTGACCCCTTCGTGTCAGACTCTAACAAAAATCGATCACATTTCAGGGGAGCACGTCAAACGGCCCCAGACCTAAACAGTCAAGAGCCCGCCCAATTCGAATAGAAGAAACCCAACATAAAAATCAATGGGATGTCCGTTCTTTATGTGCACTCGACACCCCTCACTTTGACTAAACTTGCAGATCAAAGGCGTACCTAAAAACCAACGGATTCACACTTGAACTATGAAAGATGGAACGTTGCAGACAGGCAGTGCAGCGCTTGAATAAGCTCGAACTTTGCTTCGGTTGAATCTAAACTTGGGTATTCATTCGCGCTGGAAACAAAAGTAAAACACTCTGCCGCCAGCGAATAATAACCTGCAATCTTCGCGCAATGGCCCAATTGGAAGATGGCCTCACCGCAGTCGGCCTTATTTTTGGCAAAATGAATGCCCGAACCAAAGAACAATATCGCTTCTTCGTAATATCCACGGTTTGCTAGTCTGTTCCCCAGTTTTATTGCAATGCTTGCTGATCGACTTGGGAACTCACCAAGGAAGGCAAGCTTAAGCGCATCGATAATATGCCCGCGGCCGATGCTTTTCATGGCAATGCTGTGCCGCGCCCTTCGGCTAAGCGACACAGCTTTTTGATAAGCCACGCCTTTGCCCAGCACCCAGGGCGACTTAGTTTTGAGCGAGCGATCTAGCGCTTGCAGGACGAGCGCACGATCCATCAGCCAATCGTCATAATGATTGCGGCTCAGCAACTCTAATTCGCCTGCTGAAGCCGAATATTGACTGGTGTCAAAAGGGTTCGGCAAGAAAGTGTCCTGTTCAGGCACCTTATGCTAATCAGTACGGTCGTAGATTCAGTGGGAAGGGAAAATCCCGCAACACCATTCAGGTCTCCGATCGCACACGAGCGGCATAACATAGTCTTGGTCTTTTGGTCCTGAATGTCGATCTGCAGAGTGCACTCATTTGAATTTTTCAGATCATAGTAAGCTTGCCAGTGACCAGCCCCAAGTAACGTCAACTCGCAAGACAAGATCGGGCCTTCCTTGGCTTCGATCCAACCTTCAAACTCATTGTGTTTGGCAGCGAGAGTGACATTGGGATGAAAGTAGAGCCTCTCACGCCAAGTCTGACAAATGGTCAACGAACTGTCGAGGCGCGGAATTACCAGAACATCATCGCCATAAATTGAAATGGTGTCTGCATATCGCTCGGCGATCATCTGAAACACTTGCCTCCGGCTCTTGCGCCCAGAGACCAGAAGTTGCTCAAACTGCAAAGCTTCATCGGGGGTTGGGGGGCGCGCTGCGGCGAAATCTATTGCCATGGAAACAAAGCGTTGTTCGTCGCCTTCAGCAAAGTTTAGCAGGTGCGCAAAGTCGTAGCGAGTGACGGGTTCCTGCTCTTGCACAAGAGCAATGTAACCAAAATGCGAAAGAAGGCCTTCGATGACTTGAAGCTTCGACCACTCATGACTAGCCAGTTTTTCATAAAAATCGCTAGATGGGGCAATATGATTCATTTCTGTAGAGGAGAGTACTTCGATACACGCGGTCAAAAAGTCAGCATCTCTCAGGGTCAAAGCCCGATAGATGCGCATTCTTTGCGCTCCGGTCATCTCTTTCAAGCTATCCGCCATTTTCATTAAGTAACTCGGCAATGCGCAACGCTGTTTGGCTTACATTCTGTTCGTCATAAATTGAGTCGATTTCCGCAGACTTTTGGCTAAGCAAAACTGGCAATTGCGACAGCGTCAGGATTGCTTCAGCTATGGTTTCGGGTCTGCAGTCTGTGAGCACGATATCGCCACCAGGTAAATCAGAGAAGATACTGCTTTCGGAGCGCAGGATCGGGACGCCCGCTGCCAGCCCCAGACGTGCAGCACCCGATGCCGATTCAGCTGTATCGGCATACGGCAAGCAAAGCAGATCGGACGCAGACAAGTCGCCGAGTACCTGAGACATAGTTTTGTGGCTCAAGTCGGACTTGATCGCAGCTTTTGCCGGAGAGTGACGGATTGCAGCCGCGATTTTGCTTAGTTCAAAGTGCGAAGCATGGGTTGGGAATGGCGAGCTGAGAACATGTAACTCCATGTCAGCATACAAAGCATGCGCCATAGAGAACGCTTCAATCAGTAGAGGCACTTGCTTGTTTTGTGCTACAAATCCAACGGTTGCTAGAGTGAAAGTGTCTCTGGTTTCTTGTGGCTCGAACATTTCGCGAGAGTAAATGAAATGTGGAATTACCTTTGACTTTGGGCGTACATCTTCCGGTAGATGCACAAGAGTTTGTTCGTTGTGCACGATAATATGTGTAAAGGCGCTGGTGAACCCGGTGCCGGCAAGGCCTTCCGGGTTATGCACGGTAAGTACTCTTTGTCGGTAACCAGCCTGCTTTAACGCCTGACCCAATTCGCTCAAGTTCTCTTTGGTAAAGAAAGAGGGGTGATACTGAAACCACAAGGCGTCGGAGCGAGAGCTCTTCAGCTTCTCCAAAAGATCCGTCTGTGGCTCGTCACCTGTGGCCCAGCAGCGATCAACAGGCGGTGTTCGGTCCGGCGAGCTCTGAGCGAGCCCTTCCGCTCTCTTCAATCTGCGGGCAAAGACCACCTCGATACGCTCAGAAAGCACTTTCTCCCCGATGAGGGCGCTGGCATATTCAAAAATGCCACACTCTTCCTCCCAAGTGGAGACCAGGTCAAATCTTGGTGTCTGATCTGTGGTGTCCAATTCAGCTCCATACTCCTCGAGTGTCGTAAACCACTTTTTCGCTCCGCTCTTGTTCAGGGATGGCCTTGAACACGTCGTGGTCGACCAAAAGCAAGAGGATATCGCATTCCTCAAGTGCTGAATCTATATCAACAAGCGATGCGTCGGTACCAGAAAACACCTTTGGCAATTCCCCGGCAAAGGGCTCAACCACTTTCACACGTGAACCAAAATCGTGGGCGAGAGATGCTGCGATTGCGAGCGCGGGGCTTTCTCTGAAGTCGTCAATGTTTGCTTTAAAAGCAAGGCCAAGACAGGCGATTTTTGCGTCTGGATGCTGGTCAGCGAGTGCCTTTGCTTTTGCAAGCACGTGGTGCATCTTCGCATCGTTCGTCTCGCGCGCTTGGCGGATGATTTTCGCTTTATCGGGTGCGCCATGGACGATGAACCACGGGTCCACGGCAATACAGTGTCCTCCCACGCCAGGGCCAGGCTGCAGGACGTTCACGCGCGGGTGACGGTTCGCGAGCCGGATCACCTCCCAAACGTCGAGGCCCTGTTTGTCCGCAATCATGGAGAGTTCATTGGCAAACGCAATATTCACATCGCGAAAGGCGTTTTCGACGAGTTTTGTCATCTCCGCGGAGCGCGCGTCAGTAACGACGCATTCGCCTCTTACAAAGCGTTTGTAAAAGGTAAGCGCTTTCCGCGCGCAACGCGGTGTAATCCCGCCGATAGAGCGATCATTGTGGATGAGTTCTTCGAGGATGCGACCAGGCAAAACCCGCTCCGGGCAATACGCGATTGAGACGTCTGGGGTTCCTTCGCACAGGCCTGGCATTGCCAGGTCGGGGCGTTTTTGTGCGAACACGTCGCGCATTTTCTCGGTCGTACCCACTGGAGAGGTGGATTCCAGAATTACGCAATCACCTTTCTTGAGAACGGCAGCCACCTTCTCCGCAGCATCTAACACGAAGGAAATATCGGGAGTATGTTTCCCATCGTTTGAAAAAGGAGTGGGTACTGCGATCACAAAGACATCGGCTGGTTCGACTTGAAGGCTAGCGGTCAGCATACCCTCATTCACAACCGATTGAACCAATCCGTCCAAATCGACCTCTTCGATATGGACCTCGCCCCGGTTGATCGTATTGACAACATGCTGGCTGACATCGACCCCGTGCACGCGGCATCCCGCACGTGCAATCACCGCTGAAGTCGGCAAGCCGATATAGCCAAGCCCGATTACGCTTGCGTTGAGCGTCTTACTGATCATTCGAAACTAACTCCAATGCCTTGGACTGTATATTATTTGAGATCTTGCCAAATGTGGCAGGGCTCTGCCACGATATCAATTTCCAAATAGGTGTGCTTATTCGGCAAGAAGATTGCAAATGCGTACTGCCGCCCGGCCATCTCCGAACGGATTGTGCGCGCGAGCCATGCTTTCATAGGCGTTTTTGTCATCGAGCAAGGCATTGACCTCGCGGATGATTGTGTCCGCGTCGGTGCCAACGAGCTTGGCCGTTCCTGCTTCGACACCCTCGGGCCGCTCGGTCGTCTCGCGCATTACAAGGACAGGTTTGCCAAGCGCGGGCGCTTCTTCCTGTACTCCGCCGCTGTCGGTCAGCATGATTGTAGCGATATCGAGAAGACGTGCAAAATGCGGGTAATCGAGCGGCTCGATCAGCGCGACGTTGTCTAGTCCTGCGAGCTTTTCATTCATCACGCTGCGCACATTGGGATTGAGGTGAACCGGGAAGATGATCGCCACATCCTCGCGCGCCGCAATCTCGCGAACGGCTCTGGCAATTGCCTCCATCCCTTCGCCGAAATTTTCGCGCCGGTGGCTGGTCATGCCGATGATGCGTTTGCCTTGGAAGCGCTCCTCGATATCAGCAAGGCCGGCGGCGAGTTGGGGCTTATCGGCGACCTCTTTCGTCACCCAATGCAGCGCGTCAATCACAGTATTGCCCGTCACATGGATAAGCGATGGATCAACGTTCTCGGCGCGAAGGGCATTGGCCGCGGTTTCAGTCGGCGCACAGTGGAGCTTGGCAAAACCGCCCACCACCTTGCGGTTCACCTCTTCGGGCCAGGGACGATAAATGTCACCGCTGCGAAGGCCTGCCTCTACATGACACACCGGTATTTGGCGGTAATAAGCCGCCAGCGCGCCCGCCATCACCGTGGATGTGTCGCCTTGAACGATGACCCAATCGGGCTTTTCTTCGTCCATCACAGCACCAATTCCAGTCAACGCCGCTGCGGTGAGCGCGTCGAGAGATTGATTAGGCTTCATCAGGTCGAGATCATGGTGAGGCTGAACTCCCGCAATCTCAAGCACGGAATCGAGCATGGAGCGGTGCTGGGCTGAGACGCAAATGCGGCTCACGAATCTTTGGTCTCCTTCCAAAGCATGGAGGAGGGGAAAGAGTTTAATTGCTTCTGGCCTTGTTCCGAAAACAGTTAGAATCCGTTTGCTATCTGCCATATGGCTCTTTCGATCTTTATAAGGTGGGAAGAGATTTTCGCGGGCCTCTTATGAGATAGGGAAGGATCTGGCTAGAGCTTTACCAAGTAATTCATGCAATATGGCGTAGGCGACTATGACGCTATTCACTGATGGGTCTTTATGAGCACGATGAGTACTACGATGAGCCAAAACCCCACAGCACACGCAAAAATGATCAGCATTCCTTCAGCAAAGCCAAGCGCGAATGTGAGCGCGAAGATCGCGGCATAGACATCGCGCGATGTGATTGCGGCAAGAAAGGTGGTGACCTTTGACGGGCGAGCGCGGAAATTGTTTTTCACCGCGTCAAAGGTGAAGGGGCCGCCCACGGCAATCGACCTCAATCCGAGTGCTGTCAGGCCGGTTGCTAAAATGCCTAAGCCAATTGCGCCATAGGACGCGGCCTCAACCTCGCCCTGCCAATAAAGGTTGAGAGAGGCGAGGCAGAGGAAGGCAAGGTTGGTGATGCCATCGGTGATCGTGTCGAGCTTCGCCCCGAACTGCGATGATCGCATGGTGGCGCGGGCGATCTCGCCATCCACACCATCAATCACTGATGCGGCATGGAAGAGAATTGCGCCCGCGATAAGGCCGTGCGCGCCGCCGAAGAGCAGGGCTGCGGCCATAAGAAGCCCGGTAAATGCTGCCAATCCGGTCGCATGGATTGGGGTGACGCCGGGTATCTTAAGCAGAACCCGCGATATTGAGCGGGAAATCGGGCGGTTCAAATATCTCGAAACGAGGCCATCAGAAGACTTGCCGGTCGCTTTGAGAATATTTGCACCAAGCGAGCGAAGAGCCTTTTGGGGCGACCCGACGTAGCTGCCGCAGAGCAACTCAACCGCATCGATTGCTTCGGTTTCGCCTTGCGAACCGTCCACTGGCACCTCGACCGCCTCCCATCGAACGTCGGGCAAGAGGCGGGCGAACTCGCTTTTCGTCCAGTCAGACGGGATCCACCCGTCCTGTGCGGCGATCAGGAGCTTGGGGCCCTCGCGCAAATCGCCCCGCTCTTTGAGCGCGAGCGCAGCGCGAACAGCGGTGGGCACGCCTGCGACAAGCTGGTTCGCGACGGCGTTACTGGGGAAGAACAGGAATTCTCGCGTCATGGACTGCTTCATTCTCCAGCGAAAAACCGTTTTCAAGACTGGCTCTTGCGCGTAATCGTGATTGGACAGGCGGACAAGTGTGCACCGCGTCAGGCTAGGTCGGATCAGGAGCAAAGCGCGAAGCGATATGGGCGATCTCAAGCCATCTGTCCAAAGTGCGCCATCGCTTAAACCGCGTCCGCGTGAGCTTGAAGATTGGTTCAACTTCTATCTTTACCACCCGCTCTCGATGAGGCTCGCCAAGGCTTTGGCGCCGACTTGGGTCACGCCCGATATGCTTTCCATCATGGGCGGATTGATGATTGTGATGGCGACTGTCGCTTATGTCGGCTTGCCCGGTGCGGCGGGCGTTGTTCTGGGCCTTGCACTTCACATGAGCTGGCACGTCTTCGACGGAGCTGATGGTGATTTGGCGCGATTGACGGGGCGCTCTTCCAGCAGGGGAGAGGTGATCGACGGCGTGTGCGATTATGTCGGCCACATTACTTTATACGTCAGCCTTGGCATCATGCTTCAGGCCGAGGTTGGGGCTGCCCTTGCGTGGACCCTCGCCATTGGCGCAGGGGCAGGGCGCATCGTGCAGGCCGCCCATTACGAAATCCAGCGCCGCCAATATCAACACTGGGTCTATGGAACGCATTTCTTGCGGAGTACGGTCGAGATGCCCGACCAGCCAAAGGGGATTTTAGGCGGCTTTGCGGCATATTATCTTTGGCTTGGCGAGATATTGGCTCCTGGAGCAAGGGCCGTCGATCAATTGGTGGCACAGGTTGATGGGCCGCGCCTTCCCGCCTTGCGCCAAATCATCGTCGAAGAGACGAAGCCGGTTCTGCGCTCGACTTATCTTCTCAGCGCAAATTACCGCACGCTTGCAATTGGCGCGTCGATGGCGGCGGGCTCGCCCATCTATTTCTTCGCATTGGAAGCAGTCGGTCTGACCTTGGTGCTGATCGTCTCGATCCTTGTTTCCGCCAGAGCTGCGCGCCGCATTCGCGTTCAGGCCAAGAGCTTGGTGTAGATTTCGACGTTTTTACGGGCGAAACTCTCCCAAGAGAGCTCTTCTGTCCTTTTCAGCCCCTTTGTGCGCATTCTCGAGGCCAGCTGGCTATCCTCTGCGACTTGGCGCAAAGCGCGGGCAATATCGTCACAGGCGCGCGGATCCACCAGAAGCGCCGCGCCGCCCGCGACTTCTGGCATGGCGCTCACATTGCTGGTGATGACCGGACAACCACAGGCCATCGCCTCGGCAACCGGATTGCCAAAGCCTTCGCATAAGGATGGATGAAGCAGGGCAAGCGCACCGGAATAAAGTTGTAAAAGTGTGTCGAATTCGACCGGTCCGGTGAAGTGGACACGATCCTCGACCCCAAGTCTGCGCGCCAATTCGACAAGCTTATCAATGCCTGAGGTGCGCCGCTGAACCATGACTAGGGCTATATCCGGGCGATTTGCGAAGGCTTTTGCGAAGCCTTCAATCGCGCCCTCATGGTTCTTGTAAGGTGCAAATTGTCCTGCGGTGAGAATGAAATTTTGATCATGCTTGAGCCCGATGTCTCGCAACACCGCAGGATCAACCGCGACCTTGCGAAAGCGCCTCGAAACCCCTGACAAGGTTACGTGGAGCCGCTGTGCGACATGCGGTCGATGCTCTATGATTGCTTGCTTTGTCGCCTCGCTGACCGTGGCGATGGCGGATGCTTCATTAAGCGCTCGATTGATGCCATGCCCATAGAAATGCCGCTCAATCAGCCCATAGGGTCGCGGATTGCACCATTTTGGATGAGTTAACCACATGATGTCATGCACTGTCGCGACCGTTTTCATGGTAAGGCCGCGCGGCAAAATATTGAACGGGGCATGAAACAAATCAACGCCGTCAAGGTCGATGATCGAGGGCAAAAACCACAATGTACCGGGACCATTTGCGGGATTGTGAAGGGGGATTTCCGTGACGTTGTCTGCTTTGCTTAATGCCTCGCAATGATCTGCGTTTCGGATCAAAATGAACCGATGTTCAGGCGCGAGCAAGGGGGCATGATCGACAAGCGCGCGGGTAACCTCTCCGATTCCGCTGGGCTTGTTTCCCAAGTATCGGCAGTCAATGCAGATGGTTTTCACAGATGAATGACCCGGTATTGCGATATGTTAATCTACCTAAGACCGCCTTTGGCCATGCGTTCGAGGTAAACAGGCGAATCGCTGCACGTGAAATTGGATGATTGCAAGACGAGACGTGTGGCAATTGGGTCAAGGCTGGAGGAAATTCGCGATCAAGCGTTTCTTTTAATGGTTGTGTGCAAGCGCGAATTGTGGGACGCAGAGTTATAGGTAAGCATAGTGATTGCAAAAGAGAATTGCCTCCAAGGGGGGATGGCTAAGTTCTTTTGATGTGGCGCGGTATGGTGTGTTTTTTGCCACGTCACAACGCTATCGCAGGCACTACCGAGGGGAGGGGCAAGTTTACGATGCGCACACGCGTGTCGGCATGATGGGTGTACTAGGAAGTAAAATGAAATCGATAAAAGTCGCCGTCGTCGGATTGGGTAATTGCGCTAGTTCGCTGATCCAGGGTGTATCATTTTATCGGTCGACGGGTTCGACCACCGGACTGATCCGGGAAATCGTGGGCGGCTATGCCGTTTCAGATATAGAATTTGTACTCGGCATCGATGTCGATGCGCGCAAAGTCGGGAAAGATATTTCCGAAGCGATCTTTGCATCTCCAAACAACACGACCGTATTTCACAAAGAGGTTGAAGCCACAGGCGCCAAAGTCGTCTGCGGGCCGGTCCTTGATGGCGTTGCGTCACACATGACCAATGCGGGTGAGCGTGGCTTTATGCTGGCTGATGATCATCAAGGGGCCTCTAAGGCCGAGATTGTTGAGGCGTTGCGCGCCTCCAAGGCCGATATTCTGGTCAATTTCCTGCCTGTTGGCTCGCAAAAGGCGACTGAATTCTACATGGACTGCGCGCTTGAGGCGGGCGTGGCAGTGGTTAATTGCATTCCGGTCTTTATTGCCAGTGACGAGCAGTGGGAAACCCGTTTCAAGGCCAAGGGCCTGCCGATTGTCGGTGACGACATCAAAGCGCAAGTGGGTGCCACTATCGTTCATCGCGCCTTGTCGAGCCTGTTCGCCGCGCGCGGCGCAGCGATTGAGCGGACCTATCAATTGAACACCGGTGGCAACACCGATTTTATGAATATGCTCGACCGCGACCGTTTGGGTTCGAAGAAAGAATCGAAAACGCAAGCGGTGCAAGCCGCTCTCGCTCAGCGTTTGGCTGATGAAAATATCCTCATCGGTCCCTCCGAATATGTCGCGTGGCAAAACGACAACAAAGTGTGCTTTTTGCGGGTCGAGGGAACGCAATGGGGCGAGGTTCCGATGAACCTGGAATTGCGCCTGTCAGTTGAAGACAGCCCCAATGCGGCTGCCTGTGTGGTGGATGCTATTCGCTATTGCAAACAAGCACTTGATCGCGGGGAAAGCGGGGCATTGACGCTTCCTTCCGCCTATTATTGCAAGCATCCGCCGGAACAAATCCCTGAGGATGTCGCAGCTGGCCTGCTCGACCAATATCAAACAAGCCTGCCAGAAGCAGCCGAGTAGGGCTGGGCGCGGCTGAGCCTTTTTTGCGCATCGTAATCAAGAGGATCGACAATGGACGGTCTTATTCTTGCCGCTGGTTTTGGAAGCCGTCTGCGCGAAATCGCAGCGTCGAAGCCGCTTGCGCGCGTGAACGGCGTATCGCTCCTGGAGTTGTCGCTACGCCAATTGGCAAGCGCTGGTGTCAACCGCGCTGTCGTAGTCACTGGCTATCAGGCAGACGCGGTTGAGGCGGCGGTCACTGAGTTGCGCGAACGGCTTGATGTGGAAATCCTCACCACCCGTGTGGATGATTGGGAAAAACCCAATGGCTATTCGGTCGTGGCGGGCGCGTCGCACCTGCCGGGCGAATATCTGTTGGTGATGTGTGACCACCTGCTTTCCACTCCGATTTTGCGCGGCCTTGCCAATTCGGGGTCACCCACACGCGATGTCACGCTTGCGATTGATCGACAGGTCGTCAGCCCGCTGATCGATCCCGATGATGCGACATGGGTGAAAATGCACGACGATGGTTTCATCGAAAGCATCGGCAAGGAGATCTCTCAATACGATGCGGTCGACTGCGGGGCGTTTCTCGCAGGGCCCGGTCTGGCACGAGCGATCCTGGCGGCGATTGCCGAGGGCAAATCGGGCTCTTTGTCTGACGGTATGCAATGGCTGGCGGATCGCGGCCGTGCGGCGACACTCGACATCGGCGCGCTGGAGGGCGGCCAAGCCTGGTGGATGGATGTCGATGATCCCAAGGCGCACGCGCTCGCTGAGGCGCAGTTGGCGGGAAGTTTTGCTCTGCTTGACGGGCGGGGCGAGGTGGCGCCTGCATGAGCCTTGCGGACATCTTTCTTGACGTAACACGGTTGGTTAGCCGCGCTTGGACCAAGCGGCGTTCGACCGGGATTGACCGCGTTTGCGAGGCTTATTGCCGCCATTTTCAGTCGCGCGCCCGCGCCGTGGTGCAGCACCGCGGGATCGTGCGTGTCCTTGATCAAGGCAATTCGCGCAAGCTGTTCTCTATGCTGCTTGAGCCGGGCGAAAATATCCGGCTTGAAGTGCTGCGGTTTGCATCGCTCATTCTCCCGCTTGCACCATCGCGCATTGAGGGTAATGGCGCGCTTTATATCAACACCAGTCACACCGATTTCGACCTGCCCTCTCATCATCGCTGGGTTGAAGAATGCAACCTTCGTGCGGTTTATTTCTTGCATGATCTCATACCCTTAACCCATCCTCGGTTAACCAGCGCTCATGCGGTCAAGCGCCACTTGGGACGAGTGCGCGGAGCGATCTGGCATGGGGCGGGCGTGATTGTGAACACGCGCGCAACCGAAATGGAATTGCGCAGCTTTGCCCGCAAACGTGCGTTGGATGTGCCCCCGGTGGTGGTTGCGCCGCTGGCTGGCGGCCAGATTTGCCAGGTGCCGACACAAGAGCCAGCAGACGCGGTGATCGCTCTGGATGCCGCTCACGACGATCATCTGGCACTGTCTGATCAAACACCCTATTTCGTGTGTCTGGGCACGATCGAGCGACGCAAGAATTATCGGATGTTATTGAGGGTGTGGGGGGAACTCGCCAAGGATTTTGGCAAAGGCTGCCCCAAGCTCGTGATCATTGGCCAAGAGGGGCGCGAGGCGCGCGAAATATTCGACGCCTATTATGCAAACCGCGACCTTCAGGATCTTGTCACCTTCAGAACCAATGCCACCGATGCCGAAGCTGCGCGCCTGATCAAAGGTGCGCGCGCTTTGTTGATGCCGAGCCACGCAGAAGGTTATGGCCTTCCAGTGATCGAAGCGCTCCAAATGGGCGTGCCGGTTATCGCAAACGACATTCCAAGTTTCCGCGAAATCGGACAGGGGATAGCTTTCTTGCTCAATATCAACGATGAAGCGGGTTGGAAGCGGGCCATTGGGCGCTTTGCTTTCGCTGATGACGAACGTGATCGGCAGCTTGAAATGATGGGGCGTTTTGAGCCCCCGACCTGGACGTCACATTTTGCAATCCTTGATCCTTGGCTGGATCGGTTGAAAACTGTGCCCCAGGCGCAAAATGAGAGAATCGAAGTCGAGTGTTAGACCGTCTAAAATCGATCAACCCACTGTTTATCTTCACAGTTATCCTTCCCACTCTGATCTCGATCTTGTATTTTGGGGTGTTGGCGAATGACGTCTACATTTCTGAATCTCGATTTGTCGTGCGCAACCCGTCGCAGAAGTCTGTATCTCCGATTGCGGCCGCTTTGGGTCAGGCGGGGCTGGGAGGCGGCGGTGGCGGGGCTGAAGGCAATGGAACTGTTACCGAATATATCCGCTCTCGACGCGCGCTCGCCGAGGCAAATGAAGATGGCTTCATCGTAGAGGCTTATACAGGCTCGGACATTTTCTTCTTTGATCGGTTCGGCACCCTTTGGGGGGAAAGCCAAGAGCAACTTTTTGAGTATTTTCTCGGCAAGGTTGGCATCGCCGAAGGTCTCTCGGGACAAGTGATGACATTGCGGGTCAGTGCTTTTGATCCTTCTGAAGCACAGGAAATCAACTCTCGCCTTCTCATGCAATCAGAAGATTTGGTGAACAGCCTTTCGGAACGCTCGCGTGATGACACTATTGCTCTGGCAAAGCAGCAAGTGGAAGAGGCGACGGATAACGCGCGGTCTGCTCGCATCGAATTGGCGCAGTTTAGAGGGGCAGAGCAGATTGTAGATCCCACACAGGAATCTTTGGTCGGCCTTCAGATGGTCGGAAAGCTTCAAGATCAGCTGATTTCAGCCAAAACCCAGTTGAGGCAGTTGCAAACCTACACCCCAAATGCTTCTCAGATCCCGTTTTTGCGCACTCAAGTTCGCCAGCTTGAAAGTGAAATAGAGCAGACGCGAAAAGATCTGACGAGTGGGCAGGGGTCACTGTCTGCTTCGATGGTGCGCTACCAAGAGTTGGCTGCAAATTCTGAATTTGCGGAACAGCAGCTTGCTATTGCTCTGGCCTCATTACAAGAAGCACAAGCTGAAGCTCGTCGAAAGAGTACCTACATCGAGCGCATATCGGACCCAAGCCTGCCGGATTTTGCTGCTGAACCGCGGCGTATCCGCAGCATCTTTGCGACCTTTGTGCTTGGTTTGCTCACTTGGGGCGTATTGTCGATGTTGATGATCGGCGTTCGCGAGCACCGTGACTAATGTCTTCTGGCGCGCTCAAGAATACTTCTCTTAAAGAGAGTTTCGCGGTGCAGGGGCGGGTCCTTGGCGCGCTGCTGATCCGTGAGGTCATCACTCGTTACGGGCGTCACAATATCGGCTTTCTGTGGCTGTTTGTTGAGCCCATGCTGTTCACCCTTGGCGTTACAGCGCTTTGGACCGCGACCAAAAGTTTTCACGGCAGTGACCTTCCTATCGCGGCGTTTGCGCTTAGCGGTTATTCATCCGTGCTTTTGTGGCGCAATATGCCGGGGCGCACGATTGGTGCGATCAGAGCGAGCTCTTCATTGCTTTATCATCGCAACATCAAGCCGTTGGACATCTACCTTGCTCGCGTCCTGCTCGAAGCTGGCGGTGCGTCTATTTCCTTTCTCTTGTTGAGTGTCGTTTTCATTGCGATCGAGTGGATAGCACCGCCTGAGGATATTCTTATTGTCATCGGCGGTTGGTTGCTGCTTACTTGGTTTGGCTCTGCTCTGGCGATATTGATTGGCTCCTTGTCTTATCTGAGTGAGCTGGTCGATAAGTTCTGGCACCCGTTTTCATACCTTATGTTTCCCCTTTCGGGTGCGGCTTTTCTGGTGTCAGCGCTGCCGAGAAACTTTCAAGAAATTGTACTTATTTTGCCGATGGTTCACGCGGTCGAATTCATACGGGAAGGGTATTTTGGGTCGAAGATTACATCAATCTACGACCTGTCTTATCTTATTGTCTTCAACCTAGTTTTGTCGGTCGCTGCGCTTCTCTTCTTGCGCTACATTTCGCGCCGGGTGGTGCCGGGATGATCAGGGTTGAAAATCTATACAAAAAATATCCTACGCGCTTCGGCGAAAAACTGGTTTTGGAGAACCTCAATTTTGAGCTGCAGAAGGGCGAAAAGCTCGGCATTTTGGGACGCAACGGGGCTGGCAAATCTACACTTATTCGCCTGATAAGCGGAGCAGAATTTCCAACCAGCGGCCGGGTTATTACTGATATGAGTGTTTCGTGGCCGCTGGCGTTTGGCGGTGCGTTTCAGGAAAATCTTACGGGCATTGACAATGTCCGCTTCATCAGTCGCATTTACGATCAAGATTTCGAAAAAAATCTTGCCTTCGTCGAAGACTTTTCGGAACTCGGTCAATATCTACGCGAGGAAGTGCGTACCTATTCTTCGGGAATGCGCGCAAGGCTCGCATTCGCAATCTCTATGATCACCGAGTTTGATTGTTTTCTCATCGATGAAGTTAGCGCAGTGGGCGATGCCCGTTTTCACGCGCGGTGCAATTACGAGTTGTTTGAGCGGCGCGCGGATCGCGCAATGATCATCGTATCTCACAATGTCAGCTACATCAGTAATAACTGCAATAAATTTGCGTTGCTGCATGATGCCCAGCTCAAAATATACGATGATTTCGAAGAAGCTTATAGCGAGTTCCGCTCCAAAATCGGTATCGCAGACAAGCAAGTTCTCGCAGCACATAAGCCGGAATTGGCAGCCACCTCGCGCAAGCAAATCATCGAGGTTACCAATTCCACCGCGCTGCACGACGAGAAGTTTCTCAACCTTGTGCTCGAGGCCGACATTTCAATGCAAGCCAAGCGGTGGGAAGAGGCTCGTAAAGTCTTTGAAAAAGCCTTTGAAATTTTCCCTTACAATGGCGTCTATTGGAACCAATGGGCCCATGCCGTGAAAGAGGCGGGCGACTACGAACTCGCTGAAATAGGGTATCGTACAAGTTGCGCTTTGGGACAGTCTGTAGGCGAAACCGAAGAGTTCATGACCTTCGTATTGAAGCAGCTTGATCGCTTTCCCGCAGACAAACCGTTAAAAGGCCTCAATTCAGGCCCTACCCACGCACAGCCTTTGAGCATACCCGATGTCGCGATCTTTGGACGCGCAGCATGGGGTGTAAAGGAACTTGAGCGCCGCGATCTTATGCATTTGATGCGAGAATACGAAGACCTTGATGGATGCCTTGCGGGAATGATCAAGGATGATCGGTTTGCTCAGATGCACCAGCAATGGCTCAAGTCGAGCGACGATCCTAAAGCTCTTGGAAAACAAATCATTTCAAGCGGAAAGGCGACCAGAAGTCCGGAGCCTTGGGTGAGCAGCCTAGTGACAATTGCCGAGGTTGAAAAACGTGAAAAGGGTATCCGCAGAGTGGCTCGTATGATTGAGACCATGAGTGATGCGCTTCCAGTTCTGATTGCGAGCGGGGGGTTCGCAAAATGGCCAAAAACACAAGCCGCTTTACAAGAGCGCTTTGCCTAAAGGAATTGTGAGCGCGCGTTAGCGCAGCTCCTTTGATGGTTATGATTACAGATCGACTATACAAACTGCGTCATTGGATTGGAGAGCTGGGTTTCGACAAGAACCCCTCTGGCTATAGCGTTGTCGAAGGCACGCCCACACTCGAGGCACCTGTGTCTCAGGCGTGTACGCAAACTCAGATGGGATCTGAAATCTACGCGCAGCATTGCGCCAAGTTAAAGGAGAAACCCTGGCTCCATCGCAAACAATGGGAATTCGTCTATATTGTCCAATGCCTGTCTCTCCATGACATGTTGAAGCCCGGACGCTCTGGCATTGGCTTTGGCGTTGGGGGGGAGCCTTTGCCCGCTTTATTTGCGAAGATGGGTGTGCGAGTTCTCGGCACTGACCTTGATCCTGAGCACGCGGAGGGTCTTGGTTGGATTGAGACAAATCAACACGCGGCCAGCAAGAACGCGATGAATAACCGCGGGATTTGTTCTCCAGAAGAATTCGAACGGCTGGTCTCATTCCGGTCAATGGATATGAACGCGATAGCCCCCGATACGGCTGGCAAGTTTGATTTTTGCTGGTCCGCGTGCGCGCTTGAGCATCTTGGCTCAATCGACAAGGGACTGCAATTTATTGAGAATTCGATTGCTTGCTTGCGCCCTGGAGGACTGGCTGTGCACACGACCGAGTACAACTGCTCGTCAAACACCACGACGCTCGACAATACGTCGACTGTGCTTTTTCGTCGTCGCGATTTTGAGAAATTGGGCAAATATCTCGCGCGCAAAGGGCACAAGGTCTCGTTTAACTTCGGCACTGGCGATCAGCCTGCGGACCAGCACATCGATGTGCCGCCCTACACGCAGGAGCCGCATCTCAAACTTCAAATTGCTGAATGGACGACGACGAGCTTCGGCATCATGGTTCGTAAGGCGGATTAGACGATGCCTTCGGTCCTCATCGACGGTTACAACCTTGCCATGGCGAAGGGGACCGGGATTGCGACCTATGCGCGCAACCTGTGCACAGAGGTATCGGGCCTGGGGCATGAAGTGTCGGTCCTTTACGGAGAGCGAATTGCTGAAGGCGACGATCCCCTTCTGCGCGAGATCGCTTTTTTCGACCCGGTTGAACTGCCCAAAAGCAAATTTGGCAAGGTCATCCGCGCGCTCAAAAATGGTTCGCGAAGCCCTTTTGACTTAACCCCTCGCGAGCTTGATCTATCGGGAAAGGTAGTGCCCCACCCTTTTGCGGGGCGCCTGCCGATATGCGATCGCATCTTTAATGGCGAGGATTTGTTCCACCGCGCAAATGCTGGTTTCGCTGTTGGGCGTGGATTTTCCAAAGTGCATATGCCAGCGAATATAGATCTCGCGCATTGGACTTACCCGCTTCCGATTGAGGCGAAGGGCGCTGCCAATATCTACACCATGCATGATCTGGTTCCCCTGCGCCTGCCATACACTACGCTTGATAATAAACGTGCCTATCTGAAGCTTGTGAAGCAGATTGCGAGCCGTGCTGATCATATCGTCACGGTGTCTGAGTGTTCTAAACGGGACATAATTGACCTGCTTGGCATCCCGGAAGAAAGGGTCACCAATACTTATCAATCGGTTGCCATTCCCGATGATGCTCTGAAATTCAGCGATGAAGAGGTTCAGCGCATCGTCGAGGGTGGCTTTGATGTGGGGTATAAAGACTATTCGCTTTTCTGGGGCTCCATCGAGCCCAAGAAGAACATCCACCGCATGATTGAGGGCTATCTCGCAAGCGGGGCAGAAGCCTCACTCGTAATTGTTGGGGCAAGAGCGTGGAAGTCGGAGGAGGAACTGCGGTTGGTGACTGAAGCTGCGGGGCGCGGCAAATCGCGCATCATCCAGCTTTCCTATTGTCCACAGGGAACGCTCGTCAATTTGATCAGAGGGGCAAAAGCTGCGATTTTCCCCTCACTCTACGAAGGTTTCGGACTCCCTGCTTTAGAGGCAATGTTGCTCGGGACACCAGTGATCGGCTCTAACACCGGGTCTTTGCCAGAGGTCATCGGCGATGCAGGACTTCAGGTGGATCCGTACGATTCAAAAGCGATTGCCGGGGCTTTTAGCCAGATGGAGACGGATGACGGTTTGCGCGCGGAACTGATCGTCAAAGGCAAAGCTCAAGCGGAGCTGTTTTCACCCGCAGCCTATCGCAAGCGTCTTGATGCGCTTTATCGAAAATTGCTGTAAGAACGCGTTCAAAATTGGAATTAGTGAAATGAATACGAAGCCACTGGGCGATAGATACGACGACGCTCGACGCGGGGGGCTTAAGATAGCTCTTGCTGTGATGCTTGCCGTGCTTGTGACCGGCTGCTCATCTTTGGGCGCGGCAGGCCCTTCTGGTGGCAACATCCGTAGTGCCGATAGCGAAAGCTATGAGGGCAAAGGTATCGAAATCGTCGAACTCGACGGGCGCGCACTTGCCCGGCTCGATCAATATGGCCGCTCCTTTGAATTTGCTGAGGTGTTCACAGAACCCACACCATCGGTCGAACTCATTGGCTACGGCGATGTTCTTGATATCGGGATATGGGAGGCTCCACCTGCCGTTCTGTTCGGCGGGGGCGTTGCCGCTGCGGGTACCGGACTCGCTCCGCAGGCGGGGGCCTTTTCCAGTGTTCCGCAACAGGTTGTCGGTGAAGATGGCACCGTTTCGGTGCCTTTTGTTGGCCCGATCAATGTTATCGGGCGCAAGGTCAGCGATGTTGAACGCGCCATTGTACGCAGCCTTCGCGGTAGGGCGCATGACCCGCAGGCAATCGTACGCCTTGTTCGCAATGAGACCACGGTGACGGTTCTGGGAGAGGTTGCCCAGTCGAAGCGGATGCCGTTGAGCGCGCGCGGGGAGCGGGTTCTTGATGCTTTGGCGAGTGCTGGTGGCACACGTAACCCTGTCGATCGTTCGATCGTCCAGATTACCCGAGGAAACAAAGTCGTAGCGATGCCTTTGAGCCGTGTGGTCACTGACGCTGATCAGAACGTGAAACTCCTGCCCGATGATGTGGTCACGGTTCTGTTCCAACCCTTCAGCTTCGTCGCACTTGGTGCGGTTCGCCAAAGCGCAGAGGTGCCGTTTGATGGGTCGGGATTGTCTTTGGCTCAGGCTCTAGGTCGAGTGGGTGGGCTCAATGATGGACGCGCAGATGTGAAGGGTGTTTTTGTCTTTCGTCTAGAAGACCGTGAGGCCTTCGGAGATGATCTCGATCCGGGCGTCAATATGACCGCAGACGGACGCGTGCCAGTCATTTATCGTTTGAACCTGTCTGATCCGGCGAGCCTTTTTGCGATGCAGGATTTTGCGATCAGAGATGATGACGTGCTCTATGTCTCGACTGCGCCGGGTGCTGATCTCCAGCGCTTTGTCTCGACCATCTCAAGCGCAGCGTTCTCAGTAATCGGGATTACCAACGCGCTGTCGACCAACAATAACTAAGCGCGCTTTACGCCATCTGTCCAACACGGCGCAGGTGGTATTGATAACCGCCAAAAGCGGTATCAAGCGCCAGGATGCGCTTGTGATAATGGCTGACGCTGAGTTCATCGGTCATGCCGACCCCGCCGTGCGTCTGGATTGCAGCCTCGCCGATTTCGCGGCCGAGCTTACCCATTTGCCCTTTGAGCGTCGCAATATCGCGCGGCGTCGCTGCGCCCGAATTGGCAAGCGCGGCGGTGTAGGTGAGTGTCGAGAGCGCCTTAGTATAAGCGATTTTCATATCCGCCAGCCTGTGAGCAACAACTTGGAATGCCCCGATAGGCTGGCCGAATTGCTTGCGGGTCATGGCATATTCGCTGGTCAGATTGAGAAGCGCCTTCATCGCGCCCAAGCCTTCCGCACATTGTACGATGATGGCTTTCGCAAGGATCGCGTCGAGTGCATCGCCTGCATCTTCGAGCAAGACGGTGGCGGGCACCGCGTCAAAACGCACGGTCGCCGCCGCACGCCCGTCTATGGTTTTGTAGGGGCGCGTTGTAAGCCCGCTTGTGCCCTTCTCGACGAGGTAGAAGCCAAGTTTACCCGTGTCAGTCGCCCTCGCGACCACCAGCAGCGCGTCGGCATCATCGCCTGCTATCACAAGCGTTTTTTCGCCGTTGAGGGTGGCTTGGCCGCCGGCAACCTCAACCTGCATGGAGATTTGTTCAGACGTGGCGGTGCCATTGCCCTCCTCATAAGCGAAGGCGACAATCGCCTCGCCGCTGCCAAGTTTCTCGACCCATTCAAGCGCCTCTGCTGTTCCACTTTCCGCTAAAGCGCCGCCTGCGAGCACCGTCGAGGCGACATAGGGTTCCACGACCAGATATTCACCCAAAGACCCTGCGAAGGCGACGAGGTCGGCAATGGAGCCGCCAAGCCCGCCGTGCTCTTCGCTGAAAGGCAGCAGCGTGAGGCCGAGTTCGGCAAAATCCGTCCAAACATCGGCAGACCACGGCGCATCGGAAGCGACGAGCGCTTGCCGGGTGTCGAAATCGTATTTGCGCGTCAGCAGCTTTGCGACGCTTTCACGCAGCATTTCCTGTTCTTGAGAGAAGCTGAAATCCATTGTCCTTACACTCCTGCTGCAAGACTGCGCGAAATGAGGTCACGCTGAACCTCATTCGAACCAGCATAGATCGAGGCGGCGCGGCTGTTGAGGTACAGCGGCATCGAGATGAGATCGAACTCGCTGCCTAGAGGTTCGACATTTGATCCAACGCGTAGCGCTTCCAACTGCCGAGCGAGCCCGCCCACGCCGGACACTTTGCTCATCAAGGTCGAGGCGCGCTGCAGAAGTTCGGAATTGATTGTCTTGTTGAGCGACGGGAAAGCGGGGTCGTTGGCAATCGGATGGCCGCTGATCGCAAGTTTTTCCATGTGGCCAAGGCTTGCGACATCGGCGTGAAGCTCGCCAAATTCGCTCTGGAAAACCGGATCATCTGCGAGCATTCCGCCAAAGGGCGAGGGGGTTTTCGCCGCCGCCTCTTTTGCGCGGTCGAGATAATGCACCAGCGTTGGCGAGGACGCAGAGCCGCCGCGTTCGTGTTTGAGCAAATGCTTGGCAACGCTCCACCCATCATTCTCCTCGCCCACGCGGCCAGATTGGGGTACGCGCACGTTGTCGAAAAACACTTCGCATTGCTCAGGCACACCATCGAGGCCGACGATAGGGCGGATTTCCATGCCCGGATAATCCACCCGGTCGAGCAGGAGGAAGGTGATGCCCTGCTGTTTCTTGCCCGAATTGTCAGTGCGCACCAGCATGAACATCCGGTTCGCGTGGTGGGCATAAGTGGTCCAGATTTTGGAGCCGTTGATGATGTAATCATCGCCATCTGGCTCAGCGCGGCATTGCAGCGAGGCAAGGTCAGACCCGGACCCCGGCTCCGAATACCCCTGCGCCCAAAAATCCTCACCCGCCAAGATCGGGGAAAGATACTTCGCCTTCTGCTCCTCTGTTCCGATGTCGATCAGGAGCGGCCCCACCATGCCAAGGCTTTGCGGCAAAAGCGGAGGCAAATCGGCCTTCCGATACTCTTCGGCAAAGATAAAGCGCTGCTCCACGCTCCACCCCGTGCCACCATATTCGACCGGCCAATGCGGCGCTGCCCAGCCTTTTTTGGCAAGAATTTTGTGCCATTCCATGCACTGATCGAAGGGGGCAAAAACGCTGGTGGTCTTGCGCCCCGCCTCGCGGATGGCAGGTGTTGGAGCGGTGGCGAAAAACTCGGCGACTTCCGCGCGGAAGGCTTCGAGTTCTGGTGAGAATTCGACGTTCATTGGTTCGCCTCTATTTCGGGGGCATCCGGATTGCGCCATCCAACCGGAACTGGTGGCCATTGATATAAGAATTGCGCGCGATCTCGCAGATGAGTGAGGCAAACTCTTCAGGTTCCCCCAGACGCTTGGGGAAGGGGACAGAGGCGTTCAATTGGTCCCACATTTGCGGGTTGCGGTCCTTCATCCCGAGCATCAGCGGCGTGGCAAAAATACCCGGCATGACCGAGTTCACTCTGATGCCCAAATCCATCAAATCGCGGGCCATCGGAAGCACCAGGCCGTTCACGCCCGACTTGCACGAGCCATAGATGACTTGCCCGATCTGCCCATCCTGCGCCGCGACGCTTGCGGTGAGAGTGATCGAACCACGCTCGCCATCCTCGTTCAGGGGCTCTGCGTTCGCCATGCCGAGTGCCGAAATGCTGGCGACGCGGTAACTGGCGATCAGAATGCCTTCCGCTCCAAAGGCATAATCTTCGGTCGAAAGGCGCTTGTAGCCACCGGTTGCCTTGTCGAAGCCGATAGTCTTGCCGCGCTTGGACGCCATTGCGCAGTGGACGGTGACGCGCTCCTGACCATTGGCAGCGCGAGCGGCGGCAAAGCCTGCTTCGACGCTTTCTTCGTCCATAATATCGACATGGTGGAAGGTGCCGCCAATCGCCGCTGCGTGCTCTTCGCCTGCCTCGTCATTGATGTCGAATATCGCGACTTTAAGCCCGGCCTGCGCCAGCGCCGCAGCGCTCGCCCGGCCAAGTCCAGATGCGCCGCCCGTGACCACTGCGGCCATACCTTGCTGAAGTTTCATGTCCTCTCCTCATCTCTCTTTGCACTCAGGCTAACCCGCTTTGCGCGCTTGCGCTAGGTTTCAATTTGCTATTGTTCTAAAGGCTGTGGCTGGCCAGCGTGAAAGCGCGTGCTAGAGGAAGGCGATGGACGCTTTTCTTCTCGCCTTGATCCTGACCTTCGTGATTGCGCTTGGTGGGCGTGAGCAGATGATTGTCGCGCAGTTTTCGAGCGCTACTGATCGTAATGGGCCGCTTCTCATCATCGCCATTTCTTGTGCCGTGGCGACGGCGGCGGTGATGGCCTATGCGGGCGCGACTATCGCCTCGATCCTCCCTCGGCGGGCCGCTGAAATGCTTGTCGCTTTTGCGCTTATCGCGGGCGCGGTGGAATTGTTCTGGCCGGTCAAGGTTAAGCCGATGAAGGAGCCCACCCGCTCCTATGTCGCGATCGGCGCAGTGCTGGTTTTTCGCCAGATGCAGGATGCAGCCCGCTTTGCCATTTTCGCGCTTGCCGCATGGGCGGTCTATCCAACCACTGCTCTCATCGGAGGGGCAATGGCTGGTGTCGCATCCGTCGTGCTTGGCTGGTCGTTGGGCGTGGAAGCGCTGAATAAACTACCCCTTCGTGCGATCCGGTTTGCTTTGGGTGTTTGTATGATTATTGCGGGTGTTGTGATCGGATTGAACGCACGTTTCATGTTTCTGTGATCGCTTTGCACGATCACTGCGAATTTGAATTTCTCGAAACGATTAGCGGGGTCTGTCCGTTGGTTAAGTGAACGCATCGAACGGCGCACGTTCCTCGAATGTCTCGAGCTTTTGGCGCCCGAAGCAAATTTAAGGAGGAAAGCTATGCTTGACCCCAACAATTCACAAACCACCCAAATGGTATCAGAAATCAACGCCCTGCTGGCCGATCACTTCGCGCTTTACGTGAAGACCAAGAACTTCCACTGGCACGTGAAGGGCCCGCGTTTTCGCGATTTGCACGTCCTGTTTGACGAACAAGCCATCGAAATTCGCGACCAGATCGACGATATCGGTGAGCGTGCCCGGAAAATTGGCGGCGATACAATCACCTCGCTCGGCATGATCACGCAGCACACGCAGGTGAAGGACGAAGACAACACCGACCTCACCGCCGAGGAAATGGTCGTGAAACTGCGCGACGATAACAAGGCGATGGTCGAGCGCCTGAAGTCGATGAAGGCCACGGCAGAGGCAGCAGGCGACAACGCGACCGATGGCATGATCGATGATTGGACCGACATGGCAGAGGAACGCGTATGGTTCCTGAATTCGGTACTCGGCTAACAGCAACGAAGGTCTTGAAAACCTATTCATAATTCAAAAGGGCCGTTTCCGTTTGGCGGGAGCGGCTCTTTTGCTATGCTTGCGGGCATGATCAATGTGACCTTGAAAAACGGACAGAGCGCGAATGAAATCGCGCAATGGATTGCGGGCAAACTTGGCGAGGCTTTGACGCGCACCAAGAGCGAGATTGCGATCAGCGTGCCCGGCGGCTCCACCCCTTTTCCGATATTTGAGGAGTTGGTGAAGGCCCCGCTCGATTGGTCGCGTGTGGCTGTGTGGCCGGGAGATGACCGGATTGTGCCGGAAGATCACGACGCGTCCAACACGGGCAAAATCCGCGCGATATTCGAGCCTGCGGGAGCGCGCGTTGTGACGCTCGGCGAGGATGCTAGCCCCCCGCGTTTCACGCTGTGCTGGATGGGGATGGGCGGCGATGGGCATATCGCATCGCTCTTTCCCAACACCGATCCTCAGGTGGACGACCCGCAAATGGTGCGCCGGCTCACTCCCGATCCCCTTCCGCCAGAGGCTCCCTTTGACCGGATCACTCTAACGATCCCGGCACTGGTCAACAGCGATGCGTTGATGTTTGTGATCCGCGGCAATGACAAGCTGAGCGTGTTCAAGGCCGCTATGGCGGGAGAGCATGACCTGCCCATCGCGCGGATTTTGACTGCCGCTACGCAAGACGTGGTATGCTTCACCTGATTGAGAAATCTGCTGAGAGGGTCTTGCCAGCTCCGCTCCACCGGGCTCTTTTGCAGCTCGCTCACAAGGTCCGCCACCGTTGGCGCAAATGGCGCAAAACTCCCATTTCCGGGATCAGTGTGATTGTCACCAATCCGGCGGGCGAAGTGATGCTGCTGCGCCATTCCTATGGCCCCAAGGCGTGGGGGCTACCCGGTGGTGGCATGGCAGCTGGGGAAGATCCACACGATTGTGCGCGGCGTGAATTGGTGGAAGAAGTGAGGCTTGATACCGCGCAATTGAAGCCGCTCGGTGTTCTTAACGAGACGCTGTCAGGATCGCCGCACACCTCTCACGTGTTTACAGTTGAGGTGACCCAGCAACCCAAACCAGACGGGCGCGAAATCCTGGAAGCTCGGTTCTTTGCGCCCCATGCCTTGCCCGAATTGCTTACCCGCAATGTGCCCAAGCGCCTCGCCATGTGGGAGGCGTGGAAGGTTCAGAGCAAGGAAAGCTGAGCGCTGTCCTCGTTGGGGGGAGGCTCCTCGCCCCGGTCGAGATTGGAAAGCGTCAGCCCCATCAAGCGGATCGGCATGGGCAGGGGCAGCGCCTCTTCGAGCAATTCGCGGCCCAGACGCGCAAACTCAGCTTTGTCCCCAATCCAGTGGGTGACGGACTTCGCCCGGGTCATAATCTGAAAATTGTTGTATTTGACCTTCAGCGTGACTGTGCGCCCGCGCACGCGCCTTTCGCGCGAGCTGGCGCTTTCAATCCGTCCCCATACAATCTCGATGATGTTTTCAAGCGTTTCGCGAAGTGCCGACCCGCTTGAAATATCTTCGCTAAACGTCCGCTCACCACCGACGGATTTTCGCACCCGATGCGCGCGCACGGGGCGCAAATCGATCCCGCGAGCCGCGCGATAGAGATAATCGGCGAAGCTGCCGAAATGGCTTCGAAGAAAGGCGATGTCCTTGGTCGCAAGATCAGCGCCCGTCTCAATCCCCAATCGCTTCATCTTTTCCTCGGCCTTGGGCCCCACCCCGTGAAAGCGCCGAATCGGCAGACCAGCGACGAAATCTGCGCCTTCGCCGGGACGGATCACACACATCCCGTCGGGTTTGTTCTGATCGCTCGCAATTTTGGCGAGAAATTTGTTGTAAGAGACACCCGCGCTTGCGGTTAGCTTGGTCTTGGCGCGAATCTCCTGCCGGATCAGCCCCGCGATACGCGTTGCCGAACCAATCCCAAGCCTATCCTCGGTCACATCGAGATACGCCTCATCAAGGCTCAGCGGCTCCACAAGGGGCGTATGGTGCTCGAAAATCGCTCGGATCTGCCGGCTGGCCTCTTTGTACGCGTCAAAACGATGGCGCACAAAGATAAGGTCGGGGCAAAGCCGTTTGGCTGTGACAGAGGGCATAGCGCTCCTCACTCCGAATTTGCGCGCCTCATAACTTGCCGCTGCCACGACGCCGCGTCCGCCAGAGCCGCCCACGGCCACCGGCTTGCCGCGCAATTCTGGATTGTCACGCTGCTCAACGCTCGCAAAGAACGCGTCCATATCGACGTGGATGATCTTCCTCAGACCGCTTACCTCATCGGGCAGCTCTTCGCCGTCTTGTGCGTTTTCAGCCATCGGCTTCGAAATAGCTGCTTTGCGTCTGTGAAGAAAGCATGGCTGAATGCCTCAGGAACGAAGCGCCGGGAACCAAGGGATGGCCCACCCATTTTGTGCATATGCGAAATGAAGTGTGGCCAACGGGCGAAGCTGCGGGCAAAGAGCCAGATATGCATGGTTCTGCCTCTCCTTCCACCCAACCAAAGCGGCCCAAACGCGCGATCAATGCGATTGGTGAAACCGAGCTTATCTGGATGATGGCACTGCTGATGGCACTTCAAGCTTTTGGCATTGATGCGATTCTGCCTGCCTTGGACGATGTGGCAGCCTCGCTGTCCATTGAGGGCAATGACCGCCAGTTTATTGTGGGTGTATACCTTCTGACAGCTGGCATTGGCGCGCTTGTGCCCGGCGCGTTAGCGGATAGATTCGGGCGGCGACCGATCTTGATGGGATCGATTGCGGTCTACATCGCGCTTTCGCTTGCCAGTGCTGCAGTGACTTCGTTTGAAGCGCTTGTCGCTGTTCGAGCCGCGCAAGGCTTCTTCGGCGCTGGCATTGTCGCACTGCCTCCTGCAATCATCCGCGACCGGGTGGGCGGGGACAAGATGGCGCGCATGATGAGCCTTATCTTCGTCATCTTCCTTATGGTTCCGGCCATTGCGCCCAGCATTGGTGAGGTCATCTTGCTCTTCGCCGATTGGCGCGCGATTTTCTTGGCTATGGCAGTGCAGGGCGTAATTGTTGGCACCTGGGTTTATTTCCGCCTGCCGGAAAGTCTTACGCCAGAAAATCGACAGGAAATCCGCCCCGGCGTCATCGCTCGCAATATGGGCCGCGCATTGAGCCTCCCCAGCGTTGTGGGATACGTGTTTGGCGGCGGCATCGTTTTTGGCGCTCTGTTCGGCTTCATCAATTCCTCGCAGCAATTGATCAGCGAAGGGTTCGGTGCACCCGATCTCTTCCCGATTGTCTTTGGCGTGTGCGCGGGCTCCATGGCTCTGGCCAGTTGGTCCAATTCGCGCATCGTTGAACGCTTTGGCGCGCGCAGGGTAAGCCATACGGCTGTTTTCGCCTTTATCGCGGTCGCTTCGGTTCAGGTTTACTTCGCTTTCCAACCGGAAGAGAAATTGTGGCAATTCGTGCCGCTGATGGCGATCAATATGATGCTGTTGGGCTTCATCGGGTCAAACTTTGGCTCGATTGCGATGAACCCGTTCTTCTCAATCGCCGGGGCGGCAAGCAGTGTGCACGGCTTTGTGCGACTGACCCTTGCGGCGGTTTTAGGCGCGGCGGTTGGCTATGCCTATGATGGCACCGCGCAGCCGCTCGCGCTCTCGCTTTTGGGAGCGGGGCTGGTGTGTCTGGCGCTGGTTTTGTTCAGCGAGAAGGGCAAGCTGTTCGGACCGCCAGAACCAGAAAAGGGATATGGCGCAGAAGGCGATTGATCACCCGTCTGCTTTAAGCTTTCGCCAGGCAAGGTCTGCAAATTCGCACAAGAGCGGCCGCGTATCGCGCGGGTCGATAATGTCCTCGACGTTGAAAAGTTCGGCTGAACGGAAAGGCGAAGTGACCTTGTTGAGGCGCTCTTTGATCTTTTCAAGCTCTGCTTGCGGGTCATCGGCGGACGCGATTTCGGACTTGTAAGCCACTTCCAAACCGCCTGCGATGGGAAGGCTGCCCCAGTCACCCGACGGCCAGCAATAGCGATATTGATAAAGGTCCGCATTGCTCATTGCGCTTCCCGCAATGCCGTATGCGCGGCGCATGACGACACTGGCGAGCGGCACGGTCGCGCGGTAGATTGCGTTCATCGCTTGGACGCCATAGCGGATCGTCCCCGCCATCTCCGCCTCGCGCCCGATCATAAAGCCGGGGTTATCAACCAGGTGCACGATGGGCAGGCGGAACTGGTCGGCGAGTTTGACGAAGCGCTCGACCTTTTCGCTGGTTTTCGCCTCCCACGATCCGCCGAGATAGCTGGGATCGCTTGCCACCACGGCAACGGGCCAGCCATCGAGGCGGGCGAGCGCTGTGATCGCGGCGCGGCCCCAGTTTTTGCCGATCTCGAAGACAGTTTGTTGATCAAACACCGCCGTAAGGCAGCGCCTCATTGAATAAACCTTGTTGGATTCGCGCGGCACCAAATCCAACAAGGCCTCGTCGCGCCGGTCCACCGGATCGGTGCACTCAGAACGGTGAGCCAGCTGGCCCACGTGTTCGGGCATGAAGGAGAGGAAATAGCGCGCCCTCGCAAAGGCCTCCGCCTCGCTTGCGACCTCATCATCAACGACGCCGTTGCGGGTGTGAATGTCGACGCCGCCAAGCTCTTCCTTGGCCTGCTGGTGGTCCTCTGCGCTTTTGTAAGCCTCACCCAGACCATCGACCACGGCAGGACCTGCTGCGAACAATTGCGAAAGCCCGCGCACCATGATCGAATAGTGGCTAGCCGCGATCCGTGCTGCACCAAGGCCAGCGGTGGACCCGAGCGCCAGAGCCACCACAGGCACGGTGTCGAGGTTCTTGACCGTATCGCCCCATCCGGGAACCGCCGGGATATAGGTCGCGCCGATCTGTTCGAGCGTCTTGACGCTGCCGCCCCCGCCCGTGCCGTCGATCATCTTGATGATGGGGAGCTTTAGCTCATGCGCCATCTGCTCGGCCTGCACCATCTTGCGTTTGATTCCGGCATCCGCCGCGCCCCCGCGAATGGTGAAGTCATCTGCCGTGGCAACAACAGGGCGGCCGTTTACCGTCGCCTTGCCGAAAAGGAAGGGGGCAGGGGTTACGCCCTGAAGATCGCCGTTCTCGTCATAGTGGCCCTTGCCAGCAATCTTGCCGATTTCGCGGAAGGAACCGGGGTCGCAGATGGCGTCCAGCCGCGCGCGCGCATCCATCTTGCCGCGAGAATGCTGACGAGCGACTTTGTCCGCACCGCCCATTTCCTCGGCGAAAGCCTCACGTTGGCGCAGTTCTTCGAGTTCTTTTTCCCAGCTCACAGGTGTTCCCCCTCTCCTTTAAGGGGAGGGGGTTAGGGGGAGGGGGCGGCGTGCGCAATGCCTGAAATGGGCCCCTCCCCACTGCGACTAGGCAGCAAGCTGCCAAGTCTCGTTGCCCCTCCCCTAAAGGTGAGGGGGTTTCAGGAAAGTTCCTCCCCAAAATGGGGAGGGGGACCAAACGAAGTTTGGTGGAGGGGCAGGTGCGCAAACCGCCCCTCCGTCAGCGCTTCGCGCTGCCACCTCCCCGGATCGGGGAGGATCATGAGCCCTCATCCACTTTCGAAGGCTCCACCACACAAAGCACCGCTTCGACCTGCACTTGGCCCCCTTGAGACGCCTCAAGCCCCGTCACCGTCCCATCAAAGGGCGCGGTGAGCGCGTGCTCCATCTTCATCGCCTCCAAGACCATCAAGCGCTGCCCGGCGGTGACTTGGTCGCCTTCGGCCACGTCCACCGCGATCACCTTGCCCGGCATGGGCGCGAGGATCGCGCCGTCGGCTGCGGAGGCGGAGCCGCCCGCGTCTGCCCGCAAGCTGAATTCATGGGCTAAGCCGTCATCGAAAACAACAACGCCACCTTCCAGAACTTGAAAATCGACCCCAGCTTCCTCCCACCCGACGGGCAGTTCGACGGCGTGGTGCTGCGATTGATGATACAGGTTCACCGTATCTTGCTGACTAGAATTTGCTCGAAATCCCCTCGCCTTTCGCCAGACATCGGCATCCGAATCTAGTCTTGCCTCGCGGCGATAGCTCACGTCCCAACCGAAGGGCTTGTGATCGAGAAAAGCGGCTATAGTGAGGGCAGCCGCACCTTGGACAAGCTGATCTTCCCCAATGGCATCCGGCGGTAAGAGCCCATCCAAGTTTCTCTCAATAAAGCCAGTGTCGAGCTTCGCTTGCTGAAAGTCTTCGTGATCAAGGGCTCGCCAAAGAAATGCAGCATTTGTTTTGACCGGCCAGACCCAGCTATCTGCGCAAGCACCTGCCAGAAGCTCTACGGCCTCAGAGCGGTTGTCGGCGTGAGCAATGAGTTTAGCGATCATCGGATCATAGTGTGGAGACACATTACCGCCTGCTTCGATTGCAGAATCGACCCGCACACCGCGGCGCTCCAACTCGAAAACTTCGGCAGGGCCCGTGCTCGGCAAGAAGCCTTTTGCAGGGTCCTCGGCATAGAGCCGTGCTTCAATCGCCCAGCCGCTGATGGAGAGCTCTTCCTGTTTCAGCGGGATCGGCTCACCACTCGCGACGCGCAGTTGCCATTCTACCAAGTCCACACCAGTAATCTCTTCGGTCACGGGATGTTCGACCTGAAGCCTGGTGTTCATCTCCATGAAGAAAATGCGGTCAGCGCGCAGGCCCTCGCTGGCGTCGGCGATGAACTCGATTGTGCCTGCGCCCTCATAGTCCACCGCTTTGGCGGCGCGCACGGCGGCTTGGCAGATTTCCTCGCGCGTCGCCTCGTCCATACCCGGTGCGGGGGCCTCTTCGATCACCTTTTGGTGGCGGCGTTGGAGCGAACAGTCGCGCTCGAACAGGTGGACGACATTGCCGTGGCTGTCACCAAAGACCTGCACCTCGATATGGCGCGGAGAGGTGATCCACTTCTCGAGCAGCACCTCATCGTTGCCGAATGACGCCTTGGCCTCGCGTTGGCAACTCTCGAGGCTGGCGGCGAAGTCAGCAGGATCATCGACCTTGCGCATCCCCTTGCCGCCACCGCCTGCGACCGCCTTGATTAGCACGGGGTAGCCTATTTTCTCTGCTTCTGCAGAGAGGCGTTCGAGCGATTGGTCTTCGCCAAGATACCCCGGCGTGACCGGTACACCAGCGGCGATCATGCGCTCTTTGGCGGCATCCTTAAGGCCCATCGCCTCGATGCTTTCCGGCTTTGGCCCCACCCAGATCAGCCCCGCCTCAATCACGGCGCGCGCGAAGTCTGCGTTTTCCGAGAGGAACCCGTAACCGGGGTGGATCGCCTCTGCGCCCGTCTCCTTGGCAGCGGCGATGATCTTCTCACCGACAAGATAGCTCTCAGCCGCAGGCGAGGGGCCAATATGCACCGCCTCATCGGCTGAGCGCGTGTGCAGCGCCTTCGCATCGGCATCGGAATAGACCGCAACCGTCGCGATCCCCATCCGCTGCGCTGTGCGCATAATCCGGCAGGCAATCTCGCCCCGGTTGGCGATAAGGAGTTTTTTGATCATTTTTAGTCGTCTCTGACTTCTTCTGCGGGGAACCCCGGAACGCCGAGCCGTTCGCATTCACTCGGCCGTTCCATGGTGAAGCTGGTGTTGGCGACTTTCCAGCCATCTTGGGTTTTTACAAGGTTGAGCGAATTGATCCCGCAATGGGAAAGTTCGTAATTCACCCAAAAGGAATAGGGGCCCCAAACATGGGCCATATCGCCGTCGACAAGCACGCTGGTGACGTCCATCTCCTCGAAAAAGCGGCCATCACGCTTGGCCCAGTTTTCGAGGTGTTTTGCCACCGGCAGATGATCGACGCGCGGGTTTTGCGGGTCCATCCGGTTGTGGACGAAAATCATTGCCTCAGGGACCATATGATCGGCGAGCGCGCTCTTGTCGTCACTGCCCAATGCTTCGAAAAAAGCCCACACCGCTATGCGCACCTCGCCTGCGGGCGTGACGCGGTCCTCGGCCTTTGCGGGCATGACCGCAGACGCGACAAGCATGGCGAATGTCAGGAGTCCTCTCATGGGCGAGAGGACTAGCGCAACTTTATTACAATGGGAACAGGTCCCTTTCACCGTCATCCCGGACTTGATCCGGGATCCAGCTTCTTTAGCGATCGCGTCCGAAGGAAGCTGGACCCCCGCCTTCGCGAGGGTGACGCTGTAGCGTATTAAACTGGCCTGAAATCCTTGATGCCCCATGTGATCTCGCCGTCGGGATGCTTCTCGCGGTTGATCGCGGCGGAGAGGAAGGCGCGCGCGCCGTAGAGCGCCTTTTCCCAACGCGGCACATAGGTGCGGCTGTTCCATGCCTCGGTGCCCCGATCGCGCACCTTGCGGCCAATCGCGCCGTAGATGCGCGCAGCGGAAAGCACCGCCCAGCGGCTGCGGAAAGGAAGGCGTTCTGCTCCCACGCGCGCGGCGGCTTCATGTTTTTCGACGAGTGCCACAAGGCGCGCTGCCATTTCGGCAAGCTCTTTGCGGTGGTGGGGTTTGGTGTGTTGGCCGGGCTCAATATCCTGTTCGACCAGCCAGTTGATCGGGAGGTAACAGCGCCCTGCTGCGTCATCTTCGACAATATCGCGTGCGATGTTGGAAAGCTGGAAGGCCAGCCCTAAATCATTGGCGCGGTCCAATGTGTCCTGGTCCTTGGGGTCAACGCCCATGACCACCGCCATCATCACGCCAACGGCTCCAGCCACGTGATAGCAATAGCGCATCATATCGGCTTCGGTGCGCGGCCTCCAATCGTCGGCATCAAGCGCAAAACCTGCGATCACGTCCTCGGCCATTGCGGGAGTGAGGCCGCATTCTTCGGCCACGACGCCAAGGCAATCGAAGGCTGGATCGCCGGTGGGTTTGCCTTCGAAAGCAAGCGCGGTGAGGCGGCGGATATGGGCGAGCCTCGCGTCAAGGTCAGACTGGTCGCCCAGTTCGCCGCCGAGCACTTGGTTGTCTGCAATGTCATCGCACTGGCGGCACCAGGCGTAGAGCAGCCAGGCGCGCTCGCGGGTTTCGCTGTCGAACAATTGCGAGGCGGCTGAAAAGCTTTGCGAGCCGTGTTTGATTGTCGCCCTTGCGTGGGCGACGAGTTCTGCGCGTCTTTCGGGGGGCACCGGCATCAAACAGCCCACCCCGCTGCAACTAAATTCGCCTTGGGCTCATTAAGTTTCGCTCCCCTCCCGCAAGCGGGAGGGGTTGGGGGTGGGTTCTTCATCACAGATCATCCGCCTTCATCCGGAAAATCGGCGTGTGGGGCTCGTAAGCCTCCATCTTTTCGAGCAGATCCTCGATGGTTTCTGCGTGAACCATAATGTTCTGATGCGCAGGGCGGACAAAGCCGACTTCGGCCATTTTGGCATTGAATTTCAACAGGTCATCGTAAAAGCCAAAGGCATTGAGCACGCCCACAGGATCGGAGTGATAGCCAAGCTGCGCCCAGCTCATTGCCTCCCACAGCTCGTCCATCGTGCCGACCCCGCCCGGCAGCGTCACAAAGCCGTCGGACAGGTCGGTGAAGCACTGTTTGCGCTCATGCATCCCGGAAACGGTGTGAAGCTCGGTGCAGTCGTGGTTCGCCACTTCTGAATTGGCGAGCGCTTCGGGGATGATCCCGATCACTTCGCCAGCTGCATCCAGTGCGCCCGCCGCGACCGCGCCCATCAGCCCCAAACGCCCCCCGCCATAAACCGTGCCAATGCCGCGCGTGGCAAGCGTTTTGCCCACTTCATAGGCGAGCTCCATAAAGCGTGGGTCTTCGGGCGTTGCCGAACCGCAATAGACAGCGAGGCGTTTCATTCGAGGGACTTCTTCCGGTTCTGGATCGCGGACCTGATCGGTCCATTCACGGTGCGCTGCGCCGTACTTTGCATAATTCGCTCTCGCAACCCTGATGCTAAGGCCTTTGTTTGCGCCGCTTGGAAAATCGACATTGGCATTCTCGCCCAAATCGTCTTCCCACCAGCAGACCCGGCAGATGTGATAATCGCCGCGCATTTCCGCTGTCAGCGTCAAACTGGCGCATATCGGACAGGGCGCAGGGGTGTAGTTTTTCTTCTTGCGCTTCTTCTTCTTGAGGCGCGGGTCTTTGAAAAGCGGCCCGCTCACGCTCAGGCCTTGATCGCCAGGTCTTCGAGCATCAGCCCTGCGGTTGCCTTCGCGCTTCCGACAACGCCGGGGATACCAGCACCCGGATGCGTGCCTGCGCCCACGAGATAGAAGTTGTCGATCACATCATCGCGGTTGTGGCCGCGCATATACGCCGATTGCCACAGCACGGGCTCAAGGCTGAAGGCGCTGCCCATGTGGGCGTTGAGATCGCTCTGGAAATCCTTGGGTGCGTAGGAGAATTTGGTGACGATCCGGTCGTGGATGTCGGGGATCAGACGCCGGCCGACTTCATCGAGGATTGCTTTCTCAAACTTGGGCCCTTCCACGTCCCAATCGATCGGCATCTTGCCCATGTGAGCCACAGGCACGAGCGCGTAGAAGGTGCTCATGCCTTTGGGAGCCATGCTTGGGTCAGTCACGGTCGGGTGGTGGAGGTAGATCGAGAAATCCTGCGGCAGAACGCCGTGCTTGTAGATGTCATCGACAAGGCCGTGATAGCGCGGGCCGAACAGGATCATGTGATGGGCAATGCCGGGCCATGTGCCCTCAAGGCCAAAGTGCACGACAAAGAGCGAGGGCGAATAGCTTTTGCGCGAGAGGGACTTTGCGTACTTCTTGCCCCGGTCAGATTGCCCAAGCAAGTCCTTGTAAGAGTGCATAATGTCAGCGTTCGAGCACACCGCGTCAAAGCGCTGTTTCCACCCGCTCTTGGTTTCAACTTCGGTTGCCTTGGTCCCTTGTGTGTGCACCTGAACCACCGGATCGCCCACGCGCATGGTGCCACCGAGGCGTTCAAAATGGCGCACCATGCCTGCGATCAAACGGTTCGTGCCGCCTCTTGCCCACCACACGCCGCCGTCTTTCTCAAGCTTGTGAATGAGGGCGTAAATGGCGCTAGTTTTCATCGGCGAGCCGCCAACGAGCAGCGTGTGGAAGCTGAAGGCTTCGCGAAGGCGCTCGTCCTTGATGTAGCTTGATACCATGTCGTAAACGCTGCGCCACGCCTTCTCTTTGACGAGAGCAGGGGCAGCTTTCAGCATGGATTTAAAATCGAGGAAGGGGACGGTGCCGAGCTTCAAATAGCCCTCTTCGTGCACGCGCGCTGAATATTCGAGGAAGCGCTGATAGCCGATCACATCGTCGGGGTTGAGCTTGGCAATTTCGGCGTTCAATTCCTCGTCATTGTTCGAATAATCGAAGTTCGTGCCATCGGGCCAGTTGAGGCGGTAGAAGGGGTGGACCTTCATCAGCTCAACGTCCTCGGAAATGTCGTGGCCGGTCAGCTCCCACAGTTCCTTAAGGCAAGGCGGGTCAGTGATCACCGTGGGACCAGCGTCAAAGGTGAAGCCGTCTTTTTCCCAGAAATACGCGCGCCCGCCCGGCTTATCGCGCGCTTCCACGACGGTTGTCTGAATACCGTGCGATTGGAGGCGCAGTGCCAATGCCATGCCGCCGAAGCCTGAGCCGATCACGCAGGCGGTGCGCCCTTTGTATTTTTCAGCGATCACCGGATTGATGCCGCGCTCCCCGCTTTGTGGCGGTGAAAAATCAAGAGTGGGATCGGCGTTCATGCCTGTGTTTCCTTTTGCAATTCGTTTGCCTGCGCGGCCTCGCTGACGCCTCGATCAGACTTCTTGGACCTTAGCGCCGGACCCGATTTGAACATAGCCGCAATGGCAGAGTGTATAGCTACGGGGGGCTCACCCCACAGGACGCGGACCTTATCAAAGGCGTTTGATCGGGCCGCATAAAACCGCTCGATCAAGCCTTCGCGAAGACCGTAGAAACGCTGGAACACCTTGACGCGCTTCTCCGGCTTGGCTGCGAAGAACAGGAAACGAGCGAGCAGGCGGTAGTATCCCGTCTTTTTCCAATGAGCCTTTGCGCGCGCATCAAAAAAGGCGGCAAGCTGTTCACCTGAAAGGTCAGCGTGCTCTGCAATCGCCAGCGCATTCTCCACCGCAACGCACATGGTGTAGCTGGTGAGCGGATGGGTAAAACCGCCGCGTGCACCAGCGATGGCAACACCGGGAATGCGCACTTCGTCCTGATAGGCGGCAAAGTCGCCTCCGGTGAGGACCGGCAAAACGCCCGCTTCGTGGTGGACGGGAAGCCCATCTTGCCATCCGTTTGCGCGCGCATACTGGTCAATGCGCCCGGACAATGCGCTCCGGTCAAGCAAGGGATCATCGGCGTAGTAAGTGTCTTCGATAAAGACATCATGCACGCCCAAAGGCAGGACATAGACAAACCGGTAAGAGCTGCCATTGCCATGCGGGGCAAGCTGATCCACGGTTGCGTCCATGATGACGGGGCGTTCAACCCCGTGGGGTTTGTCGAGGCGCATATGGCGGCCAAGGAACACCTGCCAGCCGCCTTTCAAATGCTTGCTGGGCGTAAAGCTGCGGCAATCGATTACGCTGCGGGCATTGATCCGTTCAGCGGGCTGGTATTTGCTCGCGGCCAGATCGACGCCGCGCGAGTCCAGACTGACCGCTTTGCGTCCCAATATCACCGAACCTTCGGGAAGTTCTCGCACGATCCCTTCGTGGAAATCGGGCGAGGCAAGCGATCTGTAGGATGTTTTCAGATTGCGGCGATATTTGGGAAAGCGGACCTCATAGCCATTGTCCCATTCGGTCTGGCGAAACCCTTCGAGAAGCTTGTGCCCTGCCTCATCCAGATCGCTGTCGAACCAGCTCCAGCGGTGGTTGCCGCCAATGGTGCGACCCGCTTCGATCAGGCGGATGCGAAATTCGGGCCGCGCACGTTGAAGCGCAAGCGCAATCAATCCGCCAGCAAGGCCGCCGCCAACAATTACGCAATCCACTTGTGAGTCGGTCATCTGTGTCAATGCCCTAGGCGAGGGGAAGTGTCTGGGCAATGTTACACTGCCGTGGAGCGACAGGAAACTTGCGTCTTTTGCGCCGTTGATTCAGAAAGTTGCGCATGGGACTTTTGAAACCGAACAAGACCACCATCCTCGTCTCAATTGCAATCGCCGCTGTGGCGGTGGGTATTTTGCTTGCCATGGGGCGTCCGCCGATTTGCGAGTGCGGCTATGTGAAGCTCTGGCATGGCAACATCAATTCCATGGGCAATTCCCAGCATATCGCCGATTGGTATACGCCCAGCCACATCATCCACGGCCCAATTTTCTATGCGCTGGTCTGGTTGCTTTTTGCCAAATGGAAGCTTGGCGGCGAGGGGGCGGTCAAATGGGGCCTGCCGCTCGCGGTGTTACTGGAGGCAGCTTGGGAAGTGCTCGAAAACACCCAAATGGTGATCGACCGTTTCCGCTCAGTCACCGCGAACTGGGGGTATTCGGGCGACAGTGTGCTCAATTCTTTCGCCGACATCGGCTGGATGGCGTTTGGTTTTTACCTCGCCATGCGATTGCCGGTCAAAGTGACAATTGTGGGGGCAATCATACTGGAGGCGCTGGCTGCATGGGTGGTGCGTGATGGCCTTACGCTTACCGTCATTATGCTGTTGTTCCCGATTGACGCGATTGCCGATTGGCAGGCAGCAGGGGCAGGCGGCGCGTAATTCACATGACCGCATTCTTGCCAGAAGCCGCGCCAAGTTCCATCACGGGTAAGACATCAAAACCAAGAGAGGTTTATCTCCATGAGCACGCTTAATTTCTCGCGCAGGCTTATCGCATCTTTAGGCGGGGCACTGGCTCTTTTCGCATCGCCCGTAATGGCCCAGATGACCGTGATCGAGGCAGGAAGCGTTATTGTGGACGCTGATAGCGATCCCACCGGGCCAGCCGTGATCGTCATCAAGGACGGCAAGATTGTCGAGATCGTCGAAGCCGGGGCCAGCGATGTCGTGATCGGTGACAATGACACGCTCATCGATCTTTCAGACAAAACCGTGCTTCCCGGCCTCATTGATCTGCACACGCACCTGTCTGGCGACCCGTCGGGTGAATTCTGGCGCGCGGCGACCACTGCGCCTGAATATTACACTCTGATCGCAGCCAAGAACGCGCGGCTCACGGCGCTTGCGGGCTTTACGACGGTCCGCGACCTTGGCAGCCGAACCGATCAGGTCATGCAATCGCTGCGCCGCGCGACTGAGGAGGGGATTGTGCCGGGACCGCGCGTCATCACCGCAGGGCGCACGATTTCGATCATTGGCGGGCATGGCGATGTGAACGGCTTTACGCGTCACGTCGATGAGGTCTTGACCTCCGGCTTTACCTGCACGGGGCCGATCGAATGTTCCGAGAAAGTGCGCCAAGCGTCCAAATATGGCGCTGACCTGATCAAGATCACCGCAACCGGCGGCGTGCTGTCACAGCAGGGCAGGGGCCTTGAAGAGCATTTCACCTCTGCTGAAATGGAAGCTATTGTCGACACCGCCAAGCTGCTTGGCCTCAACGTTGCCGCTCATGCGCATGGTGCGCGCGGGGTTGAAGCGGCAGCCAAAGCAGGCGTGCATACAATCGAACACGGCACCTATCTTGATGAAGCATCAGCAAAGGCCATGCGGGATAACAATGTTACCCTCATCCCCACGCTCATGGCGTTTCAGGGCGTCACGAGCAAGCTGGGTCAGGATTTCTACACTCCGGTGGTTGAAGAAAAGATCGAGGCGGTTGCCACTTACGCTGAAAGCCTAATTGGCCGCGCCCGCGAATTGAATGTGCCGATTGCCTTCGGCACCGATGCGGGCGTGTTCCCTCACGGGCAGAATGCGGGCGAATTTGGCCTGCTGGTAAAGGGCGGCCTTAGCAATCGCGAAGCTCTGGCAAGCGCGACCAGTGTCGCTGCCAATGTCCTTGGTATGGGCGATCAGATCGGCCAGCTAAAGCCGGGTTATTCGGCGGATATTATCGCGGTTGATGGCAATCCTTTGGAGGATGTCACTATCCTCGAAGAGGTGGATTTCGTGATGGTCCGTGGGCGCGTGATTGAATAGGGCTGCTATTCCAGCGAAGCGTTGAGCCCTTCGACACCGCGTGCAAAGCCTTCTTTGAAGTCTTGGACAATAGTGCCAACACCGCGCTGGTCCTCAACAAGACCAAGGCCTTGCCCCACCCAATAGCTTGAAAGCGCCTGAGCCTGGGCATTGCCGGATACCGCCGCTTGATCGAGCGCGCGCAGCACGGGTTCGGCAAGCAGGCTCATCAATGGCATGGGGAGGGCAGGCAGACCCGCTTGTTCCCAGCGATCATGCCATTCGCTTTTAAGCTGGCGGGAAAATTTTCCGGTGCGGTACTTTGAACGGATCGTATCGCGCGAGCCCGCCGCCACCATTTTCTCGCGGAAGACCGGCGTTGTCTCTGCTTCGGGCGAGGCGAGCCAAACGCTGCCGCACCATGCACCAGCCGCACCCATGGCCATCATACCAGCCATTTGTTCGCCCGTCATGATTCCGCCCGCGGCCAGCACTGGAATGTCTGCGCCCGCCTGCTTGATGGCGCGCACGACTTCCGGGATCAGGACCACGGTCGAAACATCACCGCAATGCCCGCCACCTTCGCCGCCTTGCGCAACGATGATGTCTACGCCTGCATCGACTTGCTTTAATGCGTGTTCTTTCGCACCTACGAGTGCCGCCACGGGAATCCCGTGCTTCTTGCCAGCTTGGATCATTTCAGGCGGCGCTGTACCAAGCGCATTGGCAATCAGGCGAACGGGGTGATTAAAGCTGACTTCCAAGAGCTCCTGCCCCAACGAAGTGTTAGGGGCTTGGCTGCCACCCTGCGGTGCGCCTGCCTCATCGCTGATCCCGGCATCGCGCAAAAGTTGCCTTGTAAAGTCGCGATACTGGCTTGGGATTTGGGCGACGATTTCATCCGCGCTGACCGAATGATCAACCGCCTGCACTTCCGGGATGAGAACATCGACACCGTAAGGCATACCGTCCACGTGATCGTCGATCCATTGCAGCTCGTGCTCCAACTGCTCTGGCGTGTAAGACACCGCTCCCAACACCCCAAAGCCCCCGGCGCGGCTGGCTGCGACCACCACATCGCGGCAATGGCTAAAGGCGAACAATGGAAATTCGCATCCCACCATCTCGGTCATTTTAAAGGGCATATTTGTCTCTCTCCCAACTCTCTTTTCCCATTGGTGGCACATCTCAGGGTAGTCGCCAAGTCTGCTGCGCTTGACGTCGATTACATTTGTAGTCACAACTAGATCCATTGTCCGGATCGATGGGAGAGTTTGAAATGCGCCGCCTGATTTTTGCATCCTTGGCGCTTGGTCTTTGTACTCAGCCGAACGTGCATGAACTCCATGCCCGGAACGGCGCTGCAACCAGCGTGGTCGCCCCTGATCACAGTGATAAAGTGAGGCGCTTCGAAAGCGGCCTTCGCCCCGTGTACGGCGTGATGGGCGAGCCCGCCCAGGTGTGGACCTTGGAAGAACGAATGCGTTTTCACCAAGTGCCGGGGGTCAGCATCGCGGTTGCGATTGATGGCGAGTTTGTCTGGGCCAAGGCGTATGGAACGGCGGATAAGGCCGATGATAGAGCGGTTGATACCGACACCTTGTTTCAGGCCGCCTCGCTTTCGAAACCTGTGGCAAGCCTTGCGGCTCTTGCCCTCGTGCAGGACGGCCTTTTGTTGCTTGATGAGCCGGTGAATGTGCACCTCAAACGCTGGAAAATTCCTGAAAACGAATTCACCCGCGAAGTGCCTGTGACATTACGTCATCTGCTGTCGCACCGGGCGGGGACCAATGTGCATGGCTTTCGCGGCTATGCGGCGGGAGACACAATCGCGACATTGCCGCAAATCCTCAACGGATCGGGCCCTGCGAACACCGATGCGATAACCGTCTCCCAGCGACCGGGCACGGCCTATCGCTATTCAGGCGGAGGTTACACCATCATTCAACTCGCGATTGAGGATGCCATTGACCAGACTTTTGCCCAAGTGGTGGAAGGCCGCCTGTTTCATCCATCGGGCATGACGCGCAGCAATTTCGACTATCCACCCAACGATCCCAACATCGCCATTGGTCACCGTGGCGAAAATGCGCGCTCCATGAACGGGGCACTGCTCAACTATCCAGAGCTTGCAGCAGCGGGCCTTTGGACCACGCCAAGCGAGCTCGTACGCCTCGGATCATTGGTCGCCAAGGCGCGTGCCTTTGGCAATTTTATTCTGCAAACCGGCCTTGCCCGCCAGCTCATACCTGAAAACGCTGAGAACCCCGGCCTTGGCTTTGGCCTGAACGATGCAGGCGATGGGATTGCGTTTGTACACAGTGGCCATAATCCGGGATACAGCGCGCGCTGGATCAATTACGCCGATGGCCGGGCAAGCGTTGCCATCCTCACAAATTCCGACAATGGCGGCGCGCTTATCCGCGAGATGTTGAGCGGACTTGGCCATGTTTACGGCTGGCAACAGGACGCATTTGAGCAACGCGAAGTGGCGCGCTGGGACGAGGCTCAGCTTGCTGAGGTTGCCGGTGAATATTTCTTTGATGCCGAGGACGATGATCCAGCTGTGATTGTTTTACGAGACGGTGATGCGCTTTTCATTGAAGGCGCGATTATTGACCGGGCGCGCCTCTACCCGCGTTCCGCCTCGCAACTCTTTGTAACTCAAGGGCTCAATCTTGAGCTTGAACGAAGTGCGAGCGGCGCCATCGCGGCGCTCAACATCGAAGGCGAAATCCGCTTGCTAAAAGGGTGATGCACGATCTTGCCTTTTCCCATTTTGGAAGGGGAGGGCAGATATGTTGTAACCATCGCGCCGATCTGTACGAACTGGGATCATAGGCTTCATAAAGAAGCCGATAGCAGGGGCGCACTTTTTCCATGGAATTCACCTTCAATCGCAACGTCAAGCTGACCGCTGTCCTCCTTTTGCTCGCAGCGGTGACGCAAGCCCTCTACACCGCGCTTTATGTGGCAGAGGTCGATGTCCCGCGACAATTGATCTGGGGATTTGAGGCGGCGTTATTTGTGATGACGGCGCTTTTTGCAGGAACCGCGACGGTGCAGACGACACGGCTGCACATCGGTTTTGTCGCGATTGCCTTTGCGTCTGTGCTCAACATCATCCAAGTGGGCATTGGCCTAACCCAATTCGGACCCTTTCGTGAGGCCGCCGGCGCGTTAGAGGGCATGGAGCCCGCCGCCGCGTCTGTGGTGGCGTACTCCTTCATGGTCTACAACGCGGCCAAAGCGATGCTGGCATTTGCTGCGATCATCTTTGGTATGGCAAAGTTATCGGAGGGCGCAAAGGCTTTGGGCGGGCTTACGGTCTTCATGGGTGCGGTGGCGTTCGTGACCAACATCCTCTCCATGGCAATGGGCCGCGACTGGTCAGGCGAACTGCCGCTGGCGGGTGGCTTAGGGGTGCTGGCGACTGTTCTGCTGGCGGTGTGCCTTTTGGGCTCCAAACGCGAGGGCAAATAGCATCCGGCAAACTGCCAGTTTCACCAAGATATGCAGCTATCCTCTGACCTGCGCGACATCCACTTGCAGGCGCAACCGCGAGCATCTAAGCGCGCTAGCGTAAATTGGCGCTGCCAACGGACAGGGATGCGGGGGATTTGAGGTGATCTTGGACGGTGAGCAGGCAAATCAGGCTAAAGCACCAAGCCGGTCAAGCGCGCCGCAGCATTATTTCGCGGTCGATGTTCTTCGTGGGCTTGCAGCGGTCGCGGTCCTGTTTTTCCATTATCAGCATTTCTTCTACCCCGATGGTGTCTACCATGTTGACGTAAGGAGCCTTTCGCAAGAGCTGCCCTTACACTCGCTGCTTTTCCCGCTCTATCGTTACGGTGGTTCGGCGGTTCAGGTTTTCTGGCTGATCTCAGGATTTGTATTCGCCCATGTTTACGCCTCCAGGATAACCTCCGGTAAAGAGTTCTTTATCAAACGGTTCGCTCGGCTTTATCCGTTGCATTTCCTTACATTGGTCGTCGTCGCGCTCTTGCAGATAATCGCAAATTGGACGCTTGGATCATCGCTCATTTACGAACACAATGATCTTTACCATTTTGCGCTGAACCTTTTTTTCGCCTCTTACTGGGGGTTTGAAGAAGGCTATTCCTTCAATGCGCCGATCTGGTCGGTTTCTGTCGAAATCATCAGCTATGCTTTCTTCTGGATCGTCGCCCACAAATTGCTGCGTTTTGGCATAGTGGGCCCGCTTTTGATCGCTGCTTGTGCTGGGCTTTTCATGCACGCCGGCATTGGTCCGAAAATGATCTGGCAATGCGCGATGTATTTTTTCGTGGGATGCGCCCTCTATCACATTGCGGGAAACTACCGAAATCCCAAGCTTGCTCTTGGCGCCGTGATTTTTGCTTGTCTGGCAGCGCTTGCAACCATCGCCGTGTTCTTTGAACTGACGATCATCAATGGCTTGCTTTTGTTCGGAGTTTTGCTCGTGGCGTCGGCTGCATTGGTCGATCATATTGATCGCTTTCAGCGGTTTCGACACATACGCTTTATCGGTGACAGCACCTATGGCAGCTACCTTTGGCACGTCCCGATCCAGATCACTCTAATGCTTATAGTGAAGCACACTGGAGTTGGTATTGAGATCGCGCGGTCGCCTCTTTTCCTCGCCTTGTTTTTGTTTCTTGCGTGTGCGGCAGGATGGCTCTCTTTCGTAGCGTTTGAAAAGCCTGCAAACAGGCGCATCGTGAAGTGGTGGCGCGAGCGCGATGCCGCATTGGCACAAGCAGCATTTCGCAAGACCTAGACGCAAGCGTCGGGGACGTCTAAGCCTTATCTATCCCCGGGGAGCGAGCTTAGCGCTGAGAGGGACGTGTAAGCACCGTCCGACCCGTTGAACCTGAACCTGTTAACACAGGCGGAGGGAGCGGGCCTGGCTTGGACCAAACGCTCGCCATCCGCCTTTAGGAGCGAGCAAACATGGCCGACATCAACTCACCTGTAGAAATTGGCGTAACCACCGGACCCATTCGGGGCAGCCGCAAGGTCTATGTCGGCGCGCGCACGGGCTCTGGCATCCGCGTCGCCATGCGCGAGATCGACCTTGAGGGCGATGAGCCATCGGTGCGCGTTTATGACACTTCCGGCCCCTACACCGACCCTGATGCGAATATCGACATCAACGCAGGCCTCCCCGGCCTTCGTAGCGATTGGATCAAGGCGCGCGGCGATGTCGAGGAATATGACGCGCGCGAGGTAAAGCCTGAGGATAACGGCCAACTTGGCCCCGACCGTTCGGGCGGCGTGGCGCAATTCCCCAATGTGGTGAAGCGGCCTCTTCGCGCAAAATCCGGCCACAACGTCACCCAAATCCACTACGCGCGCAAAGGCATCATCACGCCGGAGATGGAATATGTCGCCGAGCGCGAGAACCTTGGCCGTGAGCTTGCCAAAGATTTTGTGCGCGATGGTGAGAGCTGGGGCGCGGAAATTCCCGATGTGATCACACCGGAGTTTGTCCGCGATGAAGTCGCACGCGGCCGCGCGATCATCCCCAACAACATCAACCACCCCGAAACCGAGCCCATGGCGATCGGGCGCAATTTCCTCGTCAAGATCAACGCCAATATCGGCAATTCCGCTGTGGCCTCGGACGTGGCGACCGAAGTCGACAAGATGGTCTGGGCGACGCGCTGGGGCGCGGATACGATCATGGACTTGTCGACCGGGCGCAACATTCACGACACCCGTGAATGGATCATCCGCAACTCCGCCGTGCCGGTGGGCACCGTGCCGATTTATCAGGCGCTTGAGAAAGTGGGCGGGGTGGCCGAAGAGCTCACCTGGGAAATCTTCCGCGACACGCTGATCGAACAGGCCGAGCAGGGCGTCGACTATTTCACCATTCACGCAGGGGTTCGCCTGCCCTACGTCCCGCTCGCTGCAAAGCGCGTGACCGGTATCGTCTCGCGCGGTGGCTCCATCATGGCGAAGTGGTGCCTTGCCCACCACAAAGAGAGCTTCCTCTACGAACATTTCGACGAAATTTCAGAGATTTGTGCGGCTTACGACATTGCCTATTCGCTGGGCGATGGCCTTCGTCCGGGCTCGATTGCGGACGCCAATGACGAAGCGCAGTTTGCCGAGCTCTACACTCTGGGCGAGCTCACCAAGCGCGCTTGGGCGCAGGATGTGCAGGTCATGATCGAGGGGCCGGGCCACGTGCCCATGCACAAGATCAAAGAGAATATGGAAAAGCAGCTTGAGGCCTGCGGTGAAGCGCCTTTCTATACGCTTGGGCCGCTCGTGACCGACATTGCGCCCGGCTATGACCATATCACCAGCGGCATCGGGGCAGCTCAGATCGGTTGGTACGGCACCGCCATGCTTTGCTATGTGACGCCCAAGGAGCACTTGGGCCTCCCGGACCGCGACGATGTGAAAGTGGGCGTAGTGACCTACAAACTCGCCGCCCACGCAGCCGACTTGGCGAAGGGCCACCCAGCGGCGAAGGTACGCGATGATGCGCTGTCAAAAGCGCGCTTCGAGTTCCGCTGGAGGGACCAGTTCAACCTCAGCCTCGACCCCGAAACCGCCGAGGAATTCCACGATCAGACACTGCCAGCAGAAGGCGCGAAGACAGCCCACTTCTGCTCCATGTGCGGGCCAAAGTTCTGCTCGATGAAGATCAGCCAAGAAGTGCGCGAATTTGCCGCCAAGCAAAACAGCGACCCCGACAGCTTCCTCGCGAGCGAAGACCTGAAAGGCGAAAACACCCCAGCGCAGCGCGCCGAGAACGAAGCGGGCATGGAAGAAATGGCCGAGAAATACCGCGACGGCGGGGATTTGTATGTGAAGATGGTGGAGTGAAGGGGAAACGCGTTTTGGCGGACGATCCAAGCGAAGTCTTAGCTAAAATAGAACTTTACCGCACGGCATTCGCCAGTGCGCAGTATGAAGGAAATCTCATTTGGTTGGTTTTTTCCGCGATGACAGTCGCGAACGGAATCATTCTGGGTATTGTTGGATCGCTCTGGCCAACCGGTGATGACGAGCTTGGCCATCAAACGGCAGTTTTGATTATGGGGGCGAGCGTGCTCGGCGTAGCTATGTGTCGTCGATGGTACTGGGCAATGCTGCGAATGTGGAAGTTATACGGCTACTGGTGGGCTTGGGCAAAAAAATACGAGAGCCAGATCGGGCAAAACGGAACGGGACCTGCGCAGTCATTAGGTGACTATATGCAAGGTGGGTTTCCGAAGATCTCCTCATGGCGACACGATGAGAATGGCGCGCCTTTAGAAGTGCTGACCGAGACTGAGAAAAGTCATCGTAACGGAGAATTCGCAAGACTGGTGCCGGCATGGTTCGCGTCTGCGCATGCAGGAGTATTTTGTGTCGCTGCGATTTCCGCTCATTGGTAACTGAAAGCGCATTAGCTTCGCAGATTAGTCTATTCTGAGTGGCATCAAAACACTGTTATCCTGAAACGAGTTCAGGAAGACGTTTTCCTAGTGTATGGCCCTCAAATGCTCAACCCCACCACCCTCACCGCCTCACTCTTCACTGCCATCCTCACCCTGCCGCTCGTCGCCTGTGCCAACACGCCCGAAGGCTTCGCCTCGCTTCCCGTGGCCGAGACGCCGCGGTTTGACGCCATCGCCTTCTTTGAAGGGCCAAGCGAGGGGCGTGGGCGACTCAAGAAGGTCCTCTCCGGCACCGTCCCTGTGGGTGTGACAAGCGTTGGCGTGGTCGAGGCGGATGGGTCGCTTACTCTGGTCCAGCGGATTGAGGAGGGCGACAAAGAGCCTCGCACCCGTGAGTGGATCATTCGCGAGACGCTGCCGGGGCGTTATACGGGGACTTTGACCGATGCGCTTGGGGCCTTTGAGGGGAGGAGTAAGGGCAACCAGCTCACCTTGAGCTACACCATGAAAGACGGCTTTCGGGTGACGCAGGTCCTGACCCTTGCCCCGGACGGCCAAAGCGCATCGAACGAGCTTGAGGTCACGATGCTGGGAGCAAGAGTGGCAGTTCTGGCAGAAGAGATTGTGAAGGCTCATTGACCGGTTCACAGGGTGGTATCGCACAGTGCCTCATCGTCGGCTTGATCAAGGCCGTATCGCCGACCTAAAGAACTGTCATGAACCCCAACCACAAAACCGCCGACCGAGAACTCGTCGAGGACATCTGCGATTTTGCCGAAGCACGCGTTACGCCTGAGCGTAGCGAGGCTGCGCGGCGGTATCCGCTGGCGATGATCGGCGTTGCGCTTGGCGCGGTGGCGGTGTTGATTGTGACAGCATTGGGCTTCGCCTTCGCGGGCGACAGGGTTTATGCTTTCGACCGGGCCATCCTCTTGAAGATGCGCGATCCGGCGCCCGGCGGAGTGGGGCCGATGGTGCCCGAAGGCCCTTCGTGGCTGGTGCAGGCAATGATCGACATCACCGCGCTGGGCGGCGCGACCGTCTTGACGCTGGTCGTGCTGGGGGCGCTTGGCCTGCTGCTGATCCAGCGGCATATATTCACCGCCGCATTGCTGGCCGGAGGGGTGGTAAGTGGTTCGCTGTCGGTTGGTCTTGCCAAATTCGCGTTCGGGCGTGATCGGCCAGATGTGATTGAGCACCTCGTCGAAGTTGGCACCGCCAGCTTTCCCAGCGGTCATTCCGCCGTCAGCGCCATAGTCTATCTGACCGTCGCGCTTATGCTTACCCAGATTTTCGAAACCCATCGACAGCGTATCTATGTGGTGGTGCTCGCAGCGGCATTGGTGCTCACCATTGGTACCAGCCGCGTCTATCTGGGTGTGCACTGGCCAAGCGACGTTCTTGCAGGATGGAGCTTCGGAGCGCTCTGGGCGCTCGGCTGGTGGGTGCTCGGCGCTGGCTTGAGGGAACGCTATGCGGGAGCGGGCGAATTGCGAAAATGATCGCGCTCTAGGCAAATGTGTCCCGGCCCCTATGTAAGGGGAAAGGAGTTTGCTTATGCGTCAACCCGCCCTGTTTATCGGCCATGGCAGCCCGATGAATACCCTTGAATCAAATGGTTACACGCAAGGTTGGGCGGCGATTGGCCGCAATTTGCCTAAGCCAAAGGCTATCCTTGCAATTTCCGCCCATTGGTATTTCGGCACGACCGCGGTGACCGCGATGGAAACCCCGCGCACGATCCACGATTTCTATGGCTTCCCTCAGGAATTGTTCGACGTTCAATATCCTGCCTCGGGCGATCCCGAACTTGCGGGCCGGATTCAGGAACTCGTAAAGCCGCAGTGGATGGGCCTCGACCGCGATCAATGGGGGCTCGATCATGGGACATGGTCGGTCCTCAAACATATGTATCCTGAAGCCGATGTGCCTGTAGTACAGCTTTCTCTCAACGCGACGCAGCCAATGGAATATCACATTGATCTAGGACGAAAGCTTGCCGCTTTGCGCGACGAAGGGGTGATGATCCTTGGGAGCGGCAATGTCGTGCACAATCTGGGCCGCGTTGAATGGGATAAACCCAATAGCGGGACCAATTGGGGCCGGCGCTTCGATGATGCGGCACAGGAGCAGCTGGACAATGCGCCAGAGGACATCTTGAAGCTGCGCGAGCATCCCGATTATTCCCTCGCAGTCCCGACGCCCGATCACTTTCTTCCGCTGCTTTACCTTGCCGGTATTGCGGCGCAGGAGGGGTCAAAGATCGAAACCCTTCAGCAAGGGCACGCCTTGGGATCGATCAGCATGACAAGCTATGGCATTGATGCGAAGGTAGAATTGGCGAAGGATTCCCATCGCGCCGCGTCTTTGCCAGAGGATGTTCCTCCCGAGCAAAGCAATATCTGAGGCTTGCCTTGCAAAAAGGCACTTTGTGAGAAGAGGAACTTGCGTGAATTTCCCTGACCCGGTGGCCCCCCTAGCGATTGCGCTCACCCTCGCTTTTCCTGCCACGCCAGCCTTGGCGCATCCGCACATCGCTTGGGAAAAGGCCGAGGTGCATTTCCTTGCAGGCGCCGCGAGGAAGACCGGGGTTTACACCCGCAAAGAGGCCTCGCGTTGTGTGGGGCGCTGGCGATTGCACGCGGATGCAGTGGATGATGGCGCTTTTCCTAGAGCTGCTATGAACGCCTTTCCCGCCGACCTCAGGCTGGGCAATGCGATTGCGAGCGCTGAGTTTTTCAGGCTCGATGTCATGGCGCACGGCCTTGTCCGCGATGCCTCAAACGAAGCAGAGATGCGCCTGCGCGCAGCGCTTGATGGCGACACCGAGGCGCTTCGGGCTTACTTCGAGGCGCTGGGCGAATGTTCAGTAACGGCAGAGTCGGTCAGCGATGGGGGTGAAGACGGCGATGTTGAGGGGCCTGCTGGCTCGCCGCAGTGACTTTGCGCCTCGCTGTTTCTTGTGAATGAAAACGCTCCTATGTCACAAGTTGTAACAGTGTGACTAACTGCACATTGGCTTATGCTGCACTGCGATAGAAAATCCTCATACACCGGGGCCGAAGTGGTCCTGATTTTGACGTATGTGCAGTGCCAGATTTGCTCATTTCCAAAGCAAACCGCGTGCACGCAATTGAGGAACACACATTATGCCTTGGAGAGGACCGCTTGGCGGAGATCCTTTGGCAAAGCTCCCGGCATCCAGCAGTCCGTGGCTTATCGGCGAGCCGGGCGCCATGGCTGACAGCGCGCGAAATGCGCCTGACTTTGCTGCCCTTGCTTCTTGCGGGCTTGATCTTGATACGCTGGCGATTGACTGGAACAAGGTTGCCAATGGCACGGCTTTGGCAGCGTGCGGTCTTTCGATCTTTGCCGCATCCATGGCTGGCGGCCTTGCGGTGAGCGCGGCCTTGCCTGCCACTGCAACTGGCACAGCCAGACCAGGCCTTGTGGCGATTGCGGGATGCGTTCTGGCTGGCGGCGCGATGGTGCTGACGGGTGCGGGTACGACGACAGTGCTGGCAGGGATTGATCCCAAAATCACCGATTACAAGAAACACGTCGCAGCCTTGCCGATGCGCAAGCTATCGCTTCCAGCCGATCTTGCCCCCTCGATCCACCGCTTCATTGCGGCAATCGCCGAAGTGGAGCGCCTTTCCACCGCAGAAAGCGACATTATCGACCACGCCCGCGCGGCGGCGAAAGCAGGCGACAAGAGCTGGACCGAATTGCACCTGCGCGATCTTTACCATGTCGAAAACGCCAAACAGTATTTCGTGCGCACCACGGCGGAGGCTCTGGCGACAGTGAATGAGCTGTTCGGGAGCGAACTGGATCATCACTGCGTCGATATGAACGACACGCTTCGCGACAAGATCAATCCGGTGATCGAAATACGCGCCACCTTGCAGGAAGTTGCCAGTATCAGCAGCGCTGAAATCAATGCGCTTTTGGGACTTGTTCGCATTCCTTCACCGCTTGCACAATCGCTAGAGCGCGCGGTCGCTGAACAAGCGAAAAAGGCGCAAGGCCAGCCCTCGCAGATGATCAAGGAGGCGACCAAGCAATTGGCGCGCCTTGATGTGGTGGACCATGAAGCTTTTGAGGAAGATGCACTGGCTGAGGTTTGAGGGGCGAATTCCCGCACCACCTAGCCGCAAATTGCCTACATCTCAGGCGTTTTCCTTTCAGCAGGTTTTAAGGCATCTCGCCGATCCGCTTCTGTCGCTTTTAGGTGCTTGTCTGCGCCCCTTGTCACATCCAATTTGCCCTTTTGATTGGCCATCGTGCTTAACGATCATGCGCCTACCCCTAAGCAGCATCCGCGAGCATACAAATCGGTGCCGGGGGGTTAAATTTGGCCTATTAATCGCCACATTGATTGTGCAGATTGATGCAAAATAAAAAGGAGAAGCGCATATGCAGTTTCAGTTCAATTCCGACAGCTCCGTCATGGGCACCGACAATGTGGCTCAACGGATTGAGGAGATGATGCGAGAGAAGCTTGCGCGCTTTGAAGAGCGGTTAACCCGCATCGAAGTTCATGTGAGCGATGTCAATGGCTCCAAACACGGTGCTGATGACAAGCATTGCACAATCGAGGCGCGGCCGCGTGGTGGGCGTCCGATTGGCGTTACCGGCAAGGCCGACAAGGTCGATGACGCTGCGCGCAAGGCGGCGAACACGCTGGCACAGCGCCTTGAGCGCCTGTTCGGTAAGGAAGAACGCCACAAGCATGACGCGCGCCCTGAAAAGGTGATGTGATCACCTGGTGTGAGCTGGCTTTGCGGGTTTAACCGCCCGCCAAACCCAGCTCGCCCAGCACGTCGGGAATGGCTTTCTTCACCCGGAAAAAGCCCGCTCTGGCATGGGGCCATGTGGCGCGGCTCAAGTCACTGACGATCTGCGTGAGACGGCCTGCCTCCTCGATTTCGCGCAGCTCTGGCCAAAGCGCGTCTTTGGTCCAACCGGTCGGCAGATAGGCGGTCACGACGTGTTCTACACCAGCGGTTGAAAGCTGTTCGGCAAGAGGCTGTGTGGCGGTCCAATCGACCATTGGGCAGTCAAAAGTATCGGCTGCGGCTTTCGCTGCGTTTTGGGTTGCCTCTCTGGCAAAGCTGCGCGCGATGTCGCCAATTTCGCCGGGGCTGCGTGCTTCAGGGCGGGGCGCGGAAATGATGAGGGAAGGTGATCGGGTAAGCGCGAGCGGTTCGTGGCTTGCACCTTCATCGTGAAGAAGAAGGGCAAAGCGGGCTTGCGGCAGATCGCCCGCAGGTAGCTTGGGCATGGACCGCGAATGGTCTTGTGGCTCGCTCAGTGGTTGCGCTTCCTCGGCAAGGCCCTCTGCCTCAAGCGGGCCGTCGGGATGCCGCTCAGTAAAGCGGGCGATATTGCTGGCGGTCGCGAGATAGGTTTTGCCCGCCGTGTGCAAACCGCCAACCCATCGCCACGAAAGCGTGTTTGAAGCCGCATCACCATCGGCCAAATGGCGAAGGAAGAAATCAGCGCCTAGCTCCCAATCGAGTTTGAGCGTGAAAATCCAGATGCTCGCAAACCACATACGAGCATGATTATGAAGGTAACCTGTTTGAACGAGTTCGCGTGCCCAATGGTCGAAAGCGGCAATCCCGGTGCGCCCCTCGGTCGCCTCGGCGTAAGCTTTTGCCAAGCCTGAATTGGCCTCTAGCATGGCAAACGCTTGATCGCGGTTTTCGGTAAAGCTTTGCCAAATAGTGGGGCGTTGTTCGAGATACCCTTTGAAATACACGCGCCAGAAAACCTCGGAGATGAAGCTTTCGGCTGTTTTGGGGCCATGCGCTTCCAGGACAGCTTCGAGCACTTCGGCTTCGCTGATGAGGCCAGCGTGCAGCCATGGGGACAATTGCGAGACATTGCCGCGCATCCCGTTATCGGGTGTTCCATCGTCGTAATTGCGTCCCTGCGCATATTTTTCGCCAGCGCGAGGCGCGAATTGGTGAAGCCGCTCAAGTCCGGCGGCTCTGGTCGGGATAAAGGTCATAAGTCGGGTGTCCGGCAAAGAAATTTGGATCCATTCGCACGGGCTGCGCGTATGTACCCTTGAGCCTCTCCAACTCATGCGAGTTTGCGAAGTTCCCAATTGGCAACGCGGTTCAAGTCGCGCAGCCGAACGGTAAAATCGCAGCCTGCAGGCTGCAAAACAAAGGACAGATCCCCGTTATGAAAACGCTGAAGAAAACCCTGACCAATACTTTCGCCGCAGTGAGCGTGCTGGCACTTGCCGCGTGCGCCGGCGAAACGGAAACCGACGACACAATGGCAGACGACACCATGATGGCCGATGAAGCGAGCGCTCCTGGAACCATCGTTGATGTTGCCGCTGGCGATGAAACTTTCTCAACGCTTGTCGCTGCCGTCAATGCAGCTGACCTTGGTGCGACGCTATCAGGCACTGGCCCATACACTGTATTTGCGCCAACCAATGATGCCTTTGGCAAGCTGCCAGAGGGCACGGTCGAAACGCTCACCACTGAGCAAACGGACAAGCTCGCCGGCATCCTCACCTATCACGTTGTCGAAGGCGCGATTGACGCAGCAACGCTGACCACCGCGATTGAGGCAGCAGGCGAGGGCGGCCACCCAGTGCCAACCGTTGGCGGCGGCACGCTTACTGCGACCATCGCGGACGGTGCGGTTGTGCTGACCGATGCAACGGGCGGCACCGCGACTGTGACCGCGACCGATGTGGAAGCCTCGAATGGCGTAATCCACATCATCGACACGGTTTTGATGCCGGGTTAATTTGAAACTCATGTCTGCGGGTGGTTTCCTATCGCCCGCAGACAATGCTATTGGCTCGCCCCATGGTATCAGCATTCCGCTTTATATCGCTAGGCGCTGCCTCTTTTGCTCTTATCGCCTGTACTGAAACCCCCGGAGACATCAGCCGGGACGCACAGCCCTTTGACGCGATCGCAGCTGATGAGGCGATTTCCGTTCTTGGAACAGAGCCCTTCTGGAACATTGGGGTCACGGCTTCGGGCAATGGCCACTCGGCGCGGTATTCAACCCCCGAACGGCCCGATGGCACAAGTTTTCCTGTGAGCCGATTTGCAGGCAACAACGGGCTTGGCTTTTCCGGCGAATTGGAAGGGCGCGCAGTTGTGCTGACCATTACACCGGGCACGTGCAGCGATCAGATGAGCGACCGCGACTACCCCTATACAGCAACGCTTTTGCTGGGCGATAGCGCGCTTCAAGGCTGCGCTTTCACAAGCCGCGAGCCTTATAGTGAGGCCACGCCCAGCTAATCTCTAGAACATTCCCGGTATCTGATACTGCGCAGCTCTTGGCTCGTTCGGCATCACCATCCGGCGCGAATTCACGCTTTGCAACCGTTGGCCGCTCGTGCTGGTAATCGCGTTACAACTGCGTCCTGCTAAAAAATCGAGCGCGGTGGAAATCGAGGCTTCATTCGGGTCGCCAAGCGGGTTTGTGAAGTCGTCATCGGCGCGGCACGTGTTTGGCATGACGCTCGCCAGTCCGTCGAAATATTCGCCTTCACCGTTGGCATTGACCGTGCGGAACGTAACCGCGCGAACACGCAAATCGCAGGCGGCAAGATCAAAGGCAAACTGGCCGACCGGCTTGCCTGAGGTGTTGGCCCCCACCAAGGCCACACGGTCAGAGGCAACATATGGCAGCATCGCATTGGTCACCAGTTCACTTGCAGAAGCGGTGCTTTCGGTGCCGATCAACACCAGTGCTTCGGGTTGGAGCGCGTTCACCTCGCTTTGGAAGTTGCGAATGAATTCAAAGCCGTCATTTCGCAGAGTTTGCTCTCGTTCCGGGCGAACCAACGTCTCGCTAAACAGGTTGCCGACATTATTCCGGCCCATCAGGTCGCCCAGCGTTTCAGCAATGCTCACCAGCCCGCCGCCATTGTAGCGAAAGTCGAGAATAAGCTCGGTCACATTATTGGCGGCAAACAGTTGAAACGCATCGCGCAACTGATCATCCGCGCCGCCAACGATGAAGGTGCGCAAATTGAGATAGCCGACATTGCGCCCGCCATCTTGCAAGATCAGCGCGCCATATCGGTCGGACACAGGATCCAGCGAGAAATTGGCCTTGGCAACGCTCGCCTCAATAACTGTGCCGCCTCTTTGCGCAAAGCGAAGGACGCGCGTAACCCCTGCATCGAGCGGGCCCAGCGCATCAATGACGGCTTGCCCGCCGCCCGCCGCCATAAGGTCGCTTACTGTTTCAAGGTTCGCGCTGCTCGTGCCAATCGCAAGAATTTCCGTGCCCCGGTCAATCCCTGCCTGAAAGCCGGGGGCGTTCTCAAACGCTTCGAGGACGAACAGGCGGTTATTGTCGAAATCAAAGCTCAACCGGATACCAAAGCCAGCGCTGGAGCCTGAATTGATGAGCGCGTTCTCTTCGGCAATCGAAGTTGCAAAGGTAAAGCCTTGGTCGCGATTTGCCGCGCGGGCAGGCGCGACGCGCGCATCGAGGAAAGATTGAACCGTACTGAAACTGGCCTGGTTGACGGTGTTGTCGAGCAGGTTCGGGAACAGATACCAGTCATTGAGGACATCATCGGCAAACGCGATCTGTTCCGAGATAGCACAGGCTGTTGGCGCGGGCGTGGGGCTTGGCGCTGGCGCGGGAGTGGGGGCTGGACCAGCGATGGGTGGCGCGCTGCTTCCCCCTCCGCACGCAGCGAGCGCGAGAGCCAAAGTAGCAGTAAGGGCAGTACGCCCCGCAAAAGAAGGACTAAAACTCATAGGAAAACGCGACTCCGGCAATCGTTCAATTGTCATCTAACCCCAAGCCGCCAATACTCATGCACAGATCGCACGAAGGGGGCAAGAGAGGGCCGTTGATTGGGAGCTATAAGGCGAAAAAAGTGCCAAAGGTCGGTTATGGAGGGATTACCTTACAAAATTTATCGAGTTTTCCTCAGAAACCGGGGCAAATCGCGCGCTTCTCCCTCGTTTTGCCCCCTTGTACCTACTAGCAACATAGACATGGAAAGACAGAATCATGGCTGACCTCCCCGACTGGCTTAGTGCAAAGCTGCCCGAGGCTGCGCGTCATCCGGGCCTTGCGATTGCAAAGCTTGGTGATGCAAAGACGCTTGGCAAAGGCGGCTTTAAAATGTGGAGCCCGGCGTTTGAAAGCGGCGAGGAACTCGACCCTTGTTTTACCGCGGTCGAAGAAGACGCGGTCGCGCCGCCGCTTGAGTGGACGGCGCCCCCTCCCGGATCACAGGAAATCGTGATTGTCGTTGAGGAGGCATCGACCACTGGCGATGCGCCAGCGTGCCAATGGATCGTGTGGGGCTTGCCAGGGCAAAAGGGTAAGCTTCTCGAAGGCGAGGTGCCGCCGCGTGCTGGTAAGAATGCGGTTGGCAATTCCGAATGGCTTTTGCCTGATCCACCAATCGGTGAAACGCGCCATTATGTCTTTCAGATTTTCTCCACAGACTTGCCTTTGACAGCGATGCCGGGGGCTAGCCGCGAGGAAATAATCTCAGCAATAGAAGGATTTGTGACCGGTTGTGCGGTGCTCTACGCTCCCTTCACGGGGGTGGAAGCAGCGGATGCCGATTTCGACGACGACTTCGATTTAGAATAAACTGCCATAATCACAAAGGGAGACAATCCATGGCAAACGCACTGCAAAAACCCGTTCAGCTTTCAAGCGAACTTGAAACTGTTGTTGGCAAAGGCCCGATGACCCGCGCTCAAGTGACTTCGAAAGTTTGGGAATACATCAAGGCTAACGACCTTCAGGATTCCAAGGACAAGCGTCAGATCAATCCCGATGCCAAGCTGGGCGCGGTGATCGGCAAAGACCAGATCTCGATGTTCAAAATGACGGCAGCGGTGTCAAAGCACCTCACCTAAGCCTTTGTTGCAAAACAAATAGAGGGGCAGCGCGCAGGACGAGAAGGCCAGCGCGCTGCCTTTTTTATTTGGCAAAGCCCTTTTACCGGAAATCGCACGATCACTTCTTGTTAGCCCAAGGCATTGGTACTTCGCTGACCCAAAGGGCAAGCCAAATGATAATCGGCTGCGCAATCATTCGCGGCACGTGATAGGCAAGGCCCAGTCCGCCATCCTCGCGGGCCATGTCGAGGGCAAAGTGGTTGATGTTGGCAGGCCAGACGAACAGGGCATAAAGCGCAAGGCCAATACCGCCCGCTTGGCGCAAACGCAGATGGAATGGCTGGACAATAGCAATCGCGCCGAGAATTTCGGCGATACCAGTCCAGAACACAATCTGCTCTGGAAATGGCAGTCCACCGGGCATGATCGAGAGGAACGGTTCGGGCCGCGCTATGTGCATATAGCCAGCAAAGGCGTAAAACGCGGCAAGAACAATGCGCAAAATGGCTCGGATCAATTTGGTTTTCCCCTTTATAGCCTTGCCGATAACTTTGCGTCCAAACAGGCGCGAATGTCCAATTGTTTGATGGTTGTGAGGCGGTTATCTTATCTTGGCACATCGGACTAAAGCGTCCTTTGCGAGCGCAATAAGAGAGGTGAAGAAATGACAAAATTTGCAATGCTTTTAGCTGGTTGCACCTTGGCGTTTTGTAGTCCTGTTGTTGCGCAAGACGATGCTCTCCCGGCGCAGACACCTGCCGAAGAAGCTGTGCAGGAACCGATGGACCCAGCCATGCAAGAGGCCTTAGCCGCGCTTGCCATTGCGCCGGTGTTCGATGGCCACAACGATGTGCCTTACCAATTGCGCATCCGATACGCGAACCAGATCGACGGATTTGATTTCACCGATACGACCGGGACCGGGGCCAGCCACCCGCAAGGCCGGGTCATGCAAACCGACCTTACGCGCCTTCAAGAAGGGCGTGTGGGTGCGCAGTTCTGGACCGTTTTTGTATCCGCCTTGCAGAGCGAACCCGAAGCGGTCCGGCAGACTATGGAGCAGATCGACGTCATCAAGCGCTTGATTGCGATGTATCCTGACCAGATGGCCTATGCTGACAACGCCGATGCGATCGAAAGTGCAATGGTCGAGGGCAAGATTGCGTCCATCATCGGTATGGAAGGCGGTCATTCAATCGGGTCCAGCCTTGCGGTGCTGAGGCAAATGTATGCGCTGGGCGCGCGCTATATGACGCTCACCCATTTTCGCAACACGCCTTGGGCGGACAGCGCGACCGATACACCGGAGCATGGCGGGCTAAGCGAATTTGGCAAGGATGTGGTGCGCGAGATGAACCGGCTGGGGATGCTGGTTGATCTTAGCCATGTGAGCGAAGAGGCGATGATGGACGCGCTTGATGTGGCGCGCGCGCCGGTAATCTTCAGCCATTCTGGCGCAAGAGCGGTCAATGGCCATTCGCGCAACGTCCCTGATAGCGTTCTTTTGCGCCTGCCGGACAATGGCGGTGTTGTGATGGTGGATGCGGTTCCCGGCTACATCAACGATGAACGGCGCATATGGTTTGCCGAGCGCGAGGCGGTCGAAGCGCGCCAGAATTCACTCTATCCCGGGCAGCCTGATGTGGTCGAGGCCGCGATGGCTGAGTGGGATGAGGCCAATCCAGAACCGGTGACAACCGTTGCGCACATGGCCGATCATATCGACCATATTCGCGAGCTTATCGGTGTTGAATACATCGGCATCGGAGGGGATTTTGATGGCATCCCCTCAGGGCCCGTGGGTTTTGAGGATGTAAGCGGCTATCCCGAACTTTTCGCAGAGCTGGTGAGGCGCGGGTATAGTCAGGTCGAGCTGGAGCTTATTGCAAGTCGAAACATCTTGCGGGCTTTGCGCAAGGCCGAACGCCATGCTGCCAGTGTGGCCAGTGAGCGTCCGATTGAAAGCTTGCTCCCATCGGACGCCGATACCCTTTAGCGATTAGCTCGCCTTTTGCGATTAGCTCGAAATCGCAGGCACGACCCACACAAGCGTCATCGCGACAATCGCCAGGAGCAGGCTGATCCCGAGGATGTAGCGCAAAATGCCCGGGCTTGAAGCCGCGCGCGCATCATCGTCTTCAATGTGTACTGCATCGTCGTTTGGTTTCATTGATTTATTGTCAGTCATGTGTCGACCCTTCCGTCTGTCCCTTTGTGAGTTTTAACGAGAGATTGGGGAGATAGTTCCAATTCAATCGCGCAATAACTCATTAATTCCGGTCTTTGAGCGCGTCTTTGCATCGACGGTTTTGACGATCACCGCGCAGTAGAGCGATGGTCCCGCAGAGCCGTCAGGGAGCGGCTTTCCGGGCAGCGAGCCGGGCACGACAACCGCGTAAGGCGGCACTTCGCCGATGTGCACTTCGCCCGTCGCCCGGTCCACAATCTTGGTCGATGCGCCAAGATACACACCCATGGAAAGGACAGCCCCTTCGCCCACACGCACCCCTTCTGCGACCTCTGCGCGCGCGCCGATAAATGCGCCATCGCCGATGATCACAGGTTCAGCTTGTAACGGTTCCAGCACGCCGCCAATGCCCGCGCCGCCAGACAGGTGAACATTCTTGCCGATCTGCGCGCAACTGCCAACGGTGGCCCAGGTGTCGACCATTGTCCCTTCGCCAACATAGGCGCCGATATTGACAAAGCTTGGCATCAACACCGCGCCTTTGCCGATAAAGCTGCCCCGACGCACAATCGCCCCCGGCACAGCGCGAAACCCTGCCTCGGCAAAGCGGTTTTCCCCCCAATCAGCGAATTTGAGGGGAACCTTGTCATAAGCGGGTTCACCAGCAGAACCGCCTTGCATCACGTGGTTGTCGTTGAGGCGGAAGGAAAGGAGCACGGCTTTTTTAAGCCATTGGTTGACCTGCCAGCTGCCATCGCCAGCCGGTTCGGCCACACGGGCTTTGCCGCTGTCGAGCATCAAAAGAGCCTCTTCAACAAGCGGCTTTACATCGCTGGTCGGGGTGATTGTATCGCGCTCTTCCCACGCTTGTTCGATGTCAGTGATGAGACTGTTGGTCATAAATGCTCCGGCAAGAAGGCGCGCACCTGCAATTATAGCGGGGCGTTTGAATCGTGGTTCGGCGCGCTTGCTAGCTTTTAGAAAGCTAAGCGGCAAGAGCCACGCGAGCCGGAGAGCTGGCTCCTATACGGATTAATCCCATGGTTAACGTCGTTGATCGTAAAACGATTGTTGGCTTATGTCCCTCACGGCCTAGGGGGCTGAGGCAAAGGAAAACCCATATGTTACAAGGATCTCGGCTGCTCGCAGGCGCATCTCTTGGTTCGATGTTAGTTAACGCGCACCGTTCATCCGCGCGCCAAAGGCCGATTGTGAAAACGACAGGCGCACCCCTTCGCTGGAAGGTTGTCGCTGCTGCTGCGGCCTGTGCCGCGCTTAGCGCTTGCGGTGGGGGAGGGGCTGCAAATGGTCCTGGCGTCGCTGGTCTTCCCACCCCACCACCTGCACCACCGCCGCCGCCACCACCGCCTCCTCCCGCGCCGTCTTCGGTATCCTACGAAACGGCTGAATTCCGGCGCTCTGACGGGCCTGAGTTTCACGGTGCCCAAACCGCTTGGCTAAGCGGCAGCACCGGGACAGGCGAAGTTATCGCAATCGTCGATACCGGCCTTGATAGTGACAGCCCGGAATTTGCAGGGCGCGTCCACGCGGATTCGCAAGACGTAACCGGGGCAGGGCGCCCCATTGATCCGGAAGATGACCACGGCACCAACGTTGCAGCGGTCGCCGCCGGCGCACGGGACAATACGGGCGTGCTTGGTATCGCCTTTGATGCGCAAGTGCTTGCACTAAGAGCTGATCGGCCCGGTTCATGCGGGACGGATACGCCGCAGGATGCCTCGCTTGGTTGCGTGTTCGCGGACAATGACATTGCGCGCGGTATTGATATTGCGGTCGCCGCAGGCGCAGCCGTGATCAACCTTAGCCTTGGGGGAAGCGCGGCGAGTCTAGAGCTGCAAAATGCGATCACCCGTGCGGCAAATGCCGGGGTGGTGATTGTTGCTGCCGCCGGGAACGATGGCCTTTCGCCTGATGAAGTGGACGAGTTTTCGCGCTCCATCATTGCAGCAGGTGGCGGCAATGTAATCATCGTTGGCTCGGTCGATGATAATGGTGAAATGTCCGATTTCAGCAATCGCGCAGGGCAGTTTGCGGCCAATTACATTTCCGCGCGCGGCCAGCGGATTTGCTGCGTCTATGACGACGGTGAGCTTTTCGTCGAGAGTATCGACGGGCAGGAATTTGTAACGCTGTTTTCAGGGACAAGCTTTGCAGCGCCTCAGGTGGCAGGTGCGGTGGCCTTGTTGGCGCAGGCCTTCCCAAATCTCACCGGCGCCGAGATTGCCGAAATCCTGCTGGACACCGCTCGCGATGCAGGGGCCTTAGGGATAGACAATGTGTACGGCGCAGGCATTCTCGACATTGCCGAAGCGTTTGAGCCTCAAGGTGCGGTGAGCATCGCAGGAACTGGCAATGTGATTGCGCTTGCGGATGCATTCGCGGTCGGCTCTGCGGCGATGGGTGATGCGCTCACCACCACTTCGATCAATACGATTGTGACGGACCGCTATGATCGTGCTTTCACAACGTCTCTTGGCCAAAACTCGCGCGTAGCGCCGCCGGTGCAACGTTTGCGCGGCGCGGTGCAAACTGGCGGGCACACAAGAGCGGCGGGCAATGATCAGCTTTCAGTTGCCGTAACAGTGGGCGAGGGCGCGCGGGCTGCCGGACTTGGCTGGGCGGACAATTTGCAGCTCACAAGTGAAGAGGCGTATGGGGCGCGGGTGCTCGCAGGGCGGGTCGCGGCGCGTATTTCTCCCGATCTTCAGATGGGCTTTGCAATCGCGCAAAGCGCTTCTGGTCTTGTTGCGCAGTTGCAAGGGTCGCAGCGCAGCGCATTTCAGATCGCGCCGCAGGCTGGCAATGACACAGGCTTTCTCGGCAGCAGCGAAATCGCAGTCGCAAGCCGCCAACAGATCGGCGATTGGGGACTGACCCTATCGGCGGAGAGAGGCCGGGCATGGCTTTCTGGATTTCGCAACGTAAGCGACGCTTTTAGCGGTGAACCGCAGCGCCGTCCCACCACGCAAGTCGCACTATCGGCTGACCGCAAGTGGGCGGGCTTTGACGTGACCGCTGGGATGGCGATCCTGCTTGAAAAGGACACTCTGCTTGGCGCGCATTTCAACCCGGCACTTGGATTAAACGGCGCACGCAGCGTGTTTCTTGATGGGCGGGTTTCGCGCGGACTAGGAGAGAAATGGCAGATTGGCGGATCATACCGCGCTGGCTTCACTCAGGCAGCTGGCGGAGAATTGATCGCTGCTGGTTCGCAAATCCGCACAAACGGTTGGTCATTTGATCTCACCCGCTACGGCGTATTTGGTAAGAGCGACAGCCTTGGTTTCCGACTAAGCCAGCCTTTGCGAGTAAGCGGTGGTGCGCTGCAGCTCGATCTACCTGTCGACTATGACTACGCGACGGAAAGCGCGATTTCAGGGCGTCAGGCGCTATCGCTGACACCATCGGGCCGTGAGCTTATCGGTGAGCTCGGCTGGCAAGGGGTTTCACCGCTTGGCACAGTTTCAACCAGCGTATTCTATCGCAGCCAGCCCGGACATTTCAGCGGCGCGCCAAGCGATGTCGGGGCGCTTGTCTCGCTAAGCTCTTATTTCTGAAGCCTCAAGCCGGCGCTTATTCAGACATCCCGGCTTTGAGAGCGAATTCGTACGCACGGTCCACGAGTGGTGTCACCCGCTCGCTCATCGCCTGCGCGTGAGCAGAGGATGCTGTCCCATCGATCACGCGTTTCTTGATGCCTTGCATAATGCCTGCAAGCCGGAAGAGGTTGTAAGCGAAGTACCAATCCATGGGCGGGACCGGATAGCCGGTGCGCGCGACATAGCGTTCGACCGCCTCGTCCGCAGTGGGAATGCCAAGCTCTTCGAGGTCGAGGCCCAGCAGCCCTGCGCGGCCATCGGCGGGGTTGTGCCAGTTGAGCATCAGATAGCTGAAGTCCGCAATCGGATCGCCCAGCGTCGACAATTCCCAGTCGAGCACGGCAATGACGCGGGCCTCTGTCTTGTGAAAGATCACATTGTCGAGGCGATAATCGCCGTGAACGACGGAGCTTTCGTGCTGAGGCGGAATGGTTTGCGGAAGCCATTCGATCAGCCGCTCCATCTTGGGCATATGCTCGGTTTCAGACAGCTTATATTGCTTTGACCAGCGGGCGATTTGCCGGGCGCAATAGTCGGTTGGCTTGCCATAGTCGCCGAGCCCGATTTCATCAGGCTTGTTGAGGTGAAGATCGGCCATTGTGTCGATCAGTGCATTGTAAAGTGCGCGGCGCTCATCCGGCTCAATTCCGGGAAGGGCACCGTTCCAAAGCGAGCGACCATCAGCCATGCTCATCACGAAGAATTTCGATCCGAGAACTTCGGGGTCTTCGCAAAGCCCATAGGTTTTGGGCACAGGAAATCCGGTTGGATGAAGCCCCGTCATAGCTGCATATTCGCGATCAACTGCGTGTGCGCTTGGCAGAAGTTTGCCGAAGGGCTGGCGCCGCAGGACATAATTCGTCGCTGGCGTTTCGATTTTATAGGTCGGGTTGGATTGCCCACCTTTGAATTTGGTGTAGCTGATCGGGCCTTCGAAACCTTCGACATTGGCTTTAAACCAAGCGGTCAACGCCTCCAGATCGAGCTTGTCCTTGTCAGACACCTCGGTGGTGCCGACCATTTCCTTATCGAAATCAATTTCCATATCGCGCGCCCCCGCCTTGGACGGGAGCCTCCTTCATCCAGATCACAGCAGCGATGGGTAATGAGTCCCCGCGCGCGCGGGGACTCACAAAAGTGTCAGCGGGCAACGCCCATGTCGCCAGAGCTGAAGCTGCTCGTATCATTGGCAGCAGGTGCCCCGTCGCGAAGGGCGTTGGCGGTTGGACCTGCTTGTGGCGCGTGTTTGCCAAATTCCATGCGCGCGATAGAGCGGGCGTGAACCTCATCCGGACCGTCTGCGAGGCGCAGAGTGCGCTGATGAGCGTAAGCATTGGCAAGGCCGTAGTCATCGGAAACACCGCCGCCGCCATGCGCCTGGATCGCATCGTCGATGATCCTGAGGGCCATGTTGGGTGCTTGCACCTTGATCATGGCGATTTCTTGCTTGGCCGATTTGTTGCCAACCTTGTCCATCATATCAGCAGCCTTGAGGCACAAAAGACGTGTCATATCGATGTCGATCCGCGCGCGTGCGACGCGCTCTTCCCATACGGAATGCTTGTAAATCGGCTTGCCAAAGGCTTCGCGTTCCTGAAGTCGGCGGCACATTTTCGCCAGCGCTTCTTCGGCAACGCCAATGGTGCGCATACAGTGGTGGATGCGGCCCGGGCCAAGGCGCCCTTGTGCGATTTCAAAGCCGCGCCCTTCGCCAAGCAACATATTGCTGACGGGCACGCGCACGTCCTTCATCTCGACTTCCATGTGGCCGTGCGGCGCATCGTCATAACCGAAGACGGGAAGGTGACGGATCACATTTACGCCCGGCGTATCCAAGTCCATGAGAACCATGGATTGCTGCGCGTGACGCTTGGCTTCAAAGTCGGTTTTACCCATGACAATCGCGACCTTGCAGCGCGGATCGCCAAGACCAGACGACCACCATTTGCGACCATTGATGACATATTCATCGCCATCGCGCACGATGCTGGTTTCGATGTTGGTTGCATCTGATGACGCGGTGTAAGGCTCGGTCATGAGGAAGGCTGAGCGGATTTCGCCGTTCATGATCGGGCGCAGCCACTTTTCCTTTTGTTCCAGCGTGCCGTAGCGGTGGAACACTTCCATATTGCCGGTATCAGGCGCGGAGCAGTTGAAGACTTCCGATGCCCATCCGATGCGGCCCATCTCTTCAGCGCACAGAGCATATTCGAGGTTAGTGAGGCCCGGGCCTTCGAACTCAAACGTCTCTTCGACGTGGTGATGGCCGTCATTGCGCGGCGGCATGAAGAGGTTCCAGATGCCCTCTTCCTTGGCGATCTTCTTTTTGTCTTCGATGATCTGGATGACTTTCCAGCGGTCGCCTTCGGCATCCTGCGCTTTGTACACGTCCATGTTGGGGCGAATATGCTTTTCGATAAAGCCGCGCACACGGTCGCGCCAATAGGCCTGACGTTCTGTTGGTTCAAAATCCATCTTGGGAATCCCTCTCGTCTAACTCGATTTGATTTGCATATATGGTGGCACGGCTTTGCTCCCGCGCCAAGGTGTCTTGTGGCTTTCGTCTATGCTTTGTGCGCAACGCGAAGCGCGTCTCGCGCAGCGATGCGTGCCTCGTGCTCCTCTCGTGTGATGGGGAAGCGGCCAAGCCACCAAGCAGCGATGAGGCCGAGAAGCGTTGCTGCAATCGCAAATGTGATGATGATAGCGCCAATCACGCCCTGATCGACCAAAGCCGGGTCCGCGCCCTGCTCAAGCTGAGAGAAGGCGATGATCTGCCCCGTCAGTGCCGCGCCAAAACCGGTTGCGCATTTTTGGACCAGCCAATTGCCCGAATAAAACGACCCTTCGGCGCGCCTTCCGGTGCGCTCTTCGAATGCTTCGACGATTTCAGCGAGCATGGAAGTGGCCGAGATCATCAACACAACCCCGAACATATTGGCAAATACGGTAAAGCCGAAAAAGAGCGCGGTTGATGCAAGTGAGGGCACCGGAGGCCAAAGGCCCGCCAGAAAAAGCCCATAAGGCGCAAGCCCCAGCACGATGGCGATGATTGAACTCACCGCTGCACTTTTGGGTTTGCCCAGCGCGTGATGCATGGGCCCCACGATCATGAACATCCCGAACACCGACACGCCAAGCACCAGCGGATAGGCGGTAAGGCCATTGAGCCACGATGGCGCCCAATCGAAACTTACCCGGTCGAGTTGCCAAACGTAGATATTGAGGAAATTCGAGATCGAAAATGTCATCCCCTGACTGATGTATGCAGCAAGACCGCCAGCGGCAAAGATGAGGAAAGCTTTTTCTGAAAATGCCTCGAAAATTTCCGAGAAAGCATCGCGAAGGTTGAATGGCGTGGGCTTGGTTTCCGGTAAATTCGCGACGATTTTGTGCTGTCCGATAGCTGAAAACAGAACGGCAAAAGCCATCAATCCTGCGCCAAAGATCCCATAGGCGGGGTAGCCATCCTGGGTCAGCAGGCCGTTCTCGCCCGGCATAAAGACGGTGTAGGCCAGCACCATCATCAACACCCCGCCAAGCCATCCCGATAGATAACGATACCGGAACAGCGTTGTACGCTCCTGATAGTCGGAGGTAAGCTCTGGCACGAGGCTGACTGATGGAACTTCACACGCCGATAAAAGCAGCCGCACACCCACCATAATGCCCAGAAGCCCAAGCGGTGACGGAGCGACATCGCCCGGAGGGGACCACAACAAAACCCACATCAACGCCAACGGGATGGGGGCTGCATAAAGCCACGGCAAACGCCTTCCCCAGCGGGTGTAGGTGCGGTCTGACAAATAGCCGATAATCGGATCGACCAGTGCATCAATGAGCAATGCAGCAAGCAGGATAAGCCCGACAAGCCCTGCGTCCATGCCTAAAACCTGGCTGTAGTAAAACAGCAGGAAAAACAGGAAACCGCCATCCTTTACCCCGAAGGCTACCGCGCCAAAGCCATGGATGAGCTTGAGGCGCATGGGCAATTTGCCTTGGACAAGTCCCATCAGCGGTTCGCCGCTCCTGAAGTCGCTTCTGCCGCAGCTCTGGCTTCCTCTTCCATCTTTTGAAGCCCCGCGAACAGCGTTTCTTGTTCAGGATCCCACGAATGGCGCGGACCGATCGTAATGCCGCCATCCACGATCAGTGAGGTTCCGGTCACAAAGCCTGCCGCATCGCTGGCAAGATATGCCACGGCCTCGGCAATATCGCTGGGTTGGCCGCCGCGCTTGACCGGCTGTGCGTTGGCGGATTGCTGAGCGATGACGGCCTTGGCCATTTCCTTCATCTCGTCTGGCACAGCGATGGAGGAGGTGAAAATGTTGGTGTTGATGAAGCCCGGCTGGACCGCGTTCACGCGGATGTTGTGCTGAGCAAGATCGGCGGCCGCGCATTTTGTGAGGTGCAACACACCTGCCTTTGCAACGGCATAAGCGGTCGGTGAATAGCCCGGACCAACGGCCGCCACGCTTGACACATTGACGATTGCAGCGCCCACGCGCCCCTTCATGTGGGGCACGGCATAACGGATACCGAACGCGACAGAGCGAAGGACCAAGTCCATCGTCCAGTCCCATTCCTCCGGCTCAATCTCGTCAATCGACGGGCGCGCTCCGCCAGCAGCCGCATTGTTGAAGACGACATCAATCCCGCCTGTTTCAGCGGCAGCATGATCCATTAGCGCCTTGATCGAAGCCGTGTCGGTCACATCGCAATGGACAAAACGCACATCGCCGTGCCCTTCGGCAGCTAAGGCTTTGCCACCTTCTTCGTCGATGTCGCTGGCGAAAACGATTGCGCCTTCGCGGGCGAACAGCCTCGCCGTTTGTGCGCCAATCCCGGACGCAGCGCCGGTCACGACCACGGTCTTCCCTGAGAATCGCATGATCCCACTCTCCCTCAATCTCGATTTGCAACCTAACGCGAAGCACGGGTCCGTCAACGCCAGTGCGCGGAGCTTTTGCGGTGACGTTACGGCACGCGAGGTTTGTAAATTTCACGTCGTTCGAAGGTTGCAGGGGAGGGCCAAATGACGATAACGTAAGCGTCAAGTTGAGATAAATTTAGAGAGGAGTCGGAATGTCCGATCTGGAGAAGTTTCGCGCGGAAACCCGCGAATGGCTTGAGGCAAATTGCCCGGAAGAAATGCGCCAACCCGTTCGAGAGGACGACGATGTTTATTGGGGTGGCCGCAACGCCACGTTCAAAAACGATGCGCAAAAAGCATGGTTCGAGGCCGCCCGCGACAAGGGCTACACCGTCCCATCCTGGCCTAAGGAATATGGCGGCGCGGGTCTTTCCCCGGCTGAGGCCAAAATTCTGCGTCAGGAAATGGCGGCAATCGGCGCGCGTCCACCCCTTTCGAGCTTCGGCATCTGGATGCTTGGCCCGGCTCTTCTGAAATTCGGCACCGAGGGCCAGAAAAAGCGTTTCCTCAATGAAATCGCGCGCGGTGAAATCCGTTGGTGTCAGGGCTATTCCGAGCCCGGTAGCGGCTCCGACCTTGTGTCGATGCAGACCTATGGCGAGGACAAGGGCGATCACTGGATCGTCAACGGTCAGAAAATCTGGACATCCTACGCGGACAAGGCCGATTGGATTTTCTGCCTTGTGCGCACCAACAAGGATGACAAATACAAGGGCATCACCTTCATGCTGTTCGACATGGCGGGTGAGGGTGTTTCGACAAAGCCGATCCTGCTGATCAGCGGGAACAGCCCGTTTTGCGAAACCTTCATGGACAATGTCAAAGTGCCCAAGAGCTATGGCGAGGACTGCCCCGGCTACGTTGGCGAAATCAATCGCGGTTGGGACGTGGCGAAATACCTGCTTGGTCACGAACGTGAGATGATTTCGGGCATGGGCGGTGGTGATCGCCTGACCGCCATCGGTACGGCAATGACCCGCCACGCGGCGAAGAACGGCGATGAAATCGACCCCGTTCTGCGCAGCGAAATGGCGCTGTTCGATGTGGATGCGCTCGCCTTTACCGCCATGGCTGAAAAATTCATGGACGAGATGAAAGCGGGTAAAGGCCACCCGGCACAGCCCAATATGATGAAATATGTCGGCACCGAAATTAACAAGCGCCGCCATGAGCTTATGATGAGCGCAGGCGGCTCGCGCAGTCTCGAATGGGAAAGCGAAGAAACACGCGGCGGCAAGGCACCGCGCGATTGGCTGCGCACCAAAGCGAACTCAATCGAAGGCGGCACATCTGAAGTGATGCTCAACGTCATTTCCAAGCGCATTCTTGAGCTGCCCGGTGGATAATAGGCGCGGCTAACCCTCACAAGCTTAAACAAATGGACGCCCCGTTTCTCTCGGCCTTCAGGTCAGAGGTTTGGGGTTTGGGAGAATAGACAATGCCTCTGTATCACACAGAAGATCAGGCGATGCTCGCCGATAGCGCCCGCGGCTTCATGGCCGAAGAGGGCAATATTTCTAAGCAGTTGCGTCATTGGCGCGACCGCAATTGCAAGGATGGTTTTGGCCACGGTCTTTGGAAGCAAATGGCCGAAATGGGCTTTACCGGAATGCTGGTTTCCGAAGATGATGGCGGACTTGGCATGGGCCATGTCGAAGCCGGTATCGTGCTGGAAGAAATCGGCCGCAACCTGACCCCATCGCCTTTTTTGACCTCCAGCGTTCTGGCGGCGACCGCTCTTGGCCACGCATCGTCCGACCTCAAGGGGCGCTATCTGCCAGGCCTTATCGAAGGCGAGAGCGTTTTTGCCGTTGCTATCGATGAAACCGCCAAGCACCGGCCAAGCCGCATAGGAACCCGCGCCGAGAAGTCAGGCAATGGTTTCAAGCTTTCAGGCTCGAAAAGCTTTGTGATTCAAGGCGCAAGCTCGGATATGATCGTGGTCGCCGCGCGCACCAGCGGCTCGGATGAGGATGAGGATGGGATCACCCTCTTCGCTGTCCCCCAGGACGCAGATGGGATGAGCCAGAATCCGGTTCGCCTCGTCGATAGCTCCATGGCGAGCCACATCAAATTTGACGGCGTTGAGCTTGATGGCGATGCCGTCATTGGCGAGGTCGATGGCGGGCGCGAAGTCCTGAACGCCATGCTTGCCGCAGGCCGTGTTGGCGCTGCTGCCGAAGGCGTAGGCGTTGCGCAAGGCGCGATGGACATGACCGTCGATTACCTCAAACAGCGCAAGCAGTTCGGCAAATTGATCGGTGAGTTCCAAGCGCTCCAGCACCGCGCCGCGCATCTTTATTCCGAGGTCGAAGTTGCCCGCGCAGCGACGATCAAGGCGCAGCAATTGCTTGATGAAGGCGCGCCATCGGCTGACCTGATGACTTCGGTGGCCAAGGCCAAAGTCGCCAAGGCGGCTGGTCTTGCGGTTAAGGAAGGTGTCCAGATGCACGGCGGGATCGGCATGACCGACGAATATGACATCGGCCTTTACATGAAACGCGACCGCGCGCTCGCCGAATTCCTTGGCGATGCCTATTTCCACGCCAATCGCGTGGCGCAGCTTAGCGGATACTAAGAGAGAGAATTTCACATGGATATCAATTCACTATTCAGCCTCGAAGGGCGCGTTGCTCTCGTAACCGGCGGTTCGCGCGGGATCGGCAAGATGATCGTCGAAGGGCTCCTCGCAGCGGGCGCGGCGAAGGTTTACATCTGCGCACGCAAGAAAGAACAGGTCGATGCGACCACCGCCGAGCTGGGCGATAAAGTCATCGGTCTTGTCGCTGACCTCAGCCAGATGGACGGTATTCAGGCGCTGGCGGATGAAATCGCGGCGCGTGAAGACAAGCTCGACATTCTGGTGAACAATGCGGGCGCTGCATGGGGCGAACCTTTCGAAACATTCAGTGAGGCGGGCTGGCACCGCACGATGGATCTGAACGTCAAAACGCCGTTCTTCCTCACCCAAAAACTGCACGGTCTTTTGAAAGCTGCTGGTACGCCAGAGCGCCCTGCGAAAGTTCTGATGATCGCTTCGATCGACGGGATGAAATCGAACCCATGGCCGACCTATCCTTATCAAGCGTCGAAGGCTGGCCTTATCCACCTGACGCGCCGGATGGCCGCTGAGCTTGTGAACGACAATATCATCGTCAACGGCATTGGCCCGGGCGCTTTCCCAAGCGAGATGAACAAAGCGGCGCGTGACAATCAGGACATGGTCGAACGCGGCATCCCGTCAAAGCGGGTTGGCGACACAATGGATATGGCAGGCGGCGCGATCTACCTGCTCAGCCGTGCAGGCGATTATGTGGTAGGCACCACCATCGCCATCGACGGCGGCGTGGTGAACGCCAATGTGGGTGCGGGCAATTTTGTCGACCCATCGGGCCAGTGATCTGAGCTGATGGCCTGACAGCGCTGTCAGTCAAATTCGACATCAAGACAAAGAAAAAGCCCGGATTTCCGGGCTTTTTTTGCTGTAGGGAAGGGTTGGAGCGTTAGGCATGACGTTGATCATGCGCCATATGACCCGGTGCCAATGAGTATGCAAATTCCGCTGGGCGTCGGGGCAACACCGTTAGTCAGCGTTGAACCAAATAGATGGTTTTCCAAGAAAAAGAGTGCCGAGTTTTAAAAGACAATCCGTTCGTCCATTACAGTTCCTCGCGGAAGAACGTGATGACGCGCGCGCGATAAACCTCATCATCAAGGCTGCTGATCTGGCCATGACTAAAACCATCGACTAGCCAGAGCCAATGGCGTCCGGGGAATGCTTCCGCGAGTTCCTCACTTTCGCTCACAGGGATGTATTCATCGTTCCTGCTAGCAATAACCAGTATCGGCCGTTCGAATTCGCGCGCGCGCAGTACCGGTGAGATTAACTCATGGCTTACCCCGTATCGGGGATACGCCTGATAGGTCAGGAACGGAGTTAGGGCGCTTGCAGCAAGATCACCGCCAAACAATCGCACACGGTTGCGAACCGCTCTATCAAAATCAGGATAGACCGCTTGGAGGATCATCGCATCGGCTTCTAGTGGACCTTGTTTGCCTACCAGAGCCGCTGCACCTCCAAGTGAAATCCCAAGCACACCGACTTTAGAATTTGGAAATTCAGTACGCGCCCATCGCATTGCGGCGTGCGCATCTTGCGCCTCGTTATAGCCGAAGCTCTTGGATTGCTCAGCCGATAGCCCGTGCCCGCGAAAATCTATTGCGAGGGCATGAAACCCGTTTGCTGGTAGCCAATTCAGGTGCCCACCAAATTGTCCACGAGAGGCACCATTGCCGTGGAGGAGAAGAATGACTGGCGCGTCTTCCTGCTCAGCCGAAACAAAGCTTGCCGCGATTTCGGTGCCGTCCTCTGCGGTGAGAGTGAAGCGCTGTTCTGCGCCAGCAAGCTGCCCAACCTGCGAAAGCGTGGCTCGGATTGCAAGATGGCTGAACCCTAAAACCGCGCATACGAAAAACGCAAAGCTAATAACAGCGAGGCGAAGGCTCCACTTTATCACCGGACCGCCAATCCTACCCCATCAATTCGCGCACAAACGGAATAAGCCCGGTCTGACGCTTTCTGCGCATCCGTTCGGCGTGCAGGATCTCGCAGACTTGGTCGAAGCAGGCTTCCATGTCGTCATTGACCACGACATAGTCATACTCGGCCCAGTGGCTGATTTCATCGCGGGCGCGTTCCATGCGGCCGTCGATAACCTCGGCGCTGTCCTGAGCGCGGGATTCCAAGCGCCGACGCAATTCTTCGAGGCTGGGGGGCAGGACAAAGACGGTGACGACGTCCTGATCATCCTTTTGCTTCAACTGCTGCGTGCCCTGCCAGTCGATGTCGAACAGGTAATCCTGCCCCTCTTTCAAGCCCTTGCGGATCGCACCTTTGGGCGTGCCATAGCGGTTGTCGAAAACCGGGGCCCATTCGTAAAAGTCGTCTTCTTCGATCATGCGATCAAATTCGGCATCGGAGACGAAGTAATAGTCCTTGCCATCGACCTCTCCAGGACGCGGTTTTCGCGTGGTGGCGGAGACGGACAATTGAATGTCCTCATCCTGGGCAAGCAGTTTGCGCGACAAAGTCGTCTTTCCCGCGCCCGATGGCGAGGAGAGAATGAACAAAAGGCCACGCCGGGCGAGTTTGTCAGTGGTGTCGGTGGTCATGTCTTGTGCGCTCATGATCAGGCGTTGCACACGAAGCGGCGTTGAAATCAAGTGCCTGAGTGAGGTTAACGTTACTTACCCTCGACCTTCGTGGGGCCTTCAATCTGCCGAGCCGCGCGCCGGGCGCGCACGGATTTCCCGCGATCATATAGCGTTTTAAGCACCAGTCCGCCGGCGACAATCCCAAGGCCAGCGGGCGATTTTGCCGCCAGCTTGGCGGCGCCATAAAGACCAATTGAGGTGATCAAGGAATGCCCATCGACGAGCTTTTCTTCTTCATTGCTGCGCTTTTCATTCGCAGCCTCGACCATCTCGCTTTCGACCTTGTCTCTGAAACGATAGCTGAGCGCGCGAAGCACGATTTCAACCAAAGCGATATTGGTTGCCGAGGTCGCGAGCGGTTTTAGCGCGCGCTTTACGGGTTTGGAGTGCTTGCTTGCCATGGCCTATATATTCGCAAAGCAGCGTAAAGGTTCCATACGCCTATTTCTTGCGGCCAAAATCCACCGTCACGACATTGGAGCCATCCTCGCCGCTTTCGACTGTACTCGCCGCGTCGCTGAACTTGTCCGCGTCGTTTTCGGCCTCATCGTGCTCTTCATGCTCATGCTCTGGCACGGAGGCCTGGAATTGCAGGCCGAAATCCACCGCGGGATCAACAAAGGCGGTGATCGCGGCAAAAGGAATGCTGAGCGTTGCCGGGATCTGGTTGAACGACAGGCGCACGCTGAACCCGTCTTCGCGCACTTCTAGGTCGGAAAACTTGTTTTGCAGCACGATCGTCATCTCATCCGGGAACCGTTCGTGCAGGTGATCCGGGATCGAGACATCGGCAGCGCCGGTCTTGAACGTGATGTAGAAATGGTGATTGCCGGGCAGTTCACCGCCACCACGCTCAATCTCGCCGAGCACGCGGCCAACCACGGCGCGCAGCGCTTCTTGCACGATTTCATCGTAGGGAATGAGGCTATCGGGTGTGTCTTCGGTCATCACATTGACGAGTGGTGCCGAGACGCGCGACTTTGGTCAAGGCTTTCGTGCGAGATTTGTGAGCGCAAAGGGTGCAGGCGGGGCAATTTGACCTCGCGCGGGTGCTTGCAAGAGAGGCGGCGGCGTCTATAGGCTTCCATCCCATGAGCAATGCAGCATCTACCTCGCCTCAAATCGAACCTCGTAAGGGCCGAATTGAGCGAAAAACCGCAGAAACCTCGATTTTGATTGAGGTTAACCTCGATGGGACGGGCACTTATGATGTGTCCACCGGAATTGGTTTTCTCGATCATATGGTCGAGCAGTTTTCCAAGCACAGCCTCATCGATGTGACGATGAAAGTTGAGGGCGATTTGCACGTCGATCAGCATCACACGACCGAAGACAGCGCAATTGCGCTGGGTCAGGCGCTTACTGAGGCGCTGGGCGATAAGGCCGGGATTGGCCGTTATGGCAGTGCGTATTCACCGATGGATGAGACGCTAAGCCGGGTTGCGCTCGACATTTCAGGGCGGCCTTATTGCGTTTGGAAAGCCAAGTTTACTCAAGAGAAGCTGGGCGAATGGGACACCGAGCTGATCCAGCACTGGTTTGAAAGCGTTGCGCAATCAGCAGGACTGACGCTGCACTTGGAAGTGCTTTACGGGACGAACAATCACCACATTTGCGAAAGTCTCTACAAAGGCTTTGCCCGCGCGATGAGAATTGCAGTGGAACGCGATCCGAGGAAAGGCAGCGCCATCCCGAGTACCAAGGGGCAGCTTGGTGGTTAGCGTTTGTTTGGTTTCCGCACGCCCATCCGGGCGCGCGTCCTCGCTAGACGTCCTCCGCTTGCGCTGCGGACCCGCTGCGGGCGGCCTTGCAGGTGGCCTATGGCCGTCTGCGCCTTCGGCTTCGACTCCGCCCTTGCGGTTGCTTTGCAACCGTGGTGCTTCGCAATGACCAATAAAGTCGCCTTGGTTGATTACGGCGCAGGCAATCTCCACTCGGTGCACAATGCGCTGAAGGCTGTGGGGGCAGACGTTTGTGTGACCGCTGATGCTAATGAAGTCCGCAAGGCTGATCGTATTGTCCTTCCCGGTGTCGGCGCGTTCAAGGCGTGTGCGGATGGCCTTCGCGCGGTGCCGGGCATGGTCGAAGCTCTTGAAGAGCGGGTCCGCAATGGCGGCGCGCCATTTCTTGGTATTTGCGTCGGGATGCAATTGCTTGCTGACCGGGGGCTGGAGCATGGCACCCACGACGGGCTTGGCTGGATACCGGGGGAAGTGAAGCTGATCACGCCGCACGATCCAAGCATCAAGGTGCCGCATATGGGCTGGAACGATGTCGCGCTCATGCCCCATGCGAAAAACCACGCGGTGGTTGAGGCGGGGGAGGCGTATTTCCTCCACTCCTACCACTTTATCGCGGACGATCCGTATCACGTTGCGGCCTTGACCGATCACGGGGAAGGGCTTGTCGCAGCGGTCACCAGAGGCAATATTTGCGGCGTTCAATATCACCCTGAGAAAAGTCAGGCTTATGGCCTTGCAACGCTCGCTCGCTTTTTGGAGTGGAAGCCATGATCATCTTTCCCGCAATCGACCTTAAAGGCGGCGAAGTCGTGCGTCTTGCCGAGGGCGATATGGACCGCGCGACCATTTATGGCGACGATCCTGCGGCTCAGGCGATGATCTTTGCCGACGCGGGTGCGGAGCATCTGCACGTGGTTGACCTTGACGGTTCATTCGCGGGCGAGGGACGCAATGTCGAGGCGGTCAAAGCCATCATCGAGCGCTTCCCCGGCTATGTGCAATTGGGCGGCGGCATCCGCGATGCGAAAGCGGTTGAGGGTTGGTTCAACCTTGGCGTTGCGCGCGTGGTGATGGGTTCTGCGGCATTGAAAGATCCCGAATTCGTCAAGGAAATGGCCCGCGAATGGGAAGGCGGCATTGTTGTCGCGGTCGATGCCAAAGACGGCATGGTTGCCACCGAAGGCTGGGCGGAAGTCTCCGACGTGCCCGTCGTGGACCTCGCGCGCCGGTTTGAGGATGCAGGCGTTGCCTCTTTGCTCTTTACCGACATTGGCCGCGATGGCCTCCTTAAAGGCGTCAACATCGACGCCACCGTAGAACTCGCGCAGCGCGTCGACATTCCCGTCATCGCCAGCGGCGGGGTCAAAGGCATCTCTGACATCCACATCCTCTCAATTCAATCGCACCTTGGTATTGAGGGGGTGATCACCGGCCGCGCGCTTTACGAGGGCAAGCTCGACCTCGCGGCGGCGATCCAGATGGGAGCGCGGAGTTAAGGGTGTGAATCCCAAGGGCAAACCTGCGACCGGCTGGCGCTTCTGGATTGCGCTTGCATTCGTTACGGCGCCCTTGTGGATTGGCGTTTTGCTCGCGATATGGTTCTTATTGGCGGAGCCTGTCATCTCAGTTTGTCACGAATTTTCTGAAGGCGAAAAGATATGCGTCGAGGATTGAAATGACTGTTCGGGTCCGAGTAATTCCGTGTCTGGACGTGGCCGATGGGCGCGTGGTGAAGGGTGTCAACTTCGTCGATCTCAAGGACGCTGGCGATCCTGTGGAGCAAGCGCGCGCTTATGATGCGGCGGGGGCGGATGAGCTTTGCTTTCTCGATATCTCGGCCAGCCACGAAGGGCGGGGCACGCTGCTCGATATCGTCAAACGCACGGCGGAGGTGTGCTTTATGCCACTGACCGTCGGTGGAGGTGTGCGCAGCGTTGAGGATGCGCGCGCGCTCTTGCTGGCCGGTGCGGATAAGGTCGCGATCAATTCCGCAGCCGTCGCTCGGCCTGAGCTTGTCAGCGAAATCGCCGCCAAATTCGGCAGCCAATGTGTAGTCGCCAGTGTCGATGCGCGGCGCGTTACGCCAGAGGTGCCAGTGATAGGCGAAGAGCCGCAAAGCGAGGCGCGCTGGGAAATCTTCACCCATGGCGGGCGCAAGCCCACCGGAATTGACGCTGTCGAATACGCCAAAAAGGTCACCGAGCTTGGCGCAGGCGAATTGCTCGTGACCAGCATGGATGGCGACGGCACGCAGGCGGGCTATGACCTCGAACTGACCCGTACCATTGCCGATGCGGTTTCCATTCCCGTTATCGCAAGTGGCGGCGTGGGTAATCTCGACCACCTTGTTGACGGAGTGCGCGAAGGCGGGGCGAGCGCGGTGCTCGCCGCATCAATCTTCCATTTCGGCACGCACTCCATCGCAGAGGCGCACAAGGCGCTTCGCGATGCGGGGCTTCCGGCGCGCGGGATTTAACCGCTTCGAATATTGAAACTTCGTCATTGCGAGCGTAGCGAAGCAATCCATGATCTGAGGCCTCGCCTCGGCGAAACGGCCCCTCCATGGATTGCCGCGTCGCCTTCGGCTCCTCGCAATGACGAGAATTGGACATGAGTGACACCCTAACCCGCCTCGAAGGCACCATCGCCGAGCGCATGACCGCCTCGCCAGAGGAATCCTACGTTGCCAAGCTGCAAGGCAAGGGCACCGCAAAAATCGCGCAGAAGGTCGGCGAAGAGGCAACCGAAGTGGTGATCGCGGCCATGACTGGCGTGAGTGAAGAACTGGTCAGCGAAAGCGCCGATCTCATCTTTCACCTCCTCGTTCTGCTGCAAGCGCAAGGGGTGAGCTTTGACGACGTGCTCGCCGAGCTCGACAAGCGCGAAGGGCTTTCAGGCCTCGACGAAAAAGCCAGCAGGAGCGAGTAATATGCCGATCGACCCCACGCTTCCCTACGATACCGACAATATCTTCGCCAAAATTCTGCGCGGAGAAATCCCGTCGAATAAGGTTTACGAAGACGAATGGGCCTACGCCTTTGAGGACATTAATCCTCAGGCCGAGGTGCACACTCTGGTCATTCCCAAGGGCGAATATGTGAGCTGGGACGATTTTAGCGCCAAGGCGTCGGATGCGGAAATCGGCGGATTTGTGCGCGCAGTTGGTACGGTCGCGCGGGCGAAGGGGCTAGTCGAACCGGGTTATCGCCTGATGGCCAATATCGGCGCGCATGGCGGACAGGAAGTGCCGCATTTGCACGTCCATATCTTTGGCGGTCAGCCCCTTGGCCGCATGATCGCATAAAATCGACACTCGACCCGTCGCAAGGGCGATTCATTCTGTCGACGTTCATGTGACCGCGCGCAGTTGGTGCTGGAATGCATTCGGCACAAAGGCTAATCCACGAGGGTTATGGTTAAACCCAATCCGAGCACACTGAATTTTCAGGGCGGCGTCCTTGACGGCGCGACCCATTTTTATGCCGTGCGGGTTTACTATGAGGACACCGATCTTTCAGGAATAACCTATCACGCCAATTACTTGCGTTGGTTTGAACGCGCGCGTTCGGACCTTTTGCGGCTGCTCGATATTGACCAACGCGCCGCGATTGAAAGCGGGGAGGGTGCCTATGCTCTGTCGGAGGTGAACCTTAAGTACCTGCGCCCTGCGCGCCTTGACGATGATGTGGTGATCGAAACAACCTGCACCGAACTTGGCGCGGCATCGTGCCGGATGCATCAGATCGCCAAGCGCGACAATGAAGTATTGTGCGAGGCAAGTTTGCGCGTTGGCTTTATCTCACTGGACGGTCGCCCGAAACGACAGCCTGCGCCGTGGCGCGAAGCATTCAAGACATTGATGAACACGTGAGGGACACATCGAAGTGACTTTGACTACTCTAGCCGCAGTTTCAACGCAGGCGGTGGGCCCCACAAGGCTCGACCCGCTGGAGCTGTTTCTTCAGGCTGACATTATCGTTCAAGCCGTGATGGTTGGCCTGATCCTCGCTAGCATCTGGAGCTGGACCATCATTATCGCCTTTGTGATGCGACTGGGAAAGCTGAACTCTTCGAGCCGCGAATATGAACGCGATTTCTGGAGCACGAATGACCGCGAGGCGATGCTTTCAAAGGCCAAGCGTTCAGCGATCCCCTCAGCGCGGGTCGCAGGGGCCGGGCTTGATGAATGGAGGCGCTCGACCAAGAACGGCGCGCTCGACAAACCCGCTGCGCGCGAGCGTATCGGCGCGGCGATGGAAAGCCAGGTTGCTGAGGAAGCGGATGATCTGGCGGGTAAGCTCACGTTTCTGGCCACCACAGGCTCGGTTGCGCCCTTTGTGGGTCTGTTCGGTACCGTCTGGGGTATCATGAACAGTTTCTTTCAGATCGGCGCACAGCAATCTGCAAGCCTCGCAGTGGTGGCTCCGGGCATTGCAGAGGCCTTGTTTGCGACCGCCATCGGCCTGTTCGCAGCAATCCCGGCGGTGATATTCTACAACCGCTTTTCAAACTCGGTGAACCAGTATGAGGCCAAGCTTGGGCGCTTTGCCGACAAGGTGCACGCAGGGCTGAGCCGCGAGTTGGATAAAGTGTAATGGGGATGGGAACGGCCTCCTCCGGGTCTCGTCGGGGCAAGCGCACCCGCCGCGCAGCAATGGCGGAAATCAACGTCACGCCATTGGTTGACGTGATGCTGGTGCTGCTCATCATCTTTATGGTCACGGTAACGCTACCAGCCGTGGGCGTTCCGATTGAGCTTCCTGAAAGCCGCGCCAATCCGGTTGAAGAAACCCCCACACAGGTCACGATCAGCATCAATTCCGATGGTGTTGTCTTTATCGAAGACAACGCAGTGCCCGTGGGGGCGTTACCAGAGGCTTTGGCCGCGATTGACCGGGGCGGGGATGGGGAGCTTCCCACCATAATCCTGCGCGGTGACCGGGGCCTTGACTATGGCCGGGTAATGGCGGTGATGGGCGAGCTTGGCCGCGCAGGCTTTACCTCGATCTCGCTGGTCACAGACGGTTCATCGAGCGCGCCATAGGTCTTGATGGTGATGGAGATGAGCCAGCCTCACAGCGGGAGTTTTCAAAAGGAAGACGGCATCGGCCTTTTGGTCGCTATCGTGCTTCACGCTTTGCTTGTGGCAGCGCTTGCCGTGCAATTCCTTTTTACCGCGACGCAAAAGCCAATTCCTCAGCGCATGACAGTGAGCTTGGCTACTGAAGTTAGTCTGGAATCAACCGCACCCGACCCTGTCGCCGAAAGCCGCGCGGCCATCGCTCCGACCTTGTCCGAGGAGCCCGCGCCGATAATCGAAGAGGTGCCGCAGAACACGCCGGCTGAGGTTACACCTCCGCCCACGCCAAGGCCGGAGACGCGTTCCACGACGCGCACTGAGCCTCGCCCCGCAACGCGCACACCGCCGCGCGCTCAGCCCAGTCCTCAGCCCACCCGCACTTCGACGCCTACGCCCCCGCGTGAGCGGCCCGGTGGGAGCCGTATTGGCGATAACTTCCTTGGCGGTGCGGGCAATTCTACGACCACAGATGACACGCGTATCCCCGCAAGCCAGATCGGGCGAAGCGCGCGCGCATCCTTGCAACAGGCGATCAACCGCCAATTGCGCCCCTACTGGGATGCGCCATCGGGACTTGATGCAGAGCAATTGGTGACGGTGCTTGCCTTTCGCCTGAACGAAGACGGATCGTTGAACGGAACCCCGCGCGTGGTGAGCCAATCAGGCATCACCGATAGCAATCGGCCACAGGCCCCGTTGCACGCTGAACGGGCTATACGCGCGGTTCAACGCGCTGCCCCTTTCGATTTGCCCGATGAATATTACAACGCTTGGAAAAATATCTCCGAGTGGAGGTTTGATAGAAGGCTGTGAGCATGAAATTATCGCTTGTTTTTAGCTTGGCGCTGGCTCTTGGCGCTGCGCCGGTTGTTGCGCAAAACCAAGACCTTGGTGAGCCTTTGTCGGATGGCGGTGATGTTGAAACCGCCTTTGAAGAAGCGTCTGAAAGCGACGGCGGTGGCTTGACGGGTTCGACCACCGATGAAAGCGATTGGGAAGACTTGGGCATCGCCATCCCCGCCTTTGCGACTGACCGCGAGACGGCGACCCCTGCGAATGCCGATGGAACTGGCGCTTTGGGCCGCGAAATTGCGCGGGTGATCACAGCGAACCTTCGCAACAATGGCCTTTTCGAGCCGACCGGGCCTGATCGCCTTCCTGCACCGGACTTCCCGCAGATCACTGCGCCTGAATGGAGCAGCTGGACCGGGCGCGGCGCAGAGATGCTGGTGCATGGCTATGTCCGTGCACGCTCTGACGATAAGCTTGTCGTGGGATGTTACCTCTATGACGTAGTGCTGAAAGATGAACTGATCCGCGAAGGATGGGTGGTGCGCCCCGCTGATTGGCGGCGCGCGGCGCACAAATGCTCCGACTTGATTTACGCACGGCTGACAGGCGAAGATCCCTTCTTCGACAGCCGCATCGCCTATATCGCGGAAACTGGCCCCAAGGATAACCGGGTAAAGCGTCTTGCCGTGATGGATTCAGACGGCGCAAATCACCGCTTCCTGACGTTGGGCAGCGCCACTGCGCTTACTCCGCGTTATTCGCCTGACTATTCGAAGATCATGTATCTGTCCTATGTCGATGGGAACCCGCGCATCTATGTCTATGACATTGGCACAGGCAAACAGACGCTGGTGACAGAGAACCGCAATCCGACGCTTGCCCCGCGTTGGTCGCCTGATGGCAAAACCATCCTCTATTCCATGGCCGTGGCTGGCAACACCGACATTTATCAGGTGTCCGTGAACGGCGGCCAGTCACGCCGGCTGACCGATACGCCGGGGATCGACATTGGCGGATCATTCTCGCCCGATGGCAGAAAAATCGTGTTTGAAAGCGACCGTTCCGGCACGCAGCAATGCTATGTCATGGATGCCGATGGCAGCGACCAACGCCGCATCAGCTTCTTCGGCGGGCGCTGCGCGACGCCTGAATGGAGCCCGCGCGGTGACCAGATCGCTTTCACTCGCATCGCTGGCGACTTCAATGTGGCCGTGATGACACCGGGCGGCGGCAACATGAAAGTGCTGACCAATGGTTGGCAGGATGAAGCGCCCACATGGGCCCCTAACGGCCGGATTATTCAGTTCTTCCGCACCGAGCGCGGGTCTGGCCGTTCATCACTCTGGCAGGTTGACTTGACCGGTCGCAACGAACGTCGCCTGCCTACGCCCGTTGATGCATCGGACCCTGCGTGGGGCCCCATTCGCCCTTAGTCAAAATGTGTTAATCTGCCTCAGCCCATTCATGGTCGAGAATCGGGGCAATTGTTCACCCGCTTCGCCGGAAGGCAGATCACCCGGCTTTTAATCGGAGAGTAAATTAATGACTTTCTCAGCTCGCAAAACAGCTTCAATTGTTCTGATGACGTCTGCACTGGCACTGGGGGCGTGCTCGAAAAAGGCACCCGAAGAGCTTCCTCCCGCGCCTGCTGCAACGCCTGCACCAACGCCTGCGCCGACCTCTACAGCCCCAACTGGCCCAATGGTCGGATCGCAGGCCCATTTTGAGCGCGCCGTGGGCAGCTCGTCTGTGATTTATTTCGACACCGACCGCTTCAACATCGACAGCACTGACGCAGCCGCGCTTCAGGCACAGGCGCAATATTTCGCGCAATTCTCGCAAGTGAATTTCACCATCGAAGGGCATTGCGACGAACGCGGCACGCGCGAATACAACCTCGCTCTGGGTGAGCGTCGTGCCAATGCGGCGAAGAATTACCTCGTCAGCCTTGGCGTTGACCCTGCGCGTATTCGCACGGTGAGCTACGGCAAAGAGCGCCCTGTGGCGCTTGGTTCAGATCCAACCGCATGGGCGCAGAACCGCCGCGCCGCGAGCATCATCATCAACTGATTTTTGTGAAATTTGCTAAGAGCGCGCTCGCGTCCTGAAAGGGATACGGGCGCGTTTTTGTGTTAGCCTAGCTTTGCGTGGCTTTCGCGCTGAACACTTGCAGCACAGCGCCGTTTTCGCTCATAGCCGGGCCATTGATCTCGACACCCACGCGCGCGATCAGGCACAGGCACACGAGGGCCAGTGCGCTTGCGAGGCTGGAGATTTGCAATTGCTGGCTCATGGCCGGACAAAATTTCCTGTCTGTTGCTGCGGCGCTTTAGCGCTGCAATGATGAACGAATTATTGCATTGCAACATTTCACATCGCAACTTGTTCCCACATCTTCACTTTCGCGGCCAGAGGGCCTAGATGACCTGCGTGACCTTTCCGACGAACAACATGATTTGCCTGCAAGAGCGCGCTCGTGCCTAAAGCGCGGCGATCCAATGATTGGGGGTTCCCACGCTGGCGCGGCTATGAAGAATCGCGCGAGGCGGTGAATGTGCGCATTTGCGATCGGCACGGTTGCAATGAGCCGGGCGATTGTCCCGCACCCAAAGCGCCCAATAGCCCGGATAAGTGGTATTTCTGCCAAAAACACGCTGCCGAATACAATTCGAAATGGGATTATTTCGAAGGGCTCGACAAGGCTGAAAAAGCCGCGCGCGCAAAGGAAGAGCGCCAGCAATCCGAAGGCTATGCCGAGGCCTCGCATTATGGCTGGACGGGCTCTGGCGATGGATCAAGAAGCGCCGATGAAATGCGCGCGCTCGACCTGCTTGAGCTTGAGGCGGATGCCGATTTTGCGGCCATCAAGAAAGCCTACCGCGCCAAGGCAAAGCTGGTTCACCCCGATGTCAAACCGGGGGATGACGAGGCGGCACAGGAGTTTCAGAAACTCCAGGTTGCCTATGATGTTTTGCGCGTCGCAGAAGAGCGGCGTGAATGGAAAGGGTGAGCGGCGCCTAGGCGTCGATCACCACTGATTTCACGCGGTCGAATTTCCCGTCCGCAAGATCATCGGGCGTAATCCAATATTGCAGCGTCTTGCCGCCAAAATCGTGTTGCGGGCCTGAGCCGCTGGGCAATTCGAGCAAGAGGATGTGCTCATCAACCAGCGTGTCGCTCACGCTGTCAGCATAGCTTGGCGGGCCAAACATTCGCGCAGGAGTGGCAGCGTGGATATGCAAAATCCCATCGCTTTCGTATTCGCGGGCAAGCGCATGGGCATCCATCGCCTTGTCGATCCATTCGGCTGGAACGAGGGACAAGGCTTCGCTGCTCACTGAAAGGCTAAGGTCAACGGCCTCCACGACAATTGCGTTAAGATCACCGCCAAGCACGCCGCGCCGCGCATCGAACCAATTCCAGATGTCATCAGAGATATTCGATTCAAGCCTGTGACCTTCGGGGCGCTGGGTGCCAAGCAGATAGAGTTCTTTCGCCTCCTCGAACCATTGGCCAAATTGCGCATCGCGCTCTTCGGGTGAAAGGTCGGAATAAAGCGCTTCTGCAAGGACCGGGTCGGGGGATTTGAGCGCCTCTATCATGTGACTGGCGATCACACGAATTGCGCCAAAATCGTGGGGGAACACGGGGAAAGGGCGGCCCTTTTCATTCCGGGGAACGTCAAGCTCGCTCGTGGGTGCCGGGGCTGTACCGCTGCTCTTCTGGAGGTTGAGCAAGGCCTCGCCCGCCTGCGCGTCTGACCAATACCTTGGATCATTGTCGAGCGGGTCCGGCAATGTGAAAGCAATGGGAGCGAACGGAAAGCGCGGCATGACGCGCGGGACATAATCTTCTGCATCAGGCACGCAGTCGGTGCATCCGCTAAGCTTGAAGGCAGCCGTTCGGCCAAGCGCTGGCCCGGCGTCCTCAGGGATTTCGACAGGGCCCCATGCCTGGGATGAGCCGCGATGGTGAACAAAGGCGTGGGATTGGAGGAAGTCCTCCTCATCATCCCGGTCGCAGTTTACAAAACAATATAGCACGCCATCTTGTGGCAAGAGGCCCGTGGGGTCTTGTCCGGCCAGTTCAGCGCAATCCCATTGCATCAGGAATTGCAACGGCGCCCCGCCTTGGGCCCCACGTTCGCGCGGCCATTGAAAGTTCTCAGGGCCAATGGGCTGGCCACCGTAGAATGAAAGACCATCGGTGCCCGGTGTCTGAGGCAGGAACTGACGAAACACGATCGGCGTTTGTCGGGCGGCTTTGACTTCGGCACAGACGGTTGTTTCATGGGCCTCGTCCCCTGCACCGGGCGTGTTTGTCAACGCAAATGCCGCAGGCACATTGGCTTCATCCTCTCCTGAGGCAAAATCGGATTGCGCTTCGTCGTTTTCGATCCATTCGATCTCGTCATGCGGCTCTTCATCAATCGCCGGATCGTCCAAGTTTTCATCATACTCGACATGAGCGTTACCGTCCGCGAGTTCGTCGTCATGCTCGTCTGCGTCAAGATTGGTATCGGCAATGTGAGGCTCAGCCTCGTCGTCGAATTCGTGGCCGTTTGCCGCTGGTGGTTCGCCCGAAGGCGTTCCCTCGTCGCGTTCAGCGCCGCCCACAAGCGAGCGTCGCCTGCGCCCAGTGGCGGCAGGAGCGGGGGCAGGAGTGGGGGCAGAAGCGGGGGCTGGTGCCACCATTGGTGCTGCAGCAATTGCGGCTTCAGCGGGAAGATCAGCGCTGACCGCTTCATCCGCAGTTGCGACTTCGTCGGTAGTTGCTCGCGGCTTGGCGGGTTTTGCCCGCTTCCGGCGCAAGACAAGCCATAAGACAAGGCAAACCAATGCAAGCAAGAAACCACCCACCATCAATGCCAGCGGCGCATAGAGGCCGGGGCTGATTGAAGCGGTCAAAAGATCAATGTGCATGGCAAGCGTTCCTATAGCGATGCCCCTTGTGTCATTGGTTTGCCTCTCGCACACCGCCGCATTGGAGCCGGTTATCGAGGCACTCTAATAAATCTTGGTCAATTGAGCGTTAACGCAATGCCGCACCAGAATGGATATTTATGCGATTTTACAAGGCGCCTTAATGGGTTGGCAGTGTGAGCCTTGGACGGATCAATAGGCTAACCCTGATCGCCTCTGGGCTTGGCTGAAGACGTATTGATCTCAGTGGGTGGGTTATCGTTCCACCACGGCGTATCGGTCCAAGGCCGCACATCAACTTCAAAGCTCCAACAGCTGCGCGGTTGGTGCGCTAGGTGCCAATAAGTATCCGCCAAAGCTGCGGGATCAAGCACCCCGTCCTCTCCCTTGGACGCTTTGAAAGCCTCATATCTGTCACCCAATAGCCGCCCCAGAGTGTCAGGCGCATCGACCGGACCATCCACGAGGATGTGGCTGATATGGATGCCCTGAGGCGCAAATTCAGCGTTGAGCGACTGGCACAGCATTCGTCTCCCGCCGATAGCGGCAGCGTGCGAATGTTGTCCGGCATTCCCGCGCACAGCCGCTGTCGCAGAAGTCACAAGCACCACGCCGCGACCACGCTCCACCATAGCTGGGAGCATCGCTTGGGCGAGGCGAAAGAGCGCAAAAGAGGTCATTCGCCAGCCGAGCTCAAACGCCTTGTGCGGCGTATCGAAGAAGGGTCGATTGCCGATTTGCGCGCCCAGATTGAAAAGACACACCTCAATCGGTCCGATGTCTCGCTCAGTCGCCTCGACCAGCTCTTCGATTGTGCCATCTTCAACTGCATTGAGCAGCACGCCGGTTGCGCTCCCGCCTTCGGCCTCGATCTCAGCGACAAGCCGGTCGAGCCCCTCTTTATCAGAGCGCCTTGCCAGAACCGCGTGATAACCACCCTTGGCAAAACGCTTTGCCGTATTGCCGCCAATTCCGGCACCTGCGCCCAGCACCAGAACCACGGGATTGCGTGTATCACTCATCGACTGTCCCCTCTCGCCTCAACTGGCTGAGCGAAAGGGGTAGTCGTCAATTCACACGTGCTCAAGCGCCTGCTCAAAGTCGGCAATCAGATCATCTGCGTCCTCGATCCCGATGCTGATCCGGACAAGGCTGTCGGAAATGCCGAGTTGTTGGCGGCGGGCATGGGGTACTGAGAGGTGCGTCATCGAAGCCGGATGGCTCGCGAGCGTCTCTGTCCCGCCAAGGCTGACGGCGAGTTTGGCAATCTGCAAATTGTCAAGGAAGCGGAAGCATTCCTCTTCGCCGCCTTTCAGAAATACGCTGAAGGTGGACCCTGCGCCAAGGCAATGGCGGTCATAGATGTCCTGTTGGCGCGTGTCCTCAATCATGCCGAGATAGCCGAGGCCCGTGACCTTCGGATGGCCTTTTAGGAACGCGCACACCTTGGCCGCGTTCTCACCAGCGCGCTGCATCCTGAGTTCAACCGTTTCAAGGGAGCGCAAGAGCATCCAGGCGGTGTTGGGATCGACGATACCGCCCATCGTGTTCCTCAGAGCACGCACCGGATCCATCCACTTTTTCGCGCCCGCAATGCTGCCTGCGACAAGATCAGAATGTCCGCCGACATATTTCGTCAGCGAGTAAGCGACAATGTCCGCCCCATGGTCAAGCGGGCGCTGCCACAGCGGCCCCAAGAATGTGTTGTCGATAGCAATGGGGCAGGGTTTTTTGAGCACCTTGTCCCGCGCCGCTTTCACCGCTTCAATATCGACAAGGGCGTTGGTCGGATTGCCCGGGCTTTCGAGATAGATCATTGCGACCTTACCGCCATTTTCGCCCGCCTGGCATTTCGCGCGTGAGATGACCTCTTCGATTTCTTCAGGAGATGCGCCCGCCGGGAAATCGACATAGGTGACGCCGAATTTGGAAAGCACCTTGGCAACAAACCCTTCCGATGCCGCGTACAATGGCCCGGAATGGACGATCACATCGCCTTGGGAGACATAGGCCATCATCAGGATACAGATCGCGGTCATTCCGCTTGAGAAGGTGAGCGCGTCTTCTGCTCCATCCCAGATCGCGAGGCGGTCTTCGAGGATTTCCTGATTAGGGCCATTGAAACGCGAATAAACGAGGCCCTCTGCCCCGCCTTCGCGTTGGCCGGTAATCCCTTCAAAGTGGCGCTTGCCATCGGCGGCGCTGGGGAAGGCAAAGGTCGAGGTAAGGAAAATCGGTGCCTTCAACGAGCCTTCCGACAATTCCGGATCAAATCCATGCCCCATCATCATTGTTGATGGTTTCAATGCGCGGCCGCCAATGTGGGTTTTTTCCGGTTTTGGCTTTCGGCGCGGTGTTGGCTTGCCTGTTGCGTTGACTGCATCATTCACGACGCGTGTCTCCCTCCTAAGTACACGTCCCTAGGAAGGCAGGGACTTCACAATTTCGCGTGTTTTGGAGCACCCGCCTCTAACCTCCGCAGAAGCGCCTCTCCCCAAAGACATTTCGAGGTTATTGCGCGATGGTTTCCGTTGCAACCAGATTTCCACGACTAAACCACAGCACTGCGCAAAAACCCTAAGGGCGCGCGCGGGCTATAGAATTTCTGCATCAGGGCAGGGCCTAAGGTATACCCCGCTAGGGATTTTGCGGGCTACAGCTTTTGTGAATTGGGAATGGGGGCTAAGGGGTGTTCCCTGCTCAGATCAGCGCCGCCATCACCCAAACAATCGCAACGATCAGGAAAACGCCAAGCAAATCAAGCACAAGCCCTGCTTGAACAAGCTTCTCAATCTTGAGGCGGCCCGTGCTCCAGGCAATCGCATTGGGCCCTGTTCCCGCTGGCAGGATAAAGCCCCAGCTCGCCGCGAGCGCTGCTGGCATGGCGATGAGGATCGCCGCTTCGGCGCCATCACTTCCCAGGCCAAGCCCGGCGGCAAGGCTGGCAATGACCGGGATGATCGCGCTTGCGGTGGCGACATTGCTGGCAAATTCGGTGACGAGGACAACCATCGCAACCACTGCCAAGGCAATGATGAACAAAGGCATCGCCTCAAGCGGCAAAAGCGATTGGCCCAGCCAATCGGCAAGCCCTGAGGCCTGCATCCCGGCGGCAAGTGCCAGCCCTCCGCCAAACATTAAGATCACACCCCAGGGTGCGCGGTTTGCTTCGCTCCAGCTGAGCAGAGGCCGTCTCTTGCCACCCTCTTGCGTCCCGTCAGGCAAGATGAACAAGGTAAGGGCTGCAAGGACTGCAATTGTTCCATCGGTCCAACTGTTCGGCGGCAGGAAGGGCGCGACCCAACGCTGGCTCATCCACAAAAGAAAAGTGATCGCGATAATTGGGACAAGACGCTTTTCAGCAGGCGACCAGGGGGCGTGGTCGTCAATCGCGTTGCGCGCTGCGGCGACATCGAAGGGGTGGGCATCAACCCTTTGAACCCTCGCAATGATAAAGCACGCAAGCGGCACGCCGATCAAAACCACAGGCATTCCCAGCACCATCCAGTCGGCAAAGCTGATGCGTAGCCCGATCATGTCATCAAGCAATTGCACCGCAATGCCATTGGTGGGAGAGCCAACAATCGTGCCAAGCCCGCCAATGGTTGCGGCAAACGCAATCCCCATAGGAAGCGCGCCGTAAATGCCACTGGTTTCGGTGGGACCATCCGGGGCTTGCATAGACGCTCCGCCAGCAAGCACCGCCAGGGCCATCGGCATCATGATGAGCGTGGTGGAGGTGTTGGAGATCAGTCCCGACAGGATCGCCGCGCTGATCATAAAGGCGAGGAGCAGGCGCACCTGACCGCCTTCGCTGCCAATCGCTTTGAGGATCGCAAGGCTGAGCCGCCGGTGCAGCCCTGTGCGCTCAATCGCTAGCGCAATGAACGCCCCGCCAAGCAGAAGGAAGAGGATCGGCGCGTAGTACGCGCTTGCCGTCTCGCGTGCTGTCATGACACCGAATAGGGGCAGGCTCACGAAAGGCAAAAGCGCTGTTACCGAAAGCGGCACAGCCTCGGTCATCCACCAGGCGGCCATCCACGCAACCAGCCCCGCGACGAGCCACGCGTCGCCGCTCATTCCAGACGGCGCGGGAGCGAAGGCGGTGATGGCAAAGGCTAGCGGGCCAAGATACAAGCCGATTTTTTGGGCACTCATGGCGCTCGCGCTCCTCCCTTACGCGTTTATGCCTAGAGTGCCAGCTTGTCCGCCAAGCGCAAAGCTGTGCATCAGCATTGGTTGTGGAACGATTGGCACGAGGCTGCAAAGCGGCTAGTTTTCATCTCCTATGCGTGATGATCGCCCGATTGAAACCGTTCCGGACACTGCAAAGCTCGAGCCGCTCGCTCGCACACTTGGTGCAGCGTTTCAGAATGACCCGGCGCTCTCGTGGATTGTGCCTGATGCAAAACGGCGTGAGGCAATGCTTCCCGGCTTTTTCAAGGTCATGGCCGAGCAATCGCGCCGGCATGGGGAGATTTTGGCCTCACCGGATGAGGGCGCTGTAAGTCTCTGGTATCCGCCCGGCAAAGTGAGCGATGGATTCTTTGCGACGACTTACGACAATTTGCGGCTGCTCGCAGGCTTTCGCATCGATCTGCCGCGCGGGCTCAAGGTGGCCGAAGAAATGTACAAGCGCCATCCGAGCCCTCAACCTTACTCCTACCTTAGATATGTAGGCGTCGCCCCGAAGGCGCAGGGCAAGGGATGGGGCGGGGCGATTGTGCGCGCGGGCATCAAACGTGCTGCTTCAAAAGGGCAAGGCGTGCTGTTGGAGACAGCAACGCCGGATAACGTCGCGATATACACGCGATTGGGTTTTGAGATTTTGGAGGAATGGGAGGTGCCGGGTGGTGGGCCCAAATTCTGGACCATGATCCACCCCGCGCCCTGATCGACTGCTTCAGTCGCTTCCAAATTCAAGCCGCGCCGCTGCTCCGCCCGAAAGGTTTGGGTCTTTGGGTTTGCGTGGGAGCTCTGCGGCGAGCCCGCCGGTGTCCGGGTCATGGCCGTTTCCTGGCCCGTCTTTCTGCTCAGGCTTTGGAGCATTGGGGCGACGTTTTTGATCCGCCGCCCATTTGCCAAACCTGTCTTTCCAATAGGAAACCGACTTCTTCGCGCCTTTCAAAAAAGGCGGTTTGAACTTGCGAGGATTGGCTCTCGCGCCGCTCATTTCGGCGCAAGCACCATCAGCATTTGCCGGCCTTCGAGGCGCGGGAATGCTTCGACCTTGGCGATTTCTTCAACGTCTTCCTGCACGCGCTTCAATAAATCCATGCCCAGATGCTGGTGCGCCATTTCGCGACCGCGGAAGCGCAGGGTGACCTTCACCTTGTCGCCGTGGTTGATGAACTTGTTCACGTTCTTCATCTTCACGTCATAGTCATGCGTGTCGATGTTGGGACGCATTTTGACTTCTTTGATGTCTTGCGTTTTCTGAGTCTTACGTGCCGCATTGGCCTTTTTCTGGGCCTCATAGCGATATTTGCCGACATCGAGGAATTTGCACACGGGCGGGTCCGCATTGGGGGACACTTCAACAAGGTTCAGGCCCTTGTCATTGGCCTGCTCCATCGCTTCGCGCGTGAACATCACACCCAGGTTTTCGCCTTCATCATCGATGACGCGCACCTTGGGCACTTGAATAAACTGATCATAACGAGGGCCGCTTTTCGTTGGCGGGGCCATCTGACGCCGAGGTGGACGGGCTATGTGGGTTCTCCTGTTGTAGCCTTGTTTCGAGTCTTCGATATAGGCGCAAAGCCCTTAAGTTTCTAGGCGCAAGCGTCAAGCCGCCTCGCGATAAAGCGAAAATGTGACCAATTTGCCCTTTGGGGGTGCGAAAGCGCCTAGACTTGGACGCCCCACGAGAGTTTTGGGAAGTCGATCAGCCCCAAGCCGACAACGCGCGGCAAGAGCCACCACGCAACCGAGAAGAACAATCCAAAAAAGCCCGCTGCGAGCGGAACGACAAAGCTGCCAAGGGCAAGAAGCTGCAAGCGTTTGTTCTTTGCCTGCCAGATTGCCCGAGCAATCCACAATGCGAAATTGGATGAGACAAGTGCCCCGAGCATCAATCCAGAAGGCCAGACTTGCGACCAAGAATAATGATCTCCGAACAATTGACCAACCACTAGCGATGTCATTGCATAGAACATTGGTAGCATCACGATCCCGCCCCAGACACGGAGAAGAAGCGGCATAGGTTCCTTGTTCTTCGGTCCGCGCCAAAGGGAAAGGCCAAAGAAGCTTGCCCATGCGACATAGTGCCAAACTGTCAGCGTTTCGATCACCCAGTGCAGAGGGAGGAAGTCGCTCAAGCCGCCTCGCGATAAAGCGGGAATGTGACCAATTTGCCCTTTGCGGGCAGCACGGCGTCGATTTCGCGCGCTGGGCTCAGCGCTTTCAGGATTGCGGGAGCGCCTGCATCCATGCCGCCGGTGTAGGCGCCGAAAGCGGGCGCGATCATGCGGTCTGCGCTGGTCGCTGAGCGGCTCACCACGGCGCAGGGCCTTGCGATATGGCGGTTTCTCACCCGTAGCCGCATCTTGGGGTGGTAGTGGCCCGAGAGCTCTGGCCGGGTTTCGCCGGGGCGTGCTTCGTGGCGCAGGATCACGCCGGAAACTTCAAGCTCGCTAAAGCTTTGCGCGCCAAATTTCCTTGGCATTTCTTCATCGTGATTGCCCGTCACCCACACCCAATCGTGGGCACGGATGAGCCCCTCGAGCATACCGCTCGCATAGGGCTCTAACCGATTGGTGCCCGCATCATCGTGGAAATTGTCGCCCAGCGTGATGACCCGCCGCGCGCCCGTCGCCTTGATCGTATCGGCCAACCGCTCCAGCGTTGCGCGGCTGTCGTAAGGCGGGAGCATTTGCCCGGTCTGCGCGTACCAGCTGCCCTTCTCAAGGTGCAGGTCTGCGACCAGAAGTGTACGCTCACGCGGCCAATAAAGTGCGTTTGACCTGGTCAGCACCATCTCCTCACCCGCAAAGGCAAGGGGTGCAGAATCATCTGAGAACGAAACGGGAACCATGCTGTCTTTTGGCCAGCAAGACGCTGTTTGGCAAGTGTCAAAACAGGTGGACACTTTGCGTGTCATAGGGCAGGGGTGAAGATGAAAAAGGACGAGGGATCACTATGAGCGACTGGGCGGGTCATACCGGAAAAGCAAAGGCTTGGTTTGAAAGCCTGCGGGACCAGATTTGCGCCGCGTTTGAAAGCATTGAGCGTGAGGCCGGCTCGGATGCGAGCTTTCAATACACCCCATGGACCCGAGAGGAAGAGGGCAATGAAGACCCCGGCGGCGGTGTTCAGGGCCTGATGAAAGGCAAGGTGTTCGAAAAGGTCGGTGTCAACGTCTCTACCGTGCGCGGAAGCTTTTCGGAAGCATTTGCCGATCAGGTGAATGGGGCAAGCAAGGAGCACCCCGGCTTTACCGCGACCGGCATCAGCCTGGTGGCGCATATGCACAACCCCCATGTGCCAGCGGTGCATATGAACACGCGCTTCCTGACCACGCAGACTGCCTGGTTCGGGGGTGGGGCAGACCTTAATCCGCCGATCCCTTACGAAGAGGATACCGAGGAATTTCACGCCTCGATGCGTGCAGCCTGCGCCGCGCATAATCCGACCTATTATGAGCGGTACAAGAAATGGGCGGACGATTATTTTTACATCCCCCACCGCGAGGTGCATCGCGGCGTTGGCGGGATTTTCTATGATCACCTCGAATGCGAGGATGATGCGAGCTTTGATCGCAATTTTGCTTTCACACAGGATGTCGGCAAGGCGTTTCTCGACATTTATCCCAAGCTTGTGCGCAAGCGGATGAATAGCGAATTTAGTGATGCGGATGTTGCCCAACAGCTAGAATATCGCGGGCGTTATGCTGAGTTCAATCTCGTTTATGACCGGGGCACAATCTTTGGCCTCAAGACGGGCGGCAATATCGACGCGATTTTGATGAGCCTGCCGCCAAGGGCCACCTGGAGTTAAGCGAGCCTCGCAGGTGGGCCGGTAAAGCTGAAGATTGTCAAATATTACGGCTTGCAAATGCAATTCAGTCGCAATATCAAGATTGCAGCTCTTTTCTCACGATTCGTCTCATGCGTTGGATGCGAATCCCATCAGAGCGACAATGGCTCAGCGCTTATCCCTGCTAGAGCTTACACTTTGGCCGGAGCGGTTTACCCTTGCTGCTCCGGCCATTTCTTTTGCCGGGCTAATCAGCGTCGATCGGCTCGTACACGCGCACCCAATCGACATACATGGCGACCTTACCTGCCTTGATCTGATCAACGCTCGATTGGGGAAGGCCGTAGTAAGGCTCGTCTATCATACTGGTCTTGAAAGGATATGCACCGCCCAGCGCAAAATTGAGGATCAGATGCTTTGGGGTGTCAAAGCGCCATTTTCCATAGCGTTCAACCATCGGACGGGTGACGCGATAGGTCAGGCGATCATCGACCATGAACAAGATTGCGTCCCTGGTCCATTCGATCGAATAGACGTGCCAATCGGTTGCATCGGTGCCTTCGTCAAAGAAGAACTTGTTCACTATCGGCGTTTCGCCCGAATAGCCCGGACCATGGAGCGCGACGCCAGTCCAGTCCGGCTCGCCGACATATTCCATAATGTCGATCTCGCCGGTTTGCGGCCACGTCCCATTGCCCAGCATCCAGAACGCAGGCCATACGCCTTCGGCATCGGGCATTTTGATGCGAGCCTCGATGCGGCCATAGGTGAAATCGGCCTTGCCTTTGGAATTGATCCGACCGGAAATGAAATCCGCATTCCGGTCTGCCCTTGTGTCGATACCGGGGCGATAGACCGGACGAAGGACCAGCGCGCCACCGTCAGCGCCTTCTATATTTGCCGCGAACTGGATCGTATCAGGGCTGTCGACGTAGGCTTGCTGTTCATCATTGACCCAGAAATCCATGCCGACAACGTTCCATTTATCGCGGTCGAGAGATGCTTCGTTGAATTCGTCGGAAAAGACAATGGCCCGCGACTGACCCGTGGCGCTGTCATTTTGAGCAGCAGCAACTGAGCCGGTTATTGCACCAGCCATGCACCCTGCCAGCAATGCCAGCGTCCCCAGAATCCCAAAGCATTTTGTCGCCATCAAAGCTGTTCCCTTCTCGACCATTTGAGAACGTTAACAAACAAGGCTGGGCGGGTCCATATGCTTGCGGACAATTTTGGCATAGCAAAACGCTTGCCCAAGGGCGCTGTGCCCCTCATATTTGTGTCAATGCTGCGCCAATATGAACTTGTGGAACGGGTCCTTGAATATGACCCTGATGCCGATGAGGCAGCGCTAAACCGCGCCTATGTTTACACAGTGCAAAAGCACGGCAGCCAAAAGCGCGCGAGCGGCGATCCCTATTTCTCGCATCCGGTTGAAGTTGCAGGGTTAATGACTGACCTTCAACTCGATCAGGAAACGATCATCACCGCGCTTTTGCACGATACGGTCGAAGACACGCTCGCTACGATTGACGACATCGAGGCCAATTTCGGACCAGAGGTTGCGCGGCTGGTTGATGGGGTGACCAAGCTCTCCAAAATCGAAGCCATGCCGGAAAATGAGCGGGCAGCGGAAAACCTGCGCAAATTCCTGCTCGCCATGTCGGAAGATATTCGCGTGCTGCTGGTCAAGCTGGCCGACCGCTTGCACAATATGCGCACGCTTCATTTCATCAAGAAACCCGAAAAGCGCCAGCGAATTGCACGCGAGACGATGGATATTTACGCGCCTCTGGCCGAGCGTGTGGGAATGTATGAATATATGCGCGAGATGCAGGCGCTCGCCTTCGCGCAATTGGAACCCGAAGCCTACAAGACGATCACCGAGCGGCTAGAGAAATTGCGCGGTGCCGATAGCGGCGAGGTCGATGCGATTGCGCTCAAAATCAAGCAGGTGCTGGCAGAAGCGGGCCTATCAGTTGAGGTGACAGGGCGCGAAAAGCATCCTTATTCCATCTGGACCAAGATGTCCGAGCGTCACGTCAGCTTTGAACAGGTCACTGATATCATGGCCTTTCGGGTTATCACCGAAACGAATGCGGATTGCTATGCCGCGATGGGCGTGCTGCACACTACGTGGCAGTTTCTACCGGGCAAGTTCAAAGACTATATCTCAACGCCCAAAACCAATGGCTATCGCTCGCTTCATACCAGCTTGATGTATGAAAATTCGATGCGGGTCGAGGTGCAGATACGCACTCGCGAAATGCATCATCGCAATGAATTCGGGCTTGCCGCGCATTGGGCTTACAAGCAACACGATAAGGCTGATGGCCAGGTCGGCTGGTTGCGCGACCTTATCGAAATTGTTGATGCAAGCCATGATGCCGAAGAGTTGCTGGAGCACACAAGGCTTGCGATCTATCAGGACCGCATCTTTGCCTTTACTCCCAAAGGCGCGCTGTTTCAGCTTCCCAAAGGTGCAACTGCAGTCGATTTTGCCTTTGCGGTGCACAGCGATCTGGGGCTTGCTACGGTGGGGGCCAAGATCAACGGGCGGCATATGCCGCTCAGAACGCAGCTTGCAAATGGCGATGTAGTCGAGATCATCAAGGGCGGTGAGGCTGAGCCACAAATGTCGTGGCTTGGCTTTGTTGTCACTGGTAAAGCGCGCGCGGCGATCCGGCGCGCTGTGCGCCTCAAGGAACGCGACGAGGTCGCCGAGATTGGCTCCAAACTTTTTGACGAGATTTCAGCAAAAGTCCCGGCCAAAATTGGCAAAAAGGCGGTCAAGGAGGCTGTCAAACGCCTCAATATGGACGAGCCCGATGATCTGATGTTCGCAATCGGCGCTGGCAAGATCAGCAACCGCGAGGTGATGGAGGCATTGGTTCCGGGATGCACCTCGGAGTTTGACGATGCCGAGGATTGGGCGCGCCATGAACGCCAAATCTCTATCCGCGGGCTGACACCGGGAGTTGGGTTTGAACTTGCTGAATGCTGTCACCCGGTGCCCGGCGACCGGATTGTTGGCCTAAGGCGCAAGGGTGAGCGAGTGATCGTCCACACCATCGATTGTCTTGAGCTTGCTTCCGGCGTGGATAGCGATTGGCTCGACCTTAATTGGGACAAGCGTTCGCACGGGGCGATTGGCCGTTTCGCGATCACGATCTATGACCGACCTGGAACGCTGGCTGAGATGGCGGGCGTATTTGCACAGAACAAGGTCAATGTGAACCAGCTGATCCAGACCCATCTGGACCATCCATTTGCAACCTATGAGATTGATGCAGAGGTCAATGATGTGGCTCACCTTAACCGCATCCTCTCAGCTCTACGCGCAAGTGACGCAGTGGCGCAGGCTGATCGCATCTGATGGCGCGCGTCGCGATTGTTTCCCTTGAGTGGACAATTTGCGGCAGTGAGAGTGGGAGTACACCGCACCCAAACCGCCTGAAATGCCCGGTTACGCTGGTTAATTTCGCGTTTACCACACATTAACACCGCCCGGCTATCTCCACCATTGAAGCAGCGCCACAAACGCTGATTGCCTTTTGAAAAGGCGCACAATTGGAGCAGGGCTAAGGTGACGGCACAGGATTTCAACATTGTCGCGGCGGATGAGAATGCACCCAGCGTCGCGCCCCAAACAGCGCCAATTTCGGGCGAGGAGCAATCGGCGCATTGGCTCGACCGGTTTTCTCTGGCGAAAAAGCTTGACGCATCGATCTACAGCTCGGCGCTGATCCTTTTGTTTGTTGCCTTCACCGTGGTCGCAACCGCTGCCTATTTCTCTTCTGCTGGTCGCTATGTCGCCGATGTCGCCGGACTCGAAGTGCGCACCACCCACACGGTCATGGAACTTGATGACGCGCATATAGCCATCCGCAATTTTCGCGACCGCAATGATACAAGCGCGCTCGAAGCTGTGCAGCCGGGCCTTGATCTGGCGCAGGAGAATATCCTTTATACCCAAGGGTGGATCACTGATCAGATGCCGCCTGAAACCCATGCGCGCGTTGCCGAATTCGTGTCTCAGGTCGAGGGACTTCAGCGCGACTGGAACCGCATCGCGGCCAACCCCGGCCCAAGCGAAATTGCGGCATTTGAAAGTGATCTTGCCGATGTGCGCGGCAATATCGCAGACTTCGCCCGCGAATTGAGAGGCACACTTGCACCGGCGGCGCGCGACCTGTTCAACGGGCTGGATATGAGTGTCATGTTTATGGCGATCATGGCCCTTATCGCTGTCGTAGTCGGCGTGATGTTCTCGCGAACCGTCAACCGCAATATCGTGAGAGGCATCGCCTGTATAACGCAGGCGATGCAACGGATTGCGAAGGGGGAGGTCCATACGACGATCCCCGGCGCATCGCGCACCGATGAAATTGGCGAAATGGCGCGCTCGCTGGAAGTATTCCGTCATTCATCGCTGGAGCTGAGCGAATTGACCCAGCGCCGTGCGGAAGAGATCGAAGAGCAGCTTGCCCGCCAGCAGGAATCCGCGCGCGAAATGCACAAGTTGAAGCTGGAAAAAATTCATCTGCTCGAAGACCTTGCCAAAGGTTTCGAGTTTTCGGTCGGCGAGCTTATTACCTCGGTGTCTGCCGCATCTGAACAGCTTAAGGACACCTCTGCGCAAATGGTGGGTGTCGCCGAAGGGTCGAGCGATCAGGCCGATAGCGCCAGCAGCGCCATGTCTAACACCTCACGCAATGTCACCGCAGCGGCGGCGGCGACAGACGAGTTTGCGCTCTCGATCAATGAGATCAGTCAGCAAGCCGCCGCCTCTGCAACGCTTGCGCGTGATGCGACCAATCTTGTTGCCAGCGCCAATACACGCATGGACGATCTGTCGAGCGCAGCTGAAGAAGTCGGCGAGATTGCCGAGCTTATTCACACAATTGCCCAGCGCACCAATCTGCTTGCCCTCAACGCCTCGATCGAAGCGGCGCGCGGGGGCGAGGCGGGGCGCGGCTTTGCGGTTGTTGCAAGCGAGGTCAAGGAATTGGCCACGCAGACCAGCGCTGCGACCAGTTCGGTCGCCGAAAAGATCAGCGCGATGCAGGAATCGACCCGCGCAAGCGCAGGGGACTTGGGCTCAATCTATGACCAGATCGGCGAGCTTGAAAAAGTGGCCGTCGCCATCGCTACGGCTGTCGATCAGCAATCAGTGTCCGGCGAAGAGCTTGCCCGCAATATCGATACCGTCGCCGAAGGTTCGCGCCAGGTTAGCGAGCTTCTTGTCGCTTTGCGCGAGGCGAGCGAAGAGACGGGAACGGCTGCGGGCGATGTGGTCGAAAGCGCCAACGCGCTTGGCAAGCACGCCGATGACCTGCGCGAAAAAGCAAGCCGGTTTATCGCCGATGTGCGCCGTTCCGCGCGTGAGCTTGAGGCGGGCGACAATGTCGATTTGTCGAGTGGTAAGCTTTGGGCAGATGCGCAGATTTAGCGCGCTTCGTTAAAGCGGGGTCGCGCTGACGCTGATCTCGTCGCCGGGGGCGAGGTTTTCGGCCTTCATCACCTTTTTGCTGACGAGCAGGATCCATGTTGATTGTTTGTCTTGAGGGAAAACGCTGGTTTTCCATGTCGTTTCACCGATGCGCGCCATGACTTTGACCGAGCCAAAGCCGCGCCCTCGACCCATTTCCAGCCTTTGCATCAGAGCATGGGCGGCAAGCGTTTCTGCCTCGTCGCCTGTGAACCTTACGAGGTGGTAAGTTGCCTTCTCCCCTTGCCAACGACGCAAGGGGAGGGTGGCGGTGACCGTTTCCATCAGCGTGTGTCCCCGCGAAGGCGGGGACCTCCATCGGCTTGGCGCTTCAGTGCAGGAGGCTCCCGCCTGCGCGGGAGCTCACAGGCGTTATTCAGCACCCGCCACCTCGCGGATAGGCACAGGGATATTGCAGATATCCGCGCCGCCTGCTGGCACGATGAAAAACGGATCGCGGCGATTGGCGCGCGCCTCGGCGTAAGCGGCGAAGGTCTCGCTTTCGGTCGAAAGATATTCGAATTGGGGGCGCTGGCTTTCCGGAAGGTCAGAGGCAACCCGGATCGAGAGGATCGGGGTGCGAAGGTTCGCCTCTTCCTCGGTGTAGAAGCCCAAAACGCCTGAACCACGGGGAAGGGAGGAGAGATGCTCCATCCCACTGATAATGCGGCCAGCGAGTGCGATATTGCGATCGAGGTGGCGAGGCGCATGGCCGATGACGGTGTAGAGCTCTGCACCAGAGCCGGTGTCGGGGGAGTAGTTACGGCCAACGCCCACCATGCCGTAGCAGTGGACGGGCCAAGCTTCGAAATCCAACGAATGAACAGTCTCGTAAAATGTACCAACAGGCCATCCATCAAGAAAGGCCGCCCAGCCAGCATACGCGTCGGACAACCTCAACTTTGAGAAATAGTCCTCGCCTTTGGTTCGAGAGGTGTAGTCATCCTCCACCATCACATTCAGTCCTTCGGGCAAAGGCTTAGTCTCAATCCCTTCGCCCTCGGGGTTGTCGTGCCCCGGATCGCCCCATTGGACAACGTAATTGTCCTGCACACGGTTGACGGAAATCCCGTCGTACCACTTGGCGCGGGCGAGGGTGCGGATGTTCTCCACCCACCCTTGGCTGAATGGCGCTGGCATCAATTGGATCACGACCTCACGGCGCTTCCCATCGTGGGTTGGCGCAAGCGTCATCACTAGCAGATCTTCCGCCGCAATCTGCACCCAATCCTTGCTCGGCGCAGCGTTCACAATTTCATTGGGAGAGGGTGCTGCCTGCTCCTCCACCGGCGCCTCATCCTCAGCCAAACTCGGCGTGGCAAGGGCAATCGAAGCGGCGGCTGCAAGGCAAATGTGTTTCATGGCAGGTTTCATGACATCACAGCGCTTGCACCTCAAGCCCGTCCCGTTTAGGGGAGCCTCCCAACGGAGACGTGGCCGAGTGGTCGAAGGCGCACGCCTGGAAAGTGTGTATACGGTAACCCCGTATCGTGGGTTCGAATCCCACCGTCTCCGCCACCTTTCTTAAGGCTTCCCCCAGAACCGCTCTATTTGATCCTTTGCCGGAACTGCGCCACGAATGACGGCGGCGGGTCGCCTTGGGGCATTGTGCCTTTCGGGTTGATGCAGATGAAGCGCACGTTGGGATCGTAACCCGCCGCAGGCGTGTAGGTGCAGCTTGCGAAATCCGGCCGCGTTCCTGCATCCGAAAAGCGGACATCTGTCGCATAGGTGAAAGTAAGCCCCGGCGCATTGCTGCCATCGAAGGCTACCGCGTTGGTTTCCGGGCCAGTTCCGTCGACATCCCCATTATAGAATTCGGTGTCGGCAGGCACGTCGATGATCAGAAAAATGCTGTCATTGGTGGTGCTTGTGCCGACTTCATTGGTTACCGTTGCAGTAGTCAGACGGTCGTTCTGAGGGACGGAATAGAGGCCAGCGAGCCCAGGATCGTACACCTGGGATGAGATCGTCACTGTTAGCGCTCCTCTGGTGAGAGCCGCAATGGTGTCTGCAAATTCGGACGTGATATCAAAACCGCTTCCCGTATTGCGCGATGCCGTCGCGCTGATCTGATCGTTCGCGCTTATCGTGGTGTTTGCACTCATCACTCCGTTGAAATTGAGGTCGCCGCCTGCGTGACTGATGTCGAGCGAGCCGATGAATTCCTCGCCCTCACCATTGCCCGATGTATCAGGGGATGAATTGCGGAAGAACTCCACCCGATAGCCGTCTGTGTTTGCCGGGGCATCAAGGTTGAAATCGTATATGATTTCGCTCGTACCGTTTGCAGCAATCGCATTGATGACCGGGAAATTCAGCAGCGCGTTTGCCCCGGCATCAGCGTCGCCTGCATCATTTTCCGTTACACCGTCATTGCCAAGATCAATGCCCAAAAGACCGTTGTCGTAGATGCTATTGGCTAGGATCGCAGCATTGGTGGTGCCGAGCACTTCGATGCCATTGCGGATATTGTCGCGAATGGTGTTGCCGATCACCTGAATGCCCGAACCTGTCGCATCGAGCCGGATGGCCGATTGGGACGAAAAGGCCAGCGTATTGCCAAGTCCCGCGCCATTGCCGCCGATCAGGAGACTGGACGAAATCGTGCCACCGCCCGAACTGATCAGCGCCTCGCTATTGCCAGAGACGATAGGCGTCGACCCGTCGGCACCCACGCCCAATGAATTGCCCTGAACGGTCACATCGGTCGTGGTGCTGTTGTAGAATTCGATCAGCGCCGCCGTGTAGCCGCCAATCACATTATTCGCGATCACTACTGTATTATTGGTGCTGCCTTGTCCGAACTCAATCGCATCTCGTGACAATGCGTCGCGGTTTTGACCATTTGCAAGGGCCAGATTGCCGCTCGCATCCACGCCGATGTAATTGCCATTGATGGTTATGCCTGTGTTGGTGGAGGCAAGCCCGATGGCAAGGCCACCGTTTCCTGCGATCACATTGCGACCCAAGGATGTGCCATCGCCGATGGTGATGTTGGTGGCGCCATTGATCCCGATGCCATTCCCGGCATTTCCGGTGGTTGAGCCCGCGATAGTAAGTGGCAGTATTTCGTTGCCAAGTATCGTCACGCCCGTTGCAGCGCCGCCAATGAAGATGCCTTCAGCGCCATTGCCACCAATCGCATTGCCTTCCCCCGCCGTGGCAGAGCCGATGGCGATATTGCTCGCCCCTTCGAGCCAGACCCCACGCGACCCGGCGCGCGCAATCGTATTCCCGCGAATGTTGATGTTGCTGACCGCCCTCAAGTCGATTGCGTCATTGCCTCCGCTTATGTCATTTCCTTCGCTTGCAGCGTCGCCGCCGATTAGAACATTGGAGATACTGCCTGAATCAAAGAAGATGCCGTCATCGCTGTTGGGCAGGAGCGCCGATAATGTCCGATTGAACCCGATTACGTTGCGTTGGATGCGGATGGTGTCAGTCGAGGCGGTGATGGTGTCGTCCGTTTCAAGCCCGATCCCCCGCGCGCTGTTGCCGGAGATGAGGTTGTAGGTGATGTCGCGCCAACTGCCTGAGCCGGTGAAGTGGTTGATGCCCTGAACGTTCGCAATGGCGCTCGTCCCGGTCGGATCGGTGCCGATGAAATTGCCCCGGACGGCGGTATCGGTTGCGCCATCGAGAGTAAAAACGCCGATGGTATTGCCGGAAATGACATTGCCTTCGCCCGCTGCAAGGCCTCCGACAACTGTGCCGGGCCCTTGCACCACCACCCCTGGAGAATCGCCTGTCCCGCGCGTGCCGCTGGGCAAAAGGCCGAAATAGTTGCACCGGATGATGGCATCGCTGCCGGTGGGCGCGACGTAAATCTTGCTGTCAAAGCCGGTGATGGAAAGGCCTCTCACCGTTTGATTGGCCGCTGCAATCTGTAGCGCCGTTGAGAGCGCGCCAGTCAGATGAATTTGTAACGTTGGCGGCGTGCCAGCCCAAAGGTCGCCGCATGATGAGCCGGTTTGCGTTGTCCCGTCGATGGCGTCGTTCGCGCCGCTCATTGCTGGCAATAGCGAGGAAAGAGTGATGGTATGCGGGCCTGCACCGGGGATTTCAAAGGAAATGGTGTCGGCAGCCGGACTTGCATTGGCCGCGTTTATCGCCTCGCGCAGCGAACCGCCGCCGCTGTCATTTGTGTTTGTCACAAGAAACGGGTTCGCCGGCTGTAATGCGATGACAGCCAGTACCCATCTTCCTGTTCTGACAAACGAGTAGCTCATGCTGGTGCTGCTCGCCGACGCAGGCTTTGTGCTTGCCGCCCCGATGACGTCGGCAGCGTTGATCACATTGTAAAGGCTCGTCTGTCCCGCACCCGCCGTGACGGCATCGGCTTCGTCATTGACCGCGAGGGTCGCCACCATAAGCTGGTTTGTCGAGGTCGTGATGCTGCCCGATGCAACGGTGCCGTTGCCGCTGAAGATGGTTCCCGAGAGCGGGTTGGTTTGATCCACATTGGCAAAGGATTTTGCCCCGACCACGACGGCTGCGCTGTTGGAAAGGGAGACGACCAACTGGTTGGTGCCGCTGGCGGGGGCGGTGCGCCCCCACAGGTCGAGCGTCGCTCCTCCACCGCCATCAGTCAGGCGGCCCAGAAAGTTCAGCGCCTGCCCGGCGTAGGTGACTGAGGCGACCGTTGCATCATTGCGTTCAATCGCGACAGAGACGAGAATATACCGATTGGAGCCGCTGCTAACGGTGTGGTTCGCAGTGAAGGACGACCCAGCCGCTTCGAATGCGGTGGCAGGATCGACGGTGATGGTTTGCGCATGGGCACGCTGTGTCCATGAGACGATTGCGATCAAACAGAAGGCGAGCGCCGCAAACGCCCGCACAAGGCGCAAGCCAGGGTTAACGCGAAGCCCGCCGATCTCAGCCATCATGGCGCTGCTTTACCAGCACGCGGCTAAGACAAGGCTGCTCGCTCTTTGCGAGATTATGCGTAGAGTTTTCCCTTGTCGGGCCATCGAAGCGATGGCGAACCCGAACGGTCAATTGCCCGATAAGCATCAGCAATTACGAAAGAAATAACCTTAGCCGTCTGCTCACTATTCCGCGTTGTCCAATAGCCTTGGTTTCTTTTTTCTAACCGCCTCATGCGCGATGAAGCGTATTGCCGGGTTTCCTTTAACTAGATTCGCCCGGCGCATATAAGCGCCATGTCTCGGCAGTCAGCCTTCATCAAAAACGGTATCAGCCTCGCAGCAGCGGCGCTGATTGTCTTGCCGTGCGCGCCTCTCCTGGCAGCGGGCGTTGATGCAGGGACACTTATCGAAAACCGTGCCGAGGCGACATTCGAGACGCCTCAGGGCAGTCAGATAACCCAGTCAAACACCGTCACCGTGCGCGTGGATGAAATCCTCGATGTCGCGCTTGCATCCCTTGATAGCGGACCCATCACCACTGCAACCACCAGCGTCGCTCTCAGTTTTAGCGTGACCAACACTGGCAACGGCCCGGAAGCCTTCACATTGAACGCTGAGCCCGCGGTTGCGGGTAATGACTTTGACCTCCAGATCGACGGGATTGCCATCGATACCAATGGCAATGGCATTTATGATGACGGCGTCGACCTGCTGCTGAGCACACCAGAAGTAACGCCAGAAATTGCTGCCGATGGCGCTTTGACGGTCTTTGTTCTGGCCACCGTTCCAAACGGAACCGCCGATGGAGAGCGAAGCAAGGTCGAATTGCAGGCCAGCGCGGCTACAGGGTCGGGCGCGGCGGGCACAACGATCAGCGGCGCTGGCACTGACGGAACCGACGCGATTGTCGGTGTCAATGGCGCGCAGGCTATCAGCGAAGGCGAAGTCATCTTCGCCTCTCAGTCAGTCTCGCTTGTCAAAACGGCAACTGTCCTTGACCCCTTCGGAGGATCAAGCGCGGTCCCCGGAGCGACAATTTCCTATTCGATTGAGGTTTCGGTGAGCGGCAGCGGCAGTGTCGACAATCTGACCGTTACCGATCCAATCCCGCCCGGAACAACATATTTGCCCGCAACCCTCACACTCAATGCGGCGGCATTGTCCGATGCGTCGGGTGATGATGCAGGTGAAGTCACCGCTTCGGGCGTGTCTGTTGCTTTGGGAACTGTCGCTGCGGGGACTTCCAACACCATCCAATTCGACGTGCGAATAGACGAGTGAGGCCCACCATTATGCGTACTCCCATCAAGATCATCACCTTTGTGATTGCCATCTTTTTTGCGGCCTCCGGGGTCGCCGTATCCGCGCAGCAGCCCGTGACGCTTGAAGGCGCGGCCTATCTTATGAAGCGCGAGATCGACGATAAGGGTCAGGCAGTTACCAAGCTTACCCAACCCGACGTCGTGGTGCCCGGCGACCGCATTTTGTTTGCGACCGAATACCGGAACGTCAGCGCAAGCGCGGTGACCAACTTTGTCGTCACCAACCCTCTCCCTGCCTCGGTGCAGCTCACCCCTGATGCCGATCCCGAACTGATCGTTTCTGTCGATGGGGGCTCAAACTGGGCGTCCTTCGTGAGCTGTCGGTGCCAGATGGCGCGGGCTCGGCCCGCCCGGCGACACCTTCCGATGTCACTCACTTGCGCTGGGTTATCGCGAATATCGCGCCGAACGAGGCGGGTCGCCTCGAATACATCGCATCCGTGCGCTGAAGATTTCAGTGCCCATGCCGTCCTTTGAACCAATCCGTCTTTAGAACGAGAAGCGCCCGTGACCCATTTAGCAAGAGCAATTGCCACCACTGCGACGATTGCCATTCTGGCTGCCGGAGCCTCGCCTGCGCTTGCCGATGGCACCAGCGCTGGCACCACCATCACCAACACCGCCACGGTCGATTATCAGATCAACGGTATCAGCCAGACGCAGGAAATCGGGACGGGAAGCTTCACCGTCGACCGGAAAATCAACGTGACAGTCGCGCGGCTCGATACAACTGCAACGAGCGTAACTCCGGGCGAAAGCGATGCAGTGGTGACATTCACCGTGACCAATGTCTCCAACGCGGCGGTCGATTTTGATCTTGGCGTGGCTCAATCGGCAACCGACGACTTTGACCTTAGCAATGTGCGTATCTTCCTCGATGATGGGGCAACGCCAGGCGTTTTCGATGGCAGCGATACGCAAATCACTTTTCTCGACGAAATAGCCGAGGATGAGACGGTCACGGTTTTCGTGGTTGGCGATGTCAATGTGGCGCAAACCGATGGACAGACGGCTGACGTCATTCTGACAGCGGACGCGCATGAGGCGGGCGGGATCGGCACCCTTGGCGCAGAAATCACCGCGTCATCTGGCGGCGATACTGCTGGCGTGGATACGGTCCTCGCCGATGGAGCGGGCGAAACCGACAGCGCTGCCCAAGGCGATTTTTCCGCGCTCGACAGCTATGAAGTGAGTGCAGCCTCGCTCACTGTTCTTAAATCCAGTGTCGTGATCAGCGATCCGGTCAATTCCACGACCAATCCCAAGGCCATCCCCGGCGCGACGGTGCAATATTGTATCGCGGTTGAGAACGCAGCCGATGCGGCGACCGCTCAATCGGTTGTGGTGACCGATACACTGCCAGCCGATGTCACCTATGACGCTGGTTTCGGCATCTTTGTGAACGGCACTTATGACAGCGGCAATAGCAGCTGCAACGCCGATGGATCGTCCGGCGGCAGTTTTGCGACCGGCACCGTTACCGCGCCATTGAGCGACATTCCCGCCTCAACAACCCGGACGGTCTACTTCCGCGTTACCATCAACTGACCTTGCAGCCATGCCCTGCAAAGACCTTCCCGAAAAGCTGGAAAAGTGGATGAAGCCCGCCCCATAATAGCCAAAGTGAGCGCCTTGTGCGCGCTCATTTTTGCGACTTTCTTTTGGGGCGTAAGCGCGAACTCTCAAACGATTGAAAACGTCGCTACCGCCAGTTGGGAGCAAAATGGGCGAACAGGTTCGCTTTCATCCAACACTGTCCAAACCGCTGTGCTGCGTCCAGCGGTTGCGATCGCGACTTGGGTGGCTGCGCCAGGTGCAGGCGAGACAATCAGTTTTCAACCTGCCCGCTGCCTCAATTCGCAAGGCGAGTCTGTCAGTGGCAATGGCGATCTGACTATCTCGACACAGGCCATTGAAAGTCAAAGCGTGCGGCTTGGACAGACGCTGATTGTTCAATTCGAAGATGCGAGCCTCAATCAGCAAGCTTTTGCGATTGATGAAATAGCGGTCGCTCTGGCGGGCACTTCGGGTGACAGCGAGCAAATCCGCGTTCAAGAGACGGGAGCAGATACGGGCATTTTCCGAGGGGATATTGCAATTAACAGGTATCCGGGCGTGCCCGTGCCTAATGACTGCAGGATCGAGGCGGCACCCGGTGATCAGATACGCATTGCGCTGGGCGATGCCTCGGCGCCGCTTGGCCTTGCCTCTGTGACAGTTCTTGCGGATCCGTTCGGGATCGTTTTTGACAGCCGGACGGGCGAGCCAGTGTCGGGTGCGCGTATCACCATGGTTGATGGCTCTACTGGTGCCCCTGCCGACATCTTTGCAGAGGACGGCGAGACGCGTTGGCCCTCTAGCGTTATCAGTGGTCAGACAATCACGGATGCTGCGGGCAAAAGCTATCCGATGCAGCCGGGCGAATACTGGTTCCCTCTCGCACCGCTGGGTGATTATCGTTTGGTGGTCGAGCCTCCGACGCCTTACTCGGCGCCTTCCACCGCAACGCCGGCTGAGCTTGCGTCGTTGAGAAGAGGCGATGGGCAAGCGTTTGAAATATCGGACAGTTCTTTTGGTGGTATCCTGAGCCTCGTCAACCAAACTCCGGTTGAGATCGATATTCCGGTCGATGCAGCCCCGATTGCAATTCAAATCAGCAAATCATCAGTCAAACAGAGCGCTCTTGCGGGCGATAATGTCTTTTACGCGATTGATCTGCGCAATACTGATCCCTCGCGGACAGTGCGCGGATTGAAACTCGAAGACAGCGCCCATTCTGCACTGCGTTATCGCAGGGGAAGTTTGCGAATAGACCGTGAAGAGCCGGACCCGGACGCGGTTACTTACGCTTCAGACGGCTCTGGCTTCCAACTCGCGCTCGGTGATCTTGCCCCGGACGAAAGCCGCCGCATCGTCTATGCCATGAGCGTAAGGCCTGATGCCCGCGCCGGGCAGGCGGTCAACACGGTGGATGCTTCTGACGCGAGCGGACTTCTCGGCACCGCCTCTGCCACACTCAGGATTGAGCGCGACAATCTCGCCGGACGCATGACGATCATTGGCCGGATCACGCAAGGGCCGTGCTCGGCAGATGGTGAGCGCGAGGGCGTTGCCGGCGTACGCGTGATGCTGGAAGATGGCTCTTACGCGATCACCGATGCAGACGGGCGCTATCACTTCGAAGGCGTCGTCCCCGGCTCGCATATCGTCAGGCCCATAAGCAGCACGTTACCGCAAGGAACCCACTTTGCAGATTGCGAACGCTCCGTGCGAACGCTGGGCAAGGCAGACCGGAAGGTGATCGAAGGGCAGGGGGGAAGCCTTGTGCGAGCAGATTTCTTCGTAGAAAGTGCGTCCGGTGCTCACACTGCCGAAGCCACAGATCGCTTTCCAAGAATTGGATATGGCAATGTGCTGGAGGTGGCTGAACCCCTTCCAGAGAAACCGCTTGACCAAATCGAAGTTTCGGCCCCGCCCATTACCGAGCCCGCCGACTGGCTAGCGCTCGGCGATGGGCCGGATGGATGGCTGGCTCCCGCGCTCGATGAAAACCCGCGCGCTCCGGTTGTTAAAGTGGCCATCCGCCATCGCAAGGGGCAGACAGTGCGCCTGTTCGCGGAAGGTGAGGAAGTAAGCCCGGTCGCTTTCGACGGAACGCTTGAAGCAAGCGATGGCAATTACGCAGTCAGCCTGTGGCGCGGTATCCCCTTGCTGGATGAACGCACAAAGCTGAGCGCGCAAGTTTACAATAGCTTTGGCGGGCTCAATCAGACCATTGAAAGAGAGGTGTTTTTCACCTCGCAGCCAGCCAAAGTGGAGCTGGACGAGGCACAATCTTCCCTGATTGCCGATGGGCAGACCAAGCCCGTCGTCGCGGTGCGCATCACCGATCGACAAGGCAGGCCCGTGCGCGAAGGTGTGTCAGGGCGATTGATCATCAATCAGCCGTATCAAAGCGCGGCGCTGGTCGATACGCAGCAGCTTCAGCAATTGACCAGATCGAGCAATCTGGACGCGCGCTGGGTCATCGAAGGTTCTGATGGCGTTGCCCGGATTGAGCTTGCTCCGACGATGATCAGCGGGCGGCTTGAGCTTGAATTTTCATTCGATAACGAGGGAGTTGAAAGGCGCGAATTCGTTACCGCTTGGATTGCGCCAGGTGACGTAGAGTGGACCATCATTGGTCTTGCCGAAGGGTCAGTTGGCGCGCGCACCGTTGCCGACCGGATGGAGACAGGCGAAGGCTTCGACAGCGACCTTGGAAAGAATGCGCGTGTGGCGCTTTATGCCAAGGGGCGCGTGCTTGGGCGCTATCTCGTGACACTCGCCTATGACAGCGCCAAGCAAGAGGATCAGCAACCGCTTCTCGGCGCGCTTGATCCCAATGCCTATTACACGGTGTTTGGCGATGGCTCGTCGCGCCGTTTTGACGCCGCATCGCGCGAAAAGCTTTACCTGCGCGTTGAAAGCAGCCGGTTCAATGCGGTCTACGGCGATTTTCAGACAGGTTTCACTCAGACAAAACTGGGCCGCTACCAACGCACCGCGACCGGCCTTACCGCGCAAGCGCGCCTCGGCGATGCGTCGATTGAAGGCTTTGCCGCCAAGATCGGCAGCACTTTTCAACGCGACGAATTTCAAGGCAACGGCCTTAGCGGGCCCTATACGCTTTCAGCCCGAGACATCATCGCCAATAGCGAAACCGTGATGATCGAAGTGCGCGATCGGTTCCGCTCCGAGATTATCGTCTCTTCGCAAAGGCTAAACCGTTTTAGCGATTACGACATTGATCTTCTGTCAGGCACAATCTCTTTTGCGCGGCCCATTCTAAGCCGTGATCTCGACCTCAATCCGCAGTTCATCGTGGTTGAATATGAAACGCTCGGAAACGGCGAGGGTGACTGGAACGCTGGCGCGCGTATTGAGTATGAAGGGATCGGCCAAATCGTTGATGTGGGTGCCACCCTCATCACCGACGCGCAGGAAGGGGCGCGCACCAACATTGTCGCCTTCGATGCCGAAGTGACGTTGAGCGATACAACGCGGCTGCGCGGCGAAGTCGCGATGAGCGAGGGCCAAGGCACCACAAGCACAGGCTGGCTTGCAGAGGTGCAGCACCAATCGGGTGACCTTGACCTGCTCGCCTATGCGCAATCAGTCGAAGATGACTTTGGCGCAAGCCGGATCAGCGGCGCACAGGTCGGTCGCACCAAGGTTGGCCTTGATGCCAATTTGCGCCTGAGCGATGAATTGAGCGTCATAGCCAATGCGTTTCAGGACAGCTCGCTCACCAGTGATCTGCGGCGTCGGGCGATGCGTGGGGCATTGAATTATCGGACCCCTGAACGCGATCTGCAATTGGGTTTGGCGCGGTTTGAGGACCGGCTCTCTGACGGCTCTGTCGACCTCTCGACCCTGATTGAAGCATCGGCAAACCAGCGGCTTCTGGATAGCAGGTTGCAAGTGGGTCTTAGCACCAGCTTTGCATTGCAGGGGCCACAATCGCGCGACTTACCCAACCGGCATAGCCTCGACTTGCGCTATGCCCTGACGCCCGATGTGCGCCTTGTGGGCAATTATGAAATCGCGGACGGCAAAGATTTCAGCGCCGATACCTTTCGCGCCGGTTTTGAATTGTCACCATGGCAGGGCGCACAAATTACCTCTGCCATCGGCAATCAGGCCATCGGCGAAGATGCGAGCCGAACTTTTGCCGCATATGGTTTGAGCCAATCGCTCCAAGTGACCCCTTCCTTGACCATTGACGCGAGCCTTGAGGGCAATGTCGCAATGAGCGCTGCGCCGCCGATTGACTATGCGGTCAATTTTGGACAGCCGCTCGCCAATGGGTCGCCTGTTGGACAAGGCGGCGGTTTAATCGAAGACTTTACCGCCGTGACCCTTTCCGGAACATGGCGACGCGAGCGTTGGAACATTTATGCGCGCGGCGAATATCGCGATGCGGTTTCTGCTGATCGCTGGGGCGCGAGCTTTGGCGCGGTGCGTCAGTTGGGTGAGGGCAGTATCGCAGGAGCACGGTTCAATTGGACGAACGCCGCCGATCCGAACGGTGCCAGCACGCAGATCGTCGATGCCTCGCTCAGCTTTGCCTATCGCCCCGGCGCCTCTCCCCTCTCGATGCTGGGCAAACTTGAATATCGGCGCGATGAAGTCGTGGGCGCTTTGCTGAGCAATGTTTCACCGCTTGGGCGTACGGCTCTTGTCACCGATGGCGATGCCTATTCAGAACGTTTGATCGCAAGCCTTTCGACCAATTGGTCGCCGGGAAGGGGGCTTTTCGGGACAGGGCTTGCGGGCGGCAATGAATTCGGCCTGTTTGTGGGCGCACGTTATGGGACCGATAGTTTTGAAGGCCAGACGCTTGACAGTCTTACCACTTTGGTTGGCCTTGATGCGCGCCTCAGTCTGAGTGATCTGATCGCAATCGGCGCTAACGCAAACCTTCGGATGAACCATTCGGCAGGCCTCACCAGCTATTCCTATGGCCCCTTCGTCAGCGTCGCAGCGGCGGAAGGATTGCGATTGTCTCTTGGCCATAATTTCGAAGGCTTTACCGATGCAGATTTCGAGCTGGCGAGGCAGGTCAGGAAGGGCCTGTGGGCATCGTTCCAATTCGCCTTCGATGAAGACCTGCTGGGCCTTGAATAAGATAGAGTGGTTGGTTGGGGCTTAAAATTCCCGCGCTACGTCAAATCACCTACCGCGCCGTTGCCTATTCTCACGAAGTTTTCGAGCAATCTTGGCGTCTCCCGTGATTGAATAAATGTATGCGAGATTATGCTGAAGGAAATCCCGCTTTCCAGCCTCCAGATGGGTATGTTTGTTCATAAGATGAACGGCGGCTGGTTCGATCATCCGTTCTGGAAAGCAAAATTCCTGATCGACGAGCCGCAAAAGCTGCGCACCTTGCAATCGTGCTCTTTGAAGAGCGTGGTGATCGACACATCCCTTGGTAAGGATGTTGAAGAGGGAGCGGCGTCATCGAATGGTGGCAAGGCAGCGGTCGCAGATGAAAACCATCGCTTGAAATCCATCAAACGCCGTCAGTCAGCGCGAGAGCGCGTGCCCAAACCTGCGTCGACCGCAGCCGAAGTGGTGACAGCGCAGGCGCTTGTCGACAATGCCAGTGCAAAGCTGAAAGATATGTTCAGGGCCGCGCGTTTGGGCCGCGCGATCAGTGTTTCCTCCGTCGCGCCAATCGTCAGCGATATTCACGCCTCGATAAATCGCAACTCACAAGCGTTTCATGGCCTCATGCGTTGCAAGCTCAAAAGCGAGTTTGTGTATCGACATTCGCTTTGCGTGAGTGCCTTAATGATTTCGCTGGCGCAAAAGATGAATTTGTCGACCAAAGAAACGATTGATGCAGGGCTTGCAGGGCTGTTGCTGGATATTGGGACGAGCTACTATCCCAAAACGGTCAACCCGCCGAACGGGGATTTCAGCCAACTCGATCCCAGGATCTGGCAACAGCACGTGGAGCTTGGCCATCGCGCTTTGCGATATGATGATGCGGTGTCCGACTGGGTTCTCCATGCGTGTCTCCATCACCATGAAAGGATTGACGGGGAAGGCTTTCCCGAAGGGTTGAACGGGGGGGAGATAAGTGTCGGCGGAAAAATGGCGGCTATCTGCGACACCTTCAATTTCCTGCTGAATAATGCAGGCGAAAGTGCATCGCTCGATCCGGCAAATGCGCTAGCCATCTTGCGCGAGAAAAAGGGAGCGTTTGATCCCGACATCCTGCGTAAATTCATCGAATCGGTCGGCCAATTCCCCGTTGGCTCTTTTGTTCGATTGCGCAGCGGTTTGCTCGGCATGGTTATTGACGAAAACCCCCGGCACGCGACGCGGCCTCTGGTCGAAGTTTTCTATTGCCTCAACGAAGGCAAACGCATTGCGCAGCGCAGAGTGAAATTGGGCGACAGCTTTGATGAAGATGAAATCATTGACACCGCTGACCTGTCAGGGCTCGACCTTCCAGCCGAGGATTATCTGAGAGAGATTATCTTCCTTGCTGCACATCGCTAAGGCCGCTCAGTGCCCGTCAGCCACCGTTAAGTCGCTTTCTGGCGCGTAAGACTAAAGTCGCGCTCCCCTCACGATCTCCCCCGATCTACTCTGCCCAGGAAGGCTCGCGGATTCTTTGTACCGGGCCAGACATACAAAGGGGAGAGATATGGACGACACAGGTTCAACAACTGATCCGGCCGACGGTTACGACGAAAGCACTGGCGAAACCGCTGCCAACGAAGGGGCCTATTGGCGTGAAAATATCCGCCTGTTGTGCAGTCTTATGGCCGTTTGGTTCGTCGCAAGTTTTGGCTGCGGCATTTTGCTGCGTGACTGGCTCGATCAGTTCATGCTTGGCGGGTATCCGCTTGGCTTCTGGTTCGCCCAGCAAGGCTCCATTTACACCTTCATCGCGCTCATCGCTATCTACGTTATCCGTATGAAGCAGATCGAACGCAAATATGATCTTGATGATTGAGGGGGGCTGAAAAATGGAAACGCAAACCCTGATTTACATCTTCGTTGGCCTCAGCTTTGCGCTCTATATCGGCATTGCGATCTGGTCGCGTGCGGGTTCAACGAAAGAGTTTTATGTCGCCGGCGGCGGGGTCAATCCGGTCGTCAATGGTATGGCCACGGCTGCCGACTGGATGAGTGCGGCAAGCTTCTTGTCCATGGCAGGCATCCTCGCTTTTGCTGGATATGATGGCTCGGTTTACCTCATGGGGTGGACCGGCGGCTATGTGCTTCTGGCACTACTGCTCGCACCTTACCTGCGCAAATTTGGCCAGTTCACCGTGCCCGATTTCATCGGGACGCGGTACTATTCCAAAGCTGCGCGCGTGGTTGCGGTTATCTGCCTCATCTTCATCAGCTTCACCTATATCGCCGGGCAAATGCGCGGCGTGGGGATCGTCTTCTCGCAGTTCTTGCAAGTTGAAATCACTATGGGTGTCATCATCGGGATGGGCATTGTCTTCATCTACGCAGTGATGGGCGGCATGAAGGGGATCACCTATACCCAAGTGGCGCAATATTGTGTGCTGATCTTCGCCTACACGGTGCCTGCGTTCTTCTTGAGCTTTTATCTGACTGACAATCCCATTCCTCAATTGGGGCTGGGGTCGCAATTGAATGATGGCTCGGGAACCTATGTCCTGCAAAAGCTCGACAATGTGCTCGTGGAGCTTGGGTTCAATGAGTACACAGACGGCTCAAAGAGCATGATTGATGTCTTTTGCATCACCATGGCTTTGATGGTCGGCACCGCTGGCCTTCCGCACGTGATTGTACGCTTCTTCACCGTGCCAAAGGCATCGGATGCGCGCAAATCCGCAGGCTGGGCGCTGGTGTTCATCGCAGCGCTTTACACTGTTGCTCCAGCCGTCGGCGCATTCGGGATGTACAATCTCATCAACAAGGTTGACGATGTTGAGTACACTCAGGTCGAAAGCTTCTTCACCGAATGGGAAGATGCAGGGCTTTATGCTTGGCAGGACAAGAACGGCGACGGCGTGATGCAATATCGCCCCGGTGCCGCCTTCGAAGGCAAGCCGGAGTTCACTGGCGAGCGCGGCCCTTCAGGTGAGCGGGTAATTGCCAATGCGCCTAACGCAGAGAGTGCCAATGAGGTCTATGTCGACCGCGACACTCTTGTGCTTGCCAACCCGCAGATTGCCAACTTGCCGGACTGGGTGATTGCCTTGATGGCAGCAGGCGGTTTGGCCGCTGCACTGTCAACCGCAGCAGGCCTTTTGCTGGTAATCTCGGCATCAGTCAGCCACGATTTGCTGAAACAGACCTTCACGCCGAATATCTCGTCGAAGGGTGAGCTTCTGGCAGCACGTCTGGCCGCAACAGCAGCCATTCTGGTGGCAGGTTACCTTGGCATCTATCCCCCAGGATGGGTGGCGCAGGTTGTGGCCTTTGCCTTTGGTCTGGCAGCAGCAAGCCTGTTCCCGGCAATCTTCATGGGCATCTTCTTCAAAGGGATGAACAAGGAAGGCGCGATTGCAGGGATGGTCAGCGGTCTGGTCTTCACTTTCAGCTACATCGCATACTTCAAGCTGGTGAACCCGGCTGCGAATAATGCGGATGCCTGGCTGTTTGGTATCTCGCCAGAGGGTATTGGAGTGATCGGTATGTTGATCAACTTCGCAGTTGCCATTGGCGTTGCGAGCATGACCGCCAAAACCCCGCTCGAAGTGCGCCGCCTGGTGGACTCGATCCGCGTACCGCGCGGCGCCGGTGAAGCGCACGCGCACTAAAGCCTGGTGCCAAAACAAGAGAAGGGGCGGTGTCTTCGTGACGCCGCCCTTTTTTGTGTGAATACAGCGGTTGGGATGAAAGACCCGGCTGCCTGCCTTGGAACTTGCACAATTTCCCAAAAGGGGTAGCCTTCCTTGTTGAGAGGGATTTGGGATTATGATGTTTGGCGCAGCCATTGCCGCTGTGACAGCATACCTCATTGCGTTGTTCTGGCTGGCGTCTTGGCGGGACCGTGCCGGAGAGGAGAATGCTGCCACATCCAGAACAGCCTTGTGGCTGACGCGGAATCATGGCCTCGTGTATGGGCTAAGCCTTGGTGTGTATTGCACCAGCTGGACGTTTTTCGGAGGCGTTGGAACGGCTGCGCGTGACGGGTTGGATTTCCTTCCGATCTACCTTGGCCCCTTTCTGGTCTTTACTGTCGGTTTTGCGCTCGTTCGCAAGATCCTTGCTCAATCCAAGGCGCAGCATTCCACCTCGATCGCCGACTTTCTTTCAGCGCGCTATGGCAAATCGGCAAGCGTTGCAGCGCTTGTGGCGCTTATCGCGACAGTGGGTTCGGTCCCATACATGGCACTGCAATTGCGCTCGGTTGGAACCTCGCTCCTGATGTTGAGCCCGGAATTGCAATCGCAAGTTGCAGCTGACGAGCTGGTTCTGATGGTAACAGGCCTTATGGCGCTGTTTGCAATCTTGTTTGGTGCCAGGCGAGCGGACAAGGCGGGCGAGAATGCAGGGCTGGTGCTGACGATTGCGGTCGAATCTGCGGTGAAACTTGTCGCCTTGCTGGCCCTTGCACTGGTTGCGATTTTCCTTCTCTGGGATGCGCCGCAGCCGGGTGCGGGGGCTCCTGAGATATTCAATTTGGGGCAGATTGACGCGCGCTTCATGACACTCACTCTGATCGCGGCCTGCGCGGCGCTGTGCCTGCCGCGTCAGTTTCACATGACGTTCGTCGAGGCCGAAAAAAGCCGTCCGGATGCCATGATGCGGTGGAGCTTTCCGGGTTATCTCTTGCTCACATCGATCGCGATTGTACCGATTGTTCTGGCGGGTTTGAGCGCGCTTCCGACAGGCACGAATGCCGATACAATCGTGCTTGCTTTGCCATTGGCTCTTGGCAACGAAGCGCTTGCCCTCCTTGTGTTCATCGGCGGTTTTTCCGCCTCGGTGGGCATGATCGTTGTCGCAAGTGTGGCGCTTTCTACCATGATCACGAATGATCTGATCGCCCCGCTCGTCTTTCGGGAGGCCTTGAGCGGTAAGGGTGATCGAAGCGCTCTTGCAGACCGCCTTTTGATGACCAGGCGGCTTGTGATCGCCGTGTTGCTGGGGCTTGGTTACATTTTTTACATCGGCTTTGGCACGCTTGAGACGCTGGCAGGCCTTGGCATTCTTGCCTTCGCAGCGCTCGCGCAATTTGCGCCTGGCCTTGTGCTTGGCGTCCTGAGTCAGCTTGGAAACCGGGCAGGAATGATCGCTGGGCTTTGCACAGGGTTCAGCCTTTGGATGATCCTTCTTATCGGCCCCCTTGTGACAGGCGAAGAGCCTGCGTTCTCGATCCATTCCGACCCGCTTGTATCAGGCGTTCTGCTCAGCCTTGGGGCGAATATCGCGGTTTATTGGCTGGGCTCGCTCCTGATTGCACCTTCGCTCGTCGACGCAGCGCAAGCCGCAGCCTTCGCCAGCACCAATAGCAGCGGCACGCCTGTGCGCTTTTCCACCCGCAAGCGCGTGGCAGATGTGCGGCTTTTGCTCGCACAGTTCGTTGGCAAAGAGCGCGCGGATGCGAGCATTGCCGCTTTGCCCGGCGGTTACCGCGACAATCACGAGGCGGATGCAGCGGTCATTGAAATGGCTGAGCGCACGATCTCAGGCGTTGTCGGATCATCATCAGCGCGAATGCTTGTGGGGTCATGGGTCGGTGGAGATCCGGTCCCCTTGCAAGATGTCGTCGCCATGTTCGATGAAACGAGCAAGCGTCTCTCATTCAGCGGCGAGCTTTTGCAGATTGCGATTGAAAACATCGACCAGGGTATCGCGCTGGTTGATGCCGAGATGCATTTGGTAGCGTGGAATTCGCGCTATCAGGAGATGTTCGAACTGCCAGATGAGTTGGTTAGCGTTGGCACACCTATCGCAGATCTGATCCGATACAATCTGGCGCGCACTAACATGAGTGAGGCCGAAGTCGATGCCAATATCGAACGTCGCCTTGCTCATATGCGCGCAGGGACCGAGCACCGGGTTGAGAGCGAGCAGTATGATGGGCGTATCATGCGTATTGTTGGTTCGCCCACGCCCGGAGGCGGCTACACCACCAGCTACACCGACATCACCGCTGATCGCCGGGCAGAAGAAGCGCTGGAAGATCAGGTCGCCTTGCGCACCGCTCAGCTGAGTGAGGCCAATCAGGCGTTGGAAGAGGCAACGCAGTCCAAAACCCGGTTTCTTGCAGCCGCCAGCCACGATTTGATCCAACCGCTCAATGCCGCACGCCTTTTCGCCTCAGCCTTGGGAGAGGAAGTCGCCGGGCGAAAACCGCTTGAGCGTTTGGTCAAGGATCTGGATGGGTCAATCCAGTCCGCCGACCGATTGATCAGAGCGCTGCTCGACATCTCGAAGCTTGATTCAGGCGGGATTGAACCGTGTATCGAAGAGATTGCAGTAGAGCGCATTTTTGACGAGCTTGTGCGCGAGTTTGAGGTGCAGGCTAATGCGAAATCGCTATCGCTTCGGCGGGTCCACACCAGCGCGGTCGTCGCAACAGACAGGGTGTGGCTGACCAGCGCTTTGCGAAATCTCGTCAGCAATGCAGTTCGCTACACGCCCAGTGGAGGCATATTGCTGGGCGTTCGCCGCAAGGCAGCTGAAGTGCGCATTTGTGTGCTTGATACAGGCCGGGGGATCGCTGAAGAGGATATTGAGACGGTGTTCGATGAGTTCAATCGCGGCACCTCAACTGACCGCGAAGGGCTTGGCCTTGGCCTTGCGATCGTCCGCCGCGCGGCGCGCCTCCTCGATATTCACGTCGAAACCAATAGCGTCCTTGGCAAAGGCACGCAGTTTTCCCTCCATATGCCACTTGTCCGCTGGCAAACACCTGAGAAGGCCAGCAAACCAAGGGTTAAAGCGCACGGCTTACACGAAGCGCGGGTTCTGATTGTCGACAATGAGCCAGCCGCACTTGCCGCAACTTCGGCCTTGCTTGAAAAGTGGGGCCTGTTGCCCGTGTGCGCAGATGGTTTGAAGGACGCCATGCGCAAGGCGCCAGTGGCCCCTGACCTTGTGATTATGGATTTTCGACTAGACCGTGAGGAACGGGGCGACGGTGTTTACGCGGCTTTGTGTGAACATTGGGCGGAGCGGCCTCCGGCCATTTTGTTGACAGCGGAGGCTTCCGAAGAAACCGAAGCGGCAGCGCAGGCGATGGGCGCAAACCGCCTGCTCAAACCCTCATCTCCTGCCGCCTTGCGCGCGCTTATATCTGGAGCATTGGCTAAGGGCGCATCGAGAACGGGCGAAGCGCGTGAGGCGGCTGAATAAGCGCTTATTGGGTGAGAGCATCTGCTGCGGGCTGATCCACGTCGAGCTTGCCGGCAAGCAGCACAGCCTGTGTGCGATTGTTCACCCCAAGCTTGCGGAAAATCGCGGTGATATGCGCTTTCACCGTCGCCTCGCTGATGTCGAGTTCATAGGCAATCTGCTTGTTTAAGAGCCCTTCGCGCATGGAGGAAAGTATCCGCCGCTGGGCCGGGGTCAGGCTTGCCATATGAGCCAGATCTGCGTCTTCTTCGGCCCCTGTATCAGGGAACCAGCCGTCTCCTTCACGCACAGCGCTGAGCGCATCGCGCATCACATCAAGGCCCGAAGACTTGGGGATGAAGGCCGCCGCGCCCAATTGTTGTGCCGCGGCGATCACGCGGGGCTCTTCGCTCGCCGACACGATTGAAATGGGCAGCGCCGGATAATCCTGCCGCAGATCCATCAGAACGCTAAGCCCGTTCGAATCCTCCATATGCAGGTCAAGCAGCAAAGCCTCGACCGCGCCATTTGCCAAGGCTTCGCGGGCACGCGCGGCAGAAGGCGCCTCGACAATTTCAGCCTCAGGCCAAACCTTTCCAACCGCATGACTTAACGCCGTGCGGAAAAGAGGGTGATCGTCAGCGATGACAACTTGCATAAAGAAGCCCTCCGGCGCGTCTCCTAGCGATTTTGCCGCCCTTCGATGAGGCGGTCAACCAGTGATGGGTCTGCGAGGGTTGAGGTGTCTCCGAGCGAACCGTAGTCGTTTTCGGCTACTTTTCTGAGGATGCGGCGCATGATCTTGCCGGAACGGGTTTTGGGAAGGCCGTCGGTGAACTGGATGTGATCGGGCGTTGCGATGGGACCGATTTCCTTACGCACATGGGCGCGAAGCTCTGCGTAGAGATCTTCCGAGCCTTCTAGCCCTGCGTTCAATGTGACGTAGCAATAGATGCCTTGCCCTTTGATATCATGCGGATAGCCAACCACCGCAGCCTCTGCGACACTGTTGTGGAGCACGAGCGCGCTTTCCACCTCGGCGGTGCCCATGCGGTGGCCAGAGACGTTGATCACATCATCGACCCGGCCCGTGATGCGATAATAGCCATCCTCATCGCGCTTGCACCCGTCACCGGTGAAGTATTTGCCTGTGTAAGTGCTGAAGTAAGTCTGCACGAAGCGTTCGTGGTCGCCGTAAACGCTGCGCGCCTGGCCCGGCCATGAGTGGGTTACACAAAGGTTGCCCTCATTTGCGCCGGTCAGCGTTGCACCTTCATTATCGACCAGTTCCAACTGCACGCCAAAGAACGGCAGACCAGCAGACCCCGGCTTCATATCATGCGCGCCGGGAAGGGTGGTGAGCATACAGCCGCCCGTCTCGGTCTGCCACCAGGTGTCGATGATGGGACAGCGACCTTCGCCCACCACATCAAAATACCAGCGCCAGGCTTCCGGGTTGATCGGTTCACCGACGCTGCCCAGCAGGCGCAGTGAGGAACGTGACCGGCTTGTCACGAACTCATCGCCTTCACGCATCAGAGCGCGGATGGCGGGGGCGCGGTGTAGAGGATGTTGACCTTGTGCTTGTCCACTACGTCCCAGAAGCGGCCATGATCGGGGAAGCTTGGCACGCCCTCGAACACGACCTGCGTCGCCCCGTTCATAAGCGGGCCGTACACGATATAGCTGTGCCCGGTGACCCATCCGATATCGGCAGTGCACCAGAACACCTCACCGGGTTGGTAGTCAAAGATGTAATGGAAGGTGGTCGCGGTCCACACGCCATAGCCGCCAGTGCTGTGCAGCACGCCTTTGGGCTTTCCGGTGGAGCCGGAGGTGTAGAGGATGAACAGCGGGTCTTCTGCATCCATCACTTCGCAATCGACGGGCGCATCGGATGCAACGTCAGCGAACCAGTGATCGCGGCCCTCTACCATGGGAACATCGCTGCCTGTATGCTTGACCACAAGCACCGCCTCGACCCCTTGCGTACCCGCAAGCTTGAGGCTTGCATCGACATTGGCTTTAAGAGGAATGGGCTTTGCGCCGCGCAGCCCCTCATCAGCGGTGACGACAAAGCGCGACCCGCAATCCTCAATCCGGCCCGCCAGCGCTTCAGGCGAGAAACCGCCAAAGACAACCGAGTGGATCGCGCCGATCCGGGCGCAGGCCAGCATGGCGGTGATGCCTTCGATTACCATGGGCATATAAATGGTGACGCGCTCGCCTTTGGTGACGCCAATCGCTTTTAGAGCATTGGCCATGGCAATGACTTCACGCTGAAGTTCGGCATAGGTGACGCTGCGGCCTGCCGATGCAGGATCATCGGGCTCAAAGATCAGCGCGGTCGTATCGCCGCGCCCGGCTTCAACATGGCGGTCCACCGCATTGTAGCACAAGTTGAGCTTGCCATCCTCAAACCACTGGATCGACACAGGATCAAACGACCAATCCCCGCCTTTGGAAGGCTTCACCACCCAATCCAAACGCTCCGCCTGATCAAGCCAGAAATGATCGGAGTCGGTGATCGAACGCGCGTAAAGCGCATCATACTGCTCTGCGACGCAGTGGGTTATGTGGGCAGCCTTAGGTCTGGCAACGGCTTCGAGCATGGTCTGTCTCCTCTTTTGTCCCTCACTCTACAGGACTGCGCCGCGTCTGTTTCTCAGACAAAGGTCGTACGACCATCGGCTAGCTAGCGGCAGCGTGATCTCCTCGCCAAAGCTTGCGAGCACAAATGATATTGTGAGGGGAGATCACACGATGAAAACTCGGAAAGTTCGTGGAGGCTTGCGGCTATTATTGCTCAGCGCCACCTGCATGACCGCAAGCCCGCTTCTTGCGCAAGACGCCTCGGTTGACGAACGGCTTGATCGTCTGGAAGCGCTGGTTGAGGGCCTGATCGAGCGTCTCGATGCGCAGCAAATGGCAGCTCAGCAAAGCGAGGCAGAGTTGCGCGCTGAGCAAAAGGCGATGCGCGCGCAGAGCGAAGCCTTGCTCGCAGAAACGCAGCGGATGCAGTCCAACAATCAACCCCTTGAGCAGCAGTTGGCTGCCTTGACCGAGAGGTCCGGTGACGGATTTCAGGTCGGGAAAACCCGTATCACCTATGACGGCTATGTGAAGTTTGACGCGATCAGCCAACGCACAAGCGGCGGCCAGTTGGCGAATAATTCCATCCTTCGCGATTTTCTTATCCCCGGCGCTATTCCCGTAGGTGGTAACGCTTCTGGTTTCGATACCGATTTCAGCGCGCGTCAGACCCGCTTTTTGTTCAAAACAGAAACCGATGTGGGGACCGAGCACAAGCTGACCGGGCTTATCGAACTGGATTTCAATGTCACTGACGGCGGGAATGAGCGGGTTTCAAACAGCTTTGTTCCGCGCATTCGGCAGGCTGTTATCTCCTACGACAATTGGACCTTCGGGCAGACCTGGTCGACTTTCCAGAACGTTGGCGCTTTGCCTGATAGCCTCGATTTTATCGGCGTGACGCCGGGCACGGTTTTCGATCGACAGCCGCTTATCAGATACACCAATGGCGGCTTGCAAATTGCGGTCGAGCAGCCTGAGACGACGGTCACTTCGCCTACAGGTGCGCGCGTTTTGCCAGGCGATGACCAGTTGCCCGATGTGGTGGGACGCTACAATTGGTCGGGTGACTGGGGTTCATTCACCGCTGCTGGTATTGTGCGCCAGCTCCATGTCTCCACCGATGACCTCATGGGTGTGGACGATTCCGCTTTCGCTTATGGCCTCAGCCTTTCAGGCAAGCTCAAAGTGGGCGAGAAGGATGATTTGCGCTTCATGGCAACCGCTGGCGATGGTCTGGGCCGCTACATCGGGCTTAACATCGTCAACGATGCGGCGATTGATGCGAGCGGTAATCTTGATCCTATTTTCACCTATTCCGGCTTTGCTGCCTATCGCCATGTGTGGGGTGCCAAAACGCGTTCGACTCTCGGCGGATCATATTTCAAGGCTGACAACCCCATCCTGCTCACAACAAACCAAGTCACCGATGAAAGCTGGAACGCCTTTGCCAATATCATTTGGACCCCGGTTCCACCGCTCGATATCGGCGTGGAGCTTATGTATGCTGAGCGTTCGCTGGAAGACGGGCGCAGCGGCAATTTGCAGCGTGTTCAGTTCTCCACGCGCTATAACTTCTGACCTTTTGCGTCCCTCTCCCGCAGTTGCAGCCCCGTCAGAGACAATCTGACGGGGCTGTAAAGTTTTGTCGCTAACGAGGGGCGCTTCGTCGCCCAGATGCTTTCCTCTATTGGAGTGGGGCTCTTTTTAGGCCATGGAAGCTCTGCCCCCCTCTCCCAAGGCTCTTTGTTTCGCGAGCGGACAAGTTGGAGCAATATTTTGCCAGCCAGTATTCATAAACTTGACCCCGCGCACGCGTCCAAATGGACGGCAGTCGTGCTTGCCGGAGAGCGCCCCGGCGGCGACCCTCTTGCTGAGGCACTTGGCGTGCCAGCCAAAGCTCTGATTGAAATCGAGGGACAGACAATGCTTGCGCGGGTGCTCTCGGCTCTCTTGGGTGCGGCAGGTATCGGGCGAGTGCTTGTTCTTAGTCAGAAGATCGAAGCAATCGCAAAAGGCGAACCTTCCGGGCTTTTGAATAACCCGCGCGTGACATTGATGAACAGCGGCAATGGTATCGCCGGCAGTTTGCGCCCGATTTTGGGCACGGTTGATGCGCCATGGCCAGTTCTGGTGACGACCGCTGATAATGCGCTTTTAACGACACAGCGGGTGGAGCGCTTTCTTTCTGGAACGAGCGGTTGTGACATCGGCGTTGGCGTGAGTGAGCGTTCCATCGTCGAAAGCACCTTTCCCCAAACTCGCCGCACCTGGCTTAAATTCCGGGATGGTCAGTATTCGGGCGCCAATCTGTTTGCATTCAAGAATGACCAGTCCCTGCCTGCAATCGATCATTGGCGCGCAGTGGAACAGGACCGCAAGAAGGGCATCAAGCTGATCGCAAGTTTCGGCCCATCGCTGCTGCTGACCTTTTTGCTGAGACGGGTCGGCTTTGAACAAGGGCTGCGCCTTGCAGGCGGGAAAATGGGGCTGTTTGCTAAACCCATCATGCTCGATGCGGAAGCTCCGATTGACGTGGACAAGCTTGAAGACCTCAGATTAGTCCGGCAAATTCTGGCTCAGCGCGGGTCGCACGATGCGCGCGGCAACGATCCTATCGTGAAGGACCAGATTGCCGCGTCGCGATAAGCGCCACACCTGTCGGAATGGCCAGCACTAATAGCCCTGCATAGCTCGACAACAGCAACGTAATCCCAAGGTCGGTAAGGCCAATTTCGCTGCCTCCAAGGAACATGACCACAAGCACCGATCCCACAATGGTTATGCGCGATAGGACAGGTGCAAGCGACTTGCCGCTTCCCAGCATGAACGTCTCACAAATCGCGGTGAGAAAAATTGCAGGGAGCGTCCAGGCCAGGATCGACAGGAGCGTACCAGCGCCCGAATACTCATCGCCTGCGACAAGGCTGACGATGATGTCAGCGCCGATGAACAGCACCAGACTTGCCGGGATTGAGACGAACAGCAACGTTGAGCCGACATGGCGCATCACTTCTTTCAGACGCGCGCCTGTTGCCGCCTGCAGCTTTGAAATTTCTGGAAAAAGGCTGCGCATAGCAAGTTCTACAGGGGCAAAGACCGCCTCAAGCAGTGTCTGGGCAAGGCGATAGGTTCCAGCCGCTGAGGCGCCCAAAGTGCTGCCAATGACGAGTGTCAACAATGGCAATGCACCTTGTTGAAGCGAGGCGTTGAAGTTGGTGCCAAGAAGGTATCGCCACAATGTGTTTGCGGGGATGGGGTGGGACCGGGCCTGTGTAGCTGCATCCAAAATGCCTTTAGCCTTGGCAACGACGATCGCGCACACCCACAAAAACGCATCCCCTAATATGTCAGACATCACCCAGGCGAAGACAACCGCCCAAAGCGGCGCTCCGAAGAGATAAGCGATGCCCACCCCGATCACTCTCACCGATGGGGTTACAAGACTTTGCCAAGCCATCAGATCGAAGCGGTCGGTAAGACGCAGGATCCCGGTGGGTGTGCCTGCAACCTGTAAGGGAACGATAAGGCAATAAAGGGCAGCAACCCATGCTAATTCGGCCGGAATACCAAACGCTTCGCCGGCATTTAACGCAAGAAGAGCGCCAACTATCATCGCGGCAGAACCGACCACGAAGTCTATAATCGCAAGGCGTATCCAAAGGGAGCGCAGAGCCCCCATGGCCTCTGTTTCATAAGCGGCGGCCCCGAAATGAACCATCGCCTGCCACGACTGAAATTTGGCGACAGCGGCAAGCCCTTGTGCAAGGCTGCGAAACAGCATGAGGAGGCCGAACTCATTGAGGTCAAGCACCCGCGCGGTGATCGCGATGGAGGCCAAGTGCAGCACAGCGCCTGCCACTTTGCCAATGCCCAGCTTGCCCGTATTGCGAGCCACGCGCCTCAAGACATCATCTTTGAGCCAAATGCGCATCAAACTTCTCGGGAAATTGGGGATCGGCGCTGGCCATTAAGCGATTGACGCGCCATGAGCAAGGCGATGACGGATACGAGCATATCAACCGCACCTTCTGCGAAAGAGGTGCATATTTCGCAGCAACCACGCCATCTGGGCTGGCTGATTGCTGCGTGCGCTTTGCTGCCGCTTCTGGCTTTGATTTCGCCGATCAATCACGATGAAACGCAATATATTGCAGCGGCCCAATTGGCGAGCGAAGGGCTCATCCCGTTTCGCGATTTTCTGTATCTTCAAACCCCCTATCAGATTTATCTGTTTGCACCGATTTTCGGGCTGTTCGAACAATACGGCTTTATCGCCTCGCGCATCGCAACGGGGCTGTTGGGGGCAGGAGTGTTGCTCCTTTCCTACGCCGCATTGCGCGCATTTCGAGTGGAGCCGGGCCGCGCTGCCATTTGCTGCCTTTTGCTCACGCTTTGCCATACATTCGTCTTCAGTGTGACAGTGGTACGCAACGACGCGCTGCCAGCGCTTTTGTTGAGCGGTGCAATCCTTGTTATAGCGATGCAGCTTGTTGAGAGAGGGCAAGGCCAAAGCGGTGGACAATTGTGGGCTTGGGCGCTTGCTGGCGCATTGCTTGGCGGCGCAGCAGGCACGAAGATTTCCTATCTCGCCCCGGCGCTCTGCCTTGCTGGTTTCCCCATATGGGCTTCTCTCTTGCAAGCGATGCCATGGCGCAGCGCAATCGCTCGCTGCGCGGCCGTCACTCCTGGCCTTGCGCTTGCACTGGCGCCGCTGCTCTGGTTCCGAGAGGGGGCTGCCTTCGCCTTTGACTATGGCAACTTTGGTTATCACGCTGAGGCACCGCTTGCATGGTATGCGGCAAACGGGCTTGAGGATAGGCTGACGCTGCTGGCCAAGGCGCGCGACGTATTCTTGACCCTCATTCGGGGCCCGGCGCTGTTCGCGCTTGTGATCTATGTCTGGCTGCGCCTGGCCTGCGTTCGTCGGCGCGAGGCGCAGCGGCCTTTCTTGCTTTTGATCGACGTTCTGGTTTTTGCAGGGCTCGTTGCCACAATTGCTCCCACGCCGACCTGGAGGCAATACGCCATGCCGCTGCTCCCGCCACTTTTCATCGGGCTGGGCCTTGTTTGGCAGGAGCATGGCGAGCGGGGTGGGGGTGTTTCCAGCCTTGCGAAATACGCCTTCATCCTTGCCAGTATCGCAGGGCTCGGTCAGCCGCTGTTTCAGGTTTGGAAAAGCACGATGGGCGACGAGGCCAACCCGCTTACCATTCAGGCTGAAGGCGCGTTTCTTGCCAGTGAGGCCGCAGCGCTCGGACTTGATGGGCCGGTTGCAAGCCTCAGCCCTGAAGTGGTTCTTGCCAGCGGATTGCCGCTTGATCCGACCTTTGCAACAGGGCCCTTCGCCTATCGCACGGGCGATATGATCGCGGTCGAGGACAGAGATGCCTTGCATATCGCAACGCACGGTAGTGTTGGAGACTACCTCGCCCGCACGCAGCCTGATGCCATAGTGACAGGCTATGAGAACTTCGACCATGTCGATGCGCTTGGGCTTGAAGTCCCCATCGAAGAGTATGCGCGCGGCGCTGGTTATCGGCGGTTGGAGAGCCCTCATGGCGATGCCATCATCTGGCTGAGCGCGGCGGTGGATGAGGCGCAGTGAGCAATCGCGGCACCATCGGCGCGATCGTTTATGATCTTCGGGCAAGCGGTGTGGTGCGCAACCTCCTTCGTATCGCCAGAGCCGCGCGCGGTGCGGGCCTTGATTTTGAGCTTTGGCCGCTGAGGGGGCAGGGGGAGTTCTTGCAAGAAGCGCAGGATTGCGCCCCGCTTGCGCCCATCCTTGGCGAGCAGACCACTGCGCAGCGCGATTGGGACTCCTTGCGCCACCAACGCGCTTTGGCGGACGCTATCAAAGTTCGAGCTCCTGCGCTTCTCTTTTCGGCGGGCAATCAGATGCACTGGCACGTTGCAAAGGCGCTCTTGTCCTTGCCCGATGACAAACGCCCGCGCGCTCTTGCCAGAGCGAGCAATGCGGTGGTTTCGCTGGGTCGGTCCAACTGGCTGATCCGCAAGGCGCTGGCTCGTCAGGAGGCGTTCCAATACCGCACCATGAATCATGTGGTGGCGGTTTCCGGGGAATTGCGCGACCAGATTGAAAAGGGGCTTGGTATCGACCCGGCCAAGCTCTCGGTTATTCCCAATGGCATCGACGCGCAGCGGTTTATCAGTCCCATTCGCCAAGCGCCAAGCAATGATCGGCCGATAATTCTTGGTATCGGGCGGCTCTCCAAGCAGAAGGACTTTATCACACTCATCGACGCACTTGCGCTACTGAACACGCAGCCAAAGCCAGTTTTGCGCATCTTTGGGAGGGGCAGCGAGGCATGGATGAACCGCCTGCGTGCTCGTGCCCATGCCAAAGGGGTGAGCGATCAGGTGGAGCTTCTTGGCCATGTCGATACCGTTGCAGACCATCTTCAAACCGCCGATCTTTTTGTCTCCTCCTCGCGCTGGGAAGGGGCGAGCAATGTGGTGCTGGAAGCGCTTGCCGGTGGCACGCCCATCGTTGCCACCAAAGCGCCCACGGGCATTGCCGAGGTGCTAGCGCCGCTGGGCGAAGAGAACCTCGTGCCCGTGGGTGATGCACCAGCCTTGGCGCAAGCGATGGAGCGGCGTCTTGCCCTGCCGCGCGGGTCTGAGGCGCTGATCCAGAGAGCGCGCGACTTTGACCTTCAACGCACGCTCGATGCTTATATAACGCTTCTAGAGCAACAACTTAGCTCTACACCTTCTGGTTGAAGACAAAGCGGCTCGAAGCGAGATAATTTACCACCAGTCCGGCAATCGACCCACACGCCACCGCCAAAGCGGGTTGCGCCAATAATCCCGGCCCCCAAGATACCAGTGCTGCGTAAGTTGCGTAATTGACCAGCCCGCCGCTCGCATTGGCGATCAGAAACCGCGCCCACTCGCCAAAACTTGGCGGCAGTTCACTGGCAAAGGTGAAGCGGCGATTGCCCCCCCATGTGAAGGTCGCCGCGCACAGATAGGAGATCACGCGGCCAAGATAGACCCCTGCGCCAAGCGCAAAGCTTGCATAAAGCGCAGCAACATCGACGACAAAGCCAGCTGCCCCGACAAGGGCAAAGCGTAGAAAGCGCGATATTGCCATCTTACGCGTCGCTCTGCCCATCGCCGACAGTTGCATGGACCCCTGGCACTGCCAGATAGCGCATCCGCTTCGCTTCCCGCCGCCCGCGCGTCACAGTTTGCAGGATCAGACCGCTGAACAGGAACAGGAAAGCCAGAAGCATCAAGGCGCTCGACAAGATCGCGGTGGGAAAGCGCGGAACAAGACCTGTTTCAAGGTAAGTGCCAAGGATCGGTACGGCGAGCGCCACCGATACGAGCGCCAATATCGCGGCAAAGGCAGAGAACAATTGCAATGGCCGCTCTTGCTTCAAAAGGTTCACAATCGTGCCAAGGATGCGAAAACCATCGTGAAAGGTGCGAAGCTTACTTTCAGACCCCGGCGCGCGGTCGCTGAAGGCAATGGGCATTTCGGCAGCTGGCATCTCCAGCTCAAGCGCGTGAATGGTGAGCTCTGTTTCAATTTCAAAGCCGCCTGACATCACCGGGAAGGACTTTACAAAACGGCGTGAAAACACGCGGTATCCGCTCAGCATATCGCGGAACTGATCGCCAAATATCTTGCGCACCAGAACGCTGAGCATCCAGTTTCCGAACTCGTGACCGGGGCGATAGGTGCCCGCTTTCTCCTGCTGACGCGCGCCCACGACCATGTCGAGGCCCTGTGTTTGCAAAGCATTCACCAGAGCGCCAGCCGCGCCTGCGTCATAAGTGTCGTCCGCATCGCACATGACGTAAATGTCGGCTTCGATATCGGCGAACATCCGGCGCACCACATGGCCTTTGCCTTGGCGCGGCTCGCTTCTCACGATGGCACCTGCCTCGCGCGCTATCTCAACCGTGCGATCAGTGCTGTTGTTGTCGTAGACATAGATCGTCGCTGTCGGCAGGCTGCTGCTAAAATCGGTGATGACCTTCGCGATCCCGCCCGCCTCGTTATAACACGGCAGGATCACTGCGATTGCAGGTGGGCGGGATGATGGCATTGAAGTGCTCATCTCGGATTGGGTCTTGCGGTCAAGTAGCATGGTGGCCATTCCCATGCGTATAGCGGGCGCTTCGTGTCAATGATTTGCCCCTTACGTACTGCGTTTGAGACACTTGAGACACTGTCCAAAGGCGCAAAAACAGATCGATCAATGAGGCAGCCTTTGTTCGACAAAAACGATTGAAAACAAAAGGGCGCGGTCTTGATCATCGCGCTGCGATAGCAAGCAGGCGAGAGGTAGGAAATCTTCGGGCGCGCGCCCTTTAGGCGTTCTTGATTGTCAGCCCGCCGTCCACCGGAATGGCCACACCTGTAAGATAACTCGCCGCAGGCAGCACCAGCGACAGCGTCATATGCGCCACTTCTTCCGGGATGCCATAACGGCGTAAAGGTACGCGGCGTTTGGCGTAGATTTCCTTGTGCTCATCCGGGATGCGTTCGGTAATGCCAGTGCGAATGGGGCCGGGACAGATGCAATTGACCGTGATCCCTTCACGGCCCAGATCAACCGCAAGACCGCGCGTAAGCCCGATGACCCCGTGCTTTGCCGCGACATAAGGCGAATTGCCTGGCGTCGCGCCAAGCCCCTCGGTCGAAGCAATGTTGACGATGCGCGGACACTCGCTTTTGCGCAAGTGCGGCATGGCGGCGCGGATCATCTTTTGCTGTCCTGTCAGCATGGCCGCAATGCTCGCATCCCAAATGCCGGGATAACTTTCATCCTCAATCGGCGCGTGGCGCGCAAAACCCGCATTGTTGACTATGATGTCGAGCCCGCCAAATTCCTCAGCGACCGCGGCAACCCCTGAGTTGATCGCCGCCTCATCGCTTACATCAATCGCAAGAGGGAACGCGCGGCCCGAATATCCAGCCGCGTTGATCTCCTCGGCCACTGCATCGCATTTCGCTTGGTCAAGGTCAGTGACCGCGACCAAGGCGCCTTCCGAGGCAAACAGATGCGCAGTCGCGCGGCCCATGCCGCTCGCTGCGCCTGTGACGATCGCCTTATGCCCCGCGATAGAGCGGCTTAGGGGTTTGTAGGGTTCCATTGTTGTCGCGATCTCGCCTTGCTCTTAATCCTGAAATTCGGTTTCGAGCGTTATCTCACAATTGAGAAGCTTTGAAATAGGGCAATTCTCTTTTGCTGTGTTTGCAAGTTCCTCGAATTTGTCTTTTGAGACACCGGGTAACTTGCCCTTCAATCGCAAAGCGCTTTTCGTGACAACAAAGCCGCCTTCGCCATCATCTTCGAGTGTGACATCGCAATCGCAGTGAAGTTCGCCGTCTTCATGCCCGGCTTCTGCCAATTGAAAGCTTGTTGCCATGGTAAAGCAGGATGCGTGCGCTGCTGCTATCATCTCTTCGGGATTGGTGCCCGGCGCGTCTTCAAACCGCGTGTTGAAACCGTAAGGATTATCGAGCGCCCCGGATTTGGTGGAGACGTGACCTTTTCCGGTCTTGCCCATGCCCTCATAGCGTGCAGAGGCGGAATTTGTCGTTTTCATAAATGTCACTCCTTGGAATTGGGTGAGCCTGTCGCAAGGCATTCGCTGCGTCACAAGATGGTGTGCGCCGTGGCTTTCTGGATCGGATCACTCGAGCGTGAAGCCGACCTTCAGCGTGACCTGAAAGTGCGCAACTGAACCATTTTCGATATGGCCACGTGTCTCAACGACTTCGAACCAATTCAGGTTCTTGATAGTGTCATTCGCCTTTGCAATCGCGCCGCGAATGGCATCATCGGTCGATGTGGTCGAGCTGCCTACGATCGTGACAACTTTGTATGTGTGGTCTGACATTGTGGCTTTCTCCTCGTATGGCCTTTTATGTTTCCTGTTGTATTCTCACGTACCTGTGGGCGATGAGAATGTTCCAAAGATCACATCAAAGGCCCAAGGATTAATCCAGTTTCGGCGGGAAGCCGGGTTCAGCCTTTGCCATGGCCGCCTGATACGCAGGACGCGCACCGATCTTTTGAAGATAGGCCTGCAGGTTCGGCATCCCTTGAATGCTCATGTCGCTGAATGCGCGCGCGGTGGTTAGAGAAAAGCCAAGCATAATGTCGGCGGTCGAAAATTCGGAGCCGCCGAAATATTCGCTCTCCCCAAGGCTTTTCTCGATATGAGCCCAGGCATTGGTGATGCGTTTGGCAAGCGGCGGTGGCATTTCAGCGCCCACCGCATTCACCGCAATCCCCATCATCGCATTGGTCATCAAGGTCGCATTGGCGAAATGATACCAATACAAATGCTGCGCGAAATTTGGGTTATCGGGGCCGGGGACGAGGGGCGTATCGGGCGCATATTTGCCCACGATATAATCCATGATCGCACCGCTTTCCCCCAGCACAAGGTCGCCATCGGTAATGACAGGCGCAATCTCCATCGGGTGCAGCGCTTTCAACTCTGGCGGGGCAAGCCGCGTCTCTGCGTCGCGGTTATAAAGCTTGAGATCATATTCGATCCCCAACTCTTCACACAGCCAGACGATGCGTTCAGATTGCGAAATGCGCAGGTGATGAATGGTTAGCATTGGGGCTCTCTCCTCTAGCAATTGCTGCGACTTCTGAGGGGCGCATGATCGAATGTCGAGGAATTTATCGCGAGAGTAGAGACGAGGTGCGAAGCCTCTTTTCATCGGAAGACCAAGGCCGTAGCGTCACCTTCATGGATAACATCAAAATAGCTCGACTGTTCTTTACATCGCTTGAAGTGGCGGATCTGGAAACTGCGCGCAGTCTTTGCGCGGATGGCTTTCGAGGCACCCAGAATGGCGGGGTTCCGATGGATGCTGACACCTTGATGGGTTTCACGGATAGGGTGCACAAGGTGGTGCCCGATTTCCGATATGAAAACACGGTGTGCCAAGCCACTGAGAACGGCTTTATTGAAGAGCATGATGTGTGTGGCACTCTGCCAGACGAAAGCACCTTCAAGCTCACCTTATGCGTGGTCGGCGAGGTTGAGGATGGCAAGATCGCGGCGCTTCGCGAATATGTCGATACAGGCGCGGCTGCGGGGCTTATGAAGGCATTGAGGCCCGACTAGGCGCTAGATCGGTTAGAGAATGACGATCGCAATCGACAATCGAGTTTCTCACTGCTAACTCCCTTTTCATAAAGGGAGTATGGAATATGAGAGGGATTTCTAAAGTCTTTGGCGGCGCAATTGCATTGGGCATAGCCACGTCAGGCGGAGCGGCTTTTGCCGAGGATACAAATGATGCGCCTGATTACGCCGATGGTGCAAACTGGCTTTGCCTTCCGGGGCGGGATGATGCCTGCGCGGTCGACCTTGATGCAGCCGTTATTGCAAATGACGGTACGGTGACGGTCGAAGAGTTCGCGCGCGCCGAGGATGCCAAAGTCGATTGCTTTTACGTCTATCCAACCGTTTCTCTTGATGAAGGGGCGAATAGCGACCTTAGCGCTGGGCCTGAAGAGATGTCGGTCATTGCTGCGCAATTCGCGCGCTATGGGTCGCAGTGCCGCACTTTTGCGCCGCTCTATCGTCAAGTTACGCTTACATATTTACGGGCGCGCATGGCGCAAAGCGCGACCTCACCCGCGGCGGTGCGTTCGGGCGACGCGCGCCACTTTGCCTATGCCGATGTGAAGGCCGCCTGGGAGGAATATTGGACAAACCACAACGACGGTCGCGGCGTAGTTTTGGTCGGCCACTCTCAGGGAAGCGGTATGCTCAAGCGGCTGATTGCTGAAGAGATCGAAAACAGCGATGCTTTGCCGCAAGTTATCGCTGCTCACCTAATTGGCTACAATGTCGAAGTGCCCAAAGGTGCTCTGGTGGGTGGCGATTTCGCGAAGATGCCGCTGTGCTCGTCGGCTCAGGAAACGGGATGCGTCGTCACTTTTGCCACTTTCGAGGAAGGCATGATCCCCGCCGAGCGCACTTTGTTCGGTCGCAGCTATAAAGACGGGGTCGATGTTGCCTGTGTCAATCCGGCTGCACCGGGTTCGGATGCTTCCGCTACGCTTGATGCGTATTTCTCCAATGTGCCCGGCGAAGACAAAGGCGGTCTTTGGGTCGAAGGCGAGACGATCACCCAGCGTTTCGTAAAGGTACCCGGCGTCGTGTCGGCGCAGTGTGTCGATACCGAAGGCGCTCAGGTTCTCTCGGTTGCCTATAACGCTGAGCTCCCCCGCAAAACGCCCACCTTGGGCTCAACCGGAAGCATTCCTGCGCTCGCCCCGATCTGGGGGCTGCACACGATTGATATGCACCTTGCGATGGGTGATCTGGTCACGCTCGCTGGCACGCAGGCGCAGGCCTATCTCGACGGCCAAGACGACTAAAACAGCGTTCAATCCTCGGCGCGCGCCCAGTTTTTGTCGGCGGGGGTGAGCGCGTCGAGGAAATTTTGCGCGCTATCAAGGTACTCGCGCCGTTTGTCCGCATCCATGCGGTCCCAGTTGGAGTAGATGCGGCCAATGCGGTGATTGCTTTCCAGCCGGTCGCGGTGACGGTCCATGAAATGCCAATATAGCGGGTTGAAGGGACACGCGCCGTCGCCCGTTTTTTTGCTGACTGAGTAAGTGCATTTCTTGCAGTAATCCGACATCTTGTTGATGTAATTGCCCGACGCTGCATAAGGCTTCGTCGCAAGCTTCCCGCCATCGGCATAAAGGATCATGCCAGAAACATTGGGAAGCTCCACCCACTCATAGGCGTCGGCATAGACCGCGAGATACCAGTCCTGCACGTCCTTGGGATTGATGCCAGCAAGCAGGCAGAAATTGCCGAGCACCATGAGGCGTTGAATGTGGTGTGCGTGGGCGTTGTTGTGGGTGGAGCGGATGCAATCTGAGAGACACCGCATATCGGTTTCCCCGGTCCAGAAAAACTCCGGCAAAGCCCGCTGTGCGTTCAGTTTGTTGTCAGTTTGGAGGCCCGGCATATGCAGCCAGTAAAAGCCGCGGACATATTCGCGCCAACCGATGATCTGACGAATGAAACCCTCGACCGAATTGATCGGCGCGCGGCCATCTTCGTATGATTTTTCTGCGCGCTCGCATAGCTTGATCGGATCGAGCAGGCCGCAATTAATGCTGGTCGAGAGCATGGAGTGATAAAGGTCGTCCGACCCGTGGACCATTGCGTCCTGATAGGGGCCAAACTTCTCGATCCGCTCGGCAAAAAAGGCATCGGCGGCTTTCTCGGCTTGGTCGGCAGTCACGGGCCATTCAAAGCTATCAAGATTGCCGAAGTGGTCGCCGAAGCGATCCTCGACCAATTCCATCACCTCCTTGGTGATGTCGTCGGGCTCAAACTTGGGGACGGGCGGCGGGTCCATCTCGTCTTTCGGCGGCTCGCGATTGTCCTTGTCGTAATTCCAGTCGCCGCCAACGGGTTTGCCATCCTCGGTCATAAGGATGCCGGTTTTTTTGCGCATTTCGCGGTAGAAATGCTCCATGGTGAGGTGCTTTCGTCCCTCGGCCCAGTCGCGAAATTCCTGATGCGAGCATAGGAAACGGCTGTCGGGTAGGATTTCGACCTCGCAGTCGAACTTGTCCGCCCATTCTTCGATTTGCTGCTGAACCCGCCATTCGCCCGCTTCGACGACGCGGATTTGCTCCGGGTCATGGCGTTCGATGGCGCGGGCGACCTCGCCGGTGAAGCTGCCGGAGTTGTCCTTATCGTCGAGCTTTACATAGTCGACCTGCCAGCCGGCATCTTCGAGCTCAGCCGCGAAATGGCGCATGGCGGAAAAGATCAACGTGATCTTCTGCTTGTGGTGTTTGACGTAAGTCGCCTCGTCCCACACCTCCATCATCAGGACAACGCTGTCCTCCTTCGTGGCCCCCATTAACGAGGGAAGGGTGCGGGTGACTTGGTCACCGAGGACGGGGATAAGCGTTTGGCATTTGAGCATGTCAGAGATACGCGCGAGCGGGCAAAAAGTGCCGTGTTCTTGCGTTTACACAAAGCTATACGGATCAATATCGACGCCCACGCGCACTCCGGGGGGGAATTGCTGGGTGGCGAGCCAATCGCGCAAAGTGCCTTGAAGATTGGCGCTGCGCCGCGCATTGATGAGAAAGCGGTATCGGTAGCGGTTCCTGAGCAATGCCATCGGGGCAGGCGCTGGCCCCAAGATCATCACATCGTCGAGGTGCGGGCGTGAATGGCCCATTCGCGTGGCAACATCGCGCACTTCGCGTTCGTCTTCGCTTGACAGAATGATTGCAGCCCACCGGCCAAAGGGTGGGGCACCTGCATCGCGGCGCGCTTCGGTTTCGGCTTCGTAGAATCCGTCGCGGTCGCCATCGGCTAGCGCTGCGATGACCGTTGCCTCAGGATGGCGGGTTTGGATCAGCACTTCGCCCGGTTTCGACCCACGCCCTGCGCGCCCTGCGACCTGCGCGACCTGTTGATACGTGCGTTCTGCGGCGCGCAAATCCCCGCCTTCAAGCCCCAAATCAGCGTCCACCACGCCAACCAATGTAAGTTCGGGGAAGTGAAATCCTTTGGTCACAAGCTGCGTGCCGACGATGACGTCGATCGCCTTGCCTTCCGCCTTGGCGATGAATTCAGCGGCGCGTTCGGGCGAGCCCAGGGTGTCGGAGGTTGCGACCGCCACGCGCGCATCGGGGAAGCGTTCCGCAACTTCATCAGCGATCCGCTCAACCCCGGGGCCACAAGCGACGAGGCAATCGGCTTCCCCGCACTCAGGGCAGCTATCGGGTACCGGACCTTCAAGCCCGCAGTGGTGGCAGGAGAGCCTCTGCGAAAGGCGGTGTTCGACCAGCCACGCGCTGCAATTGGGGCATTGGAAACGGTGTCCGCAATTGCGGCACAGCGTGAGAGGCGCATAGCCCCGGCGGTTAAGGAAAAGCAGCGATTGCTCGCCCGCCTCCAGCCGCTTGCCAAGCGCCTCAACCAGCGGCTCTGCCAGCCAGCACCCCGCGCCGGGTTTGTGTTCGGTCAGGTCGATGAGCTTGATTTCGGGCAATTCGGCGCCACCAAATCGACTGGGCAGTTCAAGCTTCGTATAAGTCCCGCTGTTCGCCATGTGCAGGCTTTCGAGTGCAGGCGTTGCGCTGGCGAGCACCACCGGGATTTCCTCGAACCGCGCGCGCATCACAGAAACGTCCCGCGCGTTATAGCGTACGCCGTCATCTTGCTTAAAGCTGATCTCATGCGCTTCATCGACCACGATCAGACCAAGGTTGGCATAAGGCAGGAACAGCGCCGACCGCGCGCCGACAATAACTTGCGCTGACCCTTCGCTAATTGCCCGCCATGCGCGCCGCCTCTCGGTGGATTTCAATGAAGAGTGCCATTGCACAGGCGGCGTGCCAAAGCGCCCTTCAAACCGCGTGAGGAAGTTTTCAGTGAGCGCGATTTCAGGTAGCAGTACGAGCACCTGCCGCCCCATTCGGACGGCCTCAGCAACGGGCTCGAAATACGTCTCTGTCTTGCCCGATCCTGTGACACCATCGAGCAGAAAGGGCTCAAACTTTCGCGCTGTGACTGCATCCACAAGCGTTTTGGCGACCCGCATCTGATCGGGCGACAAGGCAGGTTGGTGAAAGTCGGGATCGCTTGGCGGGTAGGGGCGGTCAATCGCCACCGTCACCGGCTCGATCACGCCCTGATTGACGAGGCCGCGCAACACGCCAGTCGAAACGCCGGCGATTTCGGATAATTCGCGTAAGATACCCTGCTCGCCTTGAAGCAGTTCAATTGCGGCTTCGCGTTGGGGCGTCATGCGTTCAGGCGCGGCCCCTTCGACGAGGCGGTATTCGATTGTCGTCGTCGGCCCGCCCAATGCGCCGCCGCTGGATAAAACCATGCGCGCAACGCTCGCCAAGGGAGCGCAATAATAGTCGCTGGTCCATTCGATCAGGCGGCGAAGTGCTGGAGAAATCGGTGGTACGGGCACCACCTCGCGGATTGGTCTTAGCTTCGATGCGTCCACCGGATCTCCCGGTAAACGTCCATCATCCCACACGACGCCCGTCACCGTACGCGGTCCCAAAGGCGCTACGACAACGCTTCCCGCATTCACAATCATTCCTTGCGGCACCTTGTAATCAAGGGCACCAAGTGCTGCATTAAGGACGAGAAGGCGGACGCGTTGCATTGCGCATATAACTATGCGTGAGTGCGGCGATATGCCAGCCAGCCGGGAGGCAGATATGCACAAGACTACACAACACCCATTGGCCCGCCGCCAGTTCATCGGGGGAGGGCTCGCATTATCAGCCGCGCTCACCCTGCCTGCTTGTGCGGGCGGGTATGGTATCAGCCTGACCGAAGCGGTGCGGCGTTTGCTCCTTCTATCGAGTGAGAACGCCTTTGCGCGCCTGACTGCTGATGGCGGGTTCTGGGACAGCCAAGTGGCTCAGCTTGGCCTTGGCGATATGCTGGGGTCGCGCGGTAATGTTCTGACAAGGGTGCTCACGTCGGCACTGGTGAAGGATCAATTGGAAGATGCCTTTGCCGATTTCGCGGTTGATGCCTCCTTCAAAGCCGCGCCCATCGTGACCGAGGCCGTACGCACCATTGGTTTTGCCAATGCGGTTGAACTCGTGCGCGGCGGACCGAACGCAGCAACCGCTGCCCTGCGCGGTGAATTGGGCGGGCGGCTGGTCGATGAAATGGTGCCCGAGCTTGGCCAGGCCATCCGGATTGCGTCCAACCCTGGCGTTGCAGAGCTATTGAGGCAAGTAAGCGGCGCGGATATTGGCGCTATTGCTCAAGGATTTGCGGGCAACATCGACGATGCGATCTGGACAGAGATCGGCAAGGAAGAAGCGATAATCCGCGCCAATCCACAATCGACGAACGACCCGCTATTGATCGGCGTGTTTGGGCTGGGCAGGTCGCTTTAGCAGTGTGCACAACGGACATCCCCGGTCCTGAGCCGCTATCCGGTTGCGAATCTCACCTTACACGGGCAATCAGAGTTCCAATCCAAAGACTCGACAAAAAGGCCCACGCCCATGAAATTTTTCGCCGACACCGCCGAGATTGATGCGATCAAGGAACTGGCCGCGACCGGCCTACTTGACGGGGTGACGACTAACCCATCGCTTATCCACAAATCGGGCCGCGACTTCATGGAAGTCACGAAGGAAATTTGCGGCATCACCGATGGGCCGGTTAGCGCCGAAGTCGTCGCTCTCGACCATGAAACGATGATGAAAGAGGCTGAAGTCCTGCGTAAAATCGCGGACAATGTGTGCATCAAGGTGCCGCTGACCGTCGATGGGCTTAAAACCTGCAAGGCGCTCACTGGCGATGGCACGATGGTCAATGTGACGCTGTGCTTCTCGGCGAACCAAGCGCTGCTCGCCGCCAAAGCAGGCGCGACTTTCATTTCACCCTTCGTCGGCCGCCACGATGACAACGGCTTTGACGGGATGGACCTCATCGAAGACATTCGCCTCATCTATGACAATTACGATTTCCAAACCGAAATCCTTGTCGCATCGGTGCGCCACGTGACCCACGTGCTGGAAAGCGCAAAGATCGGAGCGGATGTCATGACCGCACCGCCAAAGGTAATCCACGCCCTTTTCAACCACGTGCTAACCGACAAAGGCATTGAAGGCTTCCTCAAAGATTGGGAAGCAACGGGGCAGTCGATCGTATGATCGGCAGGGCTTGATGTTATTCGCCTTGCCGCAAGGCGTATCGAGTTGCTAACGGCAACCCACAATGTCTGAAGAAACCCCTCTCGATAAGTTCAAGCAGGCGCTTACCGGAGCCTCGCGCGCCATCGCCCGCGACCCGGAAGTCGAGGTCGCGTGGAGCGCCGATGTACCGGGGGCCTCTGGCAATCGCTTTCGCGTGCCATTGCCCGGACGCGATCTTCCGGCAGAGCAAGTGAGCGAAGCGCGCGGATTTGCCGATAGCTTTGCGCTTAAGCTGCGGCACCATGACGCAGGCCTCCACGCGGTGAATGCGCCGCCAGAGCCTGTGGCGCGCGCGTGCTATGACGCGATTGAGCAAGTGCGCTATGAGGCTCTGGGCGCGAACCGTTTCGACGGGATCAAAGCCAACCTTGATGACGCGACCGAGATGCGGCTTAATTCCGATGGCATCACGCGGGCACAAAACGCTTCCGAAGTGCCATTGCAGACCGCTTTGGCTCTTATGGTGCGTGAGGAATTGACAGGAGAGCCCATTCCAGAACGCGCCGTCACCGGGCTAAGCCTTGTGCGCGAGGCGATTGAAAAGGCGGTGGGCAAGGATCTTGCCGCCCTTACCGATAGCCTCGGCGATCAGGAAGCGTTCCAGAAACTCGCGCTCGATATGCTGCGCGACCTCGATCTGACGCGCCCGACTGAGGAGCAGGATCAAACCGAGGACGATGATTCTGACGAAGAAGACGGTCAGGATGAAGAGGACCAAGGCGACGAGCAGCAGGAAGGCGAGGCTGAACCCGATGCAGCCGAAGCAGCTGGCGAAATGCAGGAGGGTGAGGCCGAGGGTGACACCGAAGCCGAGATGCAGGGCGATGAGGATTTCGAGGAAGGCGAGCCGGGTGAAGACGGCGATGCTTCCAATGCGCCCACACGCCCCAATCGCCCGCAAACCGATATTCCCGATGGCCTTGACTACAAGGCGTTTACCGAGCGCTTCGATGAAGAGATCGAAGCGCCCGAGCTGTGCGACGCGGAAGAGCTCGACCGCCTGCGCGCTTATCTCGACAGCCAGCTGACCGGGCTTCAAGGTGTGGTGACGCGGCTTGCCAACCGCCTGCAACGCCGCCTTATGGCGCAGCAGAACCGCAGCTGGGACTTCGATCAGGAAGAGGGCGTTCTGGACGCCGCGCGCCTTAGCCGGGTGATCGTGTCGCCGGGCACGGCGCTGTCCTATAAGGTCGAGCGCGATGTGGAGTTCAAGGACACGATTGTGACCTTGCTTATCGACAATTCAGGTTCGATGCGTGGTCGCCCGATCTCCATTGCCGCGATCAGCGCCGATATTCTTGCGCGCACTCTGGAGCGTTGCGGGGTGAAGACCGAAATCCTCGGCTTTACCACCAAGGCGTGGAAAGGGGGGCAATCGCGCGAGGCGTGGCTGGCCGATGGCAAGCCGCAAGCGCCGGGGCGTCTCAACGATCTGCGCCACATCATCTACAAACAGGCCGACGAACCATGGCGCCGCGCGCGCCGCAATCTCGGCCTGATGATGCGTGAGGGGCTGCTTAAAGAGAATATCGACGGCGAAGCGCTTTTGTGGGCGCATTCGCGACTGGTCTATCGCCCCGAGGAAAGGCGCATTCTGATGGTGATCTCGGACGGTGCGCCAGTGGACGATTCGACGCTGAGTGTAAACTCAGCCGGGTACTTGGAGGCCCACCTTCGCGGTGTGATCGACTGGATCGAGAATGTCTCGCCAGTGCAGTTGGTAGCCATCGGCATCGGCCACGACGTAACCCGTTACTACCGCCGCGCGGTGACGATCATGGATGTCGAGCAACTCGGCGGCACGATTATGGAGCAGCTTGCGGAGCTGTTTGAAGATGAGAAGGGCGGAAGGCGGCGATAGGTCGCAATTCGTCATTCCTGCCCTTCGACGCCGCCTGCGGCGTCGCTCAGGATAAACTGCCGCTCTGCGGCAGGCAGGATCCAGTCACGGCTGGCTTTGACAAGCGAAATTATCTGGACCCCGGCCTTCGCCGGGGTGACGAGGGGAGAAAAATGAACGTAACCGAAGCAGTCACCAGCCGTCGCTCTGTGCGCGCGTTTCTTGATAAACCTGTTGAGCTTGAGACGCTTCGCCGCGTGCTAGATAAAGCGCGTTGGGCGGCTTCGGGTTGTAATTTTCAACCTTGGGAAGCTGCCGTTGTCACTGGTGAATCGCTGAAAGAGCTTCAGGCCAAGATCGCGAAAAACGGTCCTGAAAAGCCCGAATACGACTGGACCGCGCCCGAACAGGAGGAGGCCTACAAATCGCGGTTACACGCTGTGGGTGCTGGAATGTTTGGCGCAATGGGGATTGCGCGTGATGATGCGGAAGGCCGCGCCGCCGCGATGGCCCGCAACGCAAATAGCTTTGATGCGCCAGTGGTCATGTTCACTTATTTCCCGCGCTTTATGAAAGAGCCGCAATGGTCGGACACGGGGATGTGGTTGCAAACCGTGGCTCTGCTCCTTCGTGAAGAGGGGCTGGACAGCTGCTATCAGGAATTCATGGCGCTATACGCCAACACTATCCGCGAGCATCTTGGCCTCGATCATGAGCGCTATTTGCTCTTTTGCGGCATGGCGATTGGCTATCGCGATCCAGACGCGCCGCTCAACAATTTTGAGCGCGAGCGCGTACCGCTGGACGAGCAGGTGAGCTTTCACGGGTTTGAGTAAACCCGTCACCCCAGCGGAAGCTGGGGTCTAGGGCGGCAAAGTGGTCGCCTATCCGCTTGAGATCCCAGCTTGCGCTGGGATGACGATAAAGGCAGAGGGTTGCGCACAATGACGCAGCTTAAACTCTTCAACTCGCTGACCCGCGAGATCGAACCTTTTGTCCCCGTCCACCAAGGCGAGGCGCGCGTGTATTCGTGCGGGCCAACGGTCTACAACTACCAGCACATCGGCAATATGCGCGCTTATATCTTTGCCGATACGCTTGGCCGCACGCTCCAGTACAAGGGCTATAAGCTCACCCACGTGATCAACATCACCGATGTGGGACACCTCACCTCTGACGCGGACGAGGGTGAGGACAAGATGGAGAAAATGGCGGCAACGCAGGGCAAGAGCGCCTGGGATATCGCCGCCTTTTATCAGGCTGATTTTGAAGCCGATCTTGCCCGCCTCAATGTCCAGCAAAAGCAGCACCCGCGCGCGACCGAATATGTCGAAGAGATGATCGAGTGGGGTAAGTCGATTGCTGACAAGCACTGCTACGAGCTTGAAAGCGGCCTGTATTTCGACATCTCCACCGTCGCCGACTACGGCAAGCTTGCGCGCGCTGTGACCGAAGAGGGTGAGGGCCGGATCGAGAAGCTTGAGGGCAAGCGCAACGCAGGCGACTTTGCGATTTGGCGCAAGACTCCGGAAGGCGAAACGCGTCAGATGGAATGGGACAGCCCGTGGGGCAAAGGCGCGCCGGGCTGGCACCTTGAATGTTCTGTCATGGGTGAAAAGCTATTGGGCTTTCCCTTCGACATTCACACCGGCGGCATTGACCACCGCGAAATCCACCACCCCAATGAGATTGCGCAAAATCAGGCGTTCTGCGGTTGCGGTGGTTTGTCTGAAGCGCGCAATTCTGGCGCCAACATCTGGATGCACAATAACTTCCTTGTTGAGCGTTCGGGCAAGATGTCAAAGTCGTCAGGTGAGTTCCTGCGGCTGCAACTACTCGTCGACAAGGGCTATCACCCGCTTGCCTACCGCATGATGTGCTTGCAGGCGCATTACCGCAGCGAGTTGGAGTTCTCATGGGAAGGGCTCGAAGCGGCGCTGACGCGGCTGAAGCGGATGGTGATGGGGATTGAACGCCTGAAAAACGGCTTAGGCGCCGAATGGAGTCCGACAACGTTAGATTGGATACTTTCCTCAAATGAGGAAGGGTTTGAGGGCGCAATTTGCGATGACCTAAATACACCTCGTGCGCTGACCGAATTTGAAGACTTGCTTTTCAACAAGAAGATCAAGGCTGATGAAAAGGTTGATGCGCTTCGCAGGATGGATTTCGTTCTCGGGCTAGATCTCTTTGAGCTGAGCCGCGAGGACCTGCGCATCCGTCCAGTCTCGGCTGAAATCACCGAAGACAAAATCGAAGACGCGCTCGCCCGCCGCAAAGCCGCGCGCGCTGAGAAGGACTTCGCGACTTCTGATGCGATCCGCGATGAGCTCGCCGCAACGGGCGTCGAAGTCATGGACGGCGACCCGCTTGGTTGGGATTGGAAGCTGGCTTGACCGCTCGAATTCCCCTCCCGCTTGCGGGAGGGGTTAGGGGTGGGCTAGGCGAGCACAAACACCCGTTGGGAAGGCCCACCCCCGGCCCCTCCCGCAAGCGGGAGGGGAGAACAATTCAATGACCAAACTCGCAATTTCCGGCCTTATCCGCCCTCTGCTTGAACCACAGCTGCCCAAAGACCTCGAAGTCAGCTGGTTTATGACTCACGAGGAAGCGCTGGAAGCGGTCAAGGGCGCGGAGATCGGGTGGTTCGACATGAATGAGAAGCCCGCGATGGCGGCGGCACTCCACGCAGCTACGGAGCTTAAGTGGCTCAATTCGATCTACGCCGGGCTCGATTTTCTGCCGATGGATGTGCTGATCGAGCGCGGGATTACCGTCACCAACGGGGTTGGTATCAACGCCATTACCATCGCGGAATATACGATCATGGGGATGCTCAACATCGCCAAGGGATATCGCGAGGTCATGCGCGCACAGGAGCGCCGCGAGTGGTTGATGGACAGCCCCGGCAAGCGCGAACTGGCTGGCTCCAAGGCGCTGCTCTTGGGCTACGGCGCGATTGGCAAGCTTATCAAACCACGGCTCGAAGCGTTTGATGTGGACGTCACCGTTGTGCGCCGTTCTGGCGGTGAAGGCGTGCTTACGCCTGACCAGTGGCGAGGGCAATTGGGCGAGTTTGATTGGGTGATCCTCGCAGTGCCATCGACGCCTGAAACAGAGAATATGATCGGCGCGGATGAGCTTGCTGCCATGAAGCGCGAATGCGTGCTTGTGAACATCGCGAGGGGCGAAGTGGTGGATCAGCCTGCATTGATCGAGGCGCTCAAATCCCGCTCTATCGAAGCCGCTTTCCTCGATGTGACCACGCCCGAACCGCTTCCCGAGGACCACGAGCTGTGGACGCTCGACAACGCGCATATCTCGATGCACCTGTCAGGCCGCGCGCAGAATAAGATGTTCATTCGCAGCGCTCAGCGCTTCCTTGAGAACCTTCAAAAATACCTGCGCGGTGAGCCGCTCTCGCCGATTTTCGATCCAAAGCTTGGTTACTGACTTTTGCAAAATGTGCATTGTGCACTTGGAATCTGACGGATTCCTGCAATACATGGGCACAAGGCTAGGCCATTGCGGGCTGGTCACTGGGGGCAATTGAACAAAGGCGAGCGTTGGGCTCCGGCGGTATCGGAGCGCCTTTTTCGCGACATTTCCCCCAAAGTTTTGAGGCGCAGACAGCTATTGCTCTGCTGCGCCAAATTGGGGGGAAACAAGCGACTATGACCGATACCAAAAAAGCGTCCGACGTTTTTATCGAATGCCTTGAGGCGGAAGGGTGCGAATACATCTTTGGCGTTCCGGGCGAGGAAAACCTCGATTTTCTCGACTCGCTGGGCCGTTCGGACAAGATCAAGCTGATCCTCACCCGCCACGAACAAGGCGCTGGCTTCATGGCTGCAACCTACGGCCGCCACACGGGCAAGACGGGCGTTTGCGTGGCGACGCTTGGCCCGGGGGCGACGAACTTCGTGACCAGCGCAGCCTATGCCCAGCTTGGCGGGATGCCGGTGCTGATGATTACCGGGCAAAAACCGATCAAAAAATCCAAACAAGGCCGCTTCCAGATCGTCGATATTGTCTCTCTGATGGAGCCGGTCACCAAATATTCAATCCAGATCGCAGCGGGTGACAACATCCCCAGCCGTGTTCGTGAGGCCTATCGCCTCGCTGAAGAGGAAAAACCGGGCGCGACCTTGATCGAACTTCCCGAAGATATCGCAGAAGAGCCCACCACCGACTGGCACCCTCTGCCCAAAAGCGTCGCGCGCCGTCCATCGGCAGAACCCAAAGCGGTGCGCGCTGCGGTCAAAGCGATTGAGAATGCGAAAAACCCGGTGATCGTCATCGGTGCAGGTGCCAACCGCAAGACGGCGGGACGGATGCTGGAGCAATTGGTTGAAAAAACAGGAATTCCCTTCCTGACCACACAAATGGGCAAGGGCGTGATTGATGAACGCCACCCCAAATTCCTTGGCTGTGCAGCCTTGTCGGCGGGCGATTTCGTCCACCGCGGTCGAGGCCAGCGATTGCATCATAACGTTGGCCACGATGTGATCGAGAAGCCGCCGTTTTTCATGAAGAACGTGTTCGACGATCCCAAGAGCGGCGAGCAAACCGTCATTCACGTCTCGACCAACACCGCCGAGGTGGACCCGGTTTACTTCCCGCAAATCGAAGTGATCGGCGATATTGGCAATGCGATCTGGCAGATCAAGGAAGACATCTCGCCCAATCGCAGCTGGGATTTTGCCCATATGCTCGAATATCATCAGGCCGAGCTTGAACACACTGGCAAGCTTGCAGACGATGCGCGTTTTCCGATTTTCCCGCCGCATCTGGTGAAGCAAGTGCGCGAGGCGGTGCCGCATGATGGCATCATCTGCCTCGATAATGGCGTTTATAAAATCTGGTTTGCGCGCGGCTACACCGCTTATCTTCCCAACACCGTGCTGCTCGACAATGCTCTTGCGACCATGGGCGCGGGGCTTCCCTCTGCAATGATGAGCGCCATGCTTTATCCCGACCGCCACGTGATGGCGATTTGCGGCGATGGCGGCTTCATGATGAACAGCCAGGAGATGGAAACCGCGGTGCGCCTGGGGCTCAATCTCACCGTGCTGATCCTTCGAGATGATGCTTACGGTATGATCCGCTGGAAACAGGCCAACATGGGCTTTGACGATTTCGGGCTTACCTATGGCAACCCGGATTATGTCCAATATGCAGAAAGTTACGGGGCCAAGGGGCACCGCGTGGAAAGCAGTGAGCACTTGCGCGAACTTCTCGCCCATTGCCGCGATACACCGGGTGTGCATCTGATTGATTGTCCGGTCGATTATTCCGAGAATGATCAGATTTTGAACCATGACATCAAAAAGCTGAGCAAAGAGCTTTAAGCTTCCCCACGCCCTCCAGCCCGACCCCGTCAGGAGACAATGATGAAGACTGTCGTCAACCCGTTCGACCTTTCTGAAATCGGCCAAGTGCCAGAGGCCGAATGGGACGAGATCGACGCCTTTCTGGCGCGCGCGCATGAGCTTTGTGAAGACCGCTCGACCTGGATGAAAACGCATGAGCGCGCCGCCATCCTCGAAAAGGTCGTGGAGATTATGAAAGAGCGGCGCGACCACCTCGCTTTTCAAATCGCCAATGAGGGCGGAAAGCCGCTCATTGATGCGCGGGTTGAGGCGGATCGCGCGATCAAGGGGGTTGAGCTTTGCATCGAAGACCTTGGTAATGTTCGCGGCACCGAAATCCCAATGGGGTTAAGCCCGTCTGGTGACGGCAGGTTTGCATGGACCACGCGTGAGCCCATCGGGCCGGTGGTGGCTGTCTCGGCCTTCAACCACCCGCTCAATCTCATCGTCCACCAAGTCGCGCCAGCGGTTGCAACTGGTTGTCCGGTGATCGTCAAACCTGCCAGCGACACGCCGCTCTCCTGTTTTGAGTTCATCGATATTCTGCACGAGGCAGGCCTCCCCAAAGAGTGGGCCAAAGCGGTTGCACCGTCGCGTGAAGCGTCGGAAAAGATGGTGACCGACCCGCGCGTTGCCTTTTTCACCTTCATTGGGTCTGCTGGCGTTGGTTGGGGCCTTCGCTCCAAGCTTTCCCCTGGTACACGTTGCGCTCTTGAACATGGCGGCGTTGCGCCAGTGATCGTTGATGCGACCGCCGACCTTGATGCAGCTGTGCCCGCGTTGATGAAGGGGGGCTTTTACCACTCCGGCCAAGTGTGCGTTTCGGTTCAGCGGATCTTTGCGCATTCTTCCATCGTCGATGAGCTGTCCTCGCGCATGGCAGCGGCGGCAAAAGAGCTCAAAGTCGGCAATGCGATCAACGAGGATACCGAATGTGGCCCGCTTATCCGTCCGGCGGAAACCGACCGCGTGGCCGATTGGGTTGAAGAAGCGCGCGAGGGCGGGGCAAAGGTGCTGTGCGGCGGGGAGAAACTCTCCGACACAACCTATGCCCCCACGGTTCTGCTCAATCCACCAACCGATGCCAAGGTTTCGACCAATGAAGTCTTTGGCCCTGTGGTGTGCATCTATTCCTACGACGATGTGGACGATGCGATTGCTCAGGCCAATTCGCTCGATGTGTCCTTCCAGGCGGCGGTCTTCACCAACGATCTGAAAGGCGCGATGCACACCTATCGCAACATCAACGCCTCTGCTGTGATGGTGAACGACCATTCCGCCTTCCGCGTCGACTGGATGCCTTTTGCAGGGCTCAAAACATCAGGCCACGGCGTCGGCGGTATCCCATATACGATGCACGAAATGACCATCGAGAAGATGATTGTAATCAATAGTTGATCCTCCCCGTTGGCGGGGAGGGGGACCGTCGAAGACGGTGGAGGGGATTTGTGTGGCAGGCGCGGCCTGCCCCTCTACCAGCCTGCGGCTGGTCCCCCTCCCCAATTGGGGAGGACTAATTATCCTCCAAGAGCAGCAGCACCGCTGTCACCTGCAAACGCTCGTGCAGGCCAAATCGGTGGTCGACTTCGCGTATGCTTGCATCGGCCACCAATTGGCCGGGAATGGTGAATTCGTGTTCGGGCAGTGCCTCCATAAATTCCTCACCATGCGCGACGGCTTCAGCGCCTTCGAAAACCAATGTCACCTCATGTCGGGTGCCCGCGAAAGTGATTGAACTCCACGCGCTTTCTTCGTGTTTGAGACACTTGAGACACTGTCCAGGGAAGGAAATTCCGGTGAGGCGGATCAGTGCCTCGCGCAGACGATCAGCGGTGGTCTTGCGGGCACGCATGGGGTGGGGGCCTTTAACCGCTGGCACGCTGATGGATTTAAGCTCCAGCTTGGCGCGGCCAAAGGTCGGGGCAAAAACAGGTTTGCGAGTACGGGTAAGCGCGGCGGGAAGGGCGGGTGCACGGCGATCAAGCAGCATAGCAAAAGCCCTTCGTTTCAAACGCTGGTTCGTCATTGGCGGCAATGCGGAAGGAGTGCGGACGCGCCATCGCGCGATTGCCGGCCTCAAATTCCTCCATCCATTTAAGAGTGCGCGCCTCGGTTTCAGGGCGCGGTATGCGGCCCATGCGAAGGTCCAGCACAAAGCGTGGATCGTGGGCGGCCAGTCGGCCGAACTTGGTCACGGCCATTTGGTGGGTACGCAGGAAACGCTCAACATCCTGTAGCAACATCATCATTCCTTTCGGTGTTCCAATCGGGGTTCCATTTGGTTTCACCGAGCCGATGCCTGCACCGCGAATCGCTCAATGTTCACTAAATGTTCCACACATTTTTGGACCGAGGTATCCCCTAGGCATAGGTAGATAAGGACTTTGTAGTATGTGGATAAGTAAGCTAGTGCGGACAGAACGAATCAGGAGTTCTAATGTCCGACGACACACCCGAAACGGAGCCGGAGGTTCTGGATCAAGAATTGATGTCCGCCGAGCAAGTTGGGCAGGCGTTGGGTTGGGATACGAACAGAATTTGGGCCACCAATGTCCAAGTATTTCGGAACCCAAGTCACGTTCTTTTTGTTTTCCGAGAGATGGCCGAGTTGGAGGGGCGAAAAACCGATGGCACCAAAGAACGGGTCAATCTCGGCAAGAATGTGGCGAGCATCGTATTGCCGCCCGACGTGGCAGAATCGTTCGCGGATGTAATGCGGCGACTTTACCCGGTGCAAGATGCAGAACAAGACGACAACTAACGTCTCTTATTCTTTCGGCGCGGCAACTGCGTTGGGGCTGACGGCCATGAGTACCCAAGCCACATCGACTGTGCCTCAGCAAGAGGTGGTAAAGGTGAGTGAATCTCGAACGGCAGGCGCAGCCAGCAACTACGTTGACGAACGCTTGCTCGAAGCCAAATTGGAGGCTGCTGAAGCGCGTTCTGATTCAAAATTCGCGGAACTTCTTGGCGAACTGAAGGTGATCGGCGAGCGGATTACATCGGTCAACACGCAGATTGGCGGGATGGATGCAAAGATTACCAACCTAGATACGAAAATTGAGACAGTCGACACTAATACGCGCGCTGGTAAGCGCGAGATCATTATAGCGATCGTTACAACCGGAATAGCCGTGATTGCATTAGCCTGGGCTGGTGTTCAGATATTTCAGAGCAGCCTTGGGCTGGGTGCCAGCGCGTTTGAAGCTGGCATGGCTGCCGGATCGCAGGGGGAGAGTAATGCTGACCCTCAGTGAAGCAGTAAGAGAGGGCAAGCTTGCCCAATTCGTCGCCGAGCACCCTGAGATGCAAGGCGATATGGAGGCGTTCAACCGAACGGTTGAGGCTATGACTGGTAAGTCTCAATCAGATCGTCAAACATCTGATGGGGACGGTGGCGACGATTGAAGCGAAACTCCGCTTCCTTCGCATACTTCCAAAGGTGCTTGCCGCTCACATGAATGTGAGTGCCTGAAATCGAACGCTTCAATTGTGCCCAAAAGCCTTCGATTGCGTTCACCCCGACGCCCTGCGCATCAACATATTCGCCCTTGCTGTGATTGATACGCTTGTGATCGTAGCCTTCAAGCGCAAGGTAGCCATAAGAGCCGAGTTCGTCGGTGTGGACTTCGGTTTCACGGTCAACGTGCTTGAGCATGGTGGGAACTAGAGCGTTCACACCGCGATTGGGCACAACCTCGGTGACAACATCGCCGCCGCGCTCAAGCATACCGAAAACGATGGTCTTGTTTTTCTTGTAGCCCGAACCCTTACCGCGCGCTTCGCCGCCGATGTAAGTTTCGTCAGCTTCGACAATCTTGCCAGCGCCGCCTATAGGGCGGTCACCGTCAACATCTGCCATATGCTTGCGGATCAGGTCCGCCATGCGCCACGCTGTCTTGTAGGTAACACCTAGTTGGCGCTCCAATTCCTTCGCAGCAACGCCGTTGCGCGTCGTGGTGAACAGAAAGATCGCATAGAACCACATTTGCAGCGAAGTGCGCGACTTCTCAAAAGGAGTGCCCACGGTCGGGTGTAGGTGATGACCGCACCACTGGCATGAAAACGCCCGCTCAGCCTTGATGCGAAACCACTTGGATGCGCGCTCACACTTGGGGCACTCGTAGCCCTGCCCGAAGCGAACATCAAAAAGGTGCTGCAAACAGGCTTCATCATCAGGGAAGCGCTTGAAGAATTGAGCGATTGTCTGGGGCTTCGTTTTCATACGTAGGATATATCCTACAATATTACGTATGGCAAGGGGATAATTCGGTTTTTGGACTTGTCTAGGAAAAATCCTACGTGTAGGAAGGATTCATTGAGCAAGGTGGAGAATGTCATGAGCGATGACTTGCAAATCAAGGCGCGCGCGCGATTGTTGGATTTGTCAAAAGAGCGCGGGGCGAGCCTTGCCAGCCTGTCCGAAATGCTTGGGAGAAACGGGACTTACCTGCAACAATTCATTAAGAAGGGCAGTCCGAAGAAGCTCGAAGAAGGCGATCGCAGAATGCTCGCGGAGTTCTTTGGGGTGGCGCAAAGTGAGCTTGGTGCCCCTGAAGGAAGTGTTAAGGAAAAATCCTATGATCGAGTTGCATCAGCGCGAAACACGCAGTGGATCGACGTCCCCCGCCTCAATATCGGAGCATCAGCAGGCCCCGGCGCGCTGCCCGATGCCGAGGAGCCTTACGACACCTTCCAATTCTCGCGCCGCTGGTTGGCGGAACAGGGGTTGGAGGGCGCGAAGCTGCAAGCGATTACGGTAGAAGGGGACTCGATGGAGCCGCTGCTCAACGATGGCGATGAAATCCTGATCGACACGGCTGAGCGCCCGTTCCGCGACGGAGTGCACGTTGTGCGCCTTGGCGATACGCTGATGGTAAAGCGGGTGGCGCAGGCAGGGGCAGGGCGGTTTTCGCTGCTTAGCCAGAACCTGGCATATCCGCCGGTAGATGTGGCAGCGGATGAGATGGAAGTGATTGGGCGCGTGGTTTGGAAAGGGGGGCGGGTATGATCTCAAACAAGAGGCTTTTCCTAACGACAGTGCTGGCCTCATTTGTGAATTCTGGCTTGATGGTGACACTGTTCAGGGCTGGCGATTCGATCCGGGACGGGCGTGCGTTTCAAGCTGATTATTGGAATGTCCCCATTAGCTTTGGCCTGCTCCCATTCGTGCAGATTTTCTCTTGGGGTTTTTCGACGGCGGGCTTGTTTTTGCTCCTTGTTATTTTGCGTCCCCTGATCCCGCACCGTGTAAAGGGATGGGCGGCTAAGGCTCTTTTCGTGCTCCTCGGCGTAGGAATAGGTTCTGCTATGTTTGGCCTAATGTCTGGTGAGCCGACGATCGGTGGCTACTTCGGAGCGGTGACTGCCTCGCTCTTCGTGTTCATTTGCCCAGCTTGGTTTGGTGAATGGCGGACTTAATCGACCACATCCGTTTGCCCTGAGCCTGTCGAAGGGCACGCGCGTGCTTCGACAGGCTCAGCACGAACGGAAGTTGGGAAGTTACCCCCGCCGCTGTTTGAGCCAATCCTTGTGCGTGGCCTCGGTCTGCCGCCATGCAGCGAAAACGGAGAGGTCTTTGTTTGCCTTGCCCGTCCGCCCAAGCGCGTAGATTTGGCCGTAATACCAGAATTGCACCGCAAATGCCGCCGCTCCGCGCAGGGCCTTGATCTTGCCCAGAAAACTCAAAATGGGAGGGAAAAGCGAGAGTTCATCTTCGTAGCGGTGAAGGCTCTCCTCGCCGTTCAGAAGAAGCTTTGGCCCGTCAGGGTCTGCGCAAAGGGGCCGGCCCAAGCCAATCAAATCTGCTGCACCGCTTTCCAATGCCTGCTCCATCGCCGCTCTGGTGCGAAAGCCTCCAGTGACCATAAGCGGCATTTTGCACGCCTCTTTCATCGCTTTGGCGAAGTCCACGAAATAGGCCTCGCGCACGGCCGTTGAGGCTTTCACACTGGGGTTTTCGGCTGGCTCCATCCCCTCGATGCCTAGCAGCCTTGGTTGCTCGTATGTTCCGCCGGAAACTTCGATCAGGTCAACGCCCAGTTCCTCAAGCCAGCCCACGACCGTCACGCTGTCCTCAAACGCAAAGCCGCCTTTCTGGAAGTCGGCGCTGTTGAGTTTGACGCTGATGGGGAAGTGCGACCCCACCGCCTTACGCGACTGGCGAATGATGTCGAGGAGCAAGCGTGCCCGGTTCTCAAGGCTTCCGCCCCATTCGTCCTCGCGGATATTGGTTCGGGGCGAAAGGAATTGCGAGATGAGATAGCCGTGCGCGCCGTGGATTTGCACGCCGGTAAAGCCGACCTCTTTGCAAGTCCGTACCGCGCGAACGAAGCCGGCGATGATCTGTTCGATCTCGTGCCCCTCAAGCGCGACAGGCTCACCAAACTGACCGCCGGGGATGCCGACTTTGACGGCAGAGGGCGCTTTGGGATGCGGATTGACGATCTTGAAGCATTGCCGCCCAGCATGGCTGATCTGCGCCCAGAGGTGGTTGCTGTTGGAGGTGCCCGCCGCCGTCCATTCGCGGAATTTTGCGCGTTCGTCTTCGTTGAGCTCCCGGTCGATGATGACATTGCCCGGGCGCTCAAGATGGTCGGCGTCGATCTGGATATTGCCAGAAAGGAGCATCCCTGCGCCGCCATCGGCCCATATCTTGTAAAGCCGCGTGAGCTCAGGCGTCGGGAGGCCTTGCGGGTCAGCAAGCCCTTCGGTCATCGCGGCTTTGGATAGCCGATTGGGCAGCACCGCGCCGCAGGGCAATGTGAGTGGGCTGGCAAGTGTCATTGTGTTTTTCCCCGTTTTGCCCAGCATAACGCGCAAGTTTCATTGTGAAACCAGAATGTGCCCCGCTTGCAATTGCGCGGCGCTCACGCCATTTCGTCACCCATGACTGACACGCCGAAAATGCCTCCGATGAAGGCCGCCATCATTCCTGTGACACCTTTGCAGCAGAACTGCTCGCTGATCTGGTGCACCAAGACGATGAAAGCGGCGCTGACCGATCCGGGAGGCGATTTGCACAAGCTGAAAGACGGCATCGCCAAGGCGGGCGTGACACTGGAGAAAATCCTCATCACCCACGGCCACCTCGACCATTGCGGGCAAGCGGGGATGCTGGCTGAGGAACTGGGCGTGCCCATCGAAGGGCCGCACAAGGACGACCTGTTCTGGATCGAGCAACTCGATTCAGACGGCGCGCGCTACGGGATGGAGGCGAAAAGCTTCACCCCTGACCGCTGGTTAGAGCATGGCGATACGGTGACGGTGGGTGAACTCACGCTCGACGTGATCCATTGCCCCGGCCATACACCCGGCCACGTCGTTTTCGTCCACGGGCCCAGCAAATTCGCCATTGTCGGCGATGTCTTGTTCCAAGGCTCAATCGGACGCACAGATTTCCCGCGCGGCAATCATCAGGATTTGATCAACAGTATCACGCAGCGCCTTTGGCCACTGGGCGAAGACATCACATTCATCCCCGGCCACGGCCCGACCAGCACGTTCGGGCGTGAGCGCAAGACAAACGCGTTTGTTAGCGACTATGCGTTGTCTTGAGTGTGTTCGCCCATCCGGGCGAACTCCTCGCTAGACGCCCTCCGCTCTCGCGGCGACCTTGAATACTACATCACGCCGCCTGCGATAAGAGCAGCCACGATGCCCAATCCAAGCAGCGTCAGCATCGACACAAGCGTGCCGATCATGCGGCCGATTTGCATTGATCCCCCATCCATGCCAAAAGCGTGTGCGACGCGGCCGATAATAAACGCGCCCGCAACCCATGCGAGCCATGGCTCACCGCGCCCGGAGAGCTCAATCGCAGCGATCAGAATCAGCACAAAAGGCGCGTTCTCTACGAAATTGGCCTGCGCGCGCATCCGGCGGATGAGGTTTTCATTGTCCATATCGCCAACGGAAATCTTTTCAGCCTGACGCACCGCGCCAACGCGCAGCATCAACCAGATGTTCAAAATCGCAGCCGCCGCCGCGCTCGACAGAGTTACGCTCAAAAGTTCCATCACTTGCATCCCCTCAACTGTTATTTGGTTTTGTTGTGCAATCGAACTAGGTCAGGGGCTTGGGCGATGCAACGCTCTTGCTTAAGCGATCGGGAACGCCTTCAACGCTTGCACACTTCGAAAATTTCGCTATAGCGCGCGGCTTCCCGCCAATTGAGGCTTGGACGCAGCGCGTAAGGGCGATTGACCTTGTGTGGCTAGCGGCCTTGCCCTAAAGGCGTCACCGAAACACAACGCAAGGGTCGAGAGAATCGCGCCTTTGCAAGCAACTATTTTAAGGAAATGGCTGAGCCATGGCTGTCCCTAAGAGAAAAGTATCCCCGCATCGCCGTGGTAACCGGCGCGCGCACGACTCGCTGAAAGTGGAAGCTTTCGGTGAATGTTCAAACTGCGGTGAATTGCACCGTCCGCACACGATGTGCCACCACTGCGGCTATTACAACGGCCGTCTGGTGCTTGCCCCCAAGGGCATCTAAACCGTCATTAAAGAAGGATTTAGCGCATGACTCTCCCGCGTATCGCCATTGATGCGATGGGCGGCGATGAAGGTGTGCGCGTCATGGTCGAGGGCGCTGCTCTCGCCCGGCGCGAGCACGACCGCTTCAAATTCCTTCTTGTCGGCGACCAAGAGCGTATCGAACGCGCTCTCGAAGACCATCCGGGCATGGCTGGCGCTTCGGAAATTCTCCATTGCGATGATGTGATCAGCGGGGACGAGCTCCCCTCCAAAGCCATTCGCCGTGCCAAGACCACGAGCATGGGCCTTGCCGTTAATGCGGTAAAAGAGGGCGCGGCTGGCGCTGCGGTCAGCGCTGGTAACACGGGCGCGCTCATGGCGATGAGCAAACTTGCCCTTCGCACGCTTCCCGGAATCGACCGTCCCGCATTGGCCGCGCTTATGCCGACGCTTGAACCACACGATGTGGTCATGCTTGACCTTGGCGCGAACACAGAGGCTGATGCGCGCAACCTTGTGCAATTTGCCGTTATGGGCGCAGCCTATTCGCGCATTGTGAACGGGTTTGAGAGCCCGACTGTACGCCTGCTCAACATCGGTACAGAGATCATCAAAGGCACAGAGGCCTTGCGCGATGCGGCCGAGCAACTGAAAAACGCCAAGGGTCTTGCGATGACGTTCGACGGCTTTGTCGAAAGCGACAAGATCAACCGGGGCGAAACCCATGTGGTCGTCACCGACGGTTTTTCCGGCAATATCGCATTGAAAGCGATCGAAGGTTCGGCGCGTTTCGTGACCGACCTTTTGCGGCAAGCCTTCACCAGCTCTCTGCGGTCCAAATTCGGCTTTCTTGTTTCAAAGCCTGCGACCGAGCTGTTGAAGCATCATCTTGATCCCAACAATCACAACGGCGCGGTCTTCCTCGGCCTGAACGGCGTTGTCGTCAAAAGCCACGGCAGCGCCAATGCCAAGGGTGTCGCCCAAGCGGTCACCGTTGCTGCGCGCCTGTTGGAAAACCGCCTGATCGACCGAATTGCCGAAGATTTGGGCGAATTGGGGGAAGAGGCCTTGAAACCGAGCGGAAAGGCGTAGAAAGCGCCTCTTGCGTATCGTTACGCAAAGCAAGCGGAGTGCGCTTTCAGTGCCAGGATCAAAAGTGCCCGGTTCACGAATATTGGGATCAGGCTCAGCCCTGCCAAGCCGTGTCGTCACTAACGCGGAAATGACCACGATGGTCGACACTTCCGATGAATGGATCGTCGAGCGCACCGGTATTCGCCAGCGTTATATTGCTGGTGATGATGAGACGACCTCTTCGCTTGCAGTGGATGCGGCACGCTCGGCGCTCAAGGATGCGGGGCTGGAACCTGCTGACATCGATTTGATCGTGCTTGCAACGGCCACGCCTGACAACACCTTCCCTGCAACAGCCACCAAGGTGCAACACGCACTCGGATGTCATGGCGGGATCGCTTTTGATGTGGCGGCGGTGTGCTCTGGTTTTCTTTACGCGATTACCACCGCCGACTCGCTGCTGAAGACCGGCATGGCCCGCCGCGCCCTTGTGATTGGTGCCGAGACATTCAGCCGCATTCTTGATTGGGAGGACCGAACGACCTGTGTCCTGTTTGGTGACGGGGCGGGCGCGGTTGTGCTCGAAGCGCCCGATCGCTCCACTTCGGTTGAAAACGGCGGTCCCGGCATCATTGCCAGCCGCCTTCACGCCGATGGCGCCCAGCATGATCTTCTTTATGTCGATGGTGGTCCGTCCACAACGCAAACGGTCGGCCATTTGCGTATGCGCGGGCCTGAAGTGTTCAAGCACGCTGTCGTCAATCTTTCGAGCGTTCTGCACGAGGTCATTGAAAATTCTGGTATTTCTGCCGATGACATCGACTGGATCGTGCCGCATCAGGCGAACAAGCGCATCCTTGATGCGACCGCGCGCAAGCTGAAAATTGCGCCTGAACGGATCATCGTAACCGTCGATCAACACGCCAACACATCGGCGGCATCGGTGCCGCTTGCCTTTGATACAGCGCGCAAGGACGGGCGCATCAAATCCGGCGATCTTGTCATGTTTGAAGCCATGGGCGGCGGATTTACCTGGGGTGCAACTCTCCTCCGAATGTGAGCCTTTCATGCTTGTTGGCGGCAAAAAACTGCGTGATATCCAACGTTTAATTTGCGCGAGTTTAGAAGAAGGTTTATACCCTTCTCACTAAAGGGACCGCGCCAACTCTTGGAGAAAGGCATATCATGCGTTCTGCTGGCACACTTACTCGGGCCGATCTGGCTGAGACTATCAATCGCAAAATGGGCTTTAGCCGGGCTGAATCGCTCGACCTGGTTGAAGCTATTCTGGACAAGATGTCCGATGCCCTTGCCGATGGCGAAAACGTCAAGATTTCCGGCTTTGGAAGTTTTGTCTTGCGCGACAAGAATGAGCGGATTGGCCGCAATCCCAAGACCGGTGTCGAGGTTCCGATTACGCCGCGCCGTGTGTTGACCTTCCGGGCAAGCCAACTCTTGAAAGAGAAAATCGCCAAGGCGTCGTAAGACGCCCTGCTGGCGAGCCGGGGACGCGCTTCAAAAATGGCGGAATTTGCAGACGGTAAAGCGAAAAGCGCTTTTCGCACCATCGGCGAAGTCAGCGAGGCGCTTGATATAAAGCCCCACGTCCTGCGTTATTGGGAGCAGCAATTTTCGCTTCTCAAACCGATGAAGCGCAGCGGTGGGCGGCGCCTTTATCGCCCCAGCGATGTTGAAATGGTTCAGGAAATCGACCGGCTGGTCAATCAGGAAGGCTACACGCTCAAAGGGGCCGAAGCCTATTTGCGCGCCCATGGTGCGCCCGGTTCTGAACGTCGGCGGGGTGATCGGCGAGTGGGCGATAGAAGGGTGTCATCTGGCGATGGTGCGAGCAATAGCGCTCAACCAACTGCCAATTCGGTCGCCAAGACCGATGGCCCTGACTTGTCGGAAAGCATCGCCAAGCTCAAAGAGATCCGCAACCGCTTGGCAAAAGCTATCGAAGCCTAAGGCTTGGCGGCAAGGGTGAGGCCGCGCCTATTCTGCCGCCATCAATTCCGCTTCGCCCAAATCAACGCTGACCAGGCGCGAGACGCCTTTTTCCGCCATTGTCACCCCGAACAATCGGTGCATCCGGCTCATCGTGACGGCATTGTGCGTGACGATCAGGTAACGCGTCTTTGTCGTCTCAACCATGGACTCCAAAAGGTCGCAGAAGCGCTCAACGTTAGCATCATCGAGCGGCGCATCGACCTCATCTAGGACGCATATGGGCGCAGGGTTGGTGAGGAACAGTCCGAAGATGAGCGCGGTTGCGGTGAGCGCCTGTTCGCCACCTGAAAGCAGCGACAAGCTCTGCAATTTCTTGCCCGGCGGTTGGGCGTAAATTTCAAGGCCAGCTTCCAAAGGATCGTCGCTATCGACCAGCGCCAAATGCGCTTTGCCCCCTTGAAAAAGCCGTGTGAACAGCACGCGGAAGTGTCCATCCACTTCTTCGAACGCTGCGCGCAAACGCTCACGCCCCTCGCGGTTGAGATTGCCGATTGAGGCGCGAAGGCGGCCCACCGCTTCGACCAATTCGGCCTGTTCGGATGCGCTTGAGCCGTGTTCTTCTTCGATCCTTGCCAACTCCTCAGCAGCAACAAGGTTCACCGGACCAATGCGCTCGCGGGCAGCGGTGAGGCGATCCATTTCCTCGCTCTCGGTCGAAGCGGGCTCGACGCTGTCCTCGTCAAATTCAAACCGGTCTGCCAAAAGCGGGGGAGGGCACTGGAACTTCTCGCCTGAGATACGCGCCATCTCTGAGCGGCGCTGCTCTTCGTTTTCGGCACGCGCGGCCAGCGTTGCGCGGCCTTCACGCGCGACGGCCAACGCCTCTTGCGCCTGCGCCAGTTGACGGTCGCATTCGGTAATCGCCGCCTGACAGCGCTCCATCACGGCTTGCGCTGCTTGCAATTGTTCCGACAGGCGCGCGGCGATTGTTTCGCCCTGTTCGATTTCCGCCATGAGAGAGGCAGGCTTGGCAGCCGTCACCTTATATTCGGCCTCGATCTCTTCGAGGCGGTAATTGGCATCGGCAACGCGTTTCGTCGCCTCGCCAGAGCGTGCCTGCCAATTGCTGCGGTCGGCCTGTTGCGCGGCAAGGCGTTCGCGCGCGACGGCAAGGCCTTGATCGTGGGCTGCAAGCTCCGCCATCGCGGCCTGTACCGCTGATTTTGCGGCCTCATGCTTGGCGCGCGCTGCATCAAGCGCGGCGCGGCCGGCATCGGGTGAGGGAAGCGAGGCGCGCGCTTCCTTGGCGCTCTCCACTTCGGTTTTGGCGCTCGCCAATTGTTCGTCGAGATCGCTCGCGGACGCTGCAAGTTCCTCAAGGCGCGCTGCGTTGCGTTCGCGCGCGGCTTCGGCTTGGTCGAGACGGCGCAGGGCAGAGCGCTCGGCTTCGATTGCACCTGCGATCTCGCGTTCTTGAGCAACCAGAGAAGTTTGCAATGCGGAGAGCTCTTCGCGCGCGGTCGTTTCGCTGGCGCTCGCTTTCTCCACGGCTTCACGCAGAGGCGGAAGCAGCGCTTCAAGCTCGGTCAAACGGTTGGCCGCCTCAAGCCTTGCCGCCTCGGCTGACCCTTCACCGCGCGCAACAAACCCATCCCAGCGCCGCAGGTGGCCAGCTTTGGTGACGAGCCATTCGCCCGGATTGAGTGTCCGGCCATCGTCAGCCTCGGCCACATGGACAAGGGCAAGCCTTGCGCGCAGTTCTTCCGGACAATCGGTGATCTGGTCCAGCAAGCTATCCGCAACTTGCGCTGGTCCGCCGACCCCTCCGGTCCAGAAACGGCCATCGGGCCAAGAACCAGAGACGTCAGGCGGCAGGCCAAGCGGCGACTTCGCATCGCGTCCCAACACGGCCGCAATTGCGCGCTCATAACCGGGGGCAATGCGCACTTTATCCAGTGCTGCAGGAAGACCTACGCGCCCCTTCTCACGCTTCGTGCGCGCATCGCGGTCACGCACCAGCGCCTGATATTCGCGTTCAATCCCGGCAAGCTCGGCCTTTGCACTGGCAAGAGCGGTCGCCGCCTCATCGCGTGTCGTTTGAAGCTCGGCTTTGCGTTCGCGCTCTTGTTCCAGCTTTTCGCGCAGCCGCGCCACCTTATCCGCCGCCTCATCCGCCGCCTCGCGCGCTTCAGAAACGGCTGCCTCCATGTCTTCGCCGTGCGTCAATTCAGCGCGCAATTGATCAATCCGCTCTGTCTCGCGTTCAATCCTCGAAAGGCGGGTTTCAGCCTGTTCAATCGCCGCCTCAGCCACGCGCCATTCGGCCTCAACCCCGGCATGATCAGCGGTTGCCTTTGCCAGAGCGAGTTCAGCAGTGCGGCTCGCGCGTTCAGCATCTTCGCTGCGGTCGGCGAGGGCCGGGCGCTCGGCTTCGGCTTTGGCGAAAGTTGCCCGCGATGCTTCAACCTCGCGTTCAAGCCGTGTAAGAGCCTCCGCTGCGTCTTTTGTGAGCCGGTCAGCGTCTTTTCTGTCCTCTTCAAGACGCGTTTTCTGCCGCTCCAAATCCTTAAGCCGTGTCTCTGCCGCTTCAAGCTTTTCGGACAATGCCGCCATGCGGTGCCCATGGGCGTTTGCATCATCGCGGCGGTCGGCCAGCTCCTCGCGCGCTTCGGCGAGGTGGGCCGCGGCCTCGGCCTGTTGCTTTTGAGCTTCGGAAGCCGCCGCTTGCGCCAGTGTTACCTTGTCTTCGGCCGCTTGCGCCGCCTCGCGCGCTTCTTTCGCTGCGTAAGACGCATCGCGCCAGCGAGCAAAGACGACGCGCGCCTCTGCGAGTTGAATTTGTTCGGTCAGCTTGGTGTAGCGTTCGGCCTGCTTCGCCTGCCGCCGAAGCGATGCCATTTGCGAATCCAGACCTGCCATCAGGTCTTCGAGCCGCTCCAGGTTCTTTTCGGTCGAGCGCAGCTTGCTTTCCGCATCTTTGCGTCGAACGTGCAGCCCAGCAATCCCGGCTGCTTCTTCAAGCATCATGCGCCGTTCGGCTGGCTTTGCCGCGATAACCTGAGCAATTTTGCCCTGACTCACCAGCGCCGGCGAATGTGCACCGGTCGCGGCATCGGCGAAAGTCAGCGCCACGTCTTTCGCGCGCACATCGCGGCCATTCACGCGATAGGCAGAGCCCGCGCCGCGTTCAATCCGGCGGGTTACGACGAGCTCTTCGCCATTGTCATCTTCAGCGTGAAGAACAACCTCGGCAAATGCGCGCTGCGGCCGTGTATCTGTGCCAGCGAAGATCACATCTTCCATGCCGCCAGAGCGCATGGATTTCGCAGAGGTTTCGCCCATCACCCAACGGATCGCCTCAAGCACGTTGGACTTGCCACAGCCATTTGGGCCAACAACCCCAGTCAGGCCGGGTTCAATGCGCAGTTCAGCCGGTTCTACAAAGCTTTTGAAGCCTGAAACTTTGAGCCGGTTGATCTGCATGGGCGTATCTGCTGCGTCCTCTTACTCTTGCCGCGCACCGGCACGCTGGAGTGCAGCCTCGACATCGTTCCATCCAATCGCGTCGAGCTTGCGACCGTTGAGGATGAAGGTAGGCGTCGAAGTGATTTTTAGCTCATTGGCCTGCTCAGAAGAGTTATCGGCAATTGCCTCAATCTTGGCGGTATCGGAAAGACAGGCGCGCTGTTGATCGGCAGAAAGTCCGCGCGCTGCGAAGAAGTCAATGAGGCCAGCCGCCTGAGCAATCCCGATAAAGCGTTGGTCAACTGGTGCCTTGCCCGCTGCTTCGTAAGCGGCGGAGTTTTGCTGCACATTCTCGAAAATCTGCGGAAGGTAATTCCATGCCTCGTCCGAGAGAACCTGCATATTTTCGTCCGCGCCGCACCGCACAAGTGTCGCCACCGCCAGATCGATCGGGTCACGCACAAGGTTGCGCTGCTCAAAGCTTACGACGCCGGTTGCGACATATTCCTTGATCGAAGGCTTGGCCGTTTGCGAGAAATTCGCGCAGCCGCCGCAAGTGTGCGAGGCGTATTCGACCAGCTTGATGGGTGCATCGGGATTGCCAAGCACGTAACCATCGCTTTCGCTGACGGTTACCGTGTCCGTCCAATTAGCACCTTCAGGCGCTTCGATTGGTGCGATGACATCAGCTTCCGCGTCGCCATCAGCTTCGCCGCCACACGCAGCAAGAGCAAGCGCCAGTGGAGCGGCGAGGGCGAATTTAAGAGAATTGCGAACGGTCATGGCTGTCAAGAATCCTTCGATCTAAGCAAAAAGACTATACGTGTGAGGAGAGGCACGGGAAGGCCAAACGCTTAGCGCCTGTGCACAAAAGTGTCGATTACATGGGAATGACACTCTCTTGGCCCGTGTTCTGCTCCTTATTGAGACGAGTTTTCGGGCTTAAAGCGCTCGGCGATCACTGGGTAAAGCGTATTCCACCCGTGCACATCGGCCAATCGCTCTCCATCAAGGGCAAAGCTTGGCGTTGAGGTGACTGAGAATTCTGTCCGGTCGGCCGAGCCATTCTGGACAAGCGCCTGAGCAGCTTCGTCATTGCTAAGACAGGTGGAAATATCCATGCGAGACACCCCGCGATTGGCGAGCATATCGTCAAAGCCCAGCGCCGATGCCATGCTGAGACGGGCTGCCTTATTGCCCGAAGACCAACTGGCAAGCTGAGTTTGCGGCGCGCTTTGTACCTTGGGCAGCCACGTGCGCTGACCCATCATGAACATCCGGTGCCGCTCTTTGAATTCCTCTTCCCCGCCGCATTGGACTAGCATGGAGACGGTAAGGTCAATCGCGTTGCGAATAACGGGGCGCACTTCGACATTCATGTGACCGGGTGCGAGCAGAGCAAGATCCATCGCCCCTTCGCCTTCGCGCGCGAAATTCGCACAGGCAGGACAAGTGTAACTGATCCATTCTATCAGAGAGGCTTCGGCCTTGGGATTGCCGATCATGAACCCGCGCTCGGTCCTCTGTACCTCGGCGTGCCAGGACGCGCGGCGTTTATCCACCAAGAAGGCGGAAGGCGGATCTTTAAGCTGGTTTTCGGCTTGCTGGCTATCGGACTGCTGCGCCGTTGAAGGTGCGGCCAATGCAAGGCCAAACGCACTCACCGCTGCAAGGCCAAGGAATTTGAGGGTTTTCATCTCTCTTGATCGTCTTTCTTGTCGTCATCGCCAAGGCTGCGCGCGAGGGATTCGAGCACAGTTCTAAGTTCCGGATCGCCAATATCGCGTAGGCTGTCTCCCAATTCCATGGGAATAGGCCGCAAAGATGGTGGCGGTTTGGGGCGTTCATTGCCCGACGGTGGCTTAACCTCGCCTTGCCGGATTTTGGCACGCGCAACCGCTTTATAGCCGAAGAAGCGGTTCACCCGCTCAATGATTTCTGGAAGCACTTGCTGGATCAGCGGCGCGTGCGCTGGCTTTACCACCAATTGAAGGATGCCTTCTGACTTTTCACCGGGGGGGAAACGGATCGCTTCAGGCGCGCAGATCAGCGAATGGGTGGGCCCGACAATCTCAGGCCAACGGGTGACGACCGAACTTTGCACAAAGCCAAACCGTCGGAACGCTGTGCGCCCAATATCGGGCATAAGCTCGCCGATGGCTTTGGCGCCGCGACCCCTTGGCCTTTCAAAAGGCTTGCCCACCTTGGGCGCGCGCTTTTTCGGTGTCTTTTTGTCGGTGCCTGTTCCCATGGTGCGATAGCCCATGCCATAGGCGGGGCGTGACTGCCACCATCTCTGATATACTTTTGGACTGGTATGACCGCAACGCGCGCACTCTGCCTTGGCGAGTGCCGCCGGGAGAGCCGCGCCCTGACGATCCCGCATACCCTTACCGTGTGTGGTTGTCGGAGGTGATGCTTCAGCAAACAACGGTTGCCGCGGTAAAGCCTTACTTTGCGAAGTTCACAGACATCTGGCCCACTGTGTTCGACCTTGCCAAGGCGGCTGATGAGGATGTGATGGCGGCATGGGCGGGGCTTGGATATTACAGCCGCGCTCGCAATCTGGTGAAATGTGCGCGGGTTGTCGCTGAACTTGGCGGATTTCCTGAAACTGAAGCAGAGCTTTTGAAACTGCCGGGGCTGGGCGCTTACACGGCGGCGGCGATTGCCAGCATCGCCTTTGGGCAAAGGGCAGTGGTGGTCGATGCCAATGTGGAGCGCGTGGTGGCGCGCCTATTCAATATTGATGAGCCGCTTCCCAGTGCGCGCAAAACCATTCGTGTACGCGCCAGTGCGATAACGCCTGATGCGCGCGCGGGCGACTTTGCGCAAAGCATGATGGATTTAGGCGCGTCCATTTGTACTAGCAAAGCTCCGCGCTGCCTGCTGTGCCCATTGGCGAATAAATGTCAGAGACGCGCTGCCGGAGAACCTGAACGCCTGCCAGTCAAACCGCCGAAAAAGGCAAAGCCTGAGCGCAAGGGCCGCGCGTTCTGGATTGAGCGCGAGGGAAAGGTCTGGCTCGTTAAACGGTCCGGCACAGGGATGCTCGGCGGAATGCGAAGCCTTCCCGATGACGGCTGGAGCGCGCGCGAAGATGGCTCTGGCGAGGTGCCCCTTGCAGGCGAAATCGAGAGCCTAGGTGCGGTGCGACATACCTTCACCCATGCGCATTTAACGCTGGACGTGGTGGCGATTAGCGGCGACGGCGCGCCTCAAGGAGAAGGCGAATGGTGGCCGGTGGAGACGATCGAGGAGGCCGGACTGCCGACACTTTTTGCCAAAGCCGCGCTGCTAGCGGTTGCTGATAAAGGGTAATTCCTCAAACCAAACCCGGTGCGCTCTTGCGGAAGCAGCAGCCCATCATCGGCCTTTGGAGATGGATTCCTGCCTTCGCAGGAAATCACTCGCGCTAGCTTAGATAAGCCCGCCACCAAGCGATAAACGCACGGCCGCGATCAGAAATACGATCAGACAGAAATTGCGCCCCCCATTACTCGACGAAAGCGCGCCCAGAATGATCCCGATCACGATGATAGGCATGGCAATCCAGTTGCCCCATCCAAGCAAGGGAATGGTCGACGGGATGACGATGACAAGGCTGATAAGCCCGAAAATGAAGCTGAGAAGATTGAACATCTGTATTAGGTGGGTATGACACCTCCGATTTACAAGTATGCAATGCAATCAGTTTCACAACGCAATTGACGCTTTCGCCTGGCTCCCCCATTGATCGCGCAAGAGAGAAGTCAACTGACATCGGAGAGAGTTCCTTGGAAAACCGTAAAGCTATTGATCCTGCCCTTTCACGTCGCGCCCTTTTCCGTACCGCTGCCTATGGCGCAGGTATCAGCGTTCTGGGCAGCCTGCCGTTCGGGGGCGAGCTTCTGGCGCATAATGTCGAAGAAAGCTGGCCCAATATGGCAGCGCTCGCGGACAAGTATTTAAGCGAGCGCAAGGTTGCGAACTTTTATGCGACCTTTGGTTGGGGGCAGGAAGATCATGCCCATCACGTCGGCGGGGGCACTTTGGCGCTCAATTCCGATGTGGAGGTCGATGAAAACACACTTTATCGTGTTTATTCAATGACCAAGCCAGTGACCGGCATGGCAGCGATGATCCTGATCGATGAAGGTGTGCTGAGCCTTGATCAGCCGATCCATGAGATATTGCCAGCCTATAAGGACATGATGGTTCAGGTTGAATATGATGGCGCGATTACAGAGGATAATCTTGAACCGGCAAAGACCCACATCACTGTGCGGCATTTGCTCACACACACGGCAGGCATTGGCTATGGTATCATCCAAAAGGGGCCGATTGTTGAGGCGTATAACAATGCGGGACTGGTTGCAGGCAGGGTAACGCGCCTGCCCATTCCGGGCATTGCGCGCGGTGAAGCCGTCAGTAGCCTTGAAGCCTTTGCCGATGGTCTTGCCAAAATGCCACTGGTTCTCCAGCCGGGGACCAAATTCAGCTATTCGATGAGCCTTGATCTGCTTGGCCGTGTTATTGAAGTGGCAAGCGGCCAGCCCTTCGATCAATTCCTGAAAGAGCGGATTTTCGATCCTTGCGGTATGTCGAGCACCTATTTCACAGTGCCGTCCGCCGATGTGAACCGTCTGACTGACAATTACGGCATTTTGAACGGCAGTCCTTTCCCGATCGACCCTGCGGGAAGTTCGATTTATCTCGATGAAGCACCTTTCCCCGCTGGCGGGGCAGGGCTCGTCTCAAGCCCTAAGGATTACGACCGCTTCCTGCGGATGCTGCTGGGATATGGCAAGCTTGGCGAAACCCGTGTGATGAGCGAGCCCGCAGTGCGCCTTGGCGTCTCGAACCTGTTTCCGAAAGATGTCGACCTTGCGGGTACATGGATGGAAGGCCAAGGGCACGGCGCAGGCGGCCGCGTGGTCAATGGCACGTTCGGCTGGGGCGGGGCTGCTGGAACGCTGGCAGCGGTGGATTATAAGCTGGGCCTGCGCGCTGCGCTTTATACGCAATATATGCCAAGCGATGCCTATCCGATCCGGGATGAATATATGGCGGCTCTTGAAGCTGACCTTATGGCGATGCGCACCCAAAAGGCGGCGTGATGTCAGGACCATTGCCGATTGCTTTTTCCGGTTCGCCGCTTGACCGGGCGGACAATATTCGTGCCGACCGCGACGCGCTCGGTGCGTTGATGAATTGGAAGGCCAAGTTCCTGCTTCTCGATCAGCTTATGCCGCTGCTCGATGATGCTGGAAGGCTTGCCTGGGGCACACTGGCAGATGCGCCTGAGGATGCAGAGCTCGTGTTTCTTGGGATCGACCGAGCTGATGGCCCAGAAGGTGGGGGCGAAAAAGCGTGCTTCGCCGCTGTCCCGGCCAAGGGCGATGCAGCGCCTCGCATGGCAAACCCGCGCCTTTGGGCGCTGATGGCGAACCTGGAGCCGGGTGATCTGGCGCTTTATGGCGGTGCGCGCAGTCTTATAGATTGGCACGCACGCCACCGGCACTGCGCGCAATGTGGCGCATCGACTGAAATCGCGAAAGGCGGCTGGCAACGCAATTGCCCATCGTGCGGGGCGCAGCATTTCCCGCGCACTGATCCGGTGACCATCATGCTTGCCGAATGTGATGGCAAGCTCATGCTTGGACGCGGGCTTGGCTGGCCTGAGGGGCGTTTTTCCGCGCTTGCCGGATTTGTCGAGCCGGGAGAAACCATTGAAGAGGCGGTTGCGCGCGAAGTCTTTGAGGAATCAGGAGTGCGGGTGCGCGATGTCGAATATGTCGCAAGCCAGCCCTGGCCTTTTCCGAGCCAGCTGATGATCGCCTGCCACTCCTATGCCGATGACGATGCACTCGTCATTGATGAAACCGAGATGGCAGAGATCAACTGGTACACCCGCGAAGAAGTGGCGAGCTCTCTTGCAGGTGACGGACCATTTGTTGCCCCACCGCCCCATGCAATTGCACATAATTTGATGAAATGGTGGCTGGAGAAGGACTGATGAGCGCAGCCCAAAAGCTGACAATTGATATCTACTCCGATGTCATGTGCCCGTGGTGCCTCATTGGTTATGGGCAATTACAGCAAGCTTTGAGCGCGCTTGATGGTGAGATTGAGGCACAATTGCGTTGGCGCCCGTTTGAACTCAATCCCGATATGCCGCGCGAAGGCGAAGAGCAGGAAGCGCATCTGCGGCGCAAATATGGCCGGTCCGCCGAGGAAGGCGCAGCGGTGCGTGGACGTATGAAGACAATCGCTGAGGAAGCGGGTGTCTCGCTGACATACGAGGGCGACGAAGAGCCAGCGCCGGCTGCGATGATGTGGAACACGAGAGAGTGCCATTGTCTGCTGACATTCGCGCTCGAAGAGGCAGGGCCGCAAGTCCAGACCGCGCTTAAGCTGGCGTTGTTCAGGGCTCACTTCAACGAACGCCGCGACTTATCTGACCGTGAAGTGCTGTTGGACATTGCCGCTGGCGTTGGTCTTCACAAAATGGCTGCGAAAGCGGCGCTTGATGACGCAGAGCTAAACGCGCGCGTTGAGGCAGAAGAACGCCAAGCATGGGACCTCAATATCTCAGGCGTTCCGGCGATGATCATCAATGGCAAATTCATGGTCCCCGGTGCGCAAGGGCCCGAAACTTATGTCAATGTGTTGAGAAAAGTGGCCGAGAAATCGAGAACTGCTGCGTGAGCAGCCAAGGTTTCGGGAACCTTGATCTGTGCTCAGCAGTTGCGATGAAGACACCAGATCGGGTCGAATAACAAAACAGGGGGTTAGCTATGGGGAAAAGCTTGGGCGTGGTGGCGATCGTTGCTGCCGTTATATTGGCCTTTTCGTGGTTTGCAGGGGCTAACAGCGTTCCCTTTGTCGGCGTGAAAGCCATGTTCGTCGCAGGGGTCTGGGCGCTTGCACTCAACTGGCTCGCCTACATTCCCTCAGCCATCGCGCAAAGCGACAAGTTTTATGACACCATGGGCGCAATCACCTATTTCACGGTCACATTGCTGTGTGTTTATGCCGCTTTTGGCTATCACGGTGATCTCGACACGCGCAGCCTTGTCGTCGCGGCGATGGTGATCATCTGGTGCATCAGGCTTGGCACGTTTCTGTTTATCCGGATCAAGAATGCAGGGGGCACTGACAGCCGTTTTGAAAAGATCAAGACCAACCCTGCGCGCTTCCTTGCCGCCTGGACACTTCAAGCGCTTTGGGTGGTTCTGACCGCTTCGGCAGCAGTTGCCGTTATTACCGCTGAAACGCGCGTTGCGCTCGACGCGTTCTTTTTCCTTGGCTCGGCGATCTGGCTGTTCGGCTTTATCTTTGAAAGCGTGGCCGATGCTCAGAAAAGCGCGTTCAAAAACGATCCCGACAATGACGGTGATTTTATCAATGTCGGGCTTTGGCGCTGGAGCCGTCACCCCAACTACTTTGGCGAAATTACCTTATGGACGGGCATTCTCGTGATCGCCATTCCAGTGCTCTCGGGGCTCTCGTGGCTTGTCGTGATCTCCCCTGTTTTCGTCTATCTCCTGCTTACCCGGATCAGCGGGATCAATTTGCAGGAGGAGCAGGCGAAAAAACGTTGGGGCGATGACCCAGACTATCAAAAGTACCGCAAAAACACGCCTGCGCTGTTTCCAAAGCCGCCCTCTTCGTAAGAACGCCCGTTGCGTTTTGGTTCAACGGCGATACAGTTTCTCTCAAGGGGATCGGAACTGTTAAAGGAGAGCCATATGGCCCGGATACCTTCTGTTTTTATCGCGATTTCTGCTTGTGCATTGCTCACCGCCTGTGGTGGCGGCGCAGAAGAAGAAGCCGCTGCGCCTGCGGGCGATGCCCCTGCCGAAATTGCTGAGCGTCAGGACAATTTCGAAGAGATCGGCGATAGCTTCAAGGCGATCCGTGAACAGCTTGAAACAGACAGTCCTGATATGGCGCTCATCCAGACCAGCGCGGCTGACATTAACGAGAGATTGAAGCGTCTGCCCAACCTCTTCCCTGAGGGCACGAGCATGGAAGCGGGCTATGATACAGAAGCGCTCGCAACCATATGGGAAGATCCCCAAGGATTTGACGAAGCTATCCAAAACGCAATTGCGGCGAGCGCTGATTTGATGGCTGCCGCTGAAACAGGCGATCCAGAAGCGGTCGGCGGTCAGGTCGGCAATCTGGGCCTTAACGGGTGCAAGGCGTGTCACGACAAATACCGCGTCGACGACGATTAATCGCCGTTTGAACTGACCCAAAGATGAGCACTCACAAGGTGAAAATCTGGGATTGGCCAGTGCGTTTCACGCACTGGTCATTCGTTCTGCTTTTGCCAGCGATGTATGTCACCGCGGAAAATTCCGAATGGGGCTGGCATATGCGGCTTGGCCATGTGCTTTTGGCGCTCATCGTCTTTCGCATTTTGTGGGGTATTATCGGCACTGACACCGCGCGCTTTGCAAGCTTCGTCAGGGGGCCGGGAGCGGTTCTGGCCTATCTTCGCGGCGAGTTCCCTCACAAACAGCACAAGGGCCACACGCCTTTAGGTGCGCTTTCGGTCTTGGCGCTTTTGGGTTTCATGCTTGCGCAGATCAGCATGGGGCTTTTTGCCGGTGACCCGTTCGACGGGGCGACAGGGCCATTGAACCCGCTCGTCGGTGTGGGAACAGCGGACTTTCTCACAGACACGCATGAATGGTTTTATTGGGTCGTCTTCGCAATGGTGGGCGTGCACATTCTTGCCATTGGACTTTATGGCGCGTTTCAGGCGCAAAATCTGATTGGGCCGATGGTCGCAGGATCGGGCGAGAAGGCCACAAACGTGAAGGACAATTCGCCAACCCCGTGGGTAAGAGCGCTTGTGTGCCTGGCTGTTGCGGCTGGCTTTGCTTTCTGGATCTACTCAGGCGCACCGCCGCTGACCTGATAATCGCGCCTACGCGTTTCGACGTAGCAGCCAATTTGAGGCGCTTCACCAGCTTGGTGAGGATTGTGTCAGGAGGCAGGGGTTTAATGGCTTTCGCCATGACACACCAACTCCTTGCCAAGCTCAAAGCAGCACCCCGAACCCTTTCTTATCTGCTTCGCGATCAGCGCGGCGCAACGGCAATCGAATATGGTCTTTTGGCCGCTCTTGTGGGCATTGTCGCCATGCAGGCCCTTTCATCGCTGGGAAATGCGACCGGCCAAACCTTCAGTGCGATTGACGAGGCCATGGGCAAGGAAGAGGAAGGCGAATTCATCAATTTGTCGCCTCCCGCCCCCTGAACGCACGGGCCAAGTGGCACAGACTAAACCAGGCCCAGCTTCTCCAGTTTAGCGGCAAGCTTTCCTGGAAGCGCATCGCCAATGTCTTCGCCTTCGGCAAGGTCGCGTGGTGGCTCGCCCTTGAGATAGCGCCAGCCTTGGTGCGCACGCTTGGGGCGCGGCTGTACGCGCACCAATTCCGGTTTAAGCTCAATCAGCCACCGCCCGCTGTCGGTTTGCGAAAAGCCGAGGATTTCCGACCGCGCAACAATGGAGTGCTGATGTATCCAATAAAGCGAGCCGCCGATGCACTGCTCCCACTTGGTCGGGCGATATTTGGTCGTGAGGTAAGGCGCGCGGCCGCCGCGATACCAGCTTTCAAGCTCGGCATAGCTTTGCGCGCCGTAAGCGATCTTTGTGAGGTGTAGGGGCATGATCCTAATCTAGGGCATGGGTGCGCAGGCTCAAGAGAGCGGAGCCAATCCAGCCACAACCGCAAGGCCGAGAAAGGCGAAAAAGCCCATGGAATCGGTGATCATGGTGACAAATACGCTTGAGGCGACGGCGGGGTCTTGGCCCATACGCTCAAACGCGACGGGGACCAGTACGCCCGCAAGCCCGGACACCGCGATATTGATGACCATCGCAAGGGCGATCACCACCCCCATCTCTGGTCCGAACAAGACACCCGCAGCAATGCCGATGAGTATTGCCACAGTTGCACCGTTCAGCATCGCAACACGCAATTCGCGCCAGACAATGCGCCAGGTGTTTGCCCGCGTCAGCTGATTGGTTGCAATCGCGCGCACGGCAACCGCCATCGTTTGCGTGCCTGCATTCCCGCCAATACTGGCGACAATCGGCATAAGCACGGCGAGCGCCACCAATTGTTCAATCGCGGCGCCAAAAAAGGCGATGATGGCCGACGCAATCACCGCCGTACCCAGGTTCGCGACTAGCCAGCGCACGCGGCTGGAATAGGCCTCGCGGATAGGTTCGTTGATGTCACCATCGCCCGCACCTGAAAGGAGCAGAGCGTCTTCGCCCGCTTCTTCGGAGATGATGTGGACCACATCGTCCACCGTCATCTGGCCGACCAAACGCCCGCTTTCATCAACGACAGCCGCCGAAATGAGCGCGTATTTCTGGAACATCAGCGCGACTTCTTCCTGATCGGTGTTGACCGGAATTAAGGTTTGGTCGCGTTTCATCACATCGACAAGTTTGACCCGGCGCGGCGTGGTCAAAATCCAATTCAAGGCGCAAGTGCCGACCGGATGGTGTGAGGCATCGACCACGAACACCTCATAAAAATCATGCTCCAGATCACCTTCTTCGCGAAGGTAGTCGATCAAATCGCCCACCGTCAGATGCTCCGGCACCGCCATCACGTGACGGTTCATCAGGCGTCCGGCGGTTTCCTCTGGATAGGAAAGCGCGCTTTCAACCGCAGCCTGTGTTTCAGGCTCCATCTCGGCGATGATTGCCTTTTGGTCGATCTCGTCGAGGTCTTCGAGCAATTGGACCGCATCATCGGTTTCCATTTGCTCGGTGATTATGGCCACATCCTGCGGCGCGAGCTGTTCCATCATCAGCTCGCGCACGTGATCGTTTAGCTCTGCGACCACTTCGGAGGACATGAGGTCGGTGATCGCTGCGGCGAGGTTTGAACGGTCTTCCTCGTCCGTCAGCTCGATGAGGTCGGCGATGTCTGCGGGGTGGAGCGGTTCGACAAGGTCGTACACCGCATTGGTGTCGCCTTCGCTCAGCGCCTCCTTGACCGCACTTACAAAGGAACGCTTGAGGCGGTTTTCCTCATCGTGGCGCTCATCATCGATCCGGTCGTCCGGACGCACCATTTCCTCAACGTCGGACGCCATGCGGATTTCATCGAGAGAGGAGGGATCGACCATGTTTGCCGGTTTAGTTGGGGGGGCTTGAAAAGCAAGCGGGTGACATCTGAATCTAAAATGGTAGAGAGCGAGCGACACAAGCAGAAACATCCGTTCGCCCTGAGCCTGTCGAAGGGCGCGCGCGTGCTTCGACAGGCTCAGCACGAACGGGTCTGGAATTTTTTGGAGATAGAAGTAATGGCCGAGAAACTGACTTTCACGCTCGACACTGGCGATGGCGAAGGAAAAGACGTCGTGATCAAGCTGCGCCCTGATCTGGCACCGGGCCACGTTGAGCGCATCACCGAGCTTGCCAGCGAAGGCTTTTACGACGGCGTTGTCTTCCACCGCGTGATCGCAGGCTTCATGGCGCAAGGCGGCGATCCCACCGGCACCGGCATGGGTGGCTCGGAAAAGCCAGACCTGAAGGCCGAGTTTAACTCAGAGCCGCACGTCGAAGGCACCTGTTCAATGGCGCGTTCGCAAATGCCTGACAGCGCAAACTCGCAATTCTTCATCTGCTTCGAAGACGCGCACTTCCTCGATGGACAATACACCGTATGGGGCAATGTCGAGAGCGGCATGGAACACGTCCACGCACTGCCAAAAGGCGAGCCACCTGCGCAGCCGGGCAAGATCGTGAAAGCGACTGTGGGTTAAGCCAAGCCCCTTTTGCGGATGGACTTCTTGTCGGGGGAGTTAAAGCGGGATGACTTTGCAACCGCGTGATCTCCTGCGAAAGCAGGAGTCCAGCATGAACATTTGGAGATGGTTTCCTGCTTTCGCAGGAAAGCACAGTGACACTAGGCGAGCGGTGTCGGCGGGCTTGTTGCTCACCCTCACCGCCTGCGCCACCTATCCCGACATCTCCCAATCGCGCAGCCCATGCCGGATGGAGCCGGGGGGCTGGTGCGATTTTGTGCGCGAAGGGGCGGTGAAAGCCTACCCATATGCCATTACCTCGCTTCAGACTTATGAGGCGGACGAAGACATTTATGCCTTTCCGCCCGATTGGCTGGTCAAGGTCGATCCGCCGGAGGAATGGGAGACAAATCCGCCCATAGACCCAGAAGAGAGGGAGAAAACCGGCTTTCATTACACCGTGTGGGAACGGTACAGGCCCGGCACACCGATCGCGGAACAGGCTGGCCCGCTCGAACGCATCCTCTCTTTTCGCGGGACGGATGCAGCTGGCAATGGAATCTTGCGCGATATTTTCTACGGTACGATTTCCGATGATCAGGCAAAGCTTGCCATGCAGGCTTATGACGCTGAAACATCGAGGTTTTCCGACGAAGTGCCGTGGGTCGTGACCGGACATTCATTGGGCGGGGCGCTTGCGACTGAAATATCGGTTCAAGATCGCAAGGTGACCGCATTCATGTTCAACACTTCGCCCTTTTACTCTGGCGAGGCCGACGCAAATGCCGACAAGCGCACCGTGTTTAACGAGCGCGGTGAGGGGCTGCGCTATCCCGCGCGCTACAAGCCAGAGCCGGCAGCAGAAGTCTTCACCCTCAATTGCAGCCCCGGCGTCAATGCTGCGACCAAGCACAAGATGCGAAGGCTTGCCGATTGCCTCATCTGGATCGCAGCCTATGCCGACCGTGAGGCGGGGAAGCTGATCGAAGCGCACAAGGACGAAGATCCCTATACGATCAAGCGTCCCATCGTTGAATGCAGACGCGAAACCGACGGGCATCCCGGCGTGATGGAGCACGAGGAATTCCCATGCGAACACATCGCGCGCCCGTCTGATGAAGCCAAAGAGGACGCAAACGAAGCGGAGCAGTCCGAACCCTCATGATTTCCTGCGAAAGCAGGAAGCCATCTCCTCTGGTGGATGATGGGCTCCTGCCGTCGCAGGAGATCACATTGCTTGGCATGAGACGCCTATCCCGCTAAAGCGCGCGCCATCATGAAACCGCAAAATCCTCCCAAAACCTACAGGGTCAAGTCCTTTGGCTGCCAAATGAACGTCTATGATGGCGAGCGCATGGGCGAACTTCTGGACGAAAAAGGCCTGTCGCCTGCGCCTGAGGGCGAGGATGCGGACCTTGTGGTGCTCAATACCTGTCACATCCGCGAGAAGGCGGCGGAGAAGATTTATTCCGATATTGGCCGCCTCACCAAGGGGAAGACGCAGAAGAAAGCGCCGATGATCGCGGTCGCGGGCTGCGTGGCGCAGGCAGAGGGCGAAGAGATTATGGCGAGGGCGCCAGCTGTCTCAATGGTGGTGGGCCCGCAAGCTTATCATCGCCTGCCCGATATGCTCGACAAAGCGGTGCAGGGGGAGCGCGCGACTGACACCGATATGCCAGCAATCGCGAAGTTTGGCGCGCTGCCACAACGCAAGCGACGTTCTCCGACTGCGTTTCTAACGGTCCAAGAGGGCTGCGATAAATTCTGCACTTACTGCGTCGTTCCTTACACTCGCGGCGCAGAGATTTCACGACCTTACAATGATTTGATTGGCGAGGCTCAGAGGCTGATCGAAGCGGGCGCTCGTGAAATCACTCTGCTGGGGCAGAACGTCAATGCGTGGTCTGGCGAAGACACAAAGGGACACAAAGTGGGTCTAGCGGGATTGATCCGCGCGCTTGCAAAGCTCGATGGGGTTGAGCGTATCCGCTACACCACCAGTCACCCCAACGACATGGAAGACGACCTTATCGCAGCGCACGGCGAGGTTGAAAAGCTCATGCCGTATCTGCATTTGCCAGTGCAGTCGGGCAATGACCGCGTGCTTAAAGCGATGAATCGTGCGCATACGGCACAGAGTTATCTCAAGCTCCTCGAACGCTTCCGCGAAGCGCGGCCTGATATTGCGCTGTCGGGTGATTTTATCGTCGGTTTTCCCGGTGAGACTGAGGCAGAGTTTGAGGACACGCTCAGCCTCGTCGATGAAGTGCGTTATTCTCAGGCGTTCAGCTTCAAATACTCACCGCGCCCCGGCACGCCCGCTGCCACCATGGATAACCAGATCCCGCGCGAAGTGATGGATGATCGCCTCCAACGCTTGCAAGCTCGCCTGAACCGTGACCAGCTTGCGTTCAACAAAGGGCTGGAGGGCAAGACTTGCTCCGTTCTAATTGAGCGCAAGGGTAAGCTGCCCGGACAAGTGCTAGGCAAGTCACCATGGCTGACAAGCGTTTGGTTTGAAGGGGATGCGCAGATCGGTGATCTGGCCCGCGTCAAATTGGTTGAAGCTGGTCCCAATGCAATTCGCGGCGTGATTTAAAGACAGTCCCGTTACTTTCCCCAGTTCGCGCTAGGGCTGTAACTTGCCAAGCGTCAAAAGCGGCTTACCTTGACGACTCGAAATGGCCGCTTTTTTCCATGAGTGGTCCAACTGCAAAGGACTCTATGGGACGCAGACCCACAGCGAAACCCGCCGGTGCAATTGATCCATCCGTTGTGCCTGCCGCTATCAATTCGGACCAAGCGCCAAACGCAAATGGGCGAGCGCGGGCCGAACTTTCCTTTGAGAACCAATCATTATTGGGCGCGCTCTTCGGGCAGTTTGACGCCAATCTTGTGCAGGTGGAAAACAGGCTGAACGTGTATATTCACGCGCGCGGTGATCAGGTTTTAATCGAGGGCACCGAAGATGCCGTGGCACGGGCGCGCGATACGCTAATGACGATGTATGATCGCCTCGCCATGGGTCAGGATTTGGACGCTGGTGCAATTGAATCGCTGATTGCCATGTCGAACGAGCCCACTTTGGAAGGCATTATCAGCGGCGATACAAAAGAGCCGCCGATCATGATCCGTACGCGGCGCAAGACCATCGTGCCGCGTTCTGCGACGCAGATCACCTATATGCGCAGTCTCGCGCGTGACGACATCATCTTCGCGCTTGGTCCAGCCGGGACGGGCAAAACCTATCTTGCGGTGGCGCAAGCGGTGAGCCAGTTGATGACGGGAAGCGTCCAGCGCCTTATCCTGTCGCGGCCAGCGGTGGAAGCGGGCGAGAAATTGGGCTTCCTCCCCGGCGATATGAAGGACAAGGTCGATCCTTACCTGCGACCGCTTTATGACGCGCTATACGATTGTATGCCGCCAGAGCAGGTGGAGCGCCGCATCGAAAGCGGTGAGATTGAAATTGCGCCGATTGCCTTCATGCGCGGCCGCACGCTTGCAGATGCTTTTGTGATTCTGGACGAGGCGCAAAATACCACACGCGAGCAAATGAAGATGTTTTTGACCCGCTTCGGGCAAAATTCGCGCATGGTCATTTGCGGCGACCCGCGTCAGGTTGATATTCCCGGCGGCGACCGGATGAGCGGGCTTGCCGATGCGGTCGAAAAGCTCGAAGGGGTCGAGGGTTTCGGAACGATCCGCTTTGGGGCAGGCGATGTGGTGCGCCACCCCATCGTGGGACGCATCGTTGAAGCCTATGAAGGTATGAACTGATCCTTAGCGCAATTCGCGCATGGCGATTTTTTCAAGGTATCGCGACATCGCCAAATGGCCTTTTGCGGTAAGGCGCAGGTAAACCTCATCGCTGTTCTCCTCGTCGCGGTAGGCAAAGACCATTTCTTTTTGTTCTAACCGCTCAAGCCAACGCAAGGTTCGTGAAACAGGCATTCGCGATGCAATCGCCAAGCTGTCGACTTTTGCGCCTTTTCCTTGTGCCTGAGTAAAGAACAAAAAGAGCAGAATATCCCAAGCCGCTTCGCCAAGCAGATCTCCCAGTGGCAAATACTCGGCTCGCAATTGCCGTTCTTCAAAAAGGCGACGGGCGGTGTGATTGATGGTGTTGTGATCGATAGTCCGAGGTCGCGGCGCACCATGGCGATCCATTGTGTCTCGTTTCATTTTGCAAGCATCCTCACTCCAAAGCGTGTTTTGGCGCTTGAGAAAACTCAAGGACCATCCCATCCACTAAGTATCTTTGCTTGCCCCATGAATAAGTACGACTGATGCACGCAATGGTTGCATCTGGCGTTATTCCCGACCGAAATAGGCCCAATCTTGCCGCAGTCGCCTGCGGCAGATTTTTAGCCTAGAGCGATAAAGTTTTCATCGCCGGGCTTTCCCAAGGGATAGGGGCGGATATGCACGCCATTGACGAATGTGGTGCCCGGTCCCAGGTTTTGCTTTGGGCCAAGAGGTTGCATTGTCGCTGACAAAAGCGAAGGCAAATTCTTGTGTTGCTCGCTCTGTCTAATCGAGGCTGACAGCGTGAATCTGAGGCCGCCTCTCATGCAATCGTTCAATTTGTGGTCAATGTCTTTGCGCAAGTGCTGGATGATCGATAGCGCTGATTGAGCGCCCACACCGACAAACAGAATTGCGAGCCGATGTTCGCCAATACGTCCGATAATATCGCTTTCTCGTTGGCTTGACCGGACCAGATCGCAAATCTCACGCATGATCCGATCAACCGTGTCGTGCCCCCAATTGTTTTGCAAGCTGTCAAAACGGTCAAATTCAACGATGGCCACGCTTGCAGGCATATTCAGGCGTTGCGCATTGGCCAAAGCCTGCCCGCCATTTTGCTCAAATGTGCGAAGGTCCAGAAAGCCTGAGATCGGATCAATGCGGGCAGAGCTATGACGAATATCAAGAGCTTCCTTGATCGCGATAGCAACAAGAACCCCTCCCAGCATTGCAGTGAGCAAAGTCATAATGACGACATTGACCGCGGCGACTTCGAGTTCTCTTTCAATCAGGGGCGCCAAATCGACGTGAAGCGCCAGCACTACGAACGGGCGGAAGAGGCTAAAGACGGCCAGAAGGCTGATCGTCGTCACCAAAAACCGGTCAAGCAAATCGGTCGAACGCGTGGTCCACAAAATGACCGCTCCAATCCCGAACAAAAGACCGCTGGTGCCATTTTGTATGAGCAAGGCGAGTGAGTGTTCCGATGAGTGAAGGGCATAAAAAAGAGCGACACACGAAACAGCAGAGAGCGTAAGTATCGCGGTGAGCGGTATTTTTTGCCCCAATCGCTTTGCTGCGCCCCAGACAATGGCGATCACACTCAGGCAAGCCAATCCATGAAGCGGCGGGATCGAGATCACCGGGCTTAGTGACGGGATCGCAATATGCACTGACATGGCAAGGAAGAGGGCGAAGAAACCAGCGGCAAAACCGGCCAAATGCGCGCGCGCACGATCAGCCTGCCAAAGGCCTGCGAAAACCACGGCAAAAACGAAAGCGAGTGCCGGCCACACCAGAGCAGCGACTATCTGCATGATTCCCCCTGATTTGTCGCAGATAGCTCAGGGGTTTTCGTATTTCCAGCGAGCAATGTTAAAAACTTGCAATCGAAGGGGCTGTAACACGAGATTTGATGCGCCAGTAATTGCTCTGTTGCATTATTCGATGCGTTGCGCAGACCTGCTTGCAGATCACACGGGCGCGTTATCCTCGCGACAATTGTCCGACTAATTGCTAATCCTCATGCGAGCAGAAGATTGCGTAAGACCCAGAGGGTAAGCGTGCCGTAACGGAAGAGGGTGAGGCGGGATCACTTTGGCGAGAGCCTGAGGGGAAATACGCAAGACTATGCAGGGATATTGCCCTTGCGCGCGGGGAAAGTCTCTAATACGCGCGTCAGCGCATGGAGCGCGCAAGGATGCAACGCGCGCCGAGGCACGGGATGACACAACGCAAATCTGGGATCTGACATGAGCCTATACGACGACTACCTCGCCGAAATCGCAAACCGCCACACGCAAGGCCTCTCGCCAAAGCCGATCGACGATGGCGCGCTTCTCACAGAGATCATCGCGCTTATTCAGGATGCGGGCAATGCCAACCGCGATGATGCTCTGAAATTCTTCATCTACAACACGCTTCCCGGTACGACGAGTGCAGCGGGGGTTAAAGCTGCGTTCCTGAAGGAAATCATCCTTGGCAAGGTAAGCGTTGCCGAGATCACGCCAGAGTTTGCGTTCGAACTTCTTTCGCACATGAAAGGCGGACCATCGGTTGAGGTGCTGCTCGATCTTGCGCTGGGCGAAGACGCAGGCATCGCGGCGCAGGCTGCTGAAGTGCTCAAGACCCAAGTTTTTCTTTACGACGCCGACACAGCGCGCCTTGCTAAAGCTTACGAAAGCGGCAGCGCAGTCGCTCGCGACATCTTGGAAAGCTACGCTAAGGCGGAGTTCTTCACCAAGCTTCCCGACATTGAAGAAGAGATCAAAGTCGTCACCTACATCGCTGGCGAAGGCGATATTTCGACCGACCTCTTGTCGCCCGGCAACCAGGCGCACTCGCGTTCGGACCGTGAGCTTCACGGCAAGTGCATGATTTCACCGGAAGCGCAGGCCGAGATTACTGCGCTTAAGGAAAAGCATCCTGATGCGCGCGTCATGCTGATCGCGGAAAAAGGCACAATGGGCGTCGGATCTTCGCGGATGTCCGGCGTCAACAACGTCGCGCTGTGGGCTGGTAAGCAGGCGAGCCCTTATGTGCCCTTCGTCAACATCGCTCCGGTGGTTGCAGGCACCAATGGCATTTCGCCGATCTTCCTCACCACCGTTGGCGTGACCGGCGGCATCGGCCTTGACCTTAAAAACTGGGTCAAGAAGACCGACGAGAATGGCGAAGTCGTCAAGGATGGCTATGGCGATCCCATTCTTGAACAGGCTTACTCGGTTGAAACCGGCAAAGTGCTGACGATCAACACGCGTGAGAAGAAGCTTTACGAAGGCGACAAGGAGCTCGCCGACGTGTCGAGCGCTTTCACCGCGCAAAAGGTAGAGTTTATGAAGGCGGGCGGTTCTTACGCCGTGGTCTTTGGTAAGAAACTTCAATCATTTGCGCAGATGACGCTCGGCCTGCCGCTCAAATCTGCCTACGCTGCTAATCGCGAAATCAGCCATGAGGGCCAAGGGCTCACCGCGGTTGAGAAAATCTTCAATCGCAATGCCATCGGCACAGAGCCGGGCAAGGTTCTCCACGCCGGTTCCGACGTTCGCGTTGGCGTGAATATTGTCGGTTCGCAGGACACCACGGGTCTTATGACCAGCCAAGAACTTGAAGCCATGGCGGCGACCGTCATCGCTCCCACTGTGGACGGCGCATATCAGTCCGGCTGTCACACAGCATCGGTTTGGGATCAAAAGGCGCAGACGAATATTCCGCGTCTGATGAGCTTTATGAACAAGTTCGGCCTGATCACTGCGCGCGATCCGGAGGGCAATTATCCGCCGATGACCGACGTGATCCACAAGGTTCTTAACGACATCACAATCGACGACCGCGCGATCATCGTCGGCGGCGACAGCCACACGCGTATGTCGAAAGGCGTCGCCTTTGGTGCGGACTCTGGCACGGTGGCTTTGGCGCTCGCAACAGGTGAGGCGACCATGCCAATCCCTGAAAGCGTGAAGGTGACCTTCAAAGGCAAGCTGAAAGACCACATGGATTTCCGCGATGTGGTTCACGCAACGCAGGCACAAATGCTCAAGCAATTCGGTGACAACGTCTTCCAAGGCCGCGTGATCGAAGTGCACATCGGTACGCTGCTGGCGGATCAGGCCTTCACCTTCACCGACTGGACCGCAGAGATGAAGGCCAAGGCCTCAATCTGTATTTCGGAAGATGATACGCTGATTGAATCGCTTGAGATCGCCAAGTCGCGCATTCAAATCATGATCGACAAAGGCATGGACAATGACAAAGGCGTTCTTGCCGGCCTGATCGAAAAGGCTGACAAGCGGATCGCTGAGATCAAGTCCGGCGAAGTGCCAGCGCTGCGCCCTGACGCAAACGCGAAATATGTCGCGGAAGTGGTGGTCGATCTTGACGTTATCAATGAGCCAATGATCGCCGATCCTGATGTAAACAATAACGATATTTCAAAGCGTTATACCCATGATACGATCCGTCCAATCTCTTATTACGGTGGTGAGAAGAAGGTCGATCTGGGCTTCATCGGGTCATGTATGGTGCACAAGGGGGACATGAAAATCCTCTCTGAAATGCTCCAGAACCTTGAAAAACAACACGGCAAGGTTGAGTTCAAGGCGCCGCTCGTGGTGGCACCGCCTACCTACAACATCGTCGACGAGCTTAAAGCAGAGGGCGATTGGGATCTGCTCACCAAATACGCCGGTTTCGAGTTTGACGATACGAACCCGAAGAATGCGGCGCGCACTGAGTATGAAAATATGCTCTATCTTGAGCGTCCGGGCTGTAACCTGTGCATGGGTAACCAGGAGAAGGCGGCGAAGGGTGACACGGTGATGGCAACCTCGACGCGTCTGTTCCAGGGCCGCGTTGTTGAAGATGCCGCGGATAAAAAGGGCGAGAGCCTGCTTTCCTCGACGCCGGTCGTGGTGCTTTCAACCATTCTTGGCCGCACGCCAACGATTGATGAATACACAGCAGCCGTGGAAGGCATCAACCTCACGAGCTACGCGCCGCCTACCGAAGGCTTCTAAACCCTAAAACACTGCGCTTTGAAGACGGGCGGGGGCGCAAGTCTCCGCCCGTTTTTGCTTTGCGCCGCGTAAAAATAGTCCAACGTTCTGGACGCAATTGACCGTCAAATGGGAGCGTTATCAACCGCGCCAGAAGCCTGGTGAAACCTCAAGCGGCTTCGGCTGGGCAATAGCGCGACAGGTAGTCGCCATGCCCCGGCATTTGCTGGACAAGGAAGCGGATGGAGCGTTCCATCTCGTCGATTTCCTTGCGCGCTTCAGGTCCGTCGATCGATTCAGCCATCGGGTTATGGCCGCCCATCTTGATGCCTTGTCCCATCATCACCGCAGCCCAGGATGTGTCGGTGAACAGCTCGTCTTCCTCACGGAAGATTTGCCCATTGGCTTTGAAAATCTCGACCTTCTCGGTGAGGGTGTCGGGCACGTCCATCGTGCGCACATAATTCCAGAAGTCTGAATCGGTGCGCTGGGTCGCGTTGTAGTGAAGGATGAGGAAGTCGCGGATGCGCGCATATTCCCGGCCTGTCAGGCGGTTGAACGTATCCTGCTGTGCCTGTGTGATCCCTTCAAGCGATAGCAAGGACAAAAACTTGTCGATGCCGGTGTTGATGAGGTGGATTGAGGTTGATTCGAGCGGCTCCATAAAGCCAGCAGCCAGCCCCAAGGCGACCACATTCTTATTCCAGAATTTTTTGCGGCGACCGGTCACAAAGCGCAGAAAATTGGGGTCTGCCTGAGGCTTGCCGGCGATATTTCCCAGAAGAATATCAAGCGCTTCCTGATCTTCCATATACGCGCTGCAATAGACGTGGCCATTGCCGTTGCGGTGTTGCAAAGGGACCTGCCATTGCCAGCCAGCACTGTGCGCGGTTGCTCTGGTAAAGGGCGGGGGCGGGCTTCCATCTTCGCGCAGGCACGGCAAGGCTACCGCGCGGTTGCAGGGGAGCCAGTGGGTCCAATCCTCATAGCCTGTTCCAAGCGTTTGTTCGATCAAAAGCCCACGGAAACCCGAGCAATCGACGAACAGATCGCCTTCTAGAGTGCGCCCATCATCCAAAGTGACGCTTGTGATGAAACCCGTCTCAGGGTTTTGCGCTACATCAGACACTTTGCCTTCTTCGCGCACAACGCCGCGCGTTTCTGCATATTTGCGCAAGAAAGCGGCGTATTTTCCTGCGTCAATGTGATAGGCATAATTCATCGGGGGCAGGTCTTCGCGCTGATAGTCCTGCGTCCTTGCAAACTTGCCGAAATAGGCTGCCATGGTTTCCAGATTGAACGCCTGGATCGGGCGTTTGTCCCCGCCTTGCGCCATCTTGTGCCAGACATGATGGAACGCAATCCCGCCCATCGCATAGCCATAGGCGCCGAAGGGGTGGATATAGCTGTCGCCAAGATTACCCCAGTTTTCAAACTGAATACCCAGCTTGAAAGTGCCCTGGATTGAGGCCAGCATTTCAGCTTCGTCAATCCCCAGCAAATCGTTGAAATCTACAAAAGGCGGGATCGTTGCTTCGCCCACGCCGACGGTTCCGATTGCCTCTGATTCGACCAGGGTAATATCGAGGGTGCGGCCAAATTTGAGGCGCGACATGGCTGCTGCAGCCATCCAACCCGCTGTTCCGCCGCCGACAATTACGATCCGCTTGATACTCATTTTCCCTCCCGAACTCCCCGATTTTTGCCCATTTGCAGGCTGAGCTACGGGCGTCGCTGTTGCTTGGATGCCACAATGCAATGTGAACAGAATATTGCAAGTCTTGAGAACGCTCTCAATTTGCGCTAGGCGATTGTCCAAGCCGAGCCAAGAGAAGAGTGTCGGCATCCATTGGGAAGGGATCAGGGTAAGATGAAAGCATCTCCAATTGCGCCTTCGCGGCGCATTTCTGCATTGACCACCGCTTCAGGGCTCGCTTTGTCCATGGCGATTGCCGCCCCGGCATTTGCGCAGGACAATGAAGCAGGAGCGCCCGCTGAAGAAGCGACCAGCGAAGAGAACGTTATTTTTGTTGATGGCTTCCGCGCATCGCTCGAAAGCGCGCAGAACATCAAAGAGAACGCTGACACTTTCGTCGATGTTATTACCGCAGAAGACATTGGCGCGTTGCCTGACCGTTCGGTTGCTGAAACGCTCCAGCGTATTCCGGGCATCACCATTGGCCGGTTTGAAAAGACCACTGACCCCGACCGTTTCTCGGTTGAGGGTACGGGCGTTATCATCCGCGGTCTTCCCTATGCGCGCTCGCAACTGAATGGCCGTGACATCTTCTCGGCGAACGGTGGCCGCGTGCTTAGCTTTAACGACGTGTCGCCTGAGCTGCTTGGGCGCGTCGAGGTGTTCAAGAACGTGACCGCTGACATGATCGAAGGCGGCGCTTCGGGTACGGTCAACCTTGTAACGCGCAAGCCTCTCGACACGGGCGGCACGAAGATTGCGGGCACCGTCGGGGTCAACTACGGCGACTTCCGCGGCAGCACTTCGCCAGAGTTCTCGCTGCTTGGTTCGACAGTTTGGGAAAGCGAAGCTGGGTCTTTGGGCTTCCAACTTGCCTATGCGCAATCGGAATTGAAGAGCCGCACTGACGCGAGCCAGATCACCGATCCATGTTATCGCGATCCTGACCTAAGCGGCGGATGTTTCCGCGCTCAAGATGTGAACTCGGGCGGCTTCTTTGGCCCGATCCTCGCTGACGAAGGCAATTTCCCGCCAGCAGGATCAGTCCTTGTCCCGCGCGGGGCAGGTGTGCGTACCACCAATCTCGACCGTGACCGCGAGGCGTGGTCAGCGGTGATGCAATATGAAGATCCCACCGGCGACTTTATCGCAACATTTGAGTGGCTTCGTGCAGAGACGACCTTTGCGACGGATGAATATTCGCTCGTCTCGCTGGTCAATGACAATGCGCTCAACCCGACCGCTCGTGCCGGGTCGGATTTCACTTACGATGAGAATGGCTTCTTCCAAAGCGGCACTCTGACGCAGCGTGTGGGCGATGCCTATGCAACGCCATTTGGCCGCGGTGGTATCCCGTTGGAGGCCCTGCGCTTCCAGCGTGCCACCCAAGCGGTGACCGAGGATTTCTCGTTTGACGTCAAATGGAACGTCACCGATCGCTTCCGCGTGAACTTCGAGGCGCAGACCATTTCGTCTGACCTGCGTCGCGATTCCATCATCGGGGCGATGAACACCTGGGCGGATGTCTCGATTGATGCGAGCGGCACCGTGCCTCAGGTACAGTTCCTTGCGCCGCAAGGGTCGCCAGACGATTATTTCACCAGTGGTTTCTACCAGTACTACTGGTTCGGCCTCGACAGCGCGGAGCGCAATGAGGGTGATCTCGACAGTCTGCGTTTCGATGCTGAATATGACATCAGCGACGATGGCTTCTTCAAAGCGGCGCGTTTTGGTGCGCGCTGGGCTGAACGTGATCGCACGACCCGCAACACCAACTTTAGCACGTGGGGCAACTTGTCCGCGCCTTGGGCTGGCCGTGCAGGCTGTGCGCCTTGGAACGCTGGTCCGGGTTGCGCGGCAACCGGTGGCTTCCAACCGGGCCGTTTCTTTACCGGACTTCCGGGTCAAGAGTTCGCAATCGCAGGCGGCGCCTATCAGGATGAATTCCCCGAATTCTCCCAATTGCGCAATGTCTTTGCCGACAACTTCCAGCGTGATGGCGTGCCGGCTCCTCTGCCCGAAGGTGGCACTTTCTTCTACGGCGGTGATGACTTCCTTCAGGATTACCTGTCCGGTCAGGTTGACCGCGAGTTTGAAGAACTGGCGACGTTCAGCCAGACCCCCGAGTTCGGCAACTATGGTATCCGCGGCCGCGAAGGCGCGGTCGATGGCGTCTTCCTGCCCGGTGATATTTCGGAAGTGACCGAGATTACCAAGGCTGCCTACGCTCGGATCGATTACGGCCATGACTTCAGCAATGGCTGGAACATCGAAGGTAACTTTGGTCTTCGCTATGTCGAAACCGAAGTGCGCCGTGTTGGCGGCATCCAGTTGCCTGATCCAAGCCGTTTTGACGGGCCGCAAATCGCAACGTCGAACAATGACGGCGTTGTAACACAGGACGAAGTTCTCGCATTTTGTGACCCGACAGAGCTCCAAAACCTTCGCAGATCAGGCCAAGGTTCGCAGCGCGGCTTCTGTGAGCTGAGCCCGGACCTGCTGTCGCAGTTCGTCTCTGCACATACTGGCGAAGTGATTGTTGATAACGAGCCCATCACATTCAACCACTGGCTGCCAAGCTTCAATGCGAAGCTGGATGTGGGCGATGGCTTGCTGTTCCGCGCTGCGGTTTCGCGCAATATCGACCGTCCAGACCTCCAATTCTATCGCTCAAGCGGTGGGCTTGGCGACCTGACCGACTCGCTGATTTCGATTGACGGTGACGGCCTGGTGACAGAAGTTCGATCAGGTCCGCTGTTTGGTCTTCAAACGGGTAACCGCAATCTTTTGCCCGTGTCGATCTGGAACTACGACCTTTCGGCTGAGTGGTATTTCAACGCGGTCGGCTCGATCACGGCCACCGTGTTTGCCAAGGACGTGAAGGGCTTCATCGACAGGGAGTTCACCACTGTCAGCTATCCAACCCAGACGGCTGGCAATCTGGATGTGCAGGTCGATGGTCCGGCTAACACGCAGGACGGTTGGTTGACCGGCTTTGAATTTGCCTGGCAGCAAACCTTCGACTTCCTGCCAGGACCGCTCGACGGTTTGGGTATGGCAGCCACCTACACCTATGTGGATGCTGGCGACTTCTCCAACCCGCTTCTCGCCGCAGCAGGCCAGTCCTCTGTGACAAGCGCGTCGGGCGAGCTGAACGCCGGACCATTCGTCGCAGATCAGCCTTTGGCTGGTGTGTCGAAGCACGCTGTCAACGCCACGATCTTCTACGAGAAATACGGCTTCTCTGCTCGTGCCGCCTACAACTGGCGTTCGGCCTTCCTGATCACGGTTCGCGATGACATCTATCCGTTCTCGCCAATCTGGCAGGAGGCAACCGGACAGCTTGATGCCTCGCTCTTCTACGATGTGACGGACAACATCAAAGTGGGCGTCCAGGGCGTGAACCTGCTCGATGAAGTGACCGAGACAAGCCAGGTTGTTGATTACACCGGAAACCGTGTCACACGCTCGGCCTTCCGCAATGACCGCCGCTACACCTTCCTTGTTCGCTTCGATTTCTAAAGCGACACGAACTTAGCGCCAGTTCCTTAATGCGAATGGCGCCAAAAGGGGGCTTTGCTTGAGGGGGCAAAGTCCCCTTTCTTTTGAGAGTTTTCTCTTGAAAGGACGGTGATTGGGGAGCGAAGAAGAGCTATCCCCGATTGTCTCTCAACCGACTGGATTACCGCACGCCAATGCGTTAGCGGTTAAGCCCGTAGGGAGCTTAAGGGATCAAGCTTCAGGGAAGGATTTGGTAGAGTGGCACGCACTCGAAAATCGGTAACAATCCGTGACGTGGCCGAAGATGCAGGGGTGTCCCTGCAAACGGTGAGCCGCGTGGTGAATGACGGGCCCAATGTCCGGCCCCATATGCGCGACAAGGTGCGCGCTTCGATTGAGCGGCTGGGATATGTCCCATCGCTTGCCGCCCAGCGGATGAGCGGGTCGAAATCCTATATCATTCTGGCGCTTAACGACCGTGAACGCACGCTCGCCGATTGGCGTGAGCGGCAAGGGACGGACTGGGTCGACCAAATGCTGCTCGGCGGAATCCTGAAATGCTCAGAGCATGGCTATCGCATGATCGTGGAACTGGTCGATACGCGCAGCGAGCACGTGGAGCGCGAATTGGATGCGGCCATCGCCGCGCTTCAGCCTGATGGCGTTGTGCTCACCCCGCCGCATTCGGAGAACGCTCTGATCACCAGTCTACTGGCACGGCGCGGTATTCCATTTGCGCGCATCGGGTCGAAGGAAGAAGGGCCGGGCGTGCCCCTGACGATGGGCGATGAGGGGGCTGCTTATGACGCGACAAAGCGCCTGATAGAGCTTGGCCACACGCAAATCGGGATTATCGCTGGCCCGCGCGAATATTCGCTAAGCGAATGGCGGGTCGAAGGCTGGCGCCGCGCGATGGCGGACCATGGCCTGAACAGCGAGGGTTTAAAAGAGCGCGGCGATTTCAGTTACGAATCCGGCACCACGGCGACACGCGCATTGCTCGACCGCAATCCCCGGCTCACTGCGCTGATTGGCAGCAGCGATCAGATGACTTTGGCCGCATTGGAGGTGACCCGCGACCGGGGCCTTCATGTGCCGCGCGATTTCTCGCTGATCTCGTTTGATAATACGCCCATCGTGCGCTTTTCCCAGCCGCCTTTGACCGCCATCGATCAACCCATTGCTGAAACCGTGTCCAAGGCGGTCGAACATCTAATCACCCAGCGTAAGGACGCCGTCCCGGGCGATGTGATTGATGTGCCCGCCCGCCTTGAAGAGCGCGCATCCATAGGGCCTGCGCCGAGAGCCGCTTGAGCAATCAAATCCCCGCAGCAAAGCCTCAGCCGCTTTGGTTTCTGGCGCTGTTTGCGCTCGCGGCAGGTGGTGGCGCGATTGCTTATGTCCCTTTTTTGACGGTGCTTTTGCCGCTCAAGATCACCGCGCTTGTGGGAAGTGAGGACGTGCCCGCTCTGGCGCGGGTGACGTTCTATGGCGCCGTGGTCGCGAGCATTGCAAACATCGTATTCGGTATGCTGAGCGACCGCAGCAAAACGAGATTGCCGTGGATTGTCACCGGTCTGATTTCGTCCGGTTTGTTGATGATTGCGGTAGATTATGTCGGTGATGTCAATCAACTCATACTCCTGACAATGGCATGGCAGGTCGCGCTCAATATGATGTTGGGTCCGCTCATGGCATGGGCTGGGGATTTGTTCCCAGATAGTCAGAAGGGGATGCTTGGAGGGGCGCTTTCCTTTGCCCCTGCGCTGGGCGCTCTTTCCGGGTCGTTTGTCACGATAGATGCGCTGGTGCCTGCCCAATCGCGTCTTGCCGTTGTCGCAAGTCTGGTGGCCATGCTCATATTACCTGCCATTATCGCAGGACGTTCTCGCACACGGCCACAATTGATGGAAAGCTGTGTGTCCCAACCCGCAATCAGAGACGTGGTCCCCCACTCGCGCCGCACACTGGCTGTTATGTGGGCAGCGCGCTTTCTGGTTCAGATCGCGGAGGCCGGATTGTTTGCTTTCATGCTGTTCTGGTTGCGCTCGATTCAGCCCAATTTTCACGAAAATTCTGTCGCCAATACGTTCAGCGCGATCCTTGTTCTGTCAGTCCCGCTGACGCTTTTGCTGGGGCGATGGTCAGACCGCGCGCGGCGTCCGATTCTGCCGCTTACCGCCAGCGCATTTGTGTCCGCTATCGGCCTTGTGATCATGGCCTGGACCGGCAATCTGACGATTGCGGTTGCCGGTTTCGTGATCTTCGGCAGCGCTGCCTCCGTATTCCTGTCCCTGCACTCAGCCCAGACCTTGCGCGTCCTTCCTGAACCGCGTCATCGTGGGCGAGACATGGGCGTGTTCAATCTGACGAACACTGTCCCGTCATTGGTCATGCCGTGGCTTACACTCGCCTTGGTGCCCGGCTTCGGCTTTACGGTTTTGTTTGCCCTGTTTGCCGTATTGTCCATCGCTGCAGGCGCGCTTTTAATGACCATTCCTGTGCGAAAATGATGGCTTTTTGCTTGCAATAGTCGGGCCCTTTTGTAGGGTCTTGATAACGTTCTCATTTGGGATTTGAGATGCGAAAAGTCTTTGGGAGGGACTTACCAATAATGCGTATGAATGCTCGGGGCCTTGTCCTTGGCACAGCTTTGGCTGGCGTGCTGTCTGCTTGCACCAATTCCTCGCTCAACACGGCCAGTAGCGAGGCGGTACAGGCACCCGCTGCTCTGTCCACGCAATCGGCTGCTGATCCGGTTGCAGACCTGCTCTCGCGGATGAGTGTCGAGCGCAAAGTCGCACAGATCGTGATGCCTGATATCAGCTCGATCACTCCGGCGGATGTCGAGAAATATCGTTTTGGCACGATCCTCAATGGTGGCAATTCTGGCCCCAATAACAATGACTTTGCGCCCGCTCCCGAATGGCTCGAATTGGCGGATGCTTATTGGGATGCCTCGGTAAAGCCGCTTTCGGGTGGCGAGCCTGCCATCCCTGTTTTGTGGGGGACTGATGCGGTGCACGGCCATGCCAATGTGATCGGTGCGACAGTTTTCCCTCACAATATCGGGCTTGGCGCGACAGGGGACGCTGACCTTATTCGCCGGATTGGCGCGGCGACAGCGATCGAGATTGAGGCAACAGGCATCGAGTGGACTTTTGCGCCCACTGTGGCTGTGGCGCGCGATGACCGCTGGGGCCGCACATACGAGAGTTACTCAGAAAACCCGGAGCTCGTCTCAAAACTCGGCGTCGCCATGATCGAGGGGCTTCAAGGGCGTCCGGGCGATGCCAATTACCTTCGCGAAGGCAAAGTTGCTGCAACGGCCAAGCACTTTTTTGGCGATGGCGGTACAGAGCAGGGTGTTGACCAAGGCGACGTGAACGGCGATCTGGCCGAGCTTATGGCGATCCACGCTGCACCATACCCTGCGGCGATTGATGCAGGGGTTGCGAGCGTGATGGCGAGCTTCAACTCAATCAACGGCACCAAAATGCACGGTAATGAGCCGCTTTTGAACGGCGAATTGCGCGGCAATCTTGGCTTTGAAGGGCTCACGGTTGGCGACTGGAACGGGCACGGGCAGATCAAAGGCTGCACCAATTCCGATTGTCCGCAAGCGCTTCTGGCTGGCCTTGATGTTTACATGGTGCCCGAAGATTGGAAGGCGCTTTACGAAAGCCTGCTTGCCCAGGTTGCCGACGGGACAATTCCGATGGCGCGCCTTGACGAGGCGGTTGCGCGGGTTCTCCGGCTGAAACAGCAATTGGGAATGTTGGACGAAGAGGTGCGCCCGTCAGAGCGTTTGAACGCGGGGCAGTGGGAGTTGCTCGGCCATCCCGACCACCGCGCGATTGCGCGTGAGGCGGTTGCCAAATCATTGGTCTTGCTCAAGAATGATGGCGTTCTTCCGGTCAAGGCGGGGGCAAATATCGTCGTTGCCGGCACGGCTGCTGACAACATTCCGCAGCAAGCGGGCGGTTGGTCTGTCACCTGGCAGGGCGGGGGCGAACTTACCGCTGATGATTTCCCCGGTGCGACCTCCATATTTGAAGGTATTAAGGCGGCTGCAAATGCATCGGGAGGCACAGCCACACTCAGCGTCGATGGCACGCTTGCCGATGGCGCAAAGCCCGATGCTGCCATCGTGGTTTTCGGCGAAGAGCCCTATGCCGAATTTGTCGGCGACCGTAAGGATTTGGTCTTCCGCGATGAGGAAGGGTTGGAGCTGCTTCGTCGCTACCGCGAGGCGGGGATCAAAACCGTCGCCGTATTCCTGTCGGGCCGCCCCATGTGGATGAACCGCGAAATCAACGCTGCCGACGCATTTGTCGCAGCATGGCTTCCGGGAAGCGAAGGGGCAGGGGTTGCTGATGTGCTTTATGGTGAGCGCGATGCGACAGGGCGCTTGTCGTTCACCTGGCCTGCGACTTGTGAGGGCAATCCCATAAATTCGCCAGAAGGCGCGCTTTTTCCGTTCGGCTTTGGCCTGTCCTACGGTGCGTCGAGCGAGCTTGCGACACTGGATGAAACCTGCGACGTTTTGACCAAAGGCGGGGCCGAAGAATGGTTTGCTGCCGGTCGCCTCGCTGACCGGGTCAAGGCGCTTTCCAAGGGGACCGAGCTTCCTGACCTTCGAGGTCGTGCTGGCGGCGTTGTTGCCATCGGTGTTGACCGCAATGCACAGGAAGATGCGCGGCAAATTACTTTCGGCCCGCAAACGGCGCTTGAGCTGAGCGGTCCACAAGGCGGCAACGCTTACCGCATCGAATATCTTGTGAGCCAACGGCCAGCGGGCCCAGTGGTTCTGCAAAGCGGGGGCGCCAGCCTTGATATTTCGCAAGAACTTCTGGTTGCAGAGGGCAAGGGTTGGCGCGAAATGGTGGTGACAGAACAATGCCTTGCAGGGCTCAATAACGCACTCACCATTGCATCAAAAGCGCCATTCGCCATTCAGATTTCAAGCATAGCGCGCGAAGATGCGGCAGAGGGAATGGAGTGCTCGTTCTGACAACACGGGCTCTTTAGATAAAACAAGACGGGGAGAGGCGGCGGTGACGCTGGAGACAATCGATATCATCATCATTGCAGGCTATGCGATCGCATTGCTCGGCATTGCATTGTTTGTAAGCCGCGAGCCTGCGGGCCATGCAAAGGACACTGAGGATTACTTCCTTGCTGGCCGCGCTTTGCCGTGGTGGGCGATTGGCGCATCCTTGATCGCCTCGAACATCTCGGCTGAACAGATTATCGGGCAATCGGGACAAGGCTTTGCCGTGGGCGTGGCGATTGCGGCCTATGAATGGCAGGCGGCTATCGTCCTGCTTATCGTCGCGAAATTCTTCCTGCCGATCTTCTTGAAGCGCCGCATTTACACCATGCCGCAGTTCTTGCAGCAACGGTATGGCGACGGCGTTAAGAACCTGATGAGCGTTTTTTGGGTCGCGCTTTACACGGCGGTAAACCTCACCACGGTGTTGTGGCTTGGCGGTCTTGCGGTGCAATCGCTGACCGGGTGGGGGATCATGTATTGCATGATGGCGCTCGCCGGATTTGCCGCGCTTTATTCACTTTACGGCGGGCTAAAAGCGGTTGCGCTCACTGATATTATTCAGGTCGTGATCCTGATCCTTGGCGGCCTTGCCATCACGTGGTTTGCATTGGACGCTTTGCCTGCGGACGGCGCATTGGCGGGCTTTGGCTATCTTATGCAGGAGATGCCGGGCCACTTTGAAATGATCTTGGAGCCAGAGCATCCGGCGTATTCCGATCTGCCGGGAATATGGACGCTGCTTGGCGGCCTTTGGGTTCTGCACTTCAGCTATTGGGGTTTCAACCAATACATCATCCAGCGTGCGCTGGGCGCGGAGAATTTGGGAGAAGCGCAAAAGGGGCTTGCCTTTGCTGCTTTCCTCAAGATCCTTGTGCCCTTCATTGTGGTCGTGCCGGGCATTGCGGCGGTCATTCTGGCGCAGCAAGGAGTGCTGAACGCAGAAGCGCTCGCAGATAAGTCAGACCGCACCTATGGCGAACTGATGGCCTTTGCGCCCGCAGGGCTTCGCGGGCTCGTTTTCGCAGCCCTGATCGCAGCGGTGGTATCCTCGCTTGCCTCGATGATGAACTCGATCTCGACGATCTTCACGATGGACCTTTATAAAGCCGCGCGCCCTGATCGCGGCGACCAGCATTACGTGACCGTTGGACGTATCGCTGCGTTTAGCGCGATGGCAATCGCTCTGGTGCTTGCCCGGCCGTTTATCGGCGGGTTTGAAAGTGGGTTCCAGACGGTTCAGGAATACACTGGCTTTATTGCACCCGGTATCGTGGTCGTGTTCTTGCTCGGCTTCTTTGACAAGAAGACCAATGCAGCGGGCGCTTTCACTGCTCTCATCGGATCGTTGATCGTGAATATCGCGCTCAAATTCGGTTTGCCCGACGTGCCGTTCATCATTCGGATTTGGTTCGTGTTCTTGGGTGCTATCGTTGCGGCGGCTGTCGTCTCGCGCGCAACCGCCACTCCGGATGAAGAGCGCACGGTCAAGCTTTCTGACATCGCCTTTGCGACGAGCACGCTGTTCAACACGCTCGCTGCGATTACCGTTGCGCTATTGATCGGGCTTTACGTCTGGCTCTGGTAGGCGGCGCGACCTTTGCCCCCCATTAAAGGTGTATTCGGGGCGGCTGCGATGCGATACCTTTGCCAGAAGGTGATCGCCTCCGCGGCCGACCCTTGCCCTGCCTTTCCACGAACGCTCCTGAGCACTATTTTGTGCCAAAGTGACATAGTGCACTTTTCGCTGCTGACGGACTTGTACATTGTCCATAGAGTAGGTCAGACAGGTTGAGCGAAGAGCGGTGCCAAGTTTGCTCTTGTCCAATTTGTACTATTCTGGCGGCCTCTCTGGCCTTAGGTAGCCAGCAGGTTAGGGGTGTCGCGCGTTAGGATTTGGCTTTTCTGCCTCGTGATGAGGCACGCGTGCTGCACGCATATAGGGGGTAAATGTGGGGGGATATTCCACCAGAGTTTCCGCGGTCCTTCTGGGACTTGCCGTGTCGGTTACATCTGCGTCCGCGCAGAGCGGGGCGGTGCTGACAAGAGACAGTTTCCCGATCGGCGACAGTGACGGCATCTTGTGCCAGGTTCAAGATCGCAGTCTCGGCAATCCGGCAAGCCAATCCATCTTCGACCGCCGCTGGGTGATTGTATGCCGCGATAGTCCGCGCCCTATTGCTGAGGTTTTTGCCTTCAAAAGCTTCAATTCGCAGGCTCAGGATGCGCTTCGCTCGATGCGCCGGTTTGCGGTCACGTGTCCAGGCGATGCCGCTTCCTCTGCAGGCCCCGTCGCCGGTTCGCAAAAACAAAGCTGCCAAGTCGATGACACGCAGCTGGGATGGAGCCAGATTACCGCGCAATCGGGGGGCATGACCTATTACGCCGAAGGGTATTCGGCCTATGACGATGCAACGCAGCTTGCTCTTCAATCGGTGATCGACAATGCCATCGCTCAAGGCACGATTGCTGTTGCATCAACCAATGTTTCCGATCCCTTGTCCTTTGCAAGAGTGCAGGCCGAAACTCTCAAGCCCGAACAGGCATTGGCCGAAGGCTACCGCCGCAATCTGGCTGGTGAATATGCTGAGGCAGCGGCCTATTTTGAAACGCTTCAGCAGCGGCTTCAGGACGATGGTGATGCGGCGATCAACCCGGGTGAGTTTTTCGTCAACCGCGCCTTGCAGAAAAGCAATCTGGGTGAATTTGCCGTGGCCAGCAGGCTGTTTGAGCGCGCCCGTCAATTTGGCGGTGATGACCCGATTACTGCGCGGCTCCTGCGCAATTTCGAAGCGATCCATCTCTTGAATCAGGGATTCGGCGAGGCCGCGATTGAGCGTGTGTCGCAAGAGCTTCCCGATAGCGCGGTTGGCGCAGGGACACTCGCCGGCGAGCTTGTGATCACGGTTCCCATTTCCGAGCGGCTCAACCGAGAGCAGGAGACAGGCTTCCTGTTTGGCGTTGTCGATGAGCTTAGCTTGACACCCGAAGAGCGCGCGCAAATCATCGATGCGCAGGCCCTGCAAATCCGGGGTACGGCGCGGCGTCTGGGCGGTGATCTCGAAGGTGCCCGGGCTGATTTGATTGACGCTTATTCACAAGCCTTGGCTGTGCGCGACGGGCGGGTTACCTCCATCACGCGTCTTCGCACCCAAGTGCTTGGCGACCTGGCGCTCATCGCGGAGCGTCAAGGCAATTCTGCTTTTGCTGAAGCCTATTTGCGCAATGGTTTGGCGCTTGTGCGCGCCCAATATCCCGAACGCCGCGCAGTAAGCGCATCGGAGGCTCAGCTTGCCTCCTTCCTCCTTCGCGAAGAGCGCGAGGCAGAGGCCTTGGCGCTTTATGGTTCGGTCATTGACCGCGCGATCGGCAAACGCAATGCGACAGTGGGGTTCGCCAACCAGTTGGAACCATATTATTCGCTTCTGGCAACGCGTGTTGGCAGCGATGAGGGGGCGGCCAATGACTTTTTCAAAGCTGCTCAGGTTCTTGTCCGGCCCGGCGTTGCTGAAACACAGGCCGTGCTTGCGCGCCGCCTGAGTGCAAACTCGGACGAAGCATCGCGCCTGTTCCGCCAGTCGGTTGACCTTGGGCGCGAGATTGAGCGTGCGCGTATCCGCTTTGAAGCGTTGGCAGCGCAACCCGATACCGCCGACAATCGCCGCCGTGCAGGCGAGCTTTCGGCTCAGATCGACAATCTGGAGAACGCGCAAATCCAGACACAGGCGCAACTGAACGCATACCCGCAATACCGGGTGGTGTCGCAGTCCGCGCTGGAGCTTGATGAGTTCCGCGCGGCCCTTAAACCGGGTGAGGCTTACACGCGGCTCGCTGTGGTAGGTGATGACGTTTATGTCTTCTACACAGACAGCAAGACGGCTAAGGCTTACCGCGCGCCGATCACAAATGCACAGCTTGACGCGAGCGTGGATGCGATCCGCGATTCCATCGCTATTGTGGACGCTGACGAAGTCCTGACCCTGCCGTTCGAAATCGGGCAGGCGCGCGAGCTTTACAAGACGCTGTTTGGTCCGATTGCAGCCCAGCTTGAAGCGGCCAATCACCTGATCTTTGAACCCGATGGGGCAATGCTGAGACTGCCCCCGGATCTTCTGGTCACCGATGATGCGTCGGTGGAGCGCTATGAGGCACGGCTTTCCGGCCCGATGGCAGATGAGTACGACTTTACTGGCGTTGCCTGGCTTGGCCGTGGCCGAGCGGTCAGTACGGCTGTTTCTGCCGAAGCTTTCGTGCAATCGCGCAAAGCATCCAATTCACGCGCGCAGCGGCAATATGTCGGCTTTGGCGAAAATGCTCCGGTTGGCGCTAATTTGCCAGCGAGCTTTATCTCCAGCACTGAGCGCGCAGAACTCGATTGCTTCTGGCCTGCCAATCAGTGGAACGAGCCGATCAGCGCATCGGAATTGCGCACAGCAGCCGGGATTATCGGTTCTGATCTGGCGCAGGTTGTCACGCAGGAAGGCTTTACCGATGTAGGCATCACCCAGCGCGGCGATCTTGATGAATACCGCGTCTTGCACTTTGCCACGCACGGTCTGGTCACGCCTCCTGATCCCCGGTGTCCTGCAAAGCCTGCTTTGGTCACGTCATTTGGCGGTGCCGGGTCTGATGGCCTTTTGAGCTTCGAAGAGATTTTCGAACTCGATCTTGATGCCGACCTCGTGATCCTGTCAGCCTGCGATACCGCCGGCGGTGCCAGCATCGAAGCGACCAGAGCAGCGGGCCTTTCGACGGGTGGCGGCTCTGAGCTTGAGGGGCTGGTGCGTGCCTTTGTCGGGGCGGGTGGCCGGGCCGTTATGGCGAGCCATTGGCCGGTGCCCGATGACTTCAACGCGACCCAGCGCTTGATGACAGAAATGTTCCGGCGCGGTGAAGGGCAAACGATCGGCAATGCTCTTGGCCAATCGCGCCAGCTTTTGATGGACGATGCCGCAACCTCTCACCCGTTCTATTGGGCAGCCTTTGCGGTGATCGGCGATGCGACCCGTCCGCTGTTGTCCTCGCAAATGCAATCAAACAACAATGACCTCGCCTTTGCGGCTGACACGGTGGAGGCGAAGTAATGGCTGGTCTTGTTATGAAATCTTCAGCGGCAATGGCCGGTGCCATGGTGCTGGCAAGCGCGTTTCCAGGCGTTGCCCAAGCGCAAGGTCAGATTGCTCCCACACGCGAGGAAATTGATCGGCGCACTATCGAAGATCAATTGCGCCAGCGGCCTTCGCCTGTATCGGTAGAAGGTGACATCGAGCGCGCTCCTTGCCCGCTCGCAGCGCCGCAATTTGCCGACCTTACATTCACCTTCGCCGCGCCAGAGTTTACCGGCCTAGGCCCGATTGACCCTGCGCTGCTTGCGGCGAGTTATTCCGACTATATCGGGCAGGAAATCCCGCTTGCGAGGATCTGCGATATCCGCGACCGCGCCGCAACGATCCTGCGCAGCGAAGGCTATCTCGCCGCGGTTCAGGTTCCGGTCCAGACGATCGGGGAAGGCAAGGTCAAATTCGACGTACTGCTTGCCCGGATGAAAGGCGTCCAGGTGCGCGGCGATGCAGGCGCATCAAGCGGGGCGCTTCGTCCCGTCCTCGATAAACTCGCAGCACAAGATGTGTTCAACTCCAAAGATGCTGAGCGCTATTTGCTGCTTGCGCGCGATATTCCCGGCCTTGATGTGCGCCTCACATTGCAGCCGCTGGCCAAAGAGCAGGGCGGCAATCCGGGCGATGTTGTGGGCGTTTTTGACGTGGTGCACACGCCGCTTCTGATCGATGTGAATGTCCAGAATTTTGGCAGCCGCGAAATCGGTCGGTTTGGCGGGCTTGCTCGGGTGCGCCTTAATGGCCTTACCGGTCTTGGCGATGAAACCATGATCAGCGGCTATGCCACCCATGACTTTAGCGAGCAGCTCGTACTATCGGGCCATCACGAGTTCAAAGTGGGCTCAGAAGGGCTGACGTTCGGACTGTCGGGAACGCGCGCATGGTCGACCCCTGAAATTCCCGGTGGGCCCAATGTATTTGACACCGACACCTTTGTCGCATCGCTCTATGCCCGCTATCCGATCATCCGCTCGCAACAACGCAATCTGAGCCTTTCAGCAGGTGGTGACCTGATCGACCAAAGCGTCGATTTCACTGACCTTGATTTTAGCGAAGACAAATTGCGCGTGGCGTTTGCACGGCTCGATTTTTCCAAGGTGGATGAAGACAGCATCAACGGGCGCGGTGGTTATACCGTGTTCGAACCCAAAATCGCCTATCAGGCATCGCTCGAAGTGCGCCAGGGCCTTGATGCGTTTGGAGCATCGCCGTCATGCGGCGTGAACTTTGCGGTGTGCACTGCGCCCGGCGCTGTTCCGCTCAGCCGTCTTGATGCCGATCCAAGCGCCTTCGTCCTTCGCGGCGATTCCTTCTTCACCTATCGCCCGGCGCCAACATTCGGCTTCACCTTGCGAAATCGCTTTCAGCATTCCTCTGCGCGTCTGCTTGGATACGAGCAATATTCAGGCGGTAACTTCACGGTCGGGCGCGGATATGATCCGGGCGCGATTATCGGTGACAAGGGTTATGGCTTCCAATTTGAAGCCTTTGCTGGCTCACTCATTCCGGAATCGCCGGACGGGGTCGCGGTTCAGCCTTTTGCCTTTGTCGATTACGCGCGCGTCGAATTGAACGATGCGGCTGATACGTCTGACAGCCTGACCTCGCTTGGCGGGGGAATGCGAATGGTCATCGGGCGGCAGGCGCTGTTCGACCTGTTCGCAGCGGTGCCGCTGGAAAGAACCAATCTTCAAACAAGCAAAGGCGATCTGAGAATTCTCGGGACGCTTACGGTGCAATTGCAGCCCTGGTTCAATTGATCAGGTGCGGGGGAACAAAATGATTAATCCAACCAATCCGGCCCATCGCAACGGTCTGCGTTTGAACTGGCTGCGCAGCGCATCTGCCCTTGCGGCGGCCTCTGCTTTGGTGGCAGGCGGCGCGCCTGCATTTGCGCAATCTTCCCCCATTATGGGGGCACCGCAAATGCGGGCCCACGCGCAGGATGTACCACAGTCCGCGCCTGAAATGCGGGCGCTTGGCCGGGGTCAACGATCACTATATAATCCTTCCGCAAATAGCGCGGCGCGTGCTCCGACGCCGATGGTCACAACGCGTGCGCTTGCGCGGCGTGCCAGCGCACCAACTTCCATGAACAGCATGGTTGCACCGCCTCAGCCAGTGGTGATGTCGGTCAACACGGCTCCGCAAACGCCATCGGTTAGCGTTGCGACCACCGCGAACAGCGCGCCAACGCTGGCAATAACCCCGCGCGCGCCACTTGCCGCGACGAGCGCGAACGGCATTTCCGTCAATGCAAACGCCCTGTTTGAATCCACCGAAGTCAATTTCACCCCCTCGTCTGTTGGCGATACGGTCGAGATCCTTGGAACTTCGGCAATTATCGACTGGACAACGACTGCGTCTGGGACGGGCGCTCCTGTTTCATTCCTCGATGCAGGAAACAATCTGTTTTTTACATCTGCCGCGAGCGACTACACTGTCCTCAACCGGATCACGACCCCGGGTGTTGCGAGCCCGGTACGCATTGACGGCAATGTTGAATCAACTGTCCTTGGCGGCAACGCCATTGGCGGGAATATCTGGTTCTCAAGCGCTGGCGGCCTGATCATCGGATCGACTGCGAATTTCAACATTGGCAGCCTGCTTTTGAGCACCAGCACCATTGATCCCAATGATGTCGTGGCCAATCCTTCCGCGATCAACTTTACTGGCGTGAGCGACCCCGCATCGGCAATTGTGGTGGAAAATCTCGCTTCGATTCAGGCCACTAACAGCGATTCCTATATCGCCATGGTCGCTCCGCGAATTGAGCAGCGCGGTAATATCAACGTCAACGGATCGGCTGCTTTCGTCGCTGCCGAAGAAGCCGTTTTGACCATTCAGAACAACCTCTTTGACATCACCGTTGGTGTTGGCACCGAAGATGAAAACGGGATCGTTCATTCGGGCACTACAAGCGGACCATCTTCGCTGGCGATTGACGATGGACAGGTGATGTATTTCGTCGCCGTGCCCAAGAACGATGCCCTAACCATGCTGCTTGGTGGGAACATCGGCTATCAGGCGGCGGGTTCTGCTGATATCGTCAACGGTGTCATTGTGCTGACGACAGGCAATCGTGTTGAACGGCAAGAATTGTTTGTCGATGTCGGCGGCACCCTTACCGAAGTCTCGGTCAACGTCCTCGACACCACTATCGATGGGGGTGCTGCGGGCAACATCACGATCGAAGCAGCCGAACTGACCGCTGATACTATCGCGTTTGCTGAAGATACTATCAATCTCCAGGCTTTCGACAATCCATCATTCAGTGGGCCAGGTGTCACGGTCGGTTCTACCGACGATACAGCCGATCTCACCCTCATTGCCGGAAACGACGTCAATCTGCTGGTTAATCAGGTCGGCGTGATTGATGTGACAGGCTCTTTGTCCGTGGCGACCGGCGATGGCGCAAGCGCTGGCGGAAATGTCAATTTCGCGGTCGAGTTCGATGGCAACATCAGTGCGCCTGATGGTGGCACTCTCTCTGTCGGAGGGAACCTCACTCTCGATGCGAGCGGGCGCGGTCTGGATGACATTGCAACCATTCGCAACAATGGCGGCACTGGGATTGGCACCGATGGTGTGGGCGGCGACATCTCGATATCGGTGGTCGATGGCGCCAATATTGACGTCGGCGGCAGCTTTACAATCGACACGTCTGCCAATGGCGGAAGCGGCGAAATCCGCAACGGTTCAGCGCAAGGGGGCAATGTTTCGCTGATCGTGGACAATGCCTTCCTCAATGTCGGAGGCACGCTTTCGATCGACACTTCTGGCCGGAGGGCTGGCACTGCGGATCAGGTACGCCGCGATGGCGCTCAAGGCAGCAGTTCGACCGCCGGGGATGTCACAATCGACCTTTTGAGCGGCGGTGTGAACCTAGGGGCGCTGAGTGTGGACGCAAGCGCTCTCGCCAGCCGCGGTTCTGACCCTGCCGTCGCCCAATCCAATGATGCTGACGCGGGTCAATTCACTCTCAACATCCTTGGCGGGGCGCATTTCTTTGGAGACATCTTCGTTGACGTTTCAGCGAATGCGGAAAGTTCTTCGCTTGGACTTGACGATTTCTTCTTGGGACAGGCGCAGCGTGGCGGCGCGATCATTAATATCGCAAATCCGGACACGCTGGTTGATGTCTCCGGTTCCATTGACATCATTGCCGAGACGACCGGTGGAACTGGTGCGGCTGTTACCGATACAGTCGCGGTCAGCGTAACCGACACAGGATTTAATACAGGTGCGGGCCTGACGATTGGCGGAACTCTTTCGATAGATGCAGGGGCTTTCCTTGGTGCCCCCGGTCCCCTGACGCAGGCTGGCGATGTGAGTGTTACCGCCAATAATGGCCTGCTGATTGCGAACCGCCTGTTTGTCGGGGCGAGCGCGGGCAGTTCTTTTGCAGGATTTGGTGAGGTCGCCGATTTGACGCAGGGCGGCAACGTCACCATCGCGGCGACCAATTCCGGCACCATCAATGTTGCCGATTTCAGCTCCGTGCGCGCCGATGGCACTGGCGCAGCCGGCGCAAGCAGCACCTCTGGGAGCGGCCAAGGCGGCACCATCACGCTTCTTGCCGATGATGGGACGATCAGTTTTTCACGTTTCCTTTTCCTTGATGCCAATGGCTTCGCTTTCCCAAGCGGCAGCACCAATAACAATGTCGGCGAAGGTGTCGGCGGCACCGTCGACATCACCGTTCAAGGCAATAACGGCGTTCTTAACCTCGACGATCTGTTCGCGGGCACCGATGGCAGCTTTGCCTTTGACAGCGAAGTTCTTGATACTTTCTTTGAGGGTTCAGGCAGCACGGGCAGGGGCGGCCTTACCCAATTCAACGTCCTTGGCGGCTCGCTCACCGCGGCCGAGATAAGCGTATCTTCCATCGGCGAAGGCGGACCGGGAGGCGATTTCGGCATCGGAACCTTTAACCCGGTCAACGGCCTCGAAAACACGGGCGCTGGTGGTGATGGTGTTGGTGGAAGCGTTGTCTTTAACCTTAACGGCGGAAGCGCAAGCATCGACGATCTCGACATCACTGCGAGCGGCGTTGGTGGATTTGGTGCGGGCGGAAATCTCGAAGATGGCACGAATGGCGGTGATGGAGGCAATGCGCTTGGCGGCACTGCTACCTTCAATGCGATTTCAGGCGATCTTACGGTTACAAACACTCTCAGGGTTGAAGCAACGGGCAACCGCGATCTGGGCTTTGGGCCGTTCGGCGGCGAGGCTGGCGATTCAAGCGGAACTCTTGGTGGAAATGGCGGCGATTCTGAGGGCGGCACTGCAACCTTCAATCTGGACGGCACTGCAACAGTGAACGCGACCGCGGTTGTCGTTTCCACGCAGGCCTATGGCGGCGAGGGCGGAGACAGCTTCCCCGACTTCAACGGCAATCCCGACTTCGCTGGCGGCGCTGGCGGATCAGGGGTGGGCGGAACCGCCGTGTTTAACGACACCGCTGGTAATCTCACCTTTGAAACGTTGAGCGTCAACGCAAGCGGTACAGGCGGCGAAGGCGGTGACAGCAGGATCGGTTTCCAGTCCGGCATAGCACAGGGTATTGGCGGTCTTGGCGGCAACGGCACGGGCGGCAACGCGCTTATCTCGCTTAATCAGGATGATGCGGCACCCAAGGAATATTCTGTCCTCGCGCAAGGCATCGGCGGTGAAGGCGGTCAGGGTGCGGTTGCAGGCGATGGCGGCAATGGCACAGGCGGCACAGCGCAACTTGCGATCAACGATGTTTCGGTCGTCTTTGAAGCGCTGACCATTGACGCAACCGCAACAGGCGGCGCGGCGGGGATCGTCGAAGGCGGCTTGATCTCAAATGGCGCAAGCGGGGGCGGTGCAACAGGGGGTGATGCCGTATTGCTCGTCTCAGGCCCGAACGCCAACTTTCAGGCCAATTCGGTCGTTTCGATTATTGCGGGGGCAACGGGCGCTGCCGGTGGCCTTGGATCACGCGGCGTTCTGTCTCTTGATCCGAGCGGCGATGGCGGTAACGGTGGTAGCGCTGTGGGCGGCTCGGCAAGTCTTGCGGTCGAAGACAATGCGCTCATTTCAATCGATGCATCACTGTTCTCACTGGATGCCGACAGTCTGGGCGGCGCAGGCGGCGTTGGGCAAGATAACGAGGTCGGCGGAACGGCTGGCAGCGGTGGCGCTGGCGGCAATGCAATTGGGGGCAGTGCGGCGATTACCGCGGCGACCGGCGGCGAAGTCACGATCATTCAGAACACTGGTGCATTCAGCTTGTCTGGAGCCGGTGTTGGCGGTGTTGGCGGTAGCGGCGGCACTGCCCTGCAGGCGCAGGATGTTGGCAATGGCGGTGCGGGCGGTATCGGCACAGGCGGCTCGCCTCTGATCAGCGCTGTTGGCGCAACGATCAACATTGATGATGTTGACCTGATCGCAACGGGGCAAGGGGGGCAAGGCGGCCTTGGCGGCGCGGACGGCACTGGCAGTGTTGTTGGCGTGAGCGGCACGGCAGGAGTTGGCTTTGGCGGCGCTCCAACAATCGAGGTGATCGAAGGCAGCCCGGGCATCGTCAGTCTTGGCAATGTCACCATCACCGCTGCGGGCGTTGGTGGAGGCGGCGGTCAGGTCACGATCAGTGACACATCAACTTCGCCCGGTGGCCTGATCACCCTTGGCAGTCTCACGATTGATGCAACGGGTGCGCCTGGAACCGCTACGGGATCACTCCTGATCGCATCGGATAGCGGCCCTGTCACGGTTGACGGACCGTTCCTTGCAGATGTGACCGGCGACATCATCATCGATATGGAGAACGACGGCCAATTCGTAGTTACCCAAGGTGCCACCTTCAACGCAAGTGGTGACCTGGATGCAACGCATAGCGGCAACACCGCAGGCACACTTACGGTTGATGTCGGGCAAAGCCTGACCGCAAATCTTGGTGGATCATTCACATCGGGTGATGACACGATATTCAATTCGCTCGGCGAGCAATTGATCACAGCAGTCGGGACCATCACCGCCAACGACCTTCGTGCAGGGCCAGCAATCGTGCTCACCGCGCAAGGCAGTGTCGCGCTCAACGATGCGAGCGTCATCGGGCCGCAAGGGGTAAGCAATTTCCGCGGGCTCATCATCGATGCAGGCCGGATTGATTTTGGCGGAGGCGTGTTCGTATACGACTTCCTCGCCAACTCAACGATCACCGGCACCGTCACCAGCTATGCCGATATTGATATCAGAGCGGGCGGAAACGCGCTGTTCGCGGGCGGCTCTGTCACAGCGGCGGACAATGCTCTGATCGTGAACACGGGCGATGACATCATCGTCGAGGCGGGCGCCGAGCTTTCGGCGGCGAACAGCCCCACTGACCTGATCGACCCGGCATCGCCGTTCGACGGCGGCCCCAATCTGCTCTTGATCGCAGGCGGCGAAGAAGCGCTTTTGTCGCTTCCCTCAACGCCCATTGCCTCGCTTGTCATTGACGGTACGCTGAACGCCAATGACGCAGCCATCGTGCTCGAAGGTGATGCGGTTGAGGGACTGGACAGTTCACTGACTGCCGGATCGATCAAGGCCGATGTGCGCGATGCGCCAAGCGCGGGCTTCTCAAGCCTGAGCGATGATGCCGGCCTGCTCACCGGTCCATGCCTTGAAGGCATCATCTGCCTTGGCGACATGGACGCACAAAACGTCATCGAAATCGGGCTTTCCAGCAATAACGACACGATCCAGCTGTTCATTGAGCAAGCGGTGGTCGAGGCGAGCGACATTTCGATCCAGACGCGCAACGACATCGTGATGGGCACTAACGGCATAGACACTCAGCTTGATGCAAGCGGGACGTTCTTTGCTGAAAGTCTGACCGGCAATGTTGATCTTCGCGATGCAAACATTGATGCCGACCAGATTTTGATCGCGGCTGCGGGAAGCCTGCTTGGCACTGGCACGCTGTTCAGCTCGCAGGACATCGGCATTACTGTGGGCGATTCCATCATCGTTGGCGGCATTGCCACGGGCGGTGAGCTTACTCTCGTCAATGAAACGGGCACATCTCCCGGCTTTTATGAAGTTCCCGGCAGCTTTATCGCCGGCTTCTTCAATCAGGGCGGTGCCAGCATTGATCTGTCTGCGGGCGGAGACATCAACATTGGTGAAGCGTTCTCACCTTCGGATGTATTCCTGTCGGCAGCTGGCGATGTCACTCTCGATCTTTCGATTGTCAGCGGCGGGATCGGCCTTAACGGAGGTAACGTCTTCTTCGGTGTGCTGGAAGGCAGCGATGTCTCTATCAGCGCCGGTGGATCTGCTGCGGGTGGCCAGATATTGAGCGCAGGGCTCGTCACAATCGATGGCGGCTTTGTTGATGTCGATGAAATTGATGCAGGCGATACAGTGGATGTCACCGCCACCGATCTTGGCGTCACTATCGTCAACACCTTGTCTGGCGCTGATATTCTGATTGATGCAGCGGGCAATATCGATGTCGAACACGCGGAAGCGGCCGGCGACTTTATTGCTAATGGCAGCGGCTCTATCAGGACCGGGCTGAACTCCATCATTACCGATGGCGATATTGTGATCGATGTGGCTGGACCCGCTGACCTGGGCAATTCGAGTGCGGGCGGGCTGGTCGATCTCCGGGCTTCGCAAATCGACTTTGTTTCGGTTCTCGCTGGCACGAACGTCAGCATGAATGCCGACGAAACCATCCAGGGTTCGTTGCTTTCAGCAAATGGTACGGTTGGCCTTGCCGCAGGCACTCCTAGGGGAGGTGGGGCGTCAGCTGTCGGCGGGTCATCGCCATTCGGCGCGCCACTGTCTGCCAACGGATCATCAAATGGCAGCCTTGTCACCAGTGTCGTGACGAATATCGGCGCAATTGGCGATATCAACCTTGGCACGCTTAACGCCAGTGAAGCGAACCTCCTGAGCAACGGTGGTCAGGTCACTGTCGCAGATGCGGTTGTCGCCAATCTTCTCACCGCCGAAGGGAATGGCGTTGATATCGGGTCGAGCACCAATCTCACTATCGAAGCCCTTGCCAATGACGGCGATGTGATCGTTTCCTCGCAGGGAATGCTTGAAGCACGCCTCGCGAATGCGACCCGCAACGTTGCGCTCGAAAGCGCCAACGGCGATCTGCTTGTCAACGATGCGAGCGGCAGCAATATCAGCTTGATGGCCGCTGGCGCAGTTGTGATCGAAGGCATTGCGGATGCAGGCACATTGCTCAGCGTCGATGCCGGAGGGCTCTTTGATGCGGTCAACGGTACAGCGCTGGGCGAAGCGATCAGGGTGATTTCTGGCGATGTTGCATTGGGAAGCGATAGCATCATCGGGAGCGAGACGCGCACCTTCTCGATCGGGTTCGAGACAACGGGCGATATGGTCATTGGTGGCGATTTCAACGACACCAACCCCTATCAAATCGATAACACCGAACTGATGCGGATCACGTCCGGCGGCAGCTTGAGCTTCACCGCGCTGTCGAGTGGATCGGGCCTTGATGCACTTATTCTGGTGGATCAACTTGATGTGATTGCCGGAGACGGGATGGGCAATTTTGCTCAGACGTTCGGCCAGTCCAGCCCGCTGACCTTCACTTCGCAAGGCGACATCGAGGTGCTCGGAAATGCCACAATCACCGGCGCGACCGCGGATACCGATGTCGTCTTTGATGCAGCCAATCTGATGCGGGTTGATACGGCTAACGGCGGGATCTTCGTCCTTGATGCCAATGGCGGTCTTGCAGGCACTATTGATGTGCTTGCGACTGATTTCATCGCGGCAACTGATCAGGCGCTGAGCGATATTGCTGGTCTTACGCTATCTGAGATTGACCTGCGTCTTGCCGATAGCGACGGGGTGGACCGCTCTGAAGGTGTAATCCGGTCTGATCGTTTGCGCATCGAAACCCGGGCGAGCGATGTGTTCATCCAGAACACCGTGCCTGGAACAGATTTTGATGACCGGCGCGGGTTCGATGTCAACTCGCTTCTCATCACAACTGGCAGTGCGAACCCTCAACCGATTGTTGTCAACGGTGTGATTGATGGCACGACGGGTATCGATGCGATTGCTCTTGCTTTGATTGACAGCACACCGGCGGTGGACTCGACGATCAACGGCTGCATTATCGCTGATCCGGCGTCGTGTGCGACTGGCACTCCAACGCCAACACCAACACCAACACCAACGCCGACACCCACACCGACGCCAACGCCGACACCTACGCCCACACCGACACCGACACCGACACCCACTCCAACGCCATTGGAGCCGACCGGTGACGGGGGCGAAGTTGAGACGCGCGATCTTATCGATGACGGCCTCACCCCGGCCGAAGTCCGACCCGAAGGGCCGCTGCAGGGAGGATTGATTGACCTCACACCGAACTCAACGTTCGAAGACGATCCTCTCATTGATGACCCTGTGACGGGCGCGGGCAATGAGGACTTCTGGCGCGATAATGCAGGTGGAGGTGATGAGGCGTGCGATGAAGGCGAGGATTGCGGCTCCTAGCTAGCGGCAATCGCCCGCTCGTCGGGCCCCTCGGCCTGTCCTCACCCGACGTTCAATCGGGTTTTGGACAGGCGAGGATATGGGCATCGTTGACCGTTGCGATAAGGAGCTTGTCACCCGCCACGGCCGCTGCGCTCGCGGAGTTAATCTCTCCGTTGAAGGCTTGGAAAACCGTCTGATAAGCGCCTGTTTCAGGGTTCACCTTGACCGCGATGGAATCCACGGTTTTCGCCGGGTCTTCCATGCTTTCGATAAAGTCGAACAGGCGGCTCAGCCCACCAAACCAGATGTTGCCTTGCGGATCGACATCCAGATTATCAACGCCAGCAGGCATGGAATGAGCCGCGCGCAGCACAAGCGAATTGTCTTCGAGGCGATCATAAAAACCGATCTCCCGGTCGGTCCATTCGGCAATATACACGCTCTTGCCATCGGGTGAGATGTTGATCCCGTTACCGAAAGCGAGCCCCTCTACAGCGGTGCGACCTTCCTTCCCGTCGAAATAGACCGCCGTTGAAATCGGCAGCGACAAAAGCACCTCGGCATAAAGCGCCAAACCCTCATGGTTCACAACATCGTTCGTCGCGTAAAACTGGCGCGGACCGACGGCAACGACATCATTGGGGGAATACATTTCGGGGAAAGACACGCTCTCCAGATGGGTCAGCATTCCCCCTTCGCCGACATCGAAGATCTCGATATTCTGCTCGATGTTCTCGCGCGCCATACTCTTGTGATTGACAACGAAAAGCCGCTTCATCGCGGTGCCAGCGTCATCTGTGCCCGACCAAAGGTACAGGCCGTGCGGACGAAAATCTTCCCAACCCTCAGGTGACACTCTGGTCGCTTGGCCAAGCTGGTCCAAAGGAACGCTCACATCAAGAACATAGATGCCGTTGCCTTCCGCTGTTCCCATCCCCGGCGCAGGGTTGTTGTGGTCAATCACCCGGCGGTTTTCGGCGCTGATGAAAGCAAGCCCTGTTTCCGGATCGTATTGAATATCCTCTGCGCCCGGAGCGACATCGACGCGCACGCATTCGCCGGCAAGCTTGGTGTCGAGCTGTGTGCCAAGGCCGGAGACACGGTATACTTCGAACCCGGCCCAAACGCCCGCGACAAGGATGAGAGCGAGAACGCCCCACACGATACGCTTCGTCATTTTCACTTCTCTCTTGGCGGCGGGTTGAGGCAATCGACGCTCGCATCGCCTGCATAAAGCCCGCCGTCGACATAGATAATTTGCCCGTTGATATAGCGCGCCGCACCTGAGCTGAGGAATTTTGCCGCATCGGCAATCTCATCCACCGTGCCAAGCCGCTTGCCCGGAATACGCTGTATGGCTTCTTCGAATTGTGCAGGGTCTTTGCTCAGAAACTTGACGCCAACGGTGTCTGCAATCCCGCCGGGTGAGATGACATTGGCGCGCACCCCTGCCGGTCCCCATTCGACTGCGCACACCTTGGTGAGCTGGTTTACCCCGGCTTTTGCGGCGCAGGCATGGGCTTGCATTGCGCTTGCGCGGTCGGCCTGACCTGCTGAAATGGCGATGAGCGAGGCCCCCGGCTTGGTCAAGTAGGGGTAGCTTGCGCGAAAAGCGTTGAACGTGCCGAACAGGTCAATATCCACCACCGTGCGAAAGGCATTGGCGCTCATGCCCAAAAGCGGTGCATAAAAATTGCCCGCCGCGCCCGCGACAAGAACGTCGATCGAGCCATAGGCATCCGCGACCTTTTTCAGTGCCGCTTCAACCGCGTCATAGTCGCGCACATCGCAGGAAAAACCCATCGCATCGCCGTCGTCAGTGCACTCGGCCTTGATCTCGCTTTGCGCATTCGAGGCGCGCTCCGGATCGCGGCCAATCACTACGACCCTCGCGCCCTCGCGGGCGAAACCCTTTGCGATACCAAGATTAATTCCGCTGGTGCCGCCGGTGATGAAGACCGTTTTGCCCTTATGCTCGCTCAATGCTTGTCCCTCCCGTTTTATATTTCTCTCTAGAATTTGGGTTCGACTGGCTTTCCAAAAATGCTGTCGGATATGATCCGCTGCTGGATTTCGGACGACCCTTCGAAAATCTTGGTCAAGCGCGCATCGCGCCAGCATCGCTCAACCGGGTAATGCGTCGTGTATCCCGCGCCGCCCAGAATTTGCAGCGCCTCGCTGGTCACGCGCTCTGCCATTTCGGCGGCGAAATATTTGACCATTGAGGCTTCCTGATCGCACCGCCTGCCTGAATCGATTTCGGTGCAGACATGGTACATCAGCTGGCGGGCGGCTTCGACTTCGGTGGCCATGGTCGCGACTTTGAACCGGATGGCTTGGAAATTGCTGATCGGCTGGCCGAATTGCTCGCGTTCCTTGGCGTAGGCGATGGCGGTATCGAGCGCCATTTGCGCCAAGCCAATCGAGCGCGCGGCGGTGTGCGCGCGGGCAATTTCGAGGCCGGAGACAACGCCGTAAAAGCCTCTGCCTTCATTCTTCAGGTCGCGCTCGTAAACCGGAACGCGGACCTTATCGAAAGCAAGCTCAAAGGTTTTCCAGCCATAATATCCAATCTTGGGGATGGCGGAGCCTGAGAGCCCCTCCATGAATCCCCCGCGCGGTTTTTCAACCGGGATCAGCGTCATTCCCGCATGGCGGGGCGCGCCGTCTTCGGCTCCTGTGCGAGCCACGACTTGGATAAAGTCGGCACGATCAGCAAAGGTGCACCAGTATTTGGAGCCGGTGAGTACCCATTCATCGCCTTCGCGCACCGCTTTCAATTGAACAGCGGCGGCGTCCGACCCTGCGCCCGGTTCAGAAAGCGCCACCGCGCCCATATACTGGCCCTTCGCCATCAGCGCGATGCGTTCGCGGCGTTCTTCCTCGGTGGCACCGGGCACCGATTTGTAGAAGGTGTTGGCTCGCGCAAGCAGGGATGCAACGCTCATCCACGCGCCTGCGAGTTCTTCTGCGGCGAGGCAATATTCAAAGCAGCCAAGGCCAAGCCCGCCCAATTCTTCCGGAATCATGATCCCGAAAAATCCGAGCTCGCCCATCTTGTCGATCAGCTCTTGCGGAATGTCGCCTTGAACAGGGTCGAGCTTGTTCGCAATCGGCAGCACCTCGTCGCGGGCAAATTCGCGCGCCATTTGCTGCATCATGCGGCGTTCGTCGGTCATGTAACCTTGGACGCCTTCGCGGGCCCGTCGCTCTTCTGGGGGAGAAAACATTTTGTGTGAAAAAACCTTAGTCGTTTTTGCCGTACAACGAGGGTTAGCCCGCTTTTTTCATTTGCATCAACATTTTGCCCATGGCTGCGTGCACGGTGTTGATCGCTTTCAAGGGACGAACCATCACTTTGAACTCGATGATTTTACCCTCGTCGTTCCACGTAATCATATCGATGCCGTTGATCTCAATGCCGTCTATTACGGTCGTAAATTCAAGCACGGCGGTATCGCCGCCGTCGATTTCGCGGACATAGCGAAAGTGTTCGTTTCCAAGCACTTGTTCAGCTGCCAGAAGATAGGCGGTGGTAATCTCTCGTCCGCGCTGCGGGGTGTGAACCACGGGGGAGAGGAAGGTCACATCCTCTGCCAATAAAGCAGTCAGGCGCTCTGCGCCGCCGTGCTGCATATAATCGTGCCATGCGTCCAATCGCAGGCTTTGTGGGCAAGAATGTGTACTCATGGCCGCCCGTGATACAGCTATGTCGTGATTTGGGAAGGGCCGGATATTGCACACGGATTTTGCCGCATTTTACAAATAATCCCCACGCATCCTTTGGCCTCGCGCGGATTTTTGGGCTATCAGCGCGGGGGATACGGCGGTTCAGTAAGTCTATGAGGGGACAATGGCGCTTACAGCTTTGGTAAAATTCGCAGCTGCAGGTGCGCTTTTTGGCGCTTGTGCGGCCTTGCCTGCACACGCCCAGGCGCAATTGGGGGCAGGCGATGAGGGCACAATCTCCTACACCATCAAGGCGGGCGATACGCTTTACAGTCTGGCTGGAGAGTATTTCACCTCAAGGGCGGCTATCGGCCAGGTTCAAAAGCTGAACCGCATTTCCAATGCGCGCGCCATTCCGGTTGGGGCCGTGGTCAAGGTGCCGCGCGCGTTGCTCAAATCCGATCCTGTTCTATTGAACGTCCTTTTCAGCCGGGGCGAGGTTTCCATTCGCCAGGCTGGCGCCGTGTTCGAAGCGCAGAGCGGCATGGCCGTGCAGCCCGGTGCGATCATCACAACTGGTGCGCGCGCCTTCGTCTCGCTTGGCCGTAATGGAGAGCGCACACGCGTCTCCCTGCCGTCCAATTCCCGCGTTCAGATTAAACGGGCGCGGCGCTATCGGCTGGGCAATAAGCTTGATGTGGACTTGCGCGTCCTGCGCGGTCGCGGCGAGATTACTGCTCCTAAGCTCAATGATGGCGAACGGTTTAACACAGGCACCCCCCTTGCCGTTACCGCAGTGCGCGGGACCGAATTTCGCGTCGGTTATGAAGAAGATAGCTCGCTTGCGCTTACCGAAGTGGTCGAAGGGCTGGTTGAGGTGTCAGCTGCCGGTGCTGTAAGCAATCTTCCCGCCGGGCTCGGCATTGCCAGCGATACAGGCGGACTTGGCGATCCGGAAGAATTGCTGAGAGCGCCTGAACTGGTCGATCCCAATGCGACCCAGACGAAGGAGCAGGTGACCTTTGCTATCACCCCCGTCGATGGCGCGATTGCCTATCGCACACAGATTGCGGCCGATCAGACCTTCCTCGATGTCATCGCTGAACAGGTCACGGCAGAGCCAATGGTCAGTTTTGAAGGCATTGAAGATGCGCGCCTTTCGGTGCGCTCGCGTGCGGTTGCGGCAAGCGGGCTTGAAGGGTTCGAAACACCTGCACAAGCTTTCCGTCGCAAGCGCGTTGGCGCCTCTGGCGGCCTTGCCCCATCGCCCTTTGCTGATGCGTATAAATTCGTGTGGCAACCAGACGGCGAGGGCCAAAGCTACGCAGGTTTCCGCCTGTGGGCAAAGGACAGGCCGGATGTCCTCTTGGTCGATGAAGCGGGGCTGACAAACGAGGGGCTCTACGTCAGCAATCTCGCGCCCGGCGATTATCAATGGCAGGTGTCCACCTTCCTCATTCTCGCGCCCGAAGAAGAGGGTGAAACCCACGAAGTCATCAAAATCTGGAGCGATCCGGTCGATTTGCCTGTGCGCGAATAGGCATTGGCGACTTTGCTCAAAACGCGCCTCTTTGCCGAATGGTTTGTTCTTTTCACAGCCATGCTGGCGTTACTGTTTGCAGCGCAATTGCGCGGCTGGACAGAGCGGTTTGACTTAGCGCTCCTCGACCTTGAGGCGTCGATCAACACGCCCGCTATCGATCCTCGCATCATCCTTGTCGAAATCGACGATCCCTCGCTCGAAGAGGTCGGCGCATGGCCGTGGGACCGCGCTATCCACGCAGAGTTGATCCGCAGGATCGACAGCTATTCCCCGGCCGCGATCGGCTATGATGTTTTGTTCATTGAGGGGACGGACGAGGCAAGCGATGCCGCTTTGGCAAGCGCTCTGGCAGATAGCGGTAAGGTTGTGCTTCCCCATTCCTTTGGCCCCAAACCCAACACCGTGAGAGGCGAAGTGCCGCTTTATCCTCTCCCCATGCTGCGCGATGCAGCGAGCGCGGTGGGTCATGTGGCCTTGACCCCTGATGCCGACGGGGTCGCGCGGCGGTTCGAACTTGTCCGCGGTGAAGGTGGCGAGGGTTACCCGCATTTTTCGGTGCGATTGCTGGAGATAGCAGGCGAGTTGCAAAGCTATGCGGTGAGCGGACCATTCCGGCGCCAAACCAGTGCAATCGTTCGTTATGGCGCGCGCGGATCGGTGAGCGCTTTGCCTGCCTCAGCCGTCCTTTCAGGCAGTGTTCCGCCTGAATTTTTCAAGGGTGCTATCGTGTTTGTCGGTGCCACATCGCCGGGGCTGGGCGACCGGTATTCGGTTCCAGCCCATGCCGGGCGTCTTCTGACCGGTGCCGAGATGCAAGCGCACCTTGCCAATGCCATGCTGTCGGGAAATCTGATCGAAAAAGCTGATACGCGGCTAGCCTTGGCGCTTCAGGCAATCGTGATTGCGCTTTTGTTTGCAAGCTTTTGGCGGCTTTCACCGCGCAGCGCCTTGATCGTGGCGATCCTTCTAACCGCCAGCCTGTTTGTGGGCTCAATCCTGTCTTTGACGGTATTCAACATCTGGCTTCCGGTGGGCGGGGCGCTGCTAGCGATTGTGATTGCCTATCCCTTGTGGGGATGGCGGCGACTGGCCTCGGTCAGCCGCTTTCTGGAAAGCGAGGCGGCGTCCCTGCGCGAGCTTGCAAGGCTTCCCACGGGCCGCACGCAATCGGGCGAGGGTTTCGATGTCGTGGCTCAGCAAGTGGCGCTTCTTAAACGGCTGACCAAAGGCGTTTCGAGCAATCTCAAGCTTATTCAGGACGTGATCGACGCAGATCCTGATGTGATGCTGGTGACCGATGGCGATGGCCGGGTGACGATGGGCAATTTCGCTGCCGAAAACCTGTTTGGCGCTGCTCCCAAATCGAAAAATTTCACTCTTGATGAGCTGTTTGCGCAAGTTGACGGCATCCTCGATAAAGAGCGCGACGAGCTCAACCTTGCCGATGGCCGCAGCTTCTGGATGGCATCGGCACATCTGGACGAAGATGTCGGCAGCAAAGTGCTTTCTTTGCGCGAAGTGACTGAGATCAAAAAAGCTGAGCGCCAGCGCCGCGAGACGTTGGAGTTTCTGAGCCACGATATGCGCTCGCCACAGGTGGCAATTATCAGCCTGGCACGGCAGGCAGACGAAGCGTTGTCGATTGAAGAGCGGTTTGCCCGGATTACCGAGCAATCGCGCCGCACGTTGAAGCTGACGGAAGACTTTGTCCAGATCGCGCGCATTTCGAACGAAGGGGTGGAGCGCGAGGAAACAGAGCTTGGCTCTATCGTGCAAGAGGCCGCTGACCGCGCCTATCCGCTTGCCCGAAAATATTCGGTCAAGGTTCTGTTCGATCCGCCGGGGGAACCCGTGTTTGCCTATGTCGATGGCTTTGCGATTGCACGGATGCTCGACAATCTCATCAGCAATGCGGTCAAATACTCTCCTGAAGGCGGGCAGATTTTGATCACGCTTGATGAGGGTGATGGCGAAGCGTTCGAAATCAGCGTTGCTGACACCGGGCCGGGCCTTTCACCAGAACGCAAGCAAGCGCCGTTTGCTCGATTTGGCGCGCGCGATACCAGCAAGGGGCCCAGTTCAGGCTTAGGGCTTGCTTATGTAAAGCAGGTGGTTGATCGCCACGGTGGCACGATCAGCGTCGAAAGCGAGGAAGGGAAAGGCACGCGCTTTGTGATCCACCTGCCGTATCAGTAGTTGCGATCAATTCTGGAGCGCGCGCGTCGCCAACAGATTGGCCAGAACGCCAAGCTGCGATGTGTCACCGGGACAGGCGATGTATTCGCCTTCCGACTTGGAATGAAGCGCGCCGCTTTGCTTGTTATAGATTACAAGGCTCGCGCTCACTCTGTGGGCTTTGCACGTGTGGAAGAAGCGCGGCTTGAAATCTGAAGCGGGGGCGCTGGCATTTGCATCGTCGCCGGTTACATCCTGCAAGGCAAGATCGGCAGGACGCTCAGCCACTGTGAAGTCAGCGAGATAGCCAGCATTGCCGCCAAGTGTGACGCCTTGTGCTGACAATGCGTTTGCAAGTGCGCTTTTGAATTGCTTGCCTAGCCCGCTTTGGACGCCCTCTTCAGCAACAAATTGCAGATTGTTTATGGTGCCGCTCGCATTTTGCGAATCGGTGATCGCAGCTGGCGTTGAAACAGCGCAAGCGCCAAGGCCAGCGCTGGCAAGGGCGAGTGTGAGCCCATTAACAAAGCCTGCTCTTCCAAGACCGTCCATCTTCAAACCCCCGCAATGCGTTCAACCTCACGCCAAGGCATCGGCCTCAAAGTGATCCATGCGGTATCCAAAGCCAAAAACGGTGCGGATAACAAGGCCCGATTCAGGGGTGAGGCCGAGTTTTGAACGCAAACGCGAGACGTGCATATCAATCGTGCGGGTTTCCACGTCGATATTGCCGCCCCATACGCGGCTGAACAGATAACCGCGCGACAATGGCTTATCGATGTTTTCAAACATCAGCACCGCAAGGTCATATTCCTTTGCCGTCAAGGCAATCGCATCGCCATCGCGGCTGATAGTGCGGGAGGCGTGATTGACTTCGAATGGACCGTATTGGACCACTCCGCGCGTCTCCTTTACTGAAGTACGCCGAGCGGCTGCCTCGATCCGGGCGCGGATCACCTCTTCGCTTTCGGGTTTGACAATGTAATCGACCGCGCCTGCTTCCAGACCTTTGACAATATCGCTTTTGTCCTGGCGGCTGGTGAGGAGGATGAACGGGGGTGGGCTATCGAGATTATCAGCGGCCCATTCAAGAATTTGAAACCCGGTGCGACCCGGCATATTCCAATCAAGCAGAACCACGTCGTATGTGTCGCGCTGCAGGGCTTTTTGCACATCAAGGCCATTGGTGAAATCATCGACCACATGGCCCGCTTTTCTTACAATAGCCGAGACTTGTTCGCGAATGTCGCGATCATCGTCTGCAAGAGCAATCCGCATCCTGTCCGTTCCTTGAAAAGCATTTGTAACGCGCGATGCTTGTTACATTTGATTTGTCATTATTCCAGCTATTGGTCCCCACGTGAGGGTAGATATTACATCTTTTTACCGCTGGATGAAATTTTGCTGCGAACCCCGGTCGGTGCCGGAGCTCAAGAAAGGTGAGGCGGACCCCAGGGGGGTGTGATTGGAATCCGCCTCGAAGCACGTGGGTCAGTACCTCATCGCATAGCACCCGAAGGGCATCGCCAACGCGCTTATTCAATGTCGGTTGTAGCAGCCGCGCTTTGCAATATCGGCTCGGCAGAAGGGGAGGCTCGTGCTGATACCTCCGGCGAAGCATCAGCCGTTAAAGGGGCCGCGCTGGCCTGTTCTGAACCCGCGTAATAAATTGCCAGCATGAAGGAGGCGAGAACCGAGAAGACACCAATCCCGATTGCCAGCCAGAGCATCCCGGGGTCGGGTGCTTTATCATCCATTCCTTTAGGCATTGTCGCGGCCCCCCTTCTCTTCGCGAAAACGTGGGTGAGCCTATAGACGCGCTTTACTCTTTACGAACGTAAACTCTTGCAAATTTTGCATCCCAAGTCGCCTTACGCATGATGGGCAAAGGGGCAAAGATTCACGTTTTCAGAGTGTTAAGGTGCGCGATAATCGCTTCCTCGGAGACGACATCGGCGTATTTCGCCTGCATATCAAAGAGGTTCGCCTCGTGCGGGCCATCGTGCCTGTCGCCGCACGCCTCGCGCACGACGGTGGTGATGAAGCCATGGCTCATCGCGTCAACACAAGACGCGCGCACGCATCCGCTGGTGGTGAGGCCGGTTAGAATCACATTGTCAACGCGCAAGGATGTGAGCGTTGATGCAAGCGAGGTTCCGAAAAAGGCGCTGGGGTATTGTTTGGAAATGACCAGTTCGTCAGGCCTTGGCGTGAGCCCTTTAGGCCATGCGCCCATCGGGTTGCCTTCAAGGAAATAGCGCAAAGGCGTGGCTTTTTCGAAAAAGCGCCCGCCGTCGATCGCCTTGGGGTGATAGACGACATTGGTGAGGATCACCGGGATACCCGCTGCGTGGGCCGCCTCGCGCACCCGCAAAGCGGAGGCGAGCGCGTCATCGACATCGGAGTACAGGTCGCACGCTTGATCGAAATAGCCTTGAACAAAGTCGATCATCACCAGCGCTGGCGATTTTCCAAAACCTGCCGTCCCGCCATAGGCCTTCGCGTAGTTTTCATCCAAACCATCTGTCATTTGCGCGCCTCTTATATCGGTCGGCTCCTCGTTCAACTAGCGCGGGGCCATGGTCAAGCGCGAAGCGACTGGCTCATATAGAATCCCAAATCCTCGCGCACGATTTGCCCTGCGTTGCGAAATTTCATTTCTTGTCTAAGGTCCGAAGCTGAGAAGAGTCGTAGCAGGGGAAAGGCTCAGGCCATGAGAAATTTCGTCCAATCAACCGCCCGCTTTTTCGCGTTGGTCGCACTGGTACTGGGCTTAGGCCTGAGCGCCCCTGCGATGGCACAAGATGACGGGAAAAGCGCGCTTTCCTCGCTGCCTTTGCGCTTGATCGGGCCGGGCTATGTTTCAGGGCGAATTTCGGATTTTGCCGTCTTTTCAGGTGGATCGCATCACTATCTTGTTGCAACGGCATCCGGCGGGCTTTGGATGACCAAGGATGCTGGCACCACATGGACGCCGATTTTTGATCGCGAAGGATCCTACTCCATCGGCGTGGTTGAAATCGCGCCGTCTGATGAGAACACCATCTGGGTCGGCACCGGCGAAAACAATGCGCAGCGCTCGGTCGCCTTTGGTGATGGCGTTTACAAATCCACCGATGGCGGCAAGTCGTGGACAAATATGGGCCTTAAAAATTCTGGCCACATCTCGCAAATCTGGATCAATCCTGAGGATGCGAACCACGTTCTGGTCGCAGCCCAAGGTCCGCTGTGGTCGGCGGGCGGTGATCGCGGGCTTTACAAGACGACTGATGGGGGGGCGAGCTGGGAGCTGATCCTTGAGATTGACGAGCATACCGGCATCAATGAATTTGTTGTCCACCCGGACAATTACAACCTTATCACTGCAAGCTCCTATCAGCGCCGCCGCCATGTCTGGGTGCTTATCAACGGCGGTCCGGGCTCCGGTATTCACCGCACGAGTGATGGCGGCGAGAACTGGACCAAGGTTTCTGCAGGCTTGCCGCGCAAGGACGACATGGGCCGCATCGGCCTTGCCATGGCGCCGTCTGAGCCGGACATGATCTACGCCATCATCGAAGCACAAGACGATGAAAAGGGTGTCTATCGCTCGACCGATTTCGGGCAAAGCTGGGAAAAGCGTTCCAGCCACATGACCACCAGCCCGCAATATTATAATGAGATCGTGGTCGACCCGAAGAACCCCGATGTTCTTTATTCGCTCGACACATTCTCCAAGCGCTCAACCGATGGCGGCAAGACGTTTTCGGACATGAGCAATGCGACGCGCCACGTTGATGACCACGCTCTGTGGATTGATGATAGCAACACCTCTCACATGATCATCGGCGGCGATGGCGGGGTTTATGAGACATGGGACGGTGGTCAGAAATGGCGGCATTTCCAGAACTTGCCGATTGTGCAGTTCTACCGCGTGCAGCCGGACAATGCCTCGCCATTCTACAATGTTTGCGGGGGGACGCAGGACAACAACTCGCTGTGCGGTCCTTCGCGCACCACGCTAGTCCACGGCATCACCAATTCCGATTGGCACATCGTGCTGGGCGGGGACGGCTATAAGCCACAAATCGACCCGCGCGATCCCAATATCGTCTATACGCAGTACCAATATGGCGGCCTGGCGCGCTATGACCGCCGCACGCAGGAGCGGGTGTTCCTGACCCCGCAACCTGAAGCAGGCGAGCCCGCTTACAAGTGGAACTGGAACACGCCGCTCTTGATCAGCCCGCACAATCCCGACCGGATTTACTATGCGGCTGAGTATCTCTTTGCCTCCAACGATCGCGGCAATTCGTGGGAGAAGATCAGTCCCGACCTGACCCGGCAGATTGACCGCAACGCGCTCGAAGTCATGGGCCGCGTGTGGAGCGTCGATGCGATTGCAAAGAACGATTCCACCTCGATCTATGGCGCTGCAATTGCTTTGTCGGAAAGCCCTCTGGTTGAAGGCCTGATCTATGTCGGCACCGATGACGGCGTGATTTCTGTCACCGAGAATAATGGCGCAAACTGGCGCAGGCTGACGAGCGTGCGCGGCGTGCCGGATATGACGCTGGTCGAAGACATCATTGCTTCCGTGCACGATGCGGGTGTCGCCTATGCCGTATTCGACAACCACAAACGCGGCGATGATAAGCCTTACGTCTATCGCACGAGCGACCGGGGCAGGACATGGACTTCGATTGCGGGGAACCTGCCCGCAAAAGGCTCGGTCCACACCATTGCTGAGGATCATGTTGACCCCAACCTTTTGTTTGTGGGCACCGAGTTCGGCCTGTTCTACACGCAGAACGGCGGGGGCAGCTGGCAGCAATTGAAGGCCGGTTTCCCCACGATCGACGTTCGCGATATTGAGATCCAGCGGCGCGAGAACGACCTTGTCGTCGGCACCTTCGGGCGCGGCGTTTATATCCTCGATGATTATTCGGCCCTTCGCACAAGCGCCTCTGCAGTCGCGTCAAACGAGGCGACGCTCTTCCCAGTGCGTGACCCATGGATGTATATCGAAGGCGACCTTTGGGGCGGCTATGGCGGCGCGCAGGCGTCGAATGGCGACAACTTCTGGTATGCGGAAAATCCCCCCTATGGCGCGGTCTTCACCTATACGCTGCGTGATGGTCTTGAGACACGCGCGCAGGCCCGTCGCAAAGCCGAGCGCGCGATTGAGAAGACCGGCGGCGATACGCCGTACCCATCGTGGGAGGCGCTTCGTGCAGAAGACCGCGAGGATGCGCCTGCGATTGTTTTCACGATCACGGATACTGAGGGCAACATCGTGCGCCGCATGACGGGCCCGCACACCAAGGGGCTGCATCGCGTCGCATGGGATTTGCGCTATCCTGCGCCTGACCCCGCGCGCTTGACGCCTGCCGAAGTGAGCATTTTCGGCGGCGCGCCGCGCGGTCCGCTGGTGCTTCCGGGCGAGTACACCGTCCAGATGGGCAAGCGCGTGAACGGGGTGGTGACGCCACTTGGAACGCCGCAGAGCTTCACCGTCAAGGAGCTCGACAATAGCCCTGAACTGGCGGACGACCGCGCAGCTGTTCTGGCTTTCCAGAACGAGACCGCGCAGCTTTCCAAAGCCGTTTCCGGCGCAAGCGCGGCCTCACGTGAACTGCGTAACCGCATTGCTTTGATGAAAGTCGCCGTGGAGGCTCTGCCCGAGCCAAACGATGCACAGCGCAGTTCGCTTCAACAGATCGAAAGCCTGCTCGACAACGCTGATATGGCGCTGTTCGGCGACCGGACTGTCTCTGGCCGCGATGAGCCGGCACCGTTCTCAATCAACCAGCGTATCGGGCAAATCCGGGGTTGGGGCTGGAGCCACCAGTCGCCAGTGACAGGTTCGGACAAGACCGCGTTTGAAATCGCCAAGAGTGAGTTCGAGGAGGTGCTTGGCCAGCTTCGTGATGTGGAGCTTCGGGTTGAGGCGCTTGAAGATGAACTGGCAGGGATGGGCGCGCCCTATACCCCCGGCAGCGGGGTTCCAAACTATTCGGGCTAAGTGCTGATTATGCGTATGAAAAAAAGGGGCGGATGAGGTGACCTCGCCCGCCCCTTTTTTTGAAGTCTGCGCGCGTCAGCTTTACGCCTCAGCCAATGACCCCGGCTGACCCGCTGCCACGGCCATGCGTTTGCGGGTTTTGATCGCACCGCCGCGCTTTGAGACATAGTCCATCGTTTTGAACTCGGTCGTCCATTGCTCGTGCGTCACATCGCACATGACGTAGCCGCGTTGGGCATTGTGCCATTTCAGGCACTCGTTTTCTTTCTGGATCAAAGCGGTGTCCGAACGCACGTCCACGCCGTCTCCGCCTGACGTGATTGAGGTTGAGACAAACTCGGTTGCAATCGGTTTTGGACTGGGGCGTTGCCCATCAAGGTAAAGCTCGCCCGCGTAATTCTGGTGCTCATCCCCCGTCAGCACAATAACGCTGTCTTTGCCAAGGTCTTGAACCTTGGCCAGAACACGGTCGCGCGGCGTCTCATAGCCGCCCCAGCTATCCAGATTGCGGCCCTCACCTTCGCCAATGCGGCGGTCAAGGTCCATCATCATGATCTGTTGTGCGAGGACCTGCCACTGCGCCTTTGACGACTTGAGCTTGTCGAACAGCCAGTCCTCCTGCTCGCGGCCAAGCACCTGCGCATTGCGATCATCCACTCCGTCGCAATATTGCGCCCAGCGGTCATCGCAGGGTTGATCGCTGCGATATTGGCGCGTGTCGAGAAGGTTGAGGTCAAGCAAGTCGCCAAAGCGTTGTTGACGGTAAATCTGCATCCGGTTGCCCAGCGGCATGGAGGAGGGGCGAAGCGGCATATGTTCATAATAGGCCTGCATTGCCATCTGCTGGCGCAGGGCGAATATGCTCGCAGGGGTGCCATCCTGATCGATATCGCTTACCCAATTGTTGTCGATCTCATGGTCGTCCCAGACGACGAACCACGGGGCAGAAGCGTGTGCTGCCTGAAGGTCGGGGTCCATTTTGTACTGCGCATAACGGCGGCGATAATCCTCGATCGTGTGGATTTCCTGACCGATATGCGTGCGCACGTTTTCAGAAACGTCGCCATTCCATTGCGCGCGAATTCGGTCGCCGCGATATTCGTAAATATAGTCGCCATAGCAGAAGATGAAGTCTGCCTCTTCGCCTGCGAGATAGCGGTGCGCGGTGTAATAGCCTTCTTCGTAACTCTGGCAGCCCGCGACGCCAAAGCGCAGTTTATCAATCGGTTGGCCCAGCGCTGGCGTGGTCTTTGCGCGGCCAATGCCGCTCCTCTCGCGCCCTGAATAAAAGCGGTAGAAATAGGGACGGTTCGCCTCCAGCCCAGCGACCTCAACGTGGACTGCATGGCCAATTTCTGGCCGTGCAATGGCTGTGCCTTCGGCGACCTTGTTCTGCATCCGCTCATCGCTCGCCACTTCCCAGCGCACTTCGACGGGGGCTGGCAACATTCCATAGCCCGCCTCCAGCGGGTCTGGGGCAAGGCGGGTCCAGATCACAAAGCCATCCGCCTCCGGCTCCCCGGACGCGATGCCCAGTTGAAACGGATATTGCCGGAACACAGGCGAGGCAATCGCGCCGCTCGCGCCCAGCAAAGAAAGTCCGGTGATGGCCGATGCGCCAAAGGTTTTAAGGGCAAAGCGACGGCTCAGTTCAAGGCGCCGTGATCGGGTGTCTGTCATCAGTGGTCGGTTCCATAGTGATTAAGCTGATCGCTTTTGTGCGATGTCAGTGTGTCAGCTTGATTGCGCTCTTGCGGGGCCTTTTACACCAGACAAAAGAAAAGGGCAGACCTTGTTGACCAAGACCTGCCCATTTTCAGCGACGCTCGAAGCGCTCTTGTGTGGGAAGGGGATCAGAAACGATATCCCACTTCCACCCCGACCAGACGCCGCGCGCCCGGAGAGATGAAGGAACCGCCAAATTCAATCGCCGGGATAACTTCGTTGAGATATTCGCGGTTAAGGGCGTTCTCGGCAAAGACGGTCGCGGTGAGCTGGCCCATTTCGATCCCTGCGCGCAGGTTCAGGACACCAAAGGCTTCACGCTCAGCCACGCTGTAATTGGCATTGCCCACTTCCGCTGGAAGCGCGAGCGCCGAGATTGGCAGCAGGCCGGAGAAGAGCGTCGGCGAAGTCTGGTCCTGGAAAGAGTGGAACCACGTCGGGCCGGTGATACGATAATCAGCGCGCATGATAAGGTTCATGCTGTCGTTCAAAGGCGTGTCGATTTCGGTGCCCAGGTTGATCGTATAGTCGGCGGTATAAGGCGACTTGTTCCCCACCGTCGATGGACGCGAGCTGTTGGCCTTGATTTCGCTTTCGGTGATGTTGATTGCGCCGAAAATCTTCCAACCATCGACGATTTCCGCCGCCGTGTTGAACTCAAGGCCATAGACCTCAACCTCATCGATGTTCGAGACAACGCGCAGCAAGCCAAACGAGCCCACGAAGAACTCGAAGAACTGCATATCGTCGATTTCAGTGTAATATCCTGCAAGATCGAACGTGATCGCGCCGTTCGCAATCTCGCCTTTCAAGCCCACTTCAAAGGCAGAGGACACTTCCTTGTCGTAGACATCGTTGATCGTCACATCCGCGCCCAACGCTTGAACGAAGTTTGCATCGATGATCGCAGCCGACCCCTGGTTGTTGAAACCGCCCGACTTAAACCCGATGCCCCAGTTGGCGTAGAGATTGAAATCTGGTGACGGCTGCCAGCTGAGGCTGACTTTGGGTTGCAGCTGCTTGAAGGTTTCCGAAACTGGCGTGAACGCGCCGAATGCAAGGCCGGGGTTGATCGGGCCGCCTGTGAACGGGTCAAGTGCATCGGCAGGCACGAGCGAATTGGAAGAGCGATCTTCAATGTCATAGCGCAACGCAAGGCCAAGCGTTACGGTGTCGAACTCATATTCTGCATTACCGAAGATGGCATAGACAGATGTGTCGAATTCATCGTTCAAAAGAAGGCTGGTTGGGTTGGAGCTTCCCGGTGCGTTGAACAATGTTTCGGAAACGCCTGCGCCCGTATCACCGCCAATGGAAACGCCGGTTTCGCGGTCGATGTTGAGGAAGTAGCCGCCCAATTGCCAGATCAAAGGACCGCCATCATTGGAGGCAAGGCGGATCTCGGCGCTGATGTCGGATTGCTTGCGGATTTGCAGCTGGGTGCCGTCACATGTGGTGGGGCTGTATGCGCCAAAGGTCGAACCATTGGCGGGCGCAAAGATAAACGGCACCGGAATTTCGCCGATAAAGCCGGGCTGTGCAACGGGGAAACCGGTCAGCTGCGCGGTGGTGGCAAAGCAGCTATCGACAACCCCTTGCGCGGCGGGGTCAGCGGCACCGATGAAGCGGGCAAAGTCAGCGCTCGTCCCGTCGGCGGTTAGAAGCTGGTCAACGTCAGAATAAAGCGCCCACGCGGTGAGCGTTACACTGTCGAAATCATGCTCAATCTTGGCCGAGATGTCGAAGCTGTCCTGCTCGTTAGTCGGGCGGATATTGCCGTTGTAGACAAAGGGGTGTTCGTTCACATCCTCGAAAAAGGCGGGATTGGTCGCGCCAAAGGCAGGGATGTGGAAGGATGAGTTGAAGTTGATTGAGGCGCCGCGAAGCTGCGAATAGCGCGCCTTGACATCAAGCTCGGTCGCCTCGCTCAGATTGGCAACGAGACGCCCGTCAACCGACCACACCTCTTGGTCATCCACCACATCATCGTTTAAAAACTCGTTGAAGAAAAAGCCGTCGGTGGTGCGGTAATAGCCAGAGGCAACAATGCCGATCCCTTCACCGAGCGGTGCCGAAACATAAGCTGTGCCCTCAAACGTGTTTTCATTCGCATAGGATGCGCGAACGCCGCCCTCAACAAAGTCGCCGGGTTTCACCGTCTGAAGGACAATTGCGCCGGCAGCCGCGTTACGACCATAAAGCGCACCTTGCGGGCCTTTGAGGATTTCAACCTGGCGCAGCGTGCCCTGGTTCTGGTTCAATTGCGCGGTGTTGGTTTTTAAGATGCCATCGACAACGAGAGCGACCGAGCTTTCCGCATCGCGCGCGCCGTTAATGCCGCGAATGTTGATCTGCGTGTCGCCCGCTTCCGCTGTGCCGGTCACAATGGTGACGCCCGGGGTAAGCTGGGAGAAGTCGGCTGCGTTCTGAGCGCCGGTTTTTTCAAGCGCGTCAGCGGTTAGAACCGAAACCGATGCGGGTACATCCTGAAGACGCTCATCCTGACGGCGCGCGGTGACGATGATCGCGTTGTCATCCTCAGCCGCATCGGCACCGGTCGCTGTTTGTGCATGGGCCGGGGCGGCATGGGCGGCGATGGCGAGGCTCATGAATGAGGCTGCACTCAGCAAGGATACGTGACGCATTTGAATTCCCTTCTTTAACTCGTTCACCCGCACTGGAACGATCTGGTGTCTCATCGATTTTATCATCACTCGGTTCGCTGGCTTTGGACACAAAGACCATTGCCAAAGTGGTTCCCGCCACTGCCCCAGGACGGATTTTTCCTCCGCCTTGCGTTGCTTGAGCTTTATTGTATACAATTAGCACAAGTCAAGTTTCCCGACCCCACCTTGAAACAAACCAAGAAGCCATCCCATGACCAAAGCGTCTGACCGCGCCTATCAAACGATCAGAAGCATGATCCTTTCGGGCGAATTGTCGTCGGGCGATGCTTTGCGTGAGGAGGCTTTGGCAGAGCGTTGTGGCGTGTCGCGCACGCCCATTCGCGAGGCTTTGCGCCAGCTTGAAGCTGACCTCCTCGTGCGCCGCACCGAATCGCAGCGCAGCTATGTTGCTGACTGGTCGCTGGACGATGTGGAAGATGCGTTTGAACTTCGCGCGATGCTTGAAGGGCACGCCGCCCGGCGCGCGGCGGAGCGTATGACGGATCAAGTCGTGAAGGAATTAAAGTTCTGTAATAAAGCAATTTTAGCGGCGGTTTCTAGGCCTACGCCCGACGTTGCGACTTTCCTTGATCGAAACCGGGACTTTCACGCTCTGGTGCTTGCAACGGCAGGTTCACCGCGTTTGACGGGCCTTTTGACATCGCTGATTGAGCAGCCCGTCGTGTGGCGTACAGCGCAGCATTATGACCCCGAAGCGTTCAAGAGTTCGCACCGCGAGCACGCCGATCTCCTGGCTGCGTTTGAGCGGCGCGATGGCGCATGGGCTGAGAGCATTATGGCAGGGCACATCAGGCGCGCCTTTCATGCATATTGTGATGCGCACAAGGGCCTGAAAACGGCGCATGATCAGCCAAAGCGAGGTGCGGCGTAATGGCAACAGTGTATACAAAAAGCGTCGAGATCGTCGAAGTGAGCCCGCGGGACGGGCTTCAAAACGAGAAAGTGCCGGTCGGCACCGACGACAAGCTGGGGTTGATCGCAAAGGCGATTGATGCGGGTGTGCGGCGCATTGAAGTTACCAGCTTCGTCAATCCGCGCGCTGTGCCTCAGATGGCGGATGCGGACGCGGTGTGCGCCGGGCTACCGGACCGCGATGACGTCACCTACATCGGTCTTGTAATGAACCAGCGCGGCGCTGACCGGGCGCTTGCGACGGGGCGCATTGACCAGTTGGGCGCTGTTTGTGTTGCCACCGATACATTTGCCATGCGTAACCAAGGGCAGACTTCGGATGGCTCGGTCGAGGCGGCAAAGGCAATTATCGAAACGGCGAGAGAAGCTGGCAAAACTGCTCAGGCCACAATCGCTGCAAGCTTTGGTTGCCCCTTCGAAGGCGAAGTTGCGGAAGGCCGCGTCATCGAAATGGCGCGGGCCGTGGCAGAGGCGGGCCCTGTCGAAATCGCGCTTGCTGACACAATCGGAGTGGGTAACCCTGCGCACGTGACCCGCCTTATTGCAGGCGTGAAATCAGTCGTTGGCGACATTCCCATTCGGGTCCACTTTCACAACACGCGCGGGACGGGACTTGCCAATGTCTGGGCTGCGATCCTTGCGGGCGCATCGAATATCGATGCCTCCATCGGCGGGCTCGGCGGCTGTCCTTTCGCGCCGGGTGCTGCGGGCAATGTCGCTACTGAAGATGTCCAGTATATGCTGGAGCGGGCCGGGATCGAAACCGGATTAGACCTCGCAAAACTGATCGAAACCAACGCGTGGCTTGCGCCCATTATGGGCAAGCAACTGCCTGCGATGGTTGCCAAATCGGGCGGCTTTCCCGCCCCGCACAATCAAGAAAAGGAACTCGCCTGATGCGCTATCGTCTTGGAGTGGACGTGGGGGGTACGTTCACCGACTTGCTCTTGTTTGACCAAAAAAGCGGCGGGTTTTGGCGGCACAAAACGCCTTCGACCCCGCACGATAGCTCGGAAGGAATTTTGAACGGCGTTCTGGCTATCACCGAGCAGGCGGGCGTTGATCCGGGCGATATTGAGTTTTTCCTCCACGGCACGACGGTTGCAACCAATGCGGTGCTTGAAGGCAAAGGCGCGCGCGTCGGGCTGATCACGACCGAGGGCTACCGCGACATCATGCAGATCGCGCGCAGCTTTGTGCCCGGGGGCCTTGCCGCGTGGATCGTATGGCCCAAGCCTCAGCCGCTCGCCGCGCTTGAGGACACGCTCACCGTGGGCGGGCGCATGGACGCCGATGGCAATGAAGTGCGTGCCGTCGATGAGGCAGGCGCCCGCGCGGCCTTGGAGCAATTGAAAGCGCAAGGGGTTGAGGCGATCACGGTCAGCCTGATCAACGCCTATGTAAACGGCGCGCATGAGAAGCAAATCGGCGCGATTGCCGAGGAAGTCTTCGGCGGCTCGGTGCCGATTTCCTTGAGCCACGAAGTGCTTCCCGAAATGCAGGAATATGAGCGCACGCTTTCGACGGTCGCCAATGCTGCCGTGCGTCCGGTGGTTGGCAATTATGTCTCGAACCTGCGCGACAAGCTGGTTGAAGCGGGGGTGAAGGGTAAGCTTTCGCTGCTGCGCTCTGATGGCGGGCTTATGAGCAGCCAGAAGGCCGAAGAGCATCCCGTCAACATCCTCATGTCCGGCCCTGCTGGCGGGGTGACGGGTGCTGTCTGGGTGGCGAAGAACGCTGGACTTAAAAACATCCTCACTCTTGATGTCGGTGGCACCTCGACCGACGTTGCTCTTATCGAAAACCTCGAACCGCGCCGGGTGCGCACGACCGAAGTCGGGCACTTGTCAGTGCGCGCTTCGGCTCTCGATGTGAAGACGGTTGGCGCAGGAGGCGGTTCTATCGCTCACGTTCCTGAGCTCACAGGAGCGCTGCGTGTGGGCCCTGAAAGCGCGGGCGCTGTGCCGGGGCCGGTTGCCTATTCCAAGGGCGGCGAATTGCCGACGGTGACTGATGCCAATGTGGTGCTGGGCTACCTTCCCGAAGATCTTCTTGGTGGTTCGTTCAAGCTCGACCGCGAAGGTGCGAAAGCGGCGGTGCAGACCATCGCCGATGCGCTTGGGGTCAGCCTTATGGATGCAGCGCGCGGGATCATCGACATTGTGAACGAGAATATGTTCGGCGCGCTTCGCATGATCAGCGTTCAGCAAGGCTACGACCCGCGCCACTTTGCCCTGATGGGCTTTGGCGGGGCGGGGCCTTTGCACGTCAACGCTGTTGCGAAACTGATGGGAAGTTGGCCCGCAGTTTCGCCCGTTTCGCCGGGTGTTTTGTGTGCACTTGGCGATGCAACAACGCGGATGCGGACTGAGACGGCGCGGTCTTTCAGCAAGCTTGCAGGCCAAACCGATGTGAGCGATCTCATCGCGCTGCTCGATGAGATGGCAGCGCAGACCCGCGCTGAGCTTGAGGCTGACGGCATCCCTTCGGACACCATCACAAGCGAGTTCGAAGTCGATGTGCGCTATGCCGGACAAGCCTTTGAAGTCCCACTCACAATTGACCAAGCCACCTTGCAAGAGAAAGGCATCGAAGGCATCCTTGAACGCTTTGATGAAGAGCACCGCCGCCTCTTCACCTTCAACATGGATACCCCGCATGAGATCGTGAACCTGCGGGCGGTGGCTCTTGGCGAGGCGCTCGAATTGGAGGCTGCTGAACTTCCCAAAGGCAATGGCGATCCCGCCCATGCGAAGATAAAAGATCACACGCTGTGGATGGATGGCGAAGAGCGCGCGGCTGTTATCTACGACCGCTCAAAGCTGCTGCAAGGCGACACCATTCCCGGCCCTGCGATCATCACCGAGATGGATTCAACGACGCTCGTCGAACACGACTGCACCGCTTCAATCGACGCGGTCGGCAATATTTTGATTAATCCGTCGTGATCGTTTCAATTGCCTTTCCGCTCCCCCGCGAAGGCGGGGGCCCAGAGCCGAAAAACTCTGCGCCCGATTGCCCCTCGATCCCCGCCTTCGCGGGGAAGCGCAACAGAGATTTCTGAGGAGTTTCTCCCAATGCCAGCACAAATCATCGAAACCAATCCTGCGCCCTTCAAAAGGCTCGATATTGATCCGGTCACATTGGACATCATCGAGAACGCGCTGCGCAATGCCCGGATCGAGATGGATGCGACCCTTGTGCGCACCGCGATGAGCCCCGGCATACGCGAGCAGGGCGACGCATTTCCGCTGATCGCTGATCCGTCGGGCAAGATGATCGTCGGACAATTCGGCAGCTTCATCGGCGGCTTCCTCAAGAGCTTTGACGGAACGATCGAGGACGGGGACATGATCTTCCTCTCCGATCCTTACAGTTGCGAAGGCGCGATCAGCCACTCGAACGACTGGCTCGTAATGCTGCCGGTGTTTAAGGACGGGCGTCTTATCGCCTACACCGCCATGTTCGGCCACCAGTCCGATATTGGCGGCATGGTACCCGGCTCCATGCCGATTGAGGCGACCTCGATCTTTCAGGAAGGCGTACGCATTCCGCCGGTAAAGATTTGGAAAAGGCATGAATACAACGACGACCTGATGAAGCTCGTCATGCACCAAACGCGCAAACCCGATTGGTGTCAGGCTGACCTCAACGCGCTCATCGCCAGCTGCCGCGTCGCCTCCAACCGCCTCGTCGAAATGGCGGAGCGCTTTGGCGACGATGTATACTACTCAGCCACGCAGGAACTCCTCGCCCGCAACCACCGCGCGATGAAGGCGCTTATCGGTCAGGCAATCCCTGAAGCCAAGGCGAGCTTTGAAGATTTCATTTGCGACGATGGCAAGGGCTATGGCCCTTATAAGATCAAATGCACCATGTGGCGCGAAGGCGATAAGGTCATCCTCGACTTCGACGGCACCGACCCGCAGTCAGCCGCCTCGATCAATTTCTACTTGAACGAGAATATGTTCAAGATGTTCTTTGGCATCTACATGATCATGGTCTTCGACCCGCAGATCCTCTTCAATGATGGCTTCTATGACCTCATCGAAGTCCGCATTCCCGAAGGCTCATTGCTGAAGCCCAAGTTCCCCGCAGCCTTGTCAGGCCGCACTCATGCTTTGGGCCGGATTTTCGACATTCTGGGCGGTCTGCTGGGGCAGGGCACGCCGGAGTTCCTGAACGCCGCTGGCTTCTCTTCTTCGCCTCACCTTTTCTACTCTGGCTGGGACAACCGAGAAGGCAAGAAGGCGGATTGGTTCCAGCTGTTCCAGATCGGTTTTGGCGGCATTCCCGGTCGGCCTCTTGGCGATGGTCCCGATGGACACTCGCTCTGGCCGGGTTTCACCAATGTGCCCAACGAGTTTCTGGAGCGCTACTTCCCACTGCGGATTGAACGCTATGAAACCGAGAAGGATTCTGGCGGCGCTGGCCTCCACCGCGGCGGTAATGGTATTCACATGACCTACCGCTTCCTCGCCGACGGCGCGATTGCGATCCACGATGACCGCTGGTTTGTGCCCCCGTGGGGCGTCAATGGCGGCCACCCGGGCAAGCGCGCAACCAAGCTGATTGAGCGGCTCGATGGCACCACCGAGATCGTCGGCAACAAGGTCGAAGATGTCGAGGTGAAAGCGGGCGAGCAACTCCACTTCATCACATGGGGCGGCGGGGGCTGGGGCGACCCACTGACACGTGATTCCGAACTCGTCGCGCTCGAAGTGCGCCAAGGCCTCGTCACCGTCGAGGGCGCGCGCGATTACGGCGTTGTCATCACAGACGACCACACGGTCGACGCATCGGCGACAGAGGCGCTGCGCGAAGAGATCAAGGCATCGCGCGGCGAGCTACCGCTTTTCGACTATGGCCCCGGCATCGAGGCTTTGCGCGAGAAATGCGAGGAGGAAACAGGGCTTGCCGCGCCGATCCAGCCGTCATGGGATGCACAAAAGCTGGGGGGGCGTCATGGGTAAGCCGCTCGACACAGGAGCCAGCCCCGGCGCGCTGGCTGGCTTGCGCGTAGTTGAAATGGGCCAGCTTCTCGCAGGGCCTTTTTGCGGACAACTGCTGGGCGATATGGGCGCGGATGTCATCAAACTGGAGCCTCCCGGAAAAGGCGACCCCATGCGCGAATGGGGGCAGGGCGAGGAAAAGGTCCAATGGGAAGTGATTGCGCGCAACAAGCGCTCGGTCACTTGCAATTTGCGCGTACCCGAAGGTCAGGAGATTGCGCGGCAACTGATCGCGAAAGCCGATATTCTGGTCGAGAATTTCAAGCCCGGAACGCTGGAGAAATGGGGGCTTTCTCCTGAAGAGCTGCACAAGACCAACCCCGGCCTCATCATCGCGCGAATGTCGGGTTATGGCCAGACTGGCCCCTACTCCACCCGCGCCGGATTTGGCGGCATTGGCGAGGCGATGGGCGGCTGGCGCTACATCGTGGGTGACCCTGACAGACCACCTGCGCGCATGGGCATTTCCATCGGCGACACTCTTTGTGCGACTTACGGCACGATGGGCGTGCTCGCCGCATTACACCACCGCGAAAAAACGGGTGAGGGTCAGGTGATTGACACCGCGCTTTACGAAGCGGTCTTGCAGGTCATGGAAGGGCTGGTCCCCGAATATGACTATAACGGATTTATCCGCGAACGCTCCGGTTCAATCCTCCCCGGAATTGCGCCGAGCAATGTCTATTCATGCAGCGATGGTCCGTTTATGATCGGTGCCAACAACGATGCGATTTTCAAGCGCTTGGCACAGGCGATGGGGCGGCCGGAACTGGCTGAAGATGAACGCTATGCGACTCATTTGGCGCGCGGGGTGCATCAGACCGAGCTTGATGATCTCATCAATGAATGGACAGCCACGCTCACGATTGATGAGCTGGATGCGCTGATGATCGAATATTCGATCCCCGCAGGGCGCGTCTACACCGCCAAGGATATGCTTCAAGACCCTCATTTCAAGGACCGTGAGGCGATTATCGAAGTCGATACAGAAGGCCATGGCCCCTTGAAGATGCAGAACGCTTTCCCGCGTTTCTCCAAATCCCAAAGCGGCGTACGCAGAACCGCTCCGGTAACGCCCGGACAGCACAACGCAGAAGTCTTGAGCGAGCTTTTGGGATGGGACGAGGCGCAGATTGCCGAGAAAAAAGAGAAAGGCCTGATGTAAGGTTAACGGGCAGGGCAAATGTAGGATTTGGCCTGCTCGTTTCCTACACGCCGGGTGGTCGCTAAACTGGCGCAATGCCCGCCCAAAAATTTTCCATTTTTCAGTTGCTTAGACTGATTTCCAAGGGTGTAAGGGGTCTTTGGGATTTCTGCCTTTGGACAGTGTCTCAAGTGTCTCAAACGCGGGCGCGCTCACTTGGCCTAGAACGCAAAAAACACATTCACATTGGCGACGTGATCCATGCGGTTTTCGCGGCCTTCGCGAAACACGGTCTGGTTGAGATAACCCGGCACCATGGTGATCCCATCGCCAAGCGGTACAGTTACGCCTACGAAATTGCGCCACACGCTAAGCCCGCCCGATTGAAACTGCGTATCGTTGAGCTCAATAAATGGCTCGGTGTAGAGGTTGAGCTTGTTGTTCTCGGTGATCGGCACGCGCAATTGCACGAAATTGCGAAAGCGCCAGGAAGTGCCGTCGCCCTCTTCAAAGGTGCGCTGTTCAAGCCGGGTGCGCGAATCCAGCGTCACGCCGTCTTTCTCGATCAAACGCACGTTCAGCTCTTGGTAAAAGCGGTGCTCATTGGTCTTTGCCGGGCCCACCGGATCGGTGAGGATGTAGGCATAGCCCCCGCCAATGTTGACCTTGTCGGTGATGCGATACCCTACGAAACTGCGCAAAAGCAGCTGGCCCAGCCGGTCCGCGTCATTGGTAAAACGCTCCTGCGCTTCGCCGCGAATGTACCAATTGCTATCTTCCCCAAGATCAATTGTGACGAACTGGCCCGTCCAGACGTTCAGATCATCTTCGGTCGCAGACGCCGGGGTGGCGAGGGGAAGCGTTACGGCTGCGGCAACAAGGGCCAATTTGGTGCTTTGCATCGATCTCTTACATTCGTTCAAACAAAAATTGGCGGGCGACGCCTTGCAAGAAAGATGTCGCCCGCCGGAAGGATTGGAGCAGGGCTCTCCTGCTCTTGGGGGAAGTTGCAATCAGCCGATTGGGAAAAGGCGGATCGCGCGGTGTCATGCTCGATGTTCAATTTCGTATCGGTGAGAACCGGGCTGCTTTGCGAAAGTCGATCAAAGTTTTGCCTTCTTTCGCGACGGCCCCCTTACGGGATGGTGGAGGGAAAAACCCCGTAGGAAAAACCTTCGACAACCCGGCCTCGCCGAGTGATTGGAGAGATAGACGAAGCGATCGACGGCAAAATCTGCCAACTGGCGAGCTTCCCGGCCTACGCTGTGTGGCCTATGCAGTTTTCGCAAGGGGCACTATGTTGCGCCAATGCCTGATACGCTTTCTACTTTGCCTTCAGATGGCGAAACCATTGCCGAACTGCGCGAGCTTTACCGTGCCGCCGAAGCGCGTTCGGCAAGGCTGCGGCTTTTGTCGGTTTCCGGACGCGAACTGGCAGCTGCGACAAGCGATACGTTGGACGAGATCGTTAAGCGCTGCGCCATGCGTCTTGCTTTCTTTGTCGGCTGCCGGGCTGCGTCTGTGCGCGAGGCGGAAAAGCTGGAAAAGGGCGAGGCGGGCATTCCCATTCAGGCGCCGGGCGAGGAGGACGTTACCCTTGCGTGGCTGGTGGTCGATGGTCTTGAGAGGCTCGCGGATATCTCCGACCCCGAAGATCGCGAGGCTTTCCGGATGGAACTGGAGCAGATGGGGCTTGCCATCGACCGCATCAGGCGCGAGCGTGAGCGGGCCGATCTGGTGAGCGCGCTGCAAAGCCGCGAGAAGACACTGGCGATGCTGCTGGAGCGGATATTTACCGCGCAAGAGGAAGAGCGCCGCAGGGTAAGCCATGAACTCCACGACGGTGTGGCGCAAACCGCGACCGCGCTGGTGCGCATTCTGGATAATCCGGCGCAACGCGCAAAGCTGACAGACGATGCCGATGAGGGCGCGATTAATCCTGCTGACGTTGCGCGCTCGCTCGTCTCGGAATTGCGGCGAGTGATTGCTGGCCTTCGCCCGACAATGCTCGATGACCTTGGACTTCTGCCCGCGCTTCAAGCGCTGGGAGAAGGGCTTGAAGCCGATGGCTATCGCGTCACGCAAACACTGGTCGCCAGCCCAAAGCGCCTCTCGCCGCTGGTCGAAACCGCAGTGTTTCGGGTGGCGCAAGAGGCCGTAGCCAATATTCGCAAGCACGCCGGCGCACCCTGCGATGTCTTGATCGAAGCGCGTTTTGACACCGACCCTCTCACCTTGCGCATCGAAGACCACGGTGAAGGTCCGTCCGAAGAAACCCGAAAAGCAGGCGCGCAAAGCGGCAACAATGTGGGGATTGAAGTGATGAAAGAACGCATGAGCGCAATTGGCGGTACGCTGGAATGGGGCGCGGGCGCCGAGCGCGGTGTCTTTGTCGAAGCGCGCTTGCCTGCTGAAAACTGATAGCTGAAAGCTGCACTATATGTCCTCACCATCCACCACCCCCACCATCCTCATCGTTGATGATCACCAACTGGCCCGTGAAGGGCTGCGCGCGGTCCTTTCAGGTGATGGCTTTGGTGATATTCATCTTGCATCCACTGGCGAGCAAGCCATTGAAATGGTGCGTGAGATAGAGCCTGACATTGTCTTGATGGATGTTCGCCTGGGCGAGGGCATTGATGGACTTGAGGCCACCCGCCAGATCGCGGCACTTGGCCTTTCTACCAAAGTCATCATGCTTACCCTTCACGATATGCCGGGCTATGTGCGCACCGCATTGTCGGCGGGCGCTGCGGGATATGTCCTGAAAGACACCGAAATCGGCGATCTTCGCGCCGCTATCGCACAAGTGCTCGACGGGCGCTCTGCCATTCCGCTGGACTTGGTCAGCGCGGCCATGAAAAGCGACCCGGTATCGAGCGCGACAGGTGACCTTGGCAAAATCCTGACCGAGCGCGAGCAGGAAGTGGTCGAGCACGTGGCTCAAGGCCTCACGAATAAAGAAATCGCGCGCAAACTCGAAATCAGTCCGGCAACGGTAAAGGTTCACGTCGAACGCCTGATCGCAAAGCTGGGCGTTGCCGACCGCACACAGGCAGCCGTGGTGGCAACCCAGTTGAAATCTGCAGGGTCAAGCGGCGTGTGAGCAGGCGTTCGACCCTATTCTGGACTGATCGTCCGCTCGCTTTCAAAGGGCTTGTCGTGGTGGCCTTGCCGCTGGCGGTGCTGCTGGGCTCCCTGGTGTCGCTCTACCTTGCGGCGAGCGCTGAGACGCGCGCTGAAGACGATGTGCGCCGCGCCTTTGCCATCCAGCGCGACGTTTATCAGGTGCACGCGCTTCTGGCAGAAGCGGCAGCGGGCGTGCGCGGTTATGCCTTGACCCGCGAAGAGCGCTTTCTGGCACCATATTACACCGCCGAACGCGACCTTCCGGCGACGCTTGAACGATTGGATGTGGCGATTGAGGACGAAGATGTGCGCCCGCGTTTCCTCCAATTGCTGCAGATAACCAAGGACAAACGCGAAGGGCTGCGCACAACCATTTCACTTGCTCAAAGCTCAAACGAGCCAACGCCAGATGAGATTGAGGACTTGCTTGTCACGAACAAGTTGGCGCTCGATGCAGTTCGGCAGGAAATTGAAAATATTCAGGAGCTTGAGGGGATTGTCCTTGATCGCAGGCGCGCGCTTGTCGAGGATGTGCGCACACGGTTCCTGACATTGACGGCGGTCAGTGCGATCATTGGCCTGTTGGGCAGTTTTGCTGCCGTTTATCTGTTCTCCACCGGGATTGTGCGCCGAGTGAGCAAGCTTGAAGGCGATGCGGAGCTTCTTGCGCGAGGGGAGCGATTGGACGCTCCTCCAGAAGAGGCCGATGAGCTTGGTCGGTTGGCACAGCGCATGGCGCGGGCAAGCGCTCTTTTGCGCAAACGCGAAGATGATCTCAAAGCGAGCGAAGAGCGTTTTCGCCTCGTGATCGAACGGGTGCGCGATTACGGCATATTCACGCTCGACAACCACGGCATTGTGACCAGTTGGAACCTTGGCGCTGAACGGATCAAGGGCTGGCGAACTCATGAAATTGTGGGTGAACATTTTAGCCGCTTCTATCCCGCCGACACGCGCGATACCTTGCCAGATACATTGCTTGAAAGGGCGCGGGTCGAAGGCGCGGCAGAAGACGAAGGCTGGCGCATTCGCAAGGACGGTTCGCGCTTTTGGGCGAACGTGGTCATTACCGCGCTTCGCGATGAGGCGGGCGAGCTTCAAGGCTTTGCCAAGGTCACGCGCGATATGACAGAGCGCCGCCGCAGCGAAGAGGAACTTCGACTGGCGCGCGAAGAGGCGGTTGCGGCAAACCTTGCAAAGTCTGAATTTCTCTCCCGCACGAGCCACGAACTGCGCACGCCGCTCAATGCCATACTTGGCTTTGGCCAGTTGCTTGAAATCGACGAAGAGGATTTCGCCGACCCTCATCGCGATGCGGTGCGACAGATCACCAGGGCGGGGCGGCATCTGCTCTCTTTGATCAATGATTTGCTCGACATCTCCAGTATCGAATCCGGCGCGCAAGAGGTCGAGATAGAGGCGGTGAACATCGCGCAGTTAATCGAAGAAACGCGCCGTCTGGCCGACCCCATTGTGCGCGCAGCAGCCTTACGATTTGAAATTGATCTGCCGAGCGAGGATACAACGGTTCAGGCTGATCGGCGTCGCACCACTCAGGTCATCTTGAACCTCATCAGCAACGCAGCGAAATACAATGTTGAAGGCGACTTTGTGCGGCTTGGGGCTGAAGTCCACAGCGATACTGTGACCGTTTTTGTCGAAGACGATGGTCCCGGTGTTGCCCCTGCTGACCGCTCGCGGCTGTTCACGGCCTTTGATCGCCTTGGCCAGCAAAAGCTTTCGCGCAGCGAGGGGACCGGCCTTGGGCTTGCGCTTTCAAAAAGTCTTGTTGAATCGATGGGTGGCACGCTTGATTACAGCCCCCGCGATCCAGACGGCCATGAAAGCGGGGCCCGCTTCTCCTTCACCCTCGCCGCCAAACCCGCATCAGCCACCGCCAAGCAAAGCGCGCAATAGGACGCATCATGCCACCACAGCTAATCGATCCTGAAGAAATCCTCGCCCGCCGGATTTTGGTGATCGACGATGAGGAAGCCAACGTCATGCTTTTGCGCAGTATTTTGCAGCGTGAAGGCTACAGCGATGTGCATTGCCTGACCCAGTCAAAAGAGGCGCTTGTCACCTATATGGATCTGCAGCCTGACCTTGTGCTGCTCGATTTGATGATGCCTGAAGTGGACGGGTTTCAACTGCTGGAAGCCTTTTCGCGCCATGATGCTGCCGATGAGTTTCGACCCGTTCTTGTGCTGACGGCAGACACAACCATTCAGGCGCGGCGTAAGGCGCTTGCTTTGGGCGCGAAGGATTTCGTAGCCAAACCCTTCGATGTGATCGAAGTGGGCCTTAGAATTTCCAACCTGCTGGAAACGCGACTTTTGTATGAACGGCTTCGCGCAGCGAGCCTCGCTGGTGCGCCCAGTGCAAACCCGGCTTAAGGGGCGAGGCTGGCGGCTTGTTTTGCGTTTGCATTGATCTGTGCAAGACTTGCTCCTTCCGGCACAATCCAGCTGCCGCCAACGCACAGCACTTGTGGAAGGGCGAGCCAGTCGGGTGCCGTTTCCAGAGTGATCCCGCCAGTGGGGCAGAACTTTGCCTGACCAAAGGGCCCCGACAAAGCTTTCAACGCAGGGATGCCGCCCGATGCCATGGCAGGGAAGAATTTGAAGTGTGATAAACCCATGTCGAGCCCAAGCATGATGTCACCTGCATTGGCGATACCGGGCAAGAACGGCAGCCCGCTTGAAAGCGCTGCGCTACCCAATGCCGGCGTGAGGCCAGGGGAGACGATGAATTCAGAGCCAGCGGCTTGCGCCTCTTCCAGTTGGCGCGGGTTGATTACCGTACCAGCGCCAACAATCGCGCCGGGCACGAGGTTCATCCGCTTGATCGCTTCCAAAGCATCCGGCGTGCGCAATGTCACTTCGAGCACTTTGAGACCCCCATCGACCAGAGCCTCCGCCTGTTCACGCGCTTTGCCAGCGTCCTTCACCACGAGGACCGGGATGACCGGCGCTGTCTTCATCACCCGCTCAATCTCGTTGGGGTCAAAGCTTCTCGTGTCGTTCATCGGTCCATCTCCATCTGGCCTTTGCGCAAACTATAGGGCGATGCGCGAAGCGGGGCGAGCGCAAAATGGGGAGCCGAAATCGTATTCACGCTCGCATATACCACGGCGATGGCCGGTTCGATCTTCGGGCTATGATTAACGCTATGCTTAGCATTTTTTTCTAAGGCTTCCCGCGAGCAAATCTTTCACTTTGATGGATAGGAAAAGCGACGCTTTTTAGATGGCTGTGACGAACTCTTGCGAGGGGCAATCAGGCCTCATCGGGGCGACCGGCTTTGTCGGCGGCGCTTTGCTGCGCCAGACGGATTTCGACGCCCAGTTCAACAGCCGCACAATAAATGAGATCGAAGGGCAGAGTTTTGACACTTTGGTGTGCGCGGCTGCCCCCGGTTCGATGATCGAGGCGAACACCGCACCAGAGCGCGACCGTGCGCAAATTCAATCGCTTATCAATCACTTGTCGAAGGTTGATGCGAAGCGGTTTGTTCTGATTTCCTCTATTGCCGTGCTCGCAGACTTTGCTGGCGGAGACGATGAGACGACAAACAAATTTCAGGAAAGCCTCGCCTATGGCCACCACCGCCGCGAGCTTGAAGCCTTCATTGAGGAGCATTTTGAAAACTATCTGATCGTGCGCTTGCCCGCATTGTTCGGAAAAGGTCTGCGCAAGAATTTTATCTTCGATCTGATGAACCCTGTGCCGTCTATGCTGGCGGCTGAAAAGCTTGCCATCTTGCGTGACGGATTGAGAGACGCGCTTTCCCAGTGGACGAGCGAACTTTACACTAAGGACGCAGCGACGGGGCTGTTCAAGCTCGATCGCGAGGCGCTCAATCGCGATGAGCGTCGGATGGCGCTCGATCAGGCGGTAAGCGATTTGGGGCTGTCGGCGACCCAGTTTCACAACCGTGAAACGACGTATCAATACTACGAAATTGACCGCCTTTGGCGCGATATCGGAATGGCTTTGGAGGCAGGGCTCACCCATCTGCACCTGACCAGCGAGCCATTGCAGGCCGCTGTCATTCACCAACGCCTGACGAACATGGCGATGCCGGAAACATCCGCGCGCCTGCACTGCGAGGATATGCACTCAGCCCATGGAAACCTGTGGGGTGCGAGCGGGCCTTACCTCTTCAGCGGCGAGGCGACTTTGGATCGGCTGGAACAATTCTACATCAGCGAAAGGGCGGGCGTATGATCTTGTCCATGTCCAATATCGCCTGGGCTCCGCAGGAGCGGCTTGATGCCTATTCGGCAATGGCACAAGCGGGCTTTCGCGGGCTCGAAATCGCGCCGGGATTGTTCTTCCATGCGAGCGATGATCCTTTCGTGCCAAGCGAAACCCAAGCGCGCGAGGCGCTCGCTGAAATTGCCGATCAGGGGCTCCACCTTGTGTCGATGCAGTCGCTTTTGTTCGGTGTCGATGGCGCTGGGCTTTTCGATGGAGAGGGCGCGCGCAAAGCTCTCGTCAACGGTGTAACGCGAGCGATTAATCTGGCGGGACGTTTTGGCATTGCGAACCTCGTTTTCGGCTCCCCCGCACAGCGCCGTGTGCCTGATGGCATGGCGATGGAGCAGGCTTGGGATGAGGCGGCGCAGGTCTTTCGCGCACTTGGCGACACTGCGGCAAGTGCTGGTACGACCATCACTGTTGAGGCCAATCCGGCGGCTTATGGCACCAATTTCCTCAACACCTTCAGCGACGCGCGGCGCTTTATTGAGATGGTCGACCACCCCGCTATCGCAGCGATCCTTGATCTTGGCGCGATGCATATGAATGGCGAGTTTAACGCGGTTGCTGAAGCGCTGCCCGATCTTTCCTCTAGCCTCAATCATGTTCATGTGAGCGAGCCGGAACTGGCACCAGCGCCCGCTGATCCAGAGCGTCTCGCCCCCGTTCTTAAAGGGCTTACACAGCACGGTTACACAAAGGCGGTGTCCATCGAGATGCGCCGGCCCGATAACGGAGTGCAAGGCGTGCGTGCCTCTATCGCGGCACTCGCTGAGGCGGCCAGAATGGGGGAGTGCACTTATGCATGAACCCGCGCCAGAAAGCTTTGTCAAACAGCGCGAAGACACGGTCGTATCTGTTTGTTTTGCAACGCCCCGGCCAAGCAAGAAGACATTCGAGACGATCCGCAAAGTCGCCGCAACCCTCGATACGACTTTCCGCTTTCGCGAGATTATCCTCGTCGTCGAAACCCATGAGCGCGAGGTATTCCTGCCACTGGTTGATGAGGTTAGCGATGTGCGGCTGTTCCTCGTGCGCAAGGGCACCGAATATTACGAGCGCCGCGTTATTGCCGCTGAAGAGGCCATTGGTGATCTGGTGTTGATCGCCAATGAGGATGAAGCGGCTGCATTGGATGTGCTTGCATTTCTCGAGCGCGCGGAAAGCGCCAATGCAATTGCCATCGCCAGTCAGGACAAAAAGCATCCGATGAAGGCGTTTTTGAGCTGGCCATTTGTGGCCTTGGGAAGGCTTGCAGGCTTTGCGGTTTACCCCAGCGATTGGCAGTCCATTGCCATGCCGCGAACGCTGCTTAATCACATTCTTGCGCATGATGAACCACGCTTGGCGCTGCGCTATCCGCCGCGCGATCCGCGCGTGCCGCTGGCCGGGTTCAGGGCCGATACGAATGTCACATCGCGCAGCGCGTTCAAAGACTTGGGCCGCCGGATGCAGCTATTACAAACGCTGCTTGTGTTTTTGACGCCAACAATCCTTGGGGTAGTGGCGATTTCCTCGACGTTCCTCATGCTTGTGGGGCTCGCCTATGCGGCATGGATTATCGGCGCGCTGATCGTGGTTGATAATCTTGCGCCCGGATGGCTCACCACTAACACGATGCTTGCGGTGAGTGCGGTGTTCATGGGCATATCGACCCTTGGGCTGAGCCTTGGTTTACAGCACCTGATGCGCCAAAATGCGCGCGACAAGGGTGAAAAAGTGTCCGAAGAGGTGAACCGGATCGACCTGTTCGGCAAAGTTTCAGCTGACCTCAACGTCGAGCTTGAAAGCGAGGCTTGGGCAAAGAACGCGACCGAGCGCGATGGTGAGTGATGAGGGCGCCCCTTTCCACTCAATTTGACTATGTCGTGATTGGCGGCGGTTTTTACGGTTGCTGCCTGGCGCTGTATCTGCGTTCGATTTCGGACAAGGTCTTATTGGTTGAGGCGTCCGATGCGCTTATGACCCGCGCAAGCCGGGTGAACCAAGCGCGAGTGCACACCGGTTTCCACTATCCACGATCAGCTGTGACAGCAGTCAAATCCATGCTGCTGCACCGAAAATTTCTCGAAGATTTCCCTGAAGCCGTCGTCGATGAGTTTCAGATGCTTTATGCGATTGCAAAGCGGCGCTCGAAGGTCACAGCGAAGAAATTTCATCGAATGTTCAGCGAGATGGGCGCGCCTATTGAGGTTGCTTCTCCCAATGACCGCGCGCTGTTTGACAGCGATATGGTGGAGGAAGTCTTCGCCTGTTACGAGACCGCTTTCGACTACTCGGTGCTCGCCAGACAAATGGCCGAGCGCCTCAATGAAGCGGGCGTCGAACTGCGGTTGAACACCAGGCTCGAGGCGCTCAAGGATGCGAGCGGGCTCGTGGTGGCGGGCCTGTCAGATGGACAGGAAGTCACGGCAAGATACGCCTTCAACATCACCTATGCGCAGGTCAATTCCGTGCTCGAGATGGCGGATTTGCCCAAGGCCGCGCTCAAATATGAGGTCGCTGAAATTGCCTTGATCGAGCCGCCGCAAGAGCTTTCCACGCGCGGCGTGACGGTGATGGACGGGCCGTTCTTCTCGGCCATGCCATACCCCTCGGCTGGGCTCTATTCGCTCACCCATGTGCGCTACACCCCGCATGAAAGCTGGAGCGACGGTGGACCCATCAGCGCCCCCTACGCCCATTTCGCCGCGCGTGCATTTGACACCCGCTACGCCTTCATGCTGCGCGATGCTCAGCGGTATTTGCCCTGCCTTGGCGCTGCGACCTATCGCCGCTCGATCTATGATGTGAAGACGGTTCTGGTGAAGAACGAGGCCGACGATGGCCGTCCGATCCTCTATCACCAGAAGCCCGAGGGTAGCCGTGTGATCTCGGTTCTAGGCGGCAAGATCGACAATATTTACGACCTGTTCGAGGCGGTGAAGAGCACCGCGCCCGAATTTGGCGCTGCGCATTCGGGCTTTGTGCTGGGGGCGCAATATGCCTGAGAATGCGGGTGCAAAGCAGCGCGGCTGGCTGCTGATCGCTGCGCTTATGGCGGCGATCATTGCGCTGCGTGGTTGGACTTTGCTTTACGATCACAGTCTCAACTCGATCGACGGGGCGATGCAGACGTGGTTCGCGCTTGATAATTTCGCTGATGGAGCAAAGCTGGGCGAAGGCTTTCAATCCTACCTGGGGATCACCATGATCCTCTCGCTTTTGCCGATCTTCATGGCGTTTGGTGAGACGCTGTGGGCATCGACTTTTGCGGCCTTTGCCATGGTGACCGTCGGCAGTTTTGCCGGCGCTTACAGTGTTGTCTGGATGCTGCGTGCGGTGCCAGGCACTATGAGGTGGGCGTTCACGATCCTGCTTGTCTTCGCGTTCTACTACGTTGGCAACGCGGCTGCGGGGTTCAGCCACTTTCCTTATCCTGCGACCTTTGATCCGGGCGTATCATTGCGCCCCCTTCGCGGCGCATTGCCGTCCTTTGTTCTGCCGGTTTTCCTATTCGCGCTAAGAGCCATCATGCGCGACACCAACTGGGTGCCGACCCTTTGGTTTGGACTTGCAACCGGGCTTGCGCTTCTATGGTCAAACGATGCTGGCATTCCGCTGGTAATTGCCGCTGTGATGGCGCTTATCTGCGCTTTGCATCAGCAGATGGCACTGCTTGCAAAGGCTTTTGCCGCTTTTGCGGTTGGAGTTGCCGCCTCAGCCTTTGCGATGCTCATGCTCGTCACCCACGGCGACCCTTCAGGCTGGCTCCAGTACAATTTTGTCGAGGTAGCCAGCGACCAATTCTGGTACTTTGGGCCTTGGGGAGCAGAGGCGCGCGTTCTCTCGATCCTTGATTTGCCGCGCGTCTTTTATGCAGGTGAACCGCTGACAGCGATGAGCCTGATCGCTCTCACCGCGTCGGTTTGCTTCGCGATTTGGCAGCGATTGAGAGGACGCGGCTCGCCTGTTCGATTAAGCGCCTTTGTCTTCGTAGGTGCAGCGCTGATCGGCACAGCTACCCTGCCGCAAATAGGCGGCCATATCGGTTCAGAATATAAGGCGATCACTTTCGTCTTTGGACTAAGCGCGCCTGTTATCCTGTTTCAGAGATCGCTTTTGCGGCTTTTCAAACCGTTCTTGCGCGCCGCCTCATCGAAAAGCGTCCCTGCCGTGGCTGGTCTGGCTTCGCTGGCGATGGTCGCGATAGAGGCAAGCGCGCTGGCTAGTGTCGCCGGCCAAACCGAGCGCACCGTGTATGCTGAACCTCTCGGTTTCTATGTGACGCCCCAGACTGCCGAAGACCTTGCTGCAATAAAGCGCTTCTCCGCCTTTTTAGAGGCGCGCGGCGTCCCAAATGATGAACGATTGCTCTCTGTCTATACGTCCACGCTCGATATTGCGGCTGGCACCAAGAGCCCTGCGCCAGTCGGCTCGCTGATCCATGCTTTGGGGCCGGAAACCCGCGCCGATTTCAACAAGCTCTTGTTCGGCAAGGTCATTGCGGTGAGTACGATTGCGCCTGACTACACCGGTTGGGAAGGATGGAACACGCGAGCCAATTGGACTTTTTTCAAGACCTTGCGCGACCTCTACGATCCGATTGCGAAAAGCGATCAGAACATCGTGTGGGTCCGGCGCGGCGGTGTTACGCCCAAACACAGCGCGACCTGCGAAGTCATCCACAAGACGCTCGACCGCTTTGACGTGGTGGTACGAAGCGATGTCGGCGGGCTTGCATCGCTTTATATCGAGCGCGAAGCCTTCGATAGCGAGCCGCGCACCGCGCTTTTGACGGTTACAGAAGATTCGCCTTTCACGCGATCTGCGCGCGGGGCCCCGTGGACAGATTTCCCACGCTACGGTATTGCCAACACCCAAGTCGTCGAGGTGCCTGCACCGGTCACGGCAGGAGAAGAAACGCGGCTAACGTTGAAAGTGCTGGACGGTTCGCCCATCGGCTTTGCACAGTGCGTCGCGCAACTCTATCCACCGATTGAATTTGATGCGCTACCGAGCCTTTCCGAAGGCGTGGACCAACAGATTGCGCGGTGGCAGTGATGGTTGAGATGGTGCGCTTCTTTGTCGTTACCGTGCTTGGCGTGTTCCTCGATCTCGCGATTGCCTATGGCTTGCACGAGCTTGGCTCAGTGCCCTTGACGCTGGCCGCCGTCATCGGTTTCGTATGCGCTGCAAGCGCCAATTATGTGGCTCATCAGGTCTGGAGCTTTAGTGGCGGGGCGGGGAGCCTTTCAGCCAATCGCGCAGTGAAATATGGCGCAGTTGCAGCGCTTACACTGGTGGTTCGGGTGGGCGTTGTCGCACTGCTCGACGCTTGGCTTGCGGGCGCATTTGCGCTTCTCATCCTTATCTGCGGAGCGGGCGTCTCCTTCTTCGTCAATTTCGCCTTAAGCAAATTCTTCGTCTTCGCGCACGCTTCCACGCGAGAGGGCGCATGACCAAAAACGCAGCGCCTCTCCCCCTTAATGACAGCGATTGGCAGGTGCCTTCTTACAAAGAGGCGATCTACTCTCCCAAGGCGCACAAATACGCGCTGGTGATCCCCGTCATCAACGAAGGCGAACGCATCCGGGGCCAGCTTTCGCGGATTAAAGCCGCGCAGCTTGCTGTTGATGTCATCATCGCCGATGGCGGCTCGACCGATGGCTCGCTCGACGCCGATTTTGTGAAGCCAGTGGGCGTGCGGGCGGTGCTGACCAAGACGGGGCCGGGCAAACTTTCAGCGCAGCTTCGCATGGCTTACGCATGGGCGCTTCGCGAAGGGTATGAGGGCATTGTCACGATTGATGGCAATGGCAAAGACGGGGTCGAGGCTGTTGGGGACTTCGTGGCAAAGCTCGAAGAGGGCTTCGACTATGTCCAAGGCTCGCGCTATTTGCCCGGCGGGGAAGCTGAGAACACGCCGCTAGAGCGCACGATTGCCAACCGCCTGATCCACGCGCCGCTTTTGAGCGTTGCGGGAAAGCGCTGGTTCACCGACACGACCAATGGGTTCAGAGCCTATTCGGCGCGCTATCTGACCCATCCCGATGTTGCCCCGTTCCGAGCCGAGTTCGAGGTTTACAACCTTCTTTTCTACATGACGGTGAGAGCGGGGCAGTTGGGCCTTAAGGTCGATCACGTGCCCGTCATTCGTCGCTATCCGCAAGACGGCAAAGTGCCCACCAAGATCGGCGGGCTTTCCTCCAAGCTTGCGCTTTTGGGGGAAACAGTGCGCGCGGCAACCGGGGGGTATACGCCCGACCATGCCGCTCGCGCGCTGCCCTCTCTCCTATGGCCAGCTTTCCTCGCCGCAGCGGTGCTCCTCCCGCTTTTGTTCAGCGTCATCGCCTCGCCAGAATACTCGCCCGATAGCTGGGCTTTGTACGAGCTCAGCAAGACGGTTTTTGGCGATTTCTATCGCTTTACCCATTTTCGCAGCTACGCCAGCGCATCGCCATATTCAGCCGCCTTCGCGCCGCTGTGGCCGAGTTTGATTGCGTGTGTGGACGCGCTTGCAGGAACGGGCGCGCGGACCGGGCTTTATCTCGCTTTTGCCTGCTATTTCGCTTTCGCAATCGTGTCGGAACAGATTGCGCGACAAGTCACGGGCGCGGCTTGGGTTGGGCTGGCTGCTGCGCTGGTGCTGCTCCTTGCGCCCGGCATGGTTTGGGACGAACTCAGCGCTGGGCGCACGATCCCCTTGCAATTGCTGCTCTTTGCATTGCTTGTTCGAGGAATACTTGCAAGTCGCGCCATGAGCCTTGCGGGCGCTGGCATGGTCGGGTTTGTCGCAGGACTTGCGGTAATGAACCGCTTCGATGCCGCGCTCTTGCCGATTTTGGTAAGCGTGCTGGTCGGATGGATCACCCGCAGCCCGGTGCGCGCTGCTGTTTCGCTCGCTGCATCATCCATCGCGATTGCGCCATGGGTGACCTATTCGCTCACCACCTTCGGTACAGTTTTTGCCACCGACAATGCAGGGATAGCGACCTCGCTCGACCCGCGCGCGTTCGTCACCGATTGGTGGCCTGAGGGACGCCCATCTTTGCGCGATGATCCCGGTGCATGGGCACTCAAAGTCTTTGGCGGTGCAAGCCAATGGCTGGTCAACGCTCTCGCCATTGTGGCCAGTCCTTTTGGCGCGGTGTGCGCGGTTGGCTTGGCGGGGCTGGGCGCGGTGAACTGGCTTGATGGACGCGCGCCCAGCCTTGCGCACAGATCGGATGGATCGGCTGAAAGAAACGTGATCGTAATCGCCATGGCCTGCGTTTTTGCGCTTTTGATGGCACCGCAGATTGTGACCGGCTATCTCGACAATCGCTATTACTCACCGCTCGTTTGGGCAGCGTACTTGAGCGCGGCCATTTGGCTCACCGCTCGCGGCGGGAATATCGCGCAGAGGCGGGGCTATGGCCTCCTTTTTGCAGCTCTCACCGTGCCTTGGGCGGCTGGCTTTGCGCTCATCAGCTTCGGCACTGCGCTCGATAATGGCGACCTTGATGCGCAGCACTGGGCCGCGTTTGAAGCGCCTCAAGATGTTGAGCAGCTGCATGAATGCCTGGGCGGCGATAACAAGGCGCGGGTACTGGTCATGGGCGACGACCTTTTCGCAGCAAAAGCGGGTGCTTTGGGCGGATTGCACACCATGATGGAGCCGCGCAACATCGCGCAAGGTCGGGTTGATGCGGCAAGTAGAGAAGATTTCCTCAGCGCTTGGCGCGTAGATTATGTGCTGGTCCGCGACCCTTCGCGGATGCGCGATGTCGCAGCTTTTGCGGGCACAGGCCAGGTGAAATCCTGTCCCATGCCGCTTTTCAAGCTCGCTCCTTAGCGCTCATGCGCAGGGTTTATGATAATGTCAGGGCCAACGCGTTAATTTCGCCAACCCTTGCGTAGTGGGTATCACGTGCCCAGGCGTGGACGATTGCAAGGCCGATCCCACCCCCTGTTTCCGGGTCCGGCGCTTTAACAGGCGGTACGACCAGTGGATTGAACGCGATACCGTTGTCTTCCATCACTAAGCGGATGGCCTCGCGCTCCTGTAAAAGTTCAAGCGAAAGGGTGAGGTCGTGGCCCTTTCTGCCGTGATTAAGCGCGTTTGTAACCAGCTCTTCGACCACAATGGCAAGCTTCACCTGAAGGCGTGGCTCGACTTCATAGGCAGCCAGAAAATCACGCGCAAATCGCATTGCGGCGCGGATCACGGGGGCAGTGTTACATTCTTTTGCAGCGAATGCGGAAAATCGGCTCCTGTGTTCCATGAAATTGTGCTACCACAGCCCAGGCTGGGGAGTATATATGCGAAATGTAACCATTTTTATTGCAGCGCTGATGGCCATGATGGCGCAGCCTGCACTCGCTAATGAGATCGGGCGGATCAAGAATGTGACCGCTGGCGGGATCGAAGTCATACGGGGCGGTGCTAAGCTTACGGGCAATTCCGGGTTCAAGCTGCGCGAAGGCGATATTGTCGTGACCACTGCGCGCCAAAGAGCAGGCATCACCTTTGTTGATAACACAAGGCTTGTTGTCGCTCCGGGAAGCCGGATGATTATCTCGCGCTATCGTTTTGACCGCGCGCGGCGCACAGGCGAAAGCTCTATGAAAATCGAGCGCGGCAAGGTCGGCGTTGATAGCGGGGAGTTGTCGCGTTCTGGCCGAATGAAATTCAGAACACCCACATCGACGCTGGGTGTTCGGGGGACCACTTTTGTGATTGAGGTGGATGAATAATGCGAAAAACACTTGGATTGATCGCGCTGGGGGGCGCTCTGGCATTGGCAGGGTGTGCGTCTTCCAAGGAGCGCGTGACGCTTCTGTCGCCGGCAATACCGGGTAAGGGCACAGGCGCAGTTGTTGTTGAATATGCCGATGGGAGCGAAGCTTATTTAACTGCGGCGAACCAACAGGCGAAGCTTAGGGGCGAAAAAGAACCGCGCTTCGATCAGCTTGATGAGGCCGACCCGGTTCACACCGAGATCATGGGCTTTTTGCCTAAGCACTTTGCCCGCGATTTTTTCTATTTTGCAACCGGCGAAGGGACGCTTAGCAAATCTGAAATGGACCGGCTTCAAGCGTTTCTTGCGCAAAATATTGAAAACCGGCCCGGAGCAGAAATCGAGATTGCGGCGCACACCGATGCAACCGGCAATGAGGCAGTGAATAACCGTGTATCGGCTGAGCGTGCACAAACTGTTCTTGGCCAAGTGCGCAAGCGCGTGAGCGAGTCCAATCTCCCGATCAAAGAGGACGACATCGAGGCGGTTGCAAGCTCCTGGCACTGGGCACGCTCAAGCTTGCAACCTGGACAAGAAGGCCAGCCCAATCGCGCTTACCGCGTGGTGGTCGTTACTGTCCGCTAATTGCTCGCCTCAGCGCCAAGATAACGCAGCGTCAAAATCGTCAGATCATCGGCCGGGTCCATCCCGCGCTCGAACTCGCGCACTTTGACGGCAATATGCTTTGCGCGCTCAGGGGCGCTGGCCTTGGTATTGTCGCCGATCGCCTTCATTACGCGGTCCAATCCAAAACGATCTTGCTTCACATTCATGGCGTCGGTCGCGCCATCAGTGATAATGACAAGGCTTTCGCCTGGTTTCATCTGCAGGGTTTCAACGCTGTAGGGAAAATCGTCAAGCGTGCGCAGGCGAAGCCCGCCGACCATTTTGACGACCTCGACACTGCCATCGGCGCGCACCAGCATGGGGTCTTCATGGCCAGCGTTGACCATTTCGACCATGCCCGTAGAGCAATCAATGATGCCAACGAGCATGGTGAGGTCCATCTCCTCATCCTCTTCGGCCATCAGGTCCGCGTTCACCTTGCGTACGGCTGCCTCAAGGTCACCGCTTGAGCGCATGAGGTTGTTCTTGGATACCGATTTGGAAAGCGCCATGAAGAGCGCGGCGCGAAGCCCCTTGCCGCTGACGTCCCCCACGAGGAAGGCGAGACGATTGCCCTCCAATTCCATCGCGTCGTAGAAGTCGCCGCCGACCGATTTGGCAGGTTCCAGCACCGCGCCGATCTCTGTGCGCGTGCCCAATCGCGCGAGCCGCGCAGCGCTTGGCACCATGGTCAGTTGCAGCTTTCGCGCGCTTTCGTTTTCTTTTTCCTGTTCGGCGGTGACAATGCGCTTTTCGACCAACTCGCGAAAGGCGAGGGCGTAACGCACCGCGACCAGCGCAGTTGCGGCGAAAACTGCGATGACCAATGGACGCGCCGGGTCGAACAATATGCCGCCAGCGTCATAGGCGATATAGGATGCTGAAGGCAGCACTGCGACGCTCGCCGAGACTGGCACAATCAACCATTTCGCGATGCTCAGTCCTGCGATCAAGAGCATGGCTACAAGGCCAAGGGCAAGCGCCCATTCCAGCGCCTTTGCCCACACGGGACGCGATAGCCAGTGGCCGTTCAAAATCGCATCCACCGCTTGCGCCTGAATCAATGTGCCTTGCATTTCGGCTTCGACAGGGGTTGCGACAATATCCGTGGTGCCCGTCGCGCCGAAGCCGACAAGCACGATCTTGTCCTGCAATTCCTCGACATCGACAAAATCGCCTTCAAGCACGTTGATGGCTGAGAGCGCCTGCTCGTCCCAGTCAGGGGCCATCTTGAATTCAAAATTGCCTTTGGCATCGGTAGGCACGATCCGATCACCAATTTTCATGCCCCCGTCGACCCACCTGGGAGCATCCTCGCCAATCGCCATGTTGGCTATTTGAACGGCAAAGCCTGCCGCCATTTGATCGCCCGCTTTGACTGCCAAGGGCACTCGCCGGACGATTCCATCGGCATCGGGGGGGCCTTTTACAACGCCACGCGCAAAGGCTATGTCATCCAGAAGCTTGATGCTGGTGAGCATTTTCTTCGTCGTTGCAATGCCTTTGGGGGGCTCTCCTTCGACACCGTCAAAGGTGAGGTCCGCCAAGGGTCGCCCGCCTGAATCGGTCGTCACCCAAGGCATCACCGTGGGCGCAATTTCGATCACACTGGCGAGATATTGGTCGCCGTAAGGCAGCGTCAAAAGCTTCTCGCGCGTCGCTGCATCGAGAGCGTCCTCGGTGTAAAGATCCGCAAAGTTTTCAGGCCGCATCCGGTCGGGTTCGGTGAAATAGATGTCGATACCGATCACTTTTGGCCCGGTTTGCGCGATGTTTTCGATCAGAGCCGCGACGTCGGTGCGCCGCCACGGCCATTGACCCTTCTTCGCAACGCTCGCATCGTCGATCATCACGACCACGACATCATCACTGCGGCTATCGCGCGGGGCCAGATCTTGCCAGCTGTCAAACACAAGGCGGCGTTGAAACTCTCCGCCAAGTAAGCTCACCACAAGGCCGATAAAAGCGCCAATCAGAACAGCGGCGATGATAAGGCGCTTGGATTTGGCAGGCATCAACGCAGCCTAAAGCTCAAGGCAAAGGCCATCGTAGGAACACAGCACTTCGAGTGGGGTGGCATCTTCACGCAAGAGCTCTTCATAACGCACCGTCTCCGCATGCATCCGGGCAATGTCTGCATCGGAATATGTCGGTTCGTGGTGGAACAGCGCAAGCCGCTTTGCGCCCGCTTTGCGACACAGATCGACCGCGACGATGTTGGAGGAGTGTCCCCAATCCTCTTTCATCGTGACACTATCGGCGAGCGAATACATGGTGTCTGCGATGACAAGATCGGCGCCTGACATGAATTGGGCCATGTCGTCTTCTTCGCCCATTTTGTCGATCTTGTATTCAGCATCGGTCGAATAAACCGCGCTGCGCCCGGCGGCATCAGTGAAGCGATAGCCATAGCTGTCATGGCTGTGCTCCTGCCGGGTGAGGCCAACGGTAAGCTCGCCAATCTGGTATTCTTCGCCCGGTGTCAAAGTGCGAAATTCGATGTCTGCCTTGAGCCAGTCGAAGGGCACGGGGAAAGAGATTTCTTCCTGCTGGCGGCGAAGCGCGGTTTCAGCGTCGCTGTGTCCTGCATGGATGATCACCTTTGCCCCTTCGACAAAAGCGGGCACGAAAAAGGGGAAGCCCATGATGTGGTCCCAATGCAGATGCGATAGGAAGAAGTGCCATTCCTTATCCCGCCCCCCTTGCGATAAACGCTTGAGCGTATCGAGGCCCAGTTCGCGAAGGCCAGAACCCATGTCGCAAATGACAAATGCGCCTTTGCCCACATCAATCTCAACGCAGCTTGTCGCACCGCCATACCCTTGGCCGATTGCGAATGGCAGTTGTTCCTTGGCGTAATGAAGGGCGGCCTGTTTATCCGGGAAATTCTGGCCGTTTGCTGCGACAAGAGCATCTGCGATCTTATCGGTGACGGTTGACGCGTGAGGGGCAACGGGGAGTGACCCGCGTGTTCCCCAAAACCTGATCTGCATTTACCCCCCCCTGTTAGTGCAGCTAATTCCCCAGCGCAGCCTCTACCGTTTCGGTGACGGTGAAGATCGTATCATACCGACTGATCTGCAGAATTTCGCGCAGAGTATCATTGGGAGCGGCAAGTACAATAGTCGTCCCGTTTTGCGTGGCCGCGCGCTGTGCCAAGGTGAACCCGCGAAGGCCGCGCGAAGACATATAGTCAATGCCGGAAAGGTCGATCACGGCGCGCTCTGGGCTCGATTGCATCGATTCGACCAGATGATCCTTGAACGCATCGGCTGTTGCCTCGTCCACTCTGCCCTTAGGCGAAAGCACGAGCGCATTGCCCCGCACTTCATCGTTCCATTGCAGTTCGCTCGCCGACATTTCGTTTGCATAGCGCGACTTACGTGAATTGCCAAATGGTGCAGCAGCGCGGGCTTTGGGGGCAAGTTGCGCGGCCGCGGGGGCTTCGTTGTAACTCCCAAGGATGGGAGCGATCTGGGCGAGCGATTGCATAAGCGACCTTTTTGGTTTGGTTAGCACCGCCAATAAATCAGAATTTTGTGAATTTTTTCCTATTGCGCGCACTCGCAGCGTTTAACCGCGCCTTTGACGACGATGGAGGGCCTTCGAGCTTGCCGGGCCCTATGAAACCTGCTTTCAATTGTGGCGGATAGAGCCTCGTTCGGGCCAAGGGGGATTGTGTAATGGCGGGGCAAAGCCCTCAGAAAAAACGCAGCGGCGCATTTGCTCGCAATGTTCGCGGACTTCGCGAAGCGGGCATGGTGCAGCTTGTCGGCATGGTCATATTCGTGGCCTTTTCGATCTTTATTGCCCGCTACAGCTGGGCATTACCCGGTGGCGAGGAGCCCACCGCTATCACGAGTGATGCCGAACGCGCGCTTTATGACACGCGCGCTTACCTTGCTGCCGATCTGGTCGAGCAGGATGACCGTATTGTTCTTGTCGTTTTTGACGACCAGTCGCTGATCAATCTGGAAAAGCGCTCCCCCCTGCCGCGCGGCGCATTGGCAGAGGCGCTTCGCAATCTGGATGGGATGGGCGCAAAAGCCATCGGCATCGATATTCTTTTCGATCAGCCTCAAGCCGAAGATATTGACCTTGTCGAAACCCTGCGCGCGATGGAGACGCCGACTTCAGTGGCCTATGCGACCGTTGCCACAAACGAGGCAGACATTGTTTATCAGCAGCAGCAGTTCCTTGATGAATTCATGGCGGCGGTTGAAGAGGGCGACACCAACGCCAAGCGGGCCAGCATCCGGCTGAGCGATGATTTTGGTGCAACGCGGGTGTGGCCTGACATCGTCCCTGAATTGCCCCCACTGCTCGGCCGCTCAATGCTCATGGATGCAGGAGGCCCTTATGAGGAGTTTGCAGGCTATGAAGGCGCAATTGAATACAGGCGCGCTCTGAGAGCCGATTTCGAAGATGATCAGGAAGGCGAGGGGGCTGCTCAAGGTGCAATCGAAGAGCCTTTGTTTTTGACGCTTTCCATCGAGCTTTTCCTCGATCTTGACCCGGCGGTGGCCGAATTTGTCGCACAGGAGATTGAGGGAAAGTATGTGCTCATCGGCGGCGATATTCTCGATTATGACCGGGTGGTGACCTCCTTCACCTCGTGGACAGGGTTTGAGCCATCCGGGCTGTCGGTCCATGGTGAGCTGATCGCTCAGATGCTCGACGGGAAGCGGTTGACGCAGATCCCTGAATGGAGCCTTTGGATCATGGCGCTGGTTGTGGTTGGCAGCGCGATTGTTGTCGCGCTGCTTGAATCGCCTGCGCAAAGGCTGGTGCCCATTCTGCTGGGTCTGGGTGCGATCTATATCGGTTTGCCTTTTGTGCTGCATTTCAATGAAGTCGACACCTATGGCCTGCCCGCTGTGGGATGGCTGGTTGCGTGGATCATCACCTTTACGGTTGTGACGGCTGCCGCGCGTTCAGCTGGCGCAGCGCAGCGTTCTTTTGCGCAAGGTGCGCTTGGCAAATATATCCCACGCGACATCGCTGAAGCGATTATTGATGAGCCTGATCTGCTTTCACTGGGTGGGCAAAAGCGCGACATTTACGTCATGTTCTCAGACCTTGAGGGCTTCACCAAGATGAGCCACGCGATCGAGCCGGAAATGGTCGCAAAATTATTGAACCGCTACCTTGAGATGCTGAGCAAGGTGGTGCTCGACCATGGCGGTGTGATCGACAAATATGTGGGCGATGCGGTGGTCGCGTTCTGGGGCGCGCCGATTGCTCGCGAAGACGATGCAGAGCGCGCGCTCAAGGCGGGTTATGCAATCTGGCAGGCAGGGGAAGATTTCCGCAAGGAGGTCGCCGAAATGGACCCTAACCTTCCTAAAATCGGAAAAACCCGTGTCGGGCTCCACTATGGCGAAGCGGTGGTCGGCAACTTTGGCGGTGAAACCCGCATCCAATACACCGCTCTTGGCGATTCCATGAATACGGCTGCACGGCTTGAAGCGGCAAATAAGCCACTGCAATCCAACGTATCGGCAAGCCGCGAGATCATCGAACAGGCTAATCCGGACTGGTGGGTGCCGATGGGGCGCATTGTCCTTCGTGGGCGGGCGCAACCGGTCGATATCTACCACCCCAAACCCGGCTTTCCTGAAGAAGACAGACGCAAACTTGAAGAGGCCGTTCAGCTTGTAGATAGCAATCTTGAGTTAGCAGTCGAAATTATTGATCAAGTGGTCGCTGGTCATCCCGAGGATTCGGCGCTAGAAAACTACGCATACCGAATTCGCAATTTGAATGATGGGGGAGCATATGTTCTCGGTTAAATCCAAGGCTCGCATCGCGGGCCTCGCAGCTGTTGCGGCTGCAATGACACTTCCAGGTGCAGTTTCGGCAGGTGTCGTCGTAAAATCAGCAGGCCCTTCGGCATCCACCTATCCGGTGGGCAAAAAAGTCGCTGACAGTTCAACGATTACTCTTCGCCCAGGCGATAAGATTACCGTGCTGGTCAATGGCGGCACGAAAGTAATGCAAGGTCCGGGCACTTTCCGTGTGGGCGAGGGCGCAACCCGCACGCGTGCACGCTTTGCGCGACTGACGCGTCAGGGTGCATCGAGCCGGGCACGCACGGGGGCAGTGCGCGGCGGCGGTAGCGGTTCAGCGACCATGCCAAACCTTTGGATGGTCAATGTTGCCGCTGCTGGCACGACCTGTCTTTATGATCTTGAAAATGTTCAGTTGTGGCGCCCTGCTGCTGACAAAGGTCAAACCTATTTGATCACTCAGAAGGGCGCTGACAGATCGCTTGGTGTTACCTTCGTTGAAACTGAAAGTATGCGCGCTCTTGACCCTGAGGGGATGAAGCTCGCTGATGGCGCCACCTACACGATCACGGGCCCCGGGCCTGAGGGCACAAGCCCGGCTTCGGTTGATGTAAAGATCGTGCAGCTCACCGAAACCTATCGCCAGCCCGACGCGCTTGCGGGCGCGCTCGCCGAGAATGGCTGCATGGGCCAGCTTGGCGTGCTTGGCAATATTGCCGAAGCCGAAGCGTCCTAATCTGCGCGCATCAATTGATTAAGGGCGCTCGGCTTTGGCGGGGCGCCCTTTTTTGTGCCCGCGCGCCGGGATGGAACTTAGCTCCAGGGCACGCATTCCCACTAGCATGAGCACATCCACATCTCCTCGCCTGAAAGTATGGTTCGATGGAGCCTGTCCTTTATGCATTCGCGAGATCGCGGTGATGCGACGGCTTGATCGCAATCGAGCAATCGACTTTATCGACGTATCGGGGAAGGGAGATCCGTCCTGCCCGATCGACCAAGCCGAGTTGCTGGCCCGATTTCATGCTGAAGAGAATGGCAAAGTGCTAAGCGGCGCAGCCGCCTTTGCGGCCATGTGGCGGACAATCCCTGCCTTGCGCCCGCTTGGCCTGATTGCGAAAAATCGGCTCGTTCTGGCGGTGTTGGAGCGGCTTTATGTCGCTTTCCTGCGCGTGCGCCCGCGCTTGCAGAAGCTTGTGAGTTGAAGAGCCTGCACAAAAGGCTTGCCCTCAAGGCGTACATAAGGTCTTCTTTCGCACAACAAGACTGAGGGAGAGAGAGGCCCGATGCACAATTTTGGCGGGATGCAGAACGAGATTTACAACGCTGGTTTGCAGGGGATTTTGCCCGACTATCCGGTTGATTTCGCAACGCTTGAAAAGCGCGGGCAGCAGGCCTTGGGTGAGATGCTCACAAATTATGTCGCAGGCGGTTGCGGTGATGAGCACACACAAAACAGCAATGCAGGCGCGTTTCACCATTGGGGCATGATCCCGCGCATGATGGTCGATTGCACCGAGCGTGATCTGTCGATCGAACTGTTCGGGATGAAGCTGAAAAGCCCGCTTTTCATGGCGCCGATTGGCCTTAACGGAGAGGCAACGCAGGACCGCCACGGCGACATGGCGGCCGCGCGCGCGTCGGCGCAAACGGGAGTGCCGTTTTGCGTGTCGACCCTTGGCAATGATCCGATGGAAGACGTGTTTGAGGCTTGCGGGGATACGCCCGCTTTCTTCCAGCTTTATACACCGCGCAATCGTGAACTGGCACAAAGCCTGATCAAGCGGGCGGAGGCCTCTGGCGCAAAGGCGATTGTGGTGACGCTTGACACTTGGCTCACCGGATGGCGTCCGCGCGATTTGAATGCCTCGAACTTCCCGCAATTGCGTGGGAAAGTGATGCAAAACTACTTTTCTGACCCGGTCTTTCGCAGCCTTCTGGAAAAGCCGCCGGAAGAGGACCCCAAAGCCGCGGTCATGATGTTTGCGGCGATTTTCGGCCAAGTCCTCACATGGGAGGATATGGCATGGTTCAAATCGGTCACCGACCTGCCGATTGTGCTTAAAGGAATTTGTCACCCCGACGACGCTCGTAAGGCCATCGATCACGGTGCGGATGCAATTTACTGTTCGAACCATGGCGGACGGCAGGCCAATGGCGGCATTGCGACGATTGACCTGCTCGCCGATGTCGTCGCCGCATCGTGCGATACGCCCGTGCTGTTTGATAGCGGCGTACGCTCAGGTTCGGATGCGGTGAAGGCACTGGCGCTTGGCGCGACGGCTGTGGGTGTGGGACGCCCTTACACCTACGGTCTTGCCATTGGCGGCGCACAGGGTGCTGCCTGGGTTCTTCGCTGTATTTTGGCAGAAGCCGATCTCATGATGGCGGTGAACGGCTATCCCGATTTGGCCGCAGTGCGCGAGGCAGGGGCACAACGCACTGATCTACCTTGAGTAATAATACTTATGCTTCAGTGACTTGACAGCAAATGTAAAATTGTATGCCCATCGTCAAATTCGGACTCAGTTTTCCACAGATTCGGTGTTAGCCTCTTGTTAGGGACAAAACACGCGATTCGGGGACGCGATTTTGATGGAACGACCAACGATTATCTCTTCTGGCCCAGATGCCATGGGGCGCACAGTCTGCTTCGGTGATGAAAGCTCACGCCGGGCCCGGTATGGACGCATTCGTCCCATGCCAACCCAAAGCCCGGTTGCACGCTTTATTTCGGGCGTGTTTGGCAAACGCTAAACGCGCACCGAAAAAGTCCAGCATAATTTTTGTCGCGCGCTGTTAGGGCTCACGGTGCCGATTTGGCGACCGTGACCAATTTCGTCTCAGTATAACCGAGATAGCCTTCGACTCCGCTTTCAGAGCCAAACCCGCTGTCCCCAGTGCCGCCAAACGGCGTCTCTGGCGAGCCGACGGCAAAGTGATTAATCGCCACCATGCCTGCGCGCAGCGAATTGCCTAAATAATGGCTTTCATCAAGCGAGCTGGTGAAAGCGTAGGCCGCCAGTCCATAACGCAGCGAGTTGGCGATGCTCACCGCTTCCTCGATGGTGTCATAGGGGACGATCCCTGCGACTGGACCGAAAGGTTCTTCGGTCATCAAGCGGCTTTCAGGCGAAGGTGAGGCGATGATAGTGGGCGCAAAGAAATGGCCCGGCCCATCAATTGCTGAGCCGCCTGAAACGATTTCCCCTTGCGCCCCGCCCATCGATGACATGAGGTCTTCCATCGCAGCAACGCGGCCAGCGTGGGCAAGCGGGCCCATCTCGACGCTGTCATCTTTGCTTGCATCGCCAACTTTGAGCTTTTGCGAGCGTGCGGAAAATTCGGCGACGAATTTGTCATAAATGCCGCGCGCCACGAGAAAGCGGGTAGGGCTGACGCACACTTGCCCGGCATTGCGGAACTTGGTCGCAGCGCAGGCGGCGACGGTGCGTTCAAAATCGGCGCTTTCGCCGATAACCACCGGTGCATGACCGCCAAGCTCCGGGGTGTAGCGCTTGAGCCCTTGTGCCGCGAGCGCGCCCAATTGGCGGCCAACGGCGGTGGAGCCAGTAAAGCTTACTTTGCGAGGAATGGGCGATGAAATCAGGTGCTCTGAAATCATTGCAGGGTCACCATAAACGACGTTGAGAACGCCCGAAGGAAGCCCAGCATCGACAAAACACTCGGCTAGCATTTGCGCGGTAGCTGGCGTTGTTTCAGCTGGTTTCAAGATCGCGCTGCACCCGGCGGCAAGCGCGCCGGCGATTTTTTTGGCGGGCAAGTTAATCGGGAAATTCCACGGGGTCAGCAGGATTGCCGGACCCACTGGTTCTTGCGTCACGCGTTGTTCCAGCAGATTGTTGCTGCGCACCGGGACAAGACGGCCACCCTGACGCTTCGCCTCTTCGGCGAGGAAGTCGATCAAATCCGCCGCGCCCGTGGTTTCACCCAGCGCTTGCGCATGGGGTTTACCCATCTCAAGCGTCATTACCCGCGCGATCTTTTCCGCCCGCTCGCGCAGAAGATCAGCCGCACGTCGGATGATGCGATAGCGTTCAATCGCCGGGGTGTTTGACCAGATCGGGAATGCTTCTTCCGCCGCCGCAAGCGCTGCGTCGAGTTGCTCTTTCGAAGCTTTGGGCGCGCTTCCCACTTTCTGTTCATCGGCGGGATTGATAATCGGCATCGCGCCTTCGCCGCCATCCGAAACCCAGTCAGAACCGATGAGCATTTTGATTGTGGGATAGGCGGTCATAACATTTCCTTTTGGGGGCATTAGTTGCAGTCGCAACTAAGTTAGCATCGCGCTCGCTCGTTTCAATCCTGCCAACCGGGGGGAAGGCGTCTTTCGACCACTTTACGCAGCACGAATCCGGTTTCCATCCGCGATACTCCGGGGAGCTTGGACAATTCCTCGCGGTGGATTTTTTCAAAGTGTTCGAGAGAACTGACCAAAACGGTCACATAGTAATCATCGGCCCCCGACATAAGCTCGCATTGGATGACGGAGGGGCTTTTGCGAATGGCGTCTTCAAAGGCGCTCAAGACTTCATTGCTTTGCGATGCAAGCGTGATCTTGAGGTGCACCGTCACGCCAAAGCCAAGCGCGGCCATATCAATATCAGCGCCAAACCCGCGAATAACTCCAGCTTCCTCAAGCTGTCGTTGTCGCCGGGCGATGGAGGTCGGTGAGCGACCAATCTGCTCGCTCAATTGTTGATGGCTGGCGCGGCCTTCTTTGGAGAGAGTTTGAAGAAGTTTGCGATCAACCTGGTCGAATTCCATGCAAGGTTCCAGCGTTTTTTGATTGAATGATGCAGGATAGCTGCAACAACCAGTCCAAGCAATCGTAACTTCGCCGGGATTATCCGCAAGTTTGCTTGTATTATGCGCTTCGCCTTTACAAAGTGGAGATAGCAATGCTCGTCGGTGTGCCCAAGGAAATCAAAAACCACGAATACCGAGTTGGCCTCACGCCGGAGGCTGCGCGCGAGTATATCGCGGCCGGTCATCAGGTTATGGTGCAAACCGGGGCGGGGCTCGGCATCAGCAAGACCGATGACGACTATCGTGCAATTGGCGCGACGATTGTCGATACCGCTGAAGAAGTGTTCGCATCGGCTCAAATGATCGTGAAGGTGAAAGAGCCGCAGCCATCCGAATGGGTGCAACTTCGCGAAGATCAGATCCTCTTTACCTACCTCCACTTGGCACCCGACCCCGATCAAGCACGAGGCCTTATGGAAAGCGGTGTTTCGGCCGTGGCCTATGAGACTGTGACCGCACCCGATGGCTCGCTCCCGCTGCTTGCCCCGATGAGCGAAGTGGCAGGTCGCCTCTCAATCGAAGCCAGCGCACATTCCAGTCACGCCAATAATGGCGGGCGCGGCATTCTAATGGGTGGCGTTCCCGGGGTACTACCAGCGAAAGTCGTGGTGATCGGTGGGGGCGTCGTCGGGACACAGGCCGCACGCATGGCAGTGGGTCTTGGTGCGAACGTTGAAATCCTCGATCGCTCGCTTCCCCGTATTCGCGAGCTTGATGATATGTTCCAAGGCCGTGCAACCACGCGTTATTCCAATGCAGGCACGATCGAAGACGCGATCACACAGGCAGACGTTGTTATTGGCGCCGTTCTTGTACCCGGAGCGAGCGCGCCGCGTCTTGTTTCGCGCGAAATGCTCGGCCTGATGAAGCACCGCGCGGTGCTGGTCGATGTCGCGATTGACCAAGGCGGGTGTTTTGAAACGTCGAAGCCGACAACGCACGAAGATCCGACTTACCTTGTCGACGATGTCATTCACTATTGCGTCGCCAATATGCCCGGCGCGGTGCCACACACGTCGAGCTATGCGCTGAACAATGCGACGCTGCCGTTCGGGTTGGCGCTCGCGAACAAGGGCGTGGAGAAAGCTTGCGCCGATGATCCGCACCTCGCGCTCGGCCTGAATGTCCATAAGGGCAAAATTGCCAATTCGGTCGTGTCTGAAAGCTTGGGGTTTTGACCTTTCACAGGTGAGTGCGGGTCGCTTTCGCTGATACTATTTTTGCAGCGCAGTAATACCATCAAAGTTGCGACTGCCACAGTTCAAGGGGGCGGCACTCCGCCGCCCGCACTGCTTTGATCTGGTTGTGAGATTAGCGCCTTAGATTAGGCGTTGACCCCGTTTCTCCTGTTGTCCAATGGATGGGCAAGCAAGGAGAACGTCCATGAAAACCAGAGCTGCCGTCGCTTTTGAAGCCAAAAAACCGCTTGAGATCGTTGAGCTTGACCTCGAAGGGCCAAAGGCTGGCGAAGTGCTGGTCGAATTGATGGCGACCGGCATTTGCCATACCGATGCATACACCTTGGACGGGCTTGATAGCGAAGGGATTTTCCCAAGCGTTCTTGGCCACGAAGGATGCGGCGTAGTGCGCGAAGTGGGCCCCGGCGTCACCTCGGTTGCTCCAGACGATCACGTAATCCCACTCTACACGCCGGAGTGTGGGAAGTGTAAGTTCTGTCTATCTGGCAAGACCAATCTGTGCCAAGCGATCCGCGTGACTCAGGGCCAAGGGCTGATGCCTGATGGAACATCACGCATGAGTTATAAGGGCGAGACTATTTACCACTACATGGGTTGCTCGACTTTCTCGAACTTTATCGTTTTGCCAGAGATTGCTGTTGCGAAAATCCGTGAGGACGCCCCCTTTGACACAACTTGCTATGTCGGGTGCGGGGTCACGACCGGCGTTGGCGCGGTGACCAACACCGCAAAGGTTCAGCCAGGCGACAATGTGGTGGTCTTCGGTCTTGGCGGGATTGGCCTTAATGTCATCCAAGGTGCGAAAATGGCAGGCGCAAACCGCATTGTTGGCGTCGATATCAATCCGTCGAAACGCGAGTGGGGTGAGAAATTCGGCATGACCGATTTCGTGAACCCGAAAGAAACCTCCGATGTCGTCGCGCATCTGGTCGAGATGCTCGATGGCGGGGCGGATTATTCGTTCGATTGCACCGGCAACACCGATGTCATGCGCGATGCTCTGGAGTGCTGTCACAAAGGGTGGGGCACCAGCATCATCATTGGCGTCGCCGAGGCGGGCAAGGAAATCTCGACCCGTCCATTCCAACTAGTGACCGGACGCAATTGGCGCGGGACCGCGTTTGGTGGGGCAAAGGGCCGCAGTGATGTGCCCAAGATTGTCGACTGGTACATGAACGGCAAGATCGAGATCGATCCGATGATTACCCACCGCCTGTCTCTTGAAGAGATCAACAAGGGCTTTGATTTGATGCACGCAGGCGAAAGCATTCGCAGCGTTGTTGTCTTTTGATGGAGACGCTTTCTCAAACGCGCTCACATGGGGGAACGCAATGGGTTTGCTCGCACGCTTCTGAAGCGACGGGCACGACTATGACCTTCGCGGTCTTCGTGCCGGACCATGAGCCGGACGAGCGGCTGCCTGTGCTGACCTATCTTTCGGGTCTCACCTGCACCCATGCCAATGTCATGGAAAAGGGCGAATATCGTGCAGCTTGTGCCGAGCACGGGATTATTCTCGTCGCTCCTGATACAAGTCCGCGCGGCGACGATGTGCCGGACGCTGAGGATGAGTATGACTTTGGCAAAGGTGCCGGGTTTTACGTCAACGCGACAGAGGAGCCTTGGGCGCAGCATTACCAGATGCGCAGCTATATCGAGGATGAACTGCCCTCGCTCATCGCTGCGAATTTCCCAATCGACATCGCGCGCCAAGGGATCACTGGCCATTCGATGGGAGGGCATGGGGCGCTGACGATTGCATTGCGTAATCCAGATCGCTTTCGATCAGTCAGCGCGTTCGCGCCGATTGTTGCCCCATCCCAAGTTCCTTGGGGAGAGAAAGCGCTCGGGCGTTATTTGGGCGAGGATAAGGCCGCATGGCGCGAATATGATGCAGTCACTCTTATTGAAGACGGTGAGCGGGTGCACGAAATCCTTGTGGATCAGGGGCTGGCTGACAATTTCCTTGAAGAACAGTTGCAAACCCATCGTTTGAAAGACGTGTGCTCATCGGCTGGCATCAGTGCCGAAATTCGGATGCAGGAGGGCTATGACCACTCCTATTTCTTCATCTCGACATTCATGGCCGATCATATCGCATGGCACGCAGAGCGGCTGAAGGCGTAAGGCTAAGACCCTAACTCTGAACAACCGTCTGCTCGATCGCGCCGAAGATGGAGTGGTTGTCCTTATCGCGCATTTCGACCTTCACCGTGTCACCCGGTGACATAAACGGTGTTGACGGCTCGCCATTGGCAATCGTCTCAATCATGCGGATTTCGGCGATGCAGGAATAGCCAAGGCCGCCTTCGGCAACGGGTTTGCCCGGACCGCCATCGCTACCCTTGTTCGATACGGTTCCAGAGCCGATGATCGAGCCTGCACAAAGGGGCCGCGTCTTCGCCGCGTGCGCCACAAGCTGCGCCATGTTGAAGGTCGCATCCACGCCCGCCTCAGCGCGCCCAAACGGTTCGCCCCGGTAATCCACCATCAACGGCAAGTGCACGAGATTGTCGCGCCACGCATCGCCCAACTCATCAGGCGTCACCGCAACCGGGCTGAACGCGCTCGATGGCTTCGACTGGAAAAAGCCAAAGCCCTTGGCAAGCTCGCCCGGGATAAGGCCGCGAAGGCTCACATCGTTCACCAACATAATCAGCTTGATGTGAGAGGCCGCATCCTCAACCGAGACGCCCATCGGAACGTCATCGACGATCACAGCCACTTCGCCTTCCATATCGCAGCCCCATGCGGTGTCGCCCAGTGGGATGTCGGCGCGCGGCGGCAGGAAGCTGTCCGAGCCGCCCTGATACATCAACGGGTCGTGATAAAAGCTTTCAGGCACCTCCGCGTTCCGGGCTTTCCTCACCAATTCAACGTGATTGATATAGGCGCTGCCGTCGGCCCATTGATAGGCGCGCGGAAGCGGCGAGTGCGCTTGCCGTTCGTGAAACCGTTCACACGGCACCGCCTCGTGTTCGACATCGGTGGCCAGCAATTGAAGTTCAGGTGCAACCCGTTCCCAATTGTCGAGAGCGGCCTGCATGGTCGGCGCGATATAGCCTGCCGCGCAGCACCGGGTGAGGTCTTTGGAAACCACCACCAATTTGCCGTCGCGTGTGCCATCATTCAGGGTTGCAAGCTTCATTGAGCGGTCCTCTCAGGATTGTCGATTTGATTGTCAGGGTGAGCGCGCTGAAACTCTGGCAGAGCAAGGCAGGCGGCCTCGATGCGGGTTATATGCGGGCTATCGCTAAAGTCGAAGTCGAACCGCCGTGCATTGGCGATCTGCGGGAGCAGGACGACTTCAAAAAAGCCGGGCGCATCGAACAGGAAATCGCCTGTGCCAAGCTGTGCAAGCCGCGCCTCAACGGGCACAAGAGTTCGGGTGAGCCAATGGCGATACCATGACGCGATCTCGTCTTGCGACTTGCCGTATTCGTCCTTGAGATACTTCAAGACAGGCAGGTTCAAAGGCGCGTGAAGCTCTGTCGCTATTGCATAGGCAAGCTCGCGCGCGGTGAAGCGATCTTCTATATTAGCAGGGAGGAGGGGACGCTCAGGATAGGCTTCATCAAGCCATTCAATCTGCGCCATGCTTTGTGCACGGTCGCGGCCATCGGCTTGAAGCAAGGGCACGCTGCCAAACGGGTTTTGCGAGGTGAAGCTTTTGTCCTTCTGCTCAGATTTGAGGAGATTGACCGGCACATTCTCATATTCGATGCCTTTAAGCTCCAATGCGATGCGCAATCGGTAGCTTGTCGAACTGCGAAAATAGCCGTGAAGTTTCACCCGTTTCCCTCTCTTCCAGCGCCAGTTTGAGACACTTGAGACACTGTCCAGAGGCGGAATACCCTTGGACCTGCAAAACGCCTTTGAATGCAGGGGAAAAGGCGGTCGGTAAAGCTCATCGTGTCCCCATAAGGCGCAGGCCCTTATGTAGGACAGCAAAGCAATGGTTTCAATTGAAACTTACTGGCGGTGCCCAGCGTTATTGCGCTTCCAACGCCTCGCCAACAGCGTCAAGTATACTGGTAGGAGGGCACGGCTTTATGCGAACAATCGCATCAGGAAAACGGTCCGTGATCTCCCGTTGGGAGAGACTGCCAGTGTGAAAGATCACCGGCACATCTTCAGCCTTTAGCTTGCGGGCAAAGGAAAAGACATTGCCATCGCTCAGTTCCACATCGAGGATGGCAAGATCGGGCTTTTCCTTTTGAAACGCGTACATTGCATCCGAAATGCCCGGGTGAGGGCCTTCGACGCGGTAACCAGCAGCTTCGACGGTTTCAGCAAGATCATAGGCCAAAATGGCCTCGTCTTCGGCAATCAAAATCCTTTGGCCCATAGCGCGCCTCCCCGTTCGATTCTGACCCCGTAGGTGATGACTATATCAGAATATCGGCGCTTGACCTAAATCAAATCCGATATTCCTTGTTAGCCATTGTTTCCAAACGTTTTAGCGAAGCCATCCTCGTCGCCTGCGCTAAGGAGTTTTGCCTGTTTAACCCATTGATCGCGTTCAATGCGCCCGCTGAAACGGCCCAGAGTCGCATCGATACGTTTCACATCTTCATCGCTCCACGCAGCGATCTGCGCAAAGGTTGTGATGCCTTGTTCATTGAGCAGGCTCACAAGCTTGGGCCCTACGCCTTTGATGCGTTTCAGGTCATCTGCTTCGCCTGCGGATGAAGCGGTTTCTTTGAGCTCATCTGGTGCTGCTTTGGTTGGCGCGATTGGCGGGCCGGCTTCCGCATCGGCGGAAGCGGTCGCTGCGGCAAGCGTATCGGCATTGGCGGCAGCGGAGCTTTCGCCAAGCGTATTCTCAACCGAACGCGGCGCATCGATCAGCGCCTGATTGCGGGCCGCCGGGCTCGCACCTTCGTCAAGGACATCGCCTTCCACCTTGTCGATGATCTTCGTCTTGCGCGAAGAACGCACAATGACAAACAGCACGACCAAAAGCGCAAGGCCGAGCAGAATTAGGGGGAGAGCTTCTTGAAAAGTCGCAGGCATCGTCATGGATGTTCATTCCTGTAAGGCGTGGAAAATTGAATTTCCAGCGCCTTAGCAGGATGAACGGGGCAAGGGGTAGCCCCTAGCTGTAGAGCGAGCTTATCCCCCGCCGCGCGCGCTTGGATTTGCGGCGCCTGCAAGGGCGTTGAGCTCTAGGAATTCCTGCCGCCAGAAATTGTTCTGACGCCCGGCAAGCTTGCCCACATCATCATGGGAAAAGTCCATCATCAACTCATCGCCGCGAAGCAATTGCCCATAGGCGGCGACCGCTGCGGCGAAGGCGAAATCGCCCATTGGTGCGCGTGCGGTAGTGAAGGCGTTCGCCATCACCTGTTTTTCAATGAGGCGCGAGGTCGTGCCCTTGGGCAGCTTATAACGCAGCTTGACGTTCGCAGCCTCGGCAACGCGGTCATTCGCAGCGCGCGCTGGCTGATCCTCATAACGGCGCGGTGCAATCCAGCCCTTAGCGCCCGTAGGCACGACTTCATAGATTGCAGTCACTTGGTGGCCAGCGCCAATATCGCCTGCATCAACCTTGTCATTGTCGAAATCCTCTTCGCGAAGCGCGCGGTTTTCATAGCCGACGAGGCGGTACTGGCTGATGACAGCAGGGTTGAACTCGACCTGGATCTTCACATCCTTGGCGATGGTGAAAAGGGTTGAACTCATCTCATCGCCCAGCACCTTCTTCGCTTCCAGAGCGCTGTCGATGTAGGCGTAATTGCCGTTCCCGTGATTGGCGATCTGTTCCATCAGGGCTTCGTTATAATTGCCCGTGCCAAAGCCGAGTGTCGTGAGCGTGATGCCTCGGTCGCGGTTTTTCTCGACCATTTCGACCAGAGCATCGCGGTTGGAAACGCCGACATTGAAATCGCCATCGGTCGCGAGGATCACGCGGTTTACGCCGCCTTCGATGAAGTTGTCTTCGGCAATGTTATAGGCAAGCTCGATCCCTGCCCCGCCTGCGGTTGATCCGCCTGCATTGAGGGTGTCGAGTGCGCGGCGGATTTTGGCGGTGTCATTGGTAGGCTCAAGCACGAGGCCGGCAGCGCCCGCATAGACCACGATAGAGACGCGGTCGTTTTCGCCGAGTTCTCCTGCAAGACCAGACAATGCGGTTTTAACGAGCGGAAGCTTGTCCGGGCGGCCCATTGAGCCGGACACATCCATCAGGAAGACAAGGTTAGCTGCCGGGCGTTCCTCGCGCGCAATGTCATAGCCGCGAAGCCCGACGCGCATGAGGTAAGTGTCATCATTCCACGGTGTCTTGGCAACATCGATATTGGTGGTGAAGGGCACGGATGTGTCCGTGGGCCGCTCGTAATCATAGCGGAAGTAATTGACCAATTCCTCTGTGCGCACTGCATCGCGCGGCGGCAAATTGCCTTGGCGAAGGAAGCGCCGCGTGTTGGCATAGGCGCCGGTGTCGACATCCACACTAAAGGTGCTGACAGGTTCTGCATTGGTCAGTTTGACAGGAGAGACTTCCTCGCCGTCATAGCGCTCGCGGCCCGGATCGCCAGGCACGACCACCGGGCCAACCCGCATCAGGTCAGATGTCCCATAGCTGGGGGAGGCCTGCGGTGCGACTGTAATCGGAACGGCGCTTTCCTGCTTGCCAGATCGGATACGCGAACCGGTGACAACGACCGTGTCGGAACTGGACGTCGGCGAAGGTGGCGGTGGCGGAGGAGGCGGGGGAGGGGGCGGTGGCGGAGGAGGCGGCGCATCGGCCACCCTGTCACCAGCAGAATTGCCAGAGCTTGTCAGATCGCCGCTTTGCTGCGCGCATCCAACCACCAGAAGGCTAAGAGCAGCCAGTCCACTCAACTTCGCCAAACGCATAAAAACTCCCCTTGGATAACCCGTGGTGAAGTTCATCGATTGGCCGTGAATGTTGACTGAACATTGTGTTTGGGGAGTGAAATCTGTGCCGACGAGCGGATCGTTACACCTTAAGGCACGAGGCTTTCAGGTGCTTCATCAGGCACCACTTTCTTGCGAAAAAGCACCTTGTCCGCTTCGTCGAAACCGCGCTTCCATATGACCCACATATAAGTCGCCATGATAGCCGGGCCACCGATCAAAAGCTCGACCCATTCAGGCGTGTAGCGGGTGAAGAGGAAACCCACGATCACCGCAGGAGCCGCCGCCCAGACAAGCGCCCAGCGAAGGTTCGAAACCGGTGCTTTCAAAAGCGTTTTGAGAACAGCTGCCTTGATGAAACTTGCCGCGCCAAGCGAAACAAACAGGGCGGCTGCTGCGCCCGCTGCCTGAAATCCTTCGGGATAGCCGAGGTGCTGCGCCAAGAGGATGAACCCCACCGTTAGCGCGCCTTGCAAGGTGATCACGACCACGGAAATCGCAAGGTTCCTTTTGCGTGCAATATAAACCAGCACGCTTTCCGAGACGACCGCCATAGAAGCGATCACTTCGGCGGCGAGCAATATCGCCAGCGCGCCCGTGCCACCGACAATCGCTGGCCCGCCAAGCCCCATCACCCCTTCACCCGGGATCGCCAGCGTCAATGCGATGCCAAATTGCAAGGCGATAATCCAAAAGCCAACCTGGCGCACTTGTGCAGCAATCGCTTCCATATTGCCGGTCTTCAGGTTCTTGGTGATGACAGGCGCAAGGATCGGCTCGAAACTGGTTTTGAGCTTTTGCGGCAGGCTCACGACTTCCTTGGCAAACCAGTAGATGCCGACTGTGCCAGAGGATGTGAACTGGCCAAGCAGGAACACATCGAGGAGCCGCGTGCCGCGCTCAATCACATCGGCCCCGATCAGCGGGAAGGCGCGCGATGTCATCTTGGCCAGATAACGCGGTCGCGGACGCCATGATTTGGGCAGGCCGTACGTCCTTAAGAAAGACCACAGCGCGGTGAAGAATGCAGCGTAAATCGCGCCGATAAAGGCAAGCGCAATCCCGCCGCTTGAAAGCGCTGGCACGAAGAAAAGCGCGGCGACGAGAATGGATTTCACCCATGGCTCGACCAGCGCGCGAGCTCTTACCGTGGTTGCGATGTCGTATTTATAGGCTTGAGCAGCCAGAAGAATTTCGGTGAGCGCAAAGGCAGGGATGGCCGCGATCATCCACATATCGAAGGGGCTGCTCACCCCACTGGGGAATATAATGACCGGAAAAGCGATCAGGAGAAGGCAGGCGAGCCCTGAAAACACCAGCGAGACGAGCATAGCGTCAAACACAAGGTTTGCTGGCGTGTCCTCCTCGTCCTGAATGCCTTCGGTGAGGCGCTGTGCAAGCCCGCGTTTCTCACCCAGCGCGCAAATCAGCGCGAAAATTTCGACCACCACAAAAGCGGCGGCGAATTTGCCCATCTCATCCACGCCGTAAAGGCGAAACCCCACGAACAGAAACGGCAGCCCGCCAAGCAAGCGCAGGATAAAGCCAAGCGTATTGGTGCGCCCGCCTTTGGCAAGCGTCGCCATATCATCCCCGCCCTTATCAGGCGGCGGAGGGGGCGCGGCAGGTGCCGATGCGCTCGAAGGCGGTAGCGTGCTCAATCCCTGTCTGCCTAGTCCAGGTCCGCCTGGTCGCCGATGGTTTCAGCGGTGAGGGGCCGCGCGAGAAGCTGAGCCACGATATCGCGCGGCGCTTCGCCGTCGAGGATGGCGTTCACGGCTGTTACGATCGGCATGGCAATCTCTCGCTCGCTCGCAAGTGAGGCGAGAACGGGCGCTGTATGCGCGCCTTCGGCCACCGTGGTGCGGTCGGCCATCAATTCAGCAGCGCTTTTTCCTTCGCCAAGCGCCTTGCCCAGCGAAAAATTGCGGCTTGAGGTGGAAGAGCAGGTGAGCACCAAATCGCCAAGCCCGCACAGGCCAGCAAGCGTCTCTCCTTGCGCGCCCAACGCCTCGCCAAAACGCAGCATTTCAGCATAGCCGCGCGCGATCAGCGAGGCGCGTGCGTTCTGGCCAAGGCCAAGCCCATCGACCACCCCGCAAGCGATGGCGAGCACGTTCTTGATCGAGCCGCCAATCTCTGCGCCTGTTACATCGTCGGAATAATAGGGGCGAAAAGCAGGGCGCGCGATGGCAGGCGAAAGCCGTTCCCATTGTGCGCGGCCCCCTTCGCAAGCCAGTGTGACAGCGGTGGGAAGGCCGCTTGCGACCTCATGCGCAAATGTGGGACCGGACAGCACCGCAATCTGGCTTCCCGGTGACGCTGCGCGTGCGACATCATTCATTAAACGGCCGGTGCCCGCCTCAATTCCTTTGGAGCAAAGCACCAAGTCTTGGGGCGGCATGGTGAGCCCTTCGAGCACGCGGCCAAGCACTTGCGCTGGCGTTACGGCGAGCACGATGTCAATATCATCAAAGTCAGATAGATCACCAGTTGCGCGGATGCTGGGTGAGAGCTTGGCGCTGGGCAGATATTGCGGGTTGCCATGTTGATTATTGATCGCATCGACGACCTCGGCTTCATACGCCCACAGCAACACCTTGCGCCCATCACTGCTCAGCATTTGCGCAAGCGCCGTGCCCCATGCTCCTGCGCCGATAACGCCAATGGCTGGCTGTGTTGTCATGCCTTCACTCCTGCCCCGCGCACCGGCTCTGCTTCTGGATCAAGCGGCCAGCGCGGCCTTGCTTTCAAGTCCAGCGGATCGCCTGCAAAACTAGGCTCGGCACTAAGGCGCTCGCAACCCGCCCAGGCAATCATCGCTGCATTATCGGTGCATAGTTTCATCGGCGGTGCGACAAATTGCATGGCGTGGCGGCTGGCAAGCTCTTCCAATGCGCCGCGCACGGCCTTGTTCGCAGCAACGCCCCCTGCGACCACAAGGGCGGGGTGAGGGCCTGCGGTGGAGAGCGCTTTTTGAAGGCGATCGATAAGGCAGTCGATCGCGGCCTGTTGGAAGCTGGCGGCGATGTCGGCGGGTGCGTGTTCGCCGCTTTCATGCGCACGAAGCACGGCGCTTTTAAGCCCGGCAAAGGAGAAGTGCGGTTCCTTTGAGCCCTTCAAAGGCCGGGGTAGGGGCACCGCCTTGGCATTGCCTTCCAATGCCAGCGCCTCGACCTTGGGCCCGCCGGGATAGCCAAGGCCCAGTATCTTTGCACTCTTGTCAAACGCTTCGCCCAAAGCATCGTCAATCGTGGTGGCAAGGCGGCGGTATGTGCCAACGCCCTCGACGCTCAGAATTTGGCAATGCCCGCCTGAAACCAGCAGCAGGAGATAGGGAAGCCCAAGGCTTTCATCCGCGAGACGCGGCGACAGCGCATGGCCCTCAAGGTGGTTGACCGCAATCAGCGGTTTCCCCGATGCCATCGCCAGAGCCTTGCCGCTGACAAGACCCACCATCACCCCGCCGATCAGCCCGGGCCCGGCGGTTGCAGCAATCGCGTCCACATCGGCCAATTTTATCCCGGCGTCATTCAATACCGCTTCGAGCATGGGGGCAAGCCGCTCGGCATGAGCGCGCGCGGCTATTTCGGGCACGACCCCGCCATAAGGCGCGTGCTCTTCTTCCTGGCTCGCAATCCGTTCTGCCAGAATACGGCGATCAGACGTAACCAGCGCCACTGCGGTTTCATCGCAGGAGGATTCGATCCCCAATACTATATGCGGGCGTGAGCTCATGGCGCTTCCATCTAGTGTGTGTGCCCGCTAGAGCAAGCATGACGGGAGATATGATTGGTGAGTATTCAAGATGAAGGCGCGGTGAAGCTGCGCCTTGGCACACGCAATTCACCGCTTGCCATGGCGCAAGCTTATGAGACGCGCGAACGCCTGTGCGCAGCGCATGGATGGGCTGAGACGCAAGTTGAATTGGTGCCTGTTCTGGCAAGCGGGGACAAGGTTCTCGACCGGCCACTGGCAGAGATTGGCGGCAAGGCGCTGTGGACCAAGGAATTGGATGTGTGGCTTGCCGAGGGGCGTATTGATGTGTCGGTCCATTCGGCAAAGGACGTGGAGACGATCCGGCCCGATGTGTTTGAATTTGGCGCGGTATTGCCGCGCGCTGATCGCCGCGATTGTCTGGTGGGCGCAGCGAGCATTGCTGATATTCCAAAAGGCGCAGTTGTCGGTACCTCGGCTCCGCGCCGCGCGTCGCAGCTTTTGAACCTTCGCCCCGATTGCAGCGTTGTGACTTTCAGAGGAAATGTCGCAACCCGGCTTGGAAAGCTTGAAGCGGGCGAGGCGGATGTGACGTTTCTGGCCGCTGCCGGGCTGGAACGATTGGGCCAAAGCGAGGTGGGCGCGCCTTTGGAAGTTGACGAATGGATACCCGCTGCGGCGCAGGGCGCGATTACGCTTGAATGCCGCGCGGATGATGCAAGCACCAAAGCGGCGCTCGCGGCGATTGATGACCATGGAACGCGCGCAGAGCTTGAGGCAGAGCGCGCGCTATTGGCTGAGCTTGGCGGCACGTGTCATTCGCCGGTCGCGGTACTGTGCCGACCGGGCAGCGAGGGGCTGACGATGCGCGCAGCCTTGTTTAGCCCCGATGGCAGCGAGCGCATTGAAGGGGAGGCGATGTTCGATCCATTGGACCTTGTACCCGTCAGAGCGCTTGCCAAAGACCTCCTCAGCCGCGCAACCCCCGGCATCGCTGAGCATTTTGGCGGCGCGTCCTAGGGCGCTTGCTGGTGGGCTCAATGATCCTTGTGGTTCGCCCGGAGCCGGGCCTTGGTGCGACGCTTGGGGCGGCTGAAGACATGGGGCTGAACGCGGTCGGCTATCCCTTGTTTGAAATTCGCCCTGTCCCTTGGCACTGCCCTGATCCGGCTCAATTGGACGCTCTCCTGATCGGCAGCGCCAATGTCTTTCGTCACGCAGGCGAGGCTCTGGCGAAGCTCACTGATAAGCCTGTCTATGCCGTCGGAACCACCACAGCGAGCGCTGCACGCGAAGCTGGCTTCGAAGTGGCAGACAGCGGCGCAGGCGGCTTGCAGAATGTCTTGAATAATGTGCCCGCTGACACGCGTCTTTTGCGGCTCGCGGGGGCCGAACACGTGCCGCTTGAGGCTCCTGATGGGATCACCATTCAAACTGCCATCACTTATGAAGCTGTACCGCTGGAACTTCCTGAACCCTTGCGCGCGCTCCAGGAATTGGGGCTCACCGTGCTTCTCCATTCTGCCGCCGCTGCGCGCCAGTTTGATGCCGAAGCTCGTCGTTTGGCGCTTCACCGTGATCGCATCCAACTGGTCGTGATCGGCCCGAGAGTGGCTCAAGCTGCCGGGCAAGGATGGGCGAATATCCACGTCTCTCCTACCCCAAATGACCTCGCAATGTTGGAATTGGCGCGTTCGGTGTGCATATAGATGTAACGAACCCGCATTTTCTCCATAAGGATCGGAGAAATCGTAAGAACGGGCAGGCAAGGTAATCTTGGTATGGACTCAAAATTTGGCAGCCGCAGAAAGCCAGCCTCGACGGGGCGGTTTTTGTTCGCCGCTATGGCCTCTTTCGGATTTGGCGGGGCGCTTGTTGGTTATATTGTGTGGTATAATCTGCAACCGGATGAACCGGCCGCTGTCGCCGCACCTGTTGCGCCTGAATTGCCCGTTGCACAGCCGGTTGACGGTGAGTTACCGGAAAGCCCCGCTGCCTCAGCATCACCTACGCCACTGGCGCAAGCTGTTGCCGCATTGGAAGAAGGCGACACCGAAGGCGCAGCCGAGGTTGTGCGCGGTGTTGTCGATCAGCAAGGCGGCATAGACCAGCGACTTGCTGCCGCTGAACAGCGTTTGGCGCGTCTTGACCTTCAAGCGCAGGCGGCTGCAGGAAATGCGGCGCGAGCGGAAGGCTTGCTGATTGCCTTTGCCACAAGGCGCGCGGTCGAACGCGGGGCGGAACTTGGCTATCTCGCCGACCAATTGCGCCTCAGGTTTTCTGACCAATGGCCCAATGCGGTGAGCACAATCATTGCCTTTAGCCGCGATCCCCTGCGCATTGACAATCTCACTGCGCGGCTTGACGGATTGGCTCCGCAATTGGTCAAGCAGGACGAGGGGATCAGCTGGGAGCGGATCCAGCGTGAGCTGGGCGAGCTTTTTGTCGTGCGGCGCGAAAGCACTCCTTCGCCGCAACCTGAACTCAGGCTTGAACGCGCGCGCATTGCCTTGGAACAGGGCCGTTATCAAAACGCGATTGATGAGATCAAAGGAATGCCCGGCGCAGCGCAGGCTGAGGCGTGGATCGCCGATGCGGAACGGTACAAGGCCGCGATGGAAGCGCTTGAAGTGATCGAAACCGCTGCCGTGCTCGACCAGAGCGGGCTGCGTGATGGGGCGGGCAATGTGGTCAATCAACCAAGCCCGATTGACCGCGAGGAATAGGCTTTCAAGCCTTTAGCAATTCCGGCAGATCACCTGAGACGCCGCGCGCTTCATCCATGAAAAATGTCTTGAGCATGGGCGTGCGCTGAACCGCTGCCATGCCAAGGCGCCGCACCGCACTTGCCGCCCCTGTGGGAACCCCAAACAGTCGGGTGAGGCCATCGGTTGCCAGCGCCACCATAAAACTGTCGAGCCCGCGCCAGTTCTCATAGCGTTTGAGGACTTCCGCATCGCCCGGATCAAGCCCGATGCGCGCGCCTTCGACCAGGACTTGCACAAGCGCACCCACATCGCGAAGGCCGAGGTTCAAGCCTTGCCCCGCAATCGGGTGAATACCGTGCGCTGCATCGCCAATCAGAGCGAGGCGCTCTGCGGTAATCTTTGCCGTGTGGTGGAAGCCCAGCGGATAGCTTGACCGCGCGCCAACGCTGGTCACTTCGCCAAGGCAATCGCCCATGCGTTTTTGCACCTCGGCCATGAAGGCTCTGTCGCCAAGCTTGGTGACGCCCCTGCCGTCTTCCTCCGACACTGTCCACACGAGGCTGGATCGGTGAGTGCCATCGGCGTCATCGTTCATCGGCAGAAGGGCAAATGGCCCAGCGGGGTAGAAGATTTCCCACGCGACATTGTTATGCGGCTTTGAATGGGTGAGCCCGGCGATAATCGCGCGGTGTTTATAATCCCATTTGGCGATAGTGATCCCTGCGCCGTCACGCGTGGGCGACTGACGCCCTTCAGCAGCGATCATCAAGCGGCCTTTGAGTTTACGCCCATCTTCAAGCACGGCGGCAACGCCAAATTCGCTGCGTTCCCGCTCCGCTATTTCGGCCTTGGCCACCCAATGGATTAGCGGTTCCTCAGCCGCAGCCTCGAACAGCGCCAAGCGCAACCGGCGATTGGGGAACATGCGTCCCAATGTGCCCTTATGCGGTTCAGGCGTGAAATCGAGGCGACCCGGTTTATTCTGATCGGTCACCGCAATGCTTGCAATGTCACAGGCGAAGGGTTCCAGATAATCGGCAATTCCGATGTTTTCGAACAAGTGCCAGCTTGCGGTTGAAATCGCGGTCGCGCGGTCGTCAAAGCCTTCCTTGGTAAGCTCAGCCGGATCCGCGCGGTCAATCACATGGCTGGAAATACCCTGCTTTGCCGCCGCAAGCGCAAGAGCCATCCCGACAAGGCCCCCGCCCAGAATGAGGAGATCGCGGGTTTCGGTTTCGGCTGATGTGCTCATGGTCGCTCGTGTAACTCTTTAACTGCTCTTTGCGAAGACTATTTAGCTCGCTAGAGCACTCACTTGGTACACCAAAACCGCAGAGGCAAGCCAAACTCCGTGACATTCGCTGCATCTCATCTTGTGCGCCATGCATGGGTTCGCGTGTTGATGCTCGCGATTGCGGCGTTGCTCGCGTTTCCCGTGGCGGCTTTCGCGCAAGATGCGCAGGCCGAACGTGAGCGTGCGCTCACCCGGATCGAACGGGCTGGCGATGATCGGATTTCAGTCGATCTTTTCGCCGATGGCGTACCCAAAGCGGGTAAGACATGGATGCTGGCGCTGCGCTTCACCCCAAGCGCGCCGGAATGGCATGGCTATTGGGAAAACCCCGGTGATGCGGGGCTGGGGATGCAGCTGACCCTTGATCTTCCGCAAGGCTGGGAGGCGGGTGAGCCGCTCTATTCTGTTCCCAAGCGACTGCTCATCGCTGACCTGATGAACCATATTTACGAGGGCGAATATACAGTCCTCGTGCCAGTGGAAGTGCCCGCAGACGCGGTGATTGAGGGCGTACCGAGCGTGACCGGCCTTGTTGAATATCTCGCCTGCACCGACGAGATTTGCGTGCCCCAAGGCGCGGTTTTGAGCGCGGGGCAAGCGGGGGCATCTGGCGGCGATTTTGCCAAATGGCGCGCGCAAGTCGCCCCTCTACTGGATGCGGCTGCGCGTTTTTCGATTGATGGCGAGGTTTTGCGCCTTGGTATTCCGCTTCCCGAAAGTGTGGAACTGTCCGATCCTTACGTCTTCATCGCTAACACACAGCTGGTCGATTACGCACCGTTTCAAAGCTTTTGGCGCGATGGCGATAGACTGGTGGTCGAAATTGCGTTGAATGAGTTTGGCTCGCGCGAAGTGGAGCGGGTTGAAGGCATTCTCTCCTTTGGCGATGAGACAGGCGTGCGCTTTGTCGCGGAGGCAGGAGAGGTCGCCGTTAGCGGTGAACGGATCATCACCATGAACAGCTCCGATGGGGTAACGCCCCCTTTGTGGACGCTAATCTTGGGCGCGCTCGTGGGCGGGCTCATCCTCAACATAATGCCCTGTGTCTTCCCGATCCTGAGCCTCAAAGCGCTTTCGCTGGCTCGCGCTGGTGGGAGCGAAAAAGAGGCCAAGGCGGAAGGGTTGGCATATACCGCTGGCGTGGTTTTGGCTTGCGTTGCGCTTGGCGGCATTATGCTCGCATTGCGCGCGGCGGGAGAGCAAGTGGGCTGGGCGTTTCAATTGCAGAGCCCATCGGTGGTGGTGTTGCTTCTCGTGCTGGCCACGGTCATCACCATGAATTTTGCAGGCATTTTCGAGCTGCCCAGCGTCGACACCGGCAGCGGGCAGGGCCGCAGCGCCTTTGCCTCGGGGCTCCTTGCCGCTATCGCAGCAACGCCGTGCACCGGACCTTTTATGGCAGCTGCATTGGGAGCCGCGCTTCTCTTGCCAACGCCGCTGGCGCTATTGTTGTTTGCGATGTTGGGGTTGGGGCTTGCACTGCCGTTTCTTGCTATCGGTTTCGTCCCCGCGATCCGCGAGCGCCTGCCCAAACCCGGCGCATGGATGGACACCTTCCGCCGCGCCATGGCAATCCCGATGGGTTTGACCGCAATGGCTTTGCTTTGGCTCACGGTTCAGCTTGGCGGACGCGGCTTTGGCCTGTTCGCGCTGGTGATGCTCTTCGGCATCGTGCTGGCGCTGTTCGTGGTCGGACGGCTGCAACAGGCGGGCAAGATGGCGTGGCCAGCCTTTGGTCTTGTCGCGGCGCCCTTCCTGATTTTCGGAGCCTTCGCGCTTCCCTCAAGCTATGCGCCTGAGGCCCGCGACCTCTCCGCATCTTTGCTCGAACCCCAAGCCTTCAGCCGAGAAACTCTCGCCGAGGCGCGCAGCACCGGCCAGCCCGTCTTCGTATGGTTCACCGCCGATTGGTGCGTCACCTGCAAGGTCAACGAAAGCGTCGCGATTGAGCGCGAGGCGACCGCAGAGGCCTTCGATGAGGCGGGCGTCGTCGCAATTGTCGGTGATTGGACCGTGCGTGATGAAGAGATTACGCAATTTCTGACCGAGCAAGGCGCGGCGGGAGTGCCGCTCTACCTGTGGTACGAACCGGGCGCAGAGGCGGAGCAATTGCCGCAGGTTCTGACCCCTGAAATGCTGACCGAGCGGGCTTCAAGGAGCCGTTGAGGGCTCGTCTTCAGGTTCTTCAGGTTCGCCAAGCGAAGCAGGATCAAAAGGCTCGCCCGCGCGGCAAGCCTCAATGAGCGCGCCGGGAAGAGGGCTGGGGTGAAGCTCCACCGTGCCAGCGCCTGGAACCGTTGCAATCAGCTCGCGCGGGCCTGCGAGCGGCTCCCACACATCACTCATCGCCGGCACTTCGCCGACCCAGAAATATCTGCCGCCCATCCGTGTCGCATCGACGGGAAGCCGCCCGATATGGCCATTCCCGACCAATGCCAGCATCGCACCCGCGCCCTCATCAGCAGGCGAATTGCGGGTGATCTGGATTGAGGAGCCCGTGCACTCAAGCGCGATCAGCGAAGCTTCACCAGGAACGCCGTAGATCAGCCGGTTTTCCGTTGTCTGACTAACTGCCCATAATGCGCCCGTCACATCCGGAGAGGGCAGCGGGGCGGAGGCAAAATCTTTAGCCTCTGGCACCTCGCGCAGCATATCCGCATCAGTAGGAGGCGGTTTGCAAGCGGTAGCGGCTAACGCGGTTACGAAGATGATTTTTCTCAAGGTTTACCACCCATCCGCTTGTATCGCGTTTTGCCATAGCGGGTTTTACGCGTGCCCGGTTTGCCTTCGTTGCTGCGGCCCACGCGCGGCGCTTTCTTCTGGTCGTCGGGGAGGCCCAGCTCGTCGTTTTCGAGCCGCCGGATTTCGTCGCGCAGGCGTCCCGCTTCCTCAAATTCAAGGTTGGCCGCCGCATCGCGCATCCGTTTTTCGAGGTCTTCGATATAACTTCGCAAATTATGGCCGACGAGATTGTTGACCTCATCATCGCCCGTCTCGACCGTGACCCCATCCTGAGACGCGGTGTGCGCCACGATGTCGGCGATGTCGCGTTTGATCGTTTGCGGGGTGATGCCGTGTTCTTCGTTATAGGCCTTTTGCTTTTCGCGGCGGCGGTCGGTTTCGGCCATCGCGCGCTCCATGCTACCCGTGATGCGGTCGGCATAAAGGATCACGCGGCCATCAACGTTACGCGCGGCGCGCCCGATGGTTTGGACAAGGCTGGTTTCAGAACGCAGGAAGCCCTCTTTGTCGGCGTCCAGAATGCACACGAGGCCGCATTCGGGAATGTCGAGGCCTTCGCGCAGCAGGTTGATGCCGATGAGGACGTCGTAAACCCCCATCCGAAGATCGCGGATAAGCTCGATGCGCTCCAGCGTCTCAACGTCGGAGTGCATATAGCGGACCTTCACGCCCGCCTCGTGCATGAACTCGGTGAGGTCTTCGGCCATGCGCTTGGTGAGTGTAGTGACGAGAGTGCGATAGCCCTGTTTGGCGGTCGCAAGGCATTCCTGGATGCAGTCCTGCACCTGATCTTCGACCGGGCGAATTTCGACCGGCGGATCGATCAGGCCAGTGGGGCGGATGACCTGTTCTGCGAACACGCCGCCCGTTTGCTCCATCTCCCACGGACCCGGAGTGGCCGAGACACAGAAAGTTTGCGGGCGCATCGCGTCCCATTCGTTGAAACGAAGCGGGCGGTTGTCGATGCAGCTTGGCAGGCGGAAACCATATTCGGCGAGCGTTATTTTCCGGCGGTGGTCCCCGCGCGCCATCGCGCCGATCTGCGGCACGGTTTGGTGGCTTTCATCGACGAAGAGGAGGGCATTTTCGGGTAGATATTCGAACAGCGTTGGCGGCGGCTCCCCCGGAAGGCGTCCGGTCAGGAACCTCGAATAATTCTCAATCCCGTTGCACGAGCCGGTTGCGGCAATCATTTCCAGGTCGAAATGGGTGCGTTGTTCAAGGCGTTGATGTTCGAGCAATTTACCCTCGGCCTCAAGCTCCTTCAAACGCTCGGCAAGCTCGAATTTGATCGCCTCGCTCGCCTGTTTCATGGTCGGACCCGGCGTCACATAGTGCGAGTTTGCATAGACCCGAACCTTGTCCAGCTTTGCGCCGGTTTTGCCCGTTAGCGGATCAAATTCGGCAATCTCTTCAATCTCATCGCCAAAAAAGCTGATGCGCCATGCCATGTCTTCATAGTGGCTTGGGAAGAGCTCAAGATTGTCGCCGCGAACGCGGAAGCACCCGCGTGTGAAAGCAGCATCATTGCGCTTGTACTGAAGCGCGACGAGCTTTCGGATAAGCTCGCGCTGGTCGACGCTCTCGTCTTTCTTGATGTCGAAGATCATCGCCGAATATGTCTCAACCGAGCCGATACCATAAAGGCACGAAACAGAGGCAACGATCACCACATCATCGCGCTCAAGCAGTGCGCGCGTTGCCGAGTGGCGCATCCGGTCGATGGCCTCGTTTACGCTCGACTCTTTTTCGATATAGGTGTCCGAGCGCGGGACGTAGGCTTCGGGTTGGTAATAGTCATAATAGCTGACGAAATACTCGACCGCATTCTCGGGAAAGAAGCTTTTCATCTCTCCATACAATTGCGCGGCAAGGATCTTGTTTGGCGCAAGGATCAGGGCAGGGCGCTGCAATTCCTCGATTACTTTGGCCATGGTGAAGGTCTTGCCTGAACCCGTCACACCCAAAAGCGTCTGTGTCTGCTCACCCTCACGCGCGCCCGCCACGAGTTCAGCGATAGCGGTGGGTTGGTCGCCAGCGGGCTGGTAATCGGAGACAAGCTTGAACGGCTTGCCCGGCATCGACTTTTCAGGCCGCGCCGGGCGGTGCGGGGTGAAATCTTCGCCTGTTTCAGGCTCTTCCAGCCCGCGTCTGATGACTAACTCACTCATAGGCACAGATATGGTGCCCAATATGGCTGTTGTGAAGCGCGCTTGCGCACTCTATTCCCCTCTTCAACGCAATGAGGGAAGGAATTACTCGAAATGTCGATCATCAAATTCGTGGGCGCAGGCGCGCTTGCATCAGCAATCGCACTTGCCGCGTGCAGCACCGAACCGGAAGCCGATGCCGATGGTGATGGCACCATCACGCAGGACGAGGTGGAAAGCGTGCTCGCCAATTCTGACCTGACGCTCTCTCCGGGCCAATGGGAAAATACGGTCGAATTTGTCGATATCGAATTTGATGACAGCCAATTGCCACCAGAAGCGCGCGGCATGGTCGGGCCTATGCTTGATGCGATGCGCGGGCAAAAGACGACAACCGACAGATGTATCAGCGAGGACGAAGCCAAAGAGCCGGCTGCAGAAATGTTCTCCGGCAGCGATGCGGCGGACTGCGAATATTCCAAGTTCGAATTTGGCGGTGGCTCGATTGACATGGCGATGGTGTGCAAAGATCCTCAGTCGGGCACAGCAACCATCACCAACACCGGGTCTTACGATGAGACGAGCTATTCGATGGAGATGAAGATTTCCATGGACGGATCGGAAATGGGCCCGATGAAAATCAATGCAAAAGCGGCGGGCAAACGTGTGGGTGACTGCCCTGAATAGGCTTCACACCCTATTCACGCCTCGCCTGTAAGTTTGAGCGGCCATGTCGAAGATCGAACATTTTCTGGCTTCATCCAAGGCGGCTCTCACGCAGACTGAGCTTGCGCGCCGTATCCAATTGGCCTCTGGCGACTACACGCAAGAGGAGATGGGCAAGCCCAGCTTCTTGAAGTTCATGGGCGAGGCGGACCTTTTGATCGAACCTGCGCGCCGGTGGTTGCGCAAGTTCGATTTGCCCAAAGCTGAACGCCCTCAGACCGTGATCCTTTTCCCCGGCTTTGGCCATGGCCCCTCGCGAATGCGCTATATGGCGCAATTGCTTGAAGAGGCGGGGCACACGGCCAAGGATTGGGGGCAGGGGCGCAATTGGGGCGTTGCGGAAGAAACGTTGCAGGGCCTTGAGGCAAGGCTGCTTGATGTGTGTAAAAAAAGCGGCGGCCAGGTCGCGCTCGTCGGGTGGAGCCTTGGTGGGCTTTACGCGCGTGAGCTTGCCAAGCTGCACCCTGACTGCATTTCAAAAGTCATTACACTGGGCTCGCCTTTTTCCGGTTCCCGGCGCAGCAACAATATCTGGCGGCTCTATTCGGTCATCACGGGTGAGAGCGTTGATGAGCCGGGGATCGATACCGACGCCTCGGAAAAGCCGGCGGTTGAAACCATCGCTTTCTGGAGCCCCAATGATGGCGCCATCGGCCCGCGCAGCGCGGCTGGCAAACCGGGCGAACGCGACCGCGCTATAGCGCTGCGGTGCACCCATGCCGGCTTCACCTATGATCCCAAAGCGATCATGGCAGTCCTTGCCGAACTCGACCGAGCGCCAGCGATGTAAGCTTTCGCCTCTCTCAACGCGCAAAATCCCTTAGCGTTTGTGTATTGGTCGATGCGCCTTTCAATGTTACAGTTTTGCTTCACTTCGCATTCAACCTGATGGCGACATGAAGCTTTAATGACATCTCTTGAAACCTTTTTTGCCGCCTCCAAGGCACGTTTTGGCGAAAGCGAGCTTGCCAATCGCATCGCGCTTGCGCGGGGACATTACCCCGATGAAGAGGTGGGCAAACCGCCCTTTCGCCGCATGGTGGCTGAGCTTGAGGTGCTGTTCAAACCGATTTTAAGGTCAGTGCGTAAATTTGACGTGCAGACCGCGACAAGGCCGCAAAAGATCATTCTCTTGCCCGGTTTTGGCGCCAGCCCTGCGCAAATGCGTTTCTTGGCGCGCAACCTTGAGGCGGCTGGACATAAGACCAAGAAGTGGGGGCTGGGCCGCAATTGGGGCGTTGCGGAAGAAACGCTGCAAACGCTCGAAGCACGGCTTATCGCGGTGTGTGACCGTTATCAGGAACCTGTCGTCTTGCTGGGGTGGAGCCTTGGCGGATTGTATGCGCGCGAACTGGCGAAGCGGTATCCGGGCCTGGTGTCGAAGGTCATTACCATGGGTTCGCCCTTTTCAGGTAGCCCGCGGGCAAACAATGTCTGGCGCATTTATCAGGCGGTCACCGGCCATCGGGTTGATGAGCCTCCGATTGACGTTGATCTTAGCGCCAAGCCGCCAGTTGAAACTGTGGCCATGTGGAGCCCTGACGATGGGATGATTGCCCCGCACGCAGCCTCTGGTCTGCCGGGGGAGCGGGACCGGGCAATCGCTGTCAAAGTTACGCATTGCGGCTTTGCCTATGCCCCTCAATCCATTCAGGCTGTGCTCGCAGAATTAGAGCGCGCGGCTTCCGTTTGAGCGCGGGCAATCGCGCGGGTTTCGCCGCTTTTTCCATAAATTCCAAGGTCTAGCTTCCCTTTTGCTGCGCGATATGTATTCTCACGTCTTCGCAAGTGCAGCAAAGCGCAAGGGGAAGCATGACACAAAGCGTGTCCGACACGCCGGGCCATTTCGATGAAATGAGGCATGAGGCCGGATCGACACGGCCTGCTTACGCTGCTTATGGTGAATGGTACGCTGGACAAGAGCCCGGCTTTCTCAAACGCAAGAACCGCGAGGCGGATGAAAGTTTTCGCCGCACGGGTATCACCTTCAATGTTTATGGCGAGGATGAGGCAGAAGAGCGTCTGATCCCGTTTGACATGGTGCCGCGCATTATCACGGCGGACGAATGGCGCCGCCTGACGCGCGGGATTGAGCAGCGGGTAAGGGCGCTCAACGCTTTCCTTTACGACCTTTATCACCGCCAAGAGATAATCCGTTCAGGCCGCTTGCCTGAAAGGCTGCTTCGCGAAAACGATGCATGGCTCCCGCATATGGTCGGCATGGCACCACCGGGCGGGGTTTACACCCATATCGTCGGGATCGATCTGGTGCGCACCGGACCTGACCAATGGTTTGTGCTCGAAGACAATGCGAGAACGCCTTCTGGTGTATCCTATATGCTCGAAAACCGCGAAACCATGATGGAGATGTTTCCGGACCTGTTTAGCAAGATCAAGGTTGAACCCGTTTCCAATTATCCGCGCCGCCTCGCGCGCTCATTGGCGGCCTGTGCACCGCCCAAGTTTGATGCAAGCGGCGGGCGCAAACCCAACGTCGCAGTGCTGACACCGGGTATCTACAATTCCGCTTATTTCGAGCACGCCTTTCTTGCCGATCAGATGGGCGCTGAATTGGTGGAGGGTTCAGATCTGCGCGTAATTGATGGCCGGGTGCAGATGCGCACGACACGCGGGTTTGAGCCGGTTGATGTGATCTATCGCCGCGTGGATGATGAATATCTCGATCCGCTGACCTTCCATCCTGACAGCGTATTGGGCGTGCCGGGCATCATGGATGTGTATCGTTCGGGCGGTGTAACCATCGCCAATGCGCCGGGCACAGGCGTATCGGACGATAAGGCGATCTATTCCTTCATGCCTGAGATCGTCGAATTTTATACCGGGGAAAAGCCGCTTCTGCCCAATGTCGAGACATGGCGCTGCGCTGACCCGGACAGCTTAGCTTATGTGCTCGACAATCTGGAAGAGTTGGTGGTGAAGGAAGTCCACGGCTCTGGTGGCTATGGTATGTTGATCGGACCAACCGCGACCAAGAAGCAGGTTAAAGAGTTTCGAGCGAAACTTGAGGCAAGTCCTGAAAACTACATCGCTCAGCCAACGCTCTCGCTTTCAACCTGTCCGATTTACACGAACAAAGGCCTTGTGCCCCGACACGTGGACCTTCGCCCCTACGTGCTTGTGTCGCCCGATGGCATCGACATCACGCCGGGCGGACTGACGCGGGTGGCGCTTAAAGAAGGGTCGCTGGTTGTGAACAGCTCGCAAGGCGGCGGGACCAAAGATACATGGGTGCTTCAGGGCTGATGGCTGGCTCTCGCATCACAGGAGCACGCTCATGCTAGGCCGCACCGCCAACGGCCTGTTCTGGATGTTCCGCTATCTTGAGCGGGCAGAGAACACCGCGCGCCTGCTTGAGGCAGGGCTGCGCATGGCGCTGACCCGCGATGTCGAAACCGCGCGTGATGAATGGCGTTCGGTTATCTCCACGCTTGGGCTCAAAGATGCGTTTGAGGCCGAGCATGACGACTATGAAGGGGCAAGTGTCTGGAATTTTGTCCTGCGCAGTCCAGCCAATCCTGCCAATGTGCGCGAGATGATGCGCGCGGTGCGCAACAATGCCCGAACCGCGCGGACCTGCCTTTCGAGCGAGGTGTGGGAAGCGGTCAATGAAAACTGGATATGGCTGGATAAACAGCTTTCGCGACCGGTCAGCCCGACCGCACTTGGCGGGCTGCTTGAACGCTTGAGGCGCACTGGCACCCATGTGCATGGCGCGATGGATTGCACGATCCTGCGCGATGAGGGCCGCCACTTTGGCCGCGCAGGCACCTATATTGAACGCGCCGAAAGCACCGCACGCATCCTTGATATGAAGTATTATCTTCTGCTTCCCTCGCTCTCCTATGTCGGCTCAAGCCTTGACACCGGGCAGTGGGAGCAGGTGCTGCGATCGGTTGCAGGGGTCAGCAGTTTCAGCTGGATCAACCGCGGCAATATTGATGCCAGATCGATTGTAGAGTTTCTCGTGCTCGACAACCGCTTCCCGCGCAGCCTTGCCTTTTGCCGCAACGCGGTGCGCATTCACCTGCAAAAGCTCGCTGAAATCCACGACCGCGAAGGCAAATGCAGCGCGCTTCTTGCCGCAAAGGAAAGCGATATTTCCGGCCTCAGCGTCGATGCGATCTTTGAACAGGGGTTGCACGAGTTCCTGATGGAGTTCCAAGCGCACAACGCCGCGATCAGTGAGGCGATCATCGAAGACTACAGGTTCTTATCGTGAGGCATAGCAAATGAAACTCGCGATCCGTCACACCACCCACTACGCCTTTGAGGAGCCCGTCGTGCACGCGCTTCAACGCTTGCGGCTCGTGCCTAAGGAAACGCAAGGGCAGACCATCCTTGACTGGGAAATGCTTTACGAGAACGCTCACTGCGAACTCGAATATGAGGACCAGAATTTCAACTCGGTAAAGCTCATCTGTGTCGAGCCGGGGGCAAAAGAGGTCACGGTCACGTGCAAGGGCGAAGTTGAGACGAGCGATCATGCAGGCGTGATCGGTCAGCATTCAGGGCATTTGCCCCTGTGGAGCTTTCTTGGCCAAACCGATCTGACGCGTCCGGGCTTACAGATGCACAACCTTGCGCGCGAAATCGGCAAGCCTGATGAGCCGGGTGTCGATTTCCTCCACGAATTGTCAGCCCATGTCGCAAAACGGGTTGCTTATGGGAAAGGCGCGACAGGCGTTGCAACCAAGGCCGAAGAGGCGGTGGTTGTAGGCGAGGGCGTGTGTCAGGACCACGCGCACATCTTCATCGGTCTGGCACGCCTGTTCGATATTCCGGCGCGTTATGTCTCTGGTTATCTGATGATGAATGACCGCATCGAGCAAGAGGCAACCCATGCCTGGGCTGAGGCTCACGTGGATGGACTTGGCTGGGTCGGCTTTGATGTGTCCAATGGGATAAGTCCTGATCCGCGCTATGTCAGGGTTGCAACGGGCCGCGATTATCGCGATGCAGCGCCGGTGACTGGCATCAGCTTTGGGGCGACAGAGCAAATGCTCACCGTCAATCTCGAAGTTGAACAGCAAAACCAGTAGCCGATCAGTCCGGCAGATTAGAAAGCGACCTAAATGACCTATTGCGTTGGCATGGTGCTCGATAAAGGCCTTGTCCTGATGAGCGATACCCGAACCAATTCGGGGGTCGATAACATCTCTGTGTTTCGCAAGATGTTTTCATGGCAAGTGCCCGGCGAGCGGATGATCGCGGTAATGACTGCGGGCAATCTTGCTACGACACAGGCGGTCGTCAGCAAGCTTGAAGAGCGCACAAAGGAACCTGATGAGCGCGAGACGACGCTTTTGAACGGGCCAACCATGTTCACAGTGGCAACCGAGATCGGCAAGCTGCTGCGCCAGACCATCCGCGAAGTGCAGGAGGATAACAACACCACCTCGCGCTTTACCGCATCGATCATTCTCGCAGGACAGATCGCCGGGATGGAACCGCGCCTGTTCATGATCTATCCGGAAGGCAATTTTATCGAGGCAAGCTCGGACACACCGTTCTTTCAGATTGGTGAGACGAAATATGGCCGCCCCATTCTCATCCGCGGCTATGAGCGCGATATGAGCATTGAGAATGCGGTGAAGCTGTTGATGGTGTCATTTGACTCCACCCTGAAGGCGAACCTGTCGGTCGGGCTGCCGCTTGATTTGATGGTGATTGGCAAGGATGAATTTGCCGCCACGCATGAACGCCGGATCACTCAGGATGATGAATACTTCAGGACAATTTCGTCCAATTGGGGCGATGCGCTCAAATCTGCGTTCGAATCGCTTCCTGACTATTCACTCGATTCGAAATAGAGCCGCGCGTAAGAGCAAGTGGCTAACACGCAGATAACCCCAGATTGGTTGCAGTCAATTGGTTCGAATTGGAGGGAATAACCTAGGGGGAATCAACATTTTGGGGGTTTTCCGGAAGGTATGACTCCATATCGGGGTTAGACGTGCGTGAATAATAATTCTGGTGGGGCCACCACCATATTTATGTCACGCAAAGCCACACTCCATTTCATCGATTCCAATAGCCGTCATCGCGCTGAATTGGCACGCATAGGGTTTTCCCTAGGCCACCATTCAGAAGTGTATGGCGACATTTCGGAATTATCCATTCACCCACCGCGCGAAGGGATCATTGTTGCCCGCGATTTGCCTGATCAAGGCGGCGTCTCAATGATCCTCGATCGGCTCAGTCGATTGGGCATCTGGTTGCCCTTAATCGCTGTCGAAACAGACCCGCGTCCAGGCCGGATTGTAGAGGCGATCAAAGCGGGGGCGCTTGATTATCTCTCCCTCCCACTTGATCCAGATCGGTTTGAAAGGTGCCTTTCACGGATCGAAAAAGAAGCCGAAGTTTTTGGTGCTGCTCGCCGGCGCATGATCGAAGCGCGCGACCGTATCGCCAGCCTCTCGGTGCGCGAACGCGAAGTGCTCGAATGGCTCGCTCAGGGCAGCTCGAACAAAGTGATCGCACGGGAACTTGAGATCAGTCCGCGAACGGTGGAAATTCACCGGGCCAATATGATGCACAAGCTTGGCGCGCGCCACGCGGCCGAAGCGGTGCGGCTCAAATTGGAAGCCAAGCTGGAGCCGCAGATTTCACCTCAGATGAGCGCTTGATGGCAGCCTCATAAAAGGGCTTTTGCCCAACTGTCCCCCTGACCCCAAGAAGGGCGCTGCCATCCCGCCCTTGGTACCCGCACGGCCTCAACATCGCTCCCGATGTTGGGGCCGTGTTCCGTTCAGCACCCTCATGGGTTCCTTGTTCAGGGAAGTTCCTCTGCTATTTGTTCCCAAAGCTCAATCTTCACGCCGTTGGGATCGAGGATCCAGGCGAACTTGCCATAGCCTTCATCGGCTGTACCCAGCACATCGACATCGCGTGATTTGAGCAGCTCCACAAAGCCATCAAGATCATCGACGCGCAGATTGATCATGAAACCGCCTTTGCCCGGCTTGATATATTCATCATCCTTGAAATGGCTGACCAGCGAATAGGGGTTCGGCTTGGGATCGTTCGCCCACGCAAATTGCGGGCCATATTCACCGCCCACGCCCAACTTGTCGCGATACCATGCCCGCGTCGCCTCCGGGTCGCTTGCGACATAAAACACGCCGCCCAATCCCGTCACTCGCGCACCCTTTGCGTCTGTTTGCTTCGCCTCGTCCATGATGCTGTGTCCTTGCGCTGAGCGGCGAGCATAGGCTGATACCCCATCGCTGCAAAACTTTGGCTCTTTGCGCGCTCGATTGGCCGTGCGATAGACCGCTCCTTCCAATCTGACGCACTCACAAAGGACCGATCCCATGACCCATCCACAGCGCTTTGCAGGCAAGACCGTAATCGTGACCGGCTCCTCTGGCGGCATCGGTGAAGGGATTGCGCGGCGCTTTCACGCAGAAGGCGCCAATGTCGTCATCAACGCGCGCAATGCTGCCAAATGTGCCAAGGTGGCCGAAACCCTTGATGCAGACCGCACTCTGGTTGTGCCGGGCGATGTGTCAAAGTCGGACTTTGCCGATGAAATCATCACCAAGACGGTGGAACGCTTTGGCGGGCTCGATTGCCTCGTCAACAATGCCGGCGTTGGCGGCGGGGGCTTGCTCCACAAGACTGACGATGCAGAGATCGACCGCATCATCGACATCAATGTGAAGGGGGTCATCTATCTGAGCCGCGCAGCCATCCCACATCTGATCAAGAGCGCGATGCCGGGTGGGGGTTCTATCGTCAATATCTCCAGCGTGTCGGGCATTGGCGGCGATAGTATGCTGCCGATCTACAACGCGTCCAAAGGTGCGGTGACGAACCTGACCCGCGGGCTTGCCTTGCAGATCGGAGCCAAGGGCGTGCGGGTCAATGCGATCAACCCGTCGATCACGCGTTCTGACATGGTGGACGGCGTTTTGTCGAATGAGGATACGATGAAAGCGTTCATGAACCGCGTGGCGCTTGGCCGCATTGGCGAGCCTGAGGACATTGCCGCTGCTGCCGCCTTCCTTGCAAGCGAGGATGCCGCCTTCATCACCGGCGTCAACCTGCCCGTCGACGGCGGAGTGAGCGCGAGCAACGGCCAGCCCAATCTGGCAGGCTGAGCGGGAACCCGAAGGCCCCGAGTCGCAGGTGCTCAGAGTGAGGTTAGTTGATAAAACACTCGCGGGAGGGGGCGCTCAACAAACCTCGCCCACGCGGTGACGCACGAAAGGGTGCAAAGCGAAGCTAGCAGCGACAAGCGATGTAGGAAAATCAGGCTCGTTTGATGGCCAACTTCGGTCGGACAAAGCCCGCCCCCACCCCCTCCCGTTTGCGTGAGGGGCAGCGAGACTTGCAAGCTTGCTTGCTAGTCGCAGCGGGGGGGGGGCGTATTCGTCATCCTGAATTCATTTCAGGATAACACCATCGGCTTTACGCCAAGTTTTGAGGGTTATCCTGAAACAAGTTCAGGATGACGGTGCCAGGCTATGGATGACGAATGGAGCGCGCAAAGACCTCCCCACCCCTTTGACTCAAATCAATGCGCTGGCCCTAGCGCCCCCGTAGCCATTGTGATGGGATCGCAGATATGAAGACAGCCTGAGGGGGCTTGTGGCGCTATGCGAATTCTCTTTGTTCATCCCAATTACCGGTCCGGCGGCGCAGAGATTGCGGGCACATGGCCGCCTGCATGGGTCGCCTATCTTTCCGGGCCGCTAAAGCGCGCTGGGTTTACCGATATCACCTTTATCGATGCGATGACGCAAGGGGTGGATGATGATGAACTCGCACGCCGGATTGAGGAATTGCAGCCCGATGTGGTGGGGACGACTTCGATCACCCCGTCGATCTATGCCGCAGAGCGCATCCTTGAAATCGCGGCTTTAAAAGCGCCCGGCGCCATCCGTGTGCTGGGCGGGGTGCACGCGACCTTCATGTACAAACAAGTCCTCACCGAAGCGCCGCATATCGATGTTATCGTGCGCGGTGAGGGGGAGGAGATCGCGGTTGAGCTTTTTAGCGCGATAAAGGAAGGTCGCTGGCCGCGTGACCGGGCCAAGATCAAGGGGCTTGCCTACCGCGAACTCGACAAGATTGTGGCAACTCCTGCCGCCGATACGGTCAAGGATATGAGCACGCTCAAACCCGATTGGGATGTGCTCGACTGGAACCTTTACACCTATCTGCCGCTTGGCACCCGCGTTGCGATCCCTAATCTGGCGCGAGGGTGTCCGTTCACCTGTTCGTTCTGCTCACAGTGGAAGTTCTGGCGCGACTATCGCATCCGCGACCCCAAGGATGTGGTCGATGAGATCGAGGAATTGCATGAGAAGCACGGCGTGGGCTTTTTCATCCTCGCCGATGAAGAGCCGACAATTAACCGCAAGAAATTCGTCGAATTTTGCCAGGAGTTGATTGACCGCGGCCTTCCGGAAAAGGTCAAATGGGGCATCAATACGCGGGTGACGGACATCTACCGCGATAAGGAACTCTTACCGTTCTATCGCGAGGCGGGGCTTGTGCACGTGAGCCTTGGCACAGAGGCGGCGGCGCAAATGAAGCTCGACCGGTTTAACAAGGAAACCAAGGTCGACGAGAACAAGAACGCGATACGCCTGCTTCGCGAGGCGGACATCTTTGTCGAAGCACAGTTTATCGTCGGGCTCGACAATGAGACGCCCGAAACGCTCGAAGAGACGTATCAAATGGCGTGGGATTGGCAGCCGGATTTGGCCAATTGGGCGATGTATACGCCCTGGCCGTTCACTCCGCTGTTTGAGGAGATCAAGGATCAGGTCGAGATCCACGATTTCTCCAAATACAACTTTGTGACCCCGATCATGAAACCCGATGCGATGGAGCGCGGGGAGCTGCTGGATGGGGTGATGAAGAACTACCGACGCTTTTATATGCAAAAGGCGCTGTTCCATTATCCATGGCGCGGCACAGGCTTCAGGCGGCGGTATCTGCTGGGCTGCCTCTACGCCTTCCTTCGAGCTGGCTTCAAACGGACTTTCTATGACCTTGGCAAGGCCGGATATTGGGGGCCTCAGACCAAGAAACAGCTCGATTGGCACTTTGATGAGAGCCGCGAGGTGGCAGCGGACGCTGCGACCGATTGGCAGACCAATGCCGATAAGGCCGCGCAGGCGAAGGCGCGGCGCGAGGCGGTGCGCAGGCAAATGAAAGAGCGCGGGGTGCAGCGTGCGATAGAACGCAAAAGGGACCGCATCGATGTTGATTGAGGCCCCCATTCTGGCGGCGCAGGAGGTGACGCAGGGCAAGGTTGCGACTGAGCCGGGCGTGCCTATCCCCATCAAGCCCGCTCCCATCAAGCACGCTCCCACCGACCCGGTTCCATCCCTTTCGCTTCCTCCCCTATCCTCTAATGAGGACGAAGCGCTGGCACAGATTGGGCCCCATGCTCTCATCCATGCCGTTGAGGTTATGCGCGAGCTGCTTGATCAAGATGCGGTCGCGGCGGTCTTTTCAAATGCGCAGATCGACGCGGTGCCCACTGGCGATGCAATGGTGAGCGAAGTGGACGCTTTGCGCCTCCATCGCTGGCTCGCCGCGCGTGAGCCCTTTGCGTGTTTCGAGATCGCTGGGGAAGCGGCAAAGCGCACGGGCGATTACATTATCGCCCATCGCATTCCGAAATTGGCAGCGCGGGTGTTGAAGATTCTTCCTGCACGCCTCGCAGCGCCTCTGCTGATGCGAGCGATCAGTCGCCATGCGTGGACGTTCGTCGGGGCAGGGCGCTTCACCTTCACAGGCGGCTGGCGCTTCAGGATTGATCGGCGCGCGGCGGGCGATGCGACATTGCCAGCCCAATCGCTGTTTCATTGGTATGCAGGCGTGTTTGAACGATTGTATCAGCGGCTTATCGCACCCGATTGCCATTGCGAAGTGCGTGGTTGTGATGAGGCTGAACTTGAGATGTGCGACTATTTGATTACGCGCAGCCGTTAGCCACTAGCCAAACTCACCCTCGACCGCGCGTTCGCGCTCCAGCAATTCATCGACCAGCTTGTCAAACTTGCGCTTGCGATCAGCGATGCCGTTGGTGCCCCCGTTGATGCGGCGGGTTTCATCGGCAATGCCGGGCGTATCGGCGAGGCGGTTGATGTCGTTCTCGTCCCAGAACCACGCCGCAGACTGGATGCCGCCTTCAACCGTCAGGATCAGCGCCTCGGCCTGTTCGAGCGAAATGTCGAGATGGTCTGCGAATGCGGTAAAATTGTTGCGGCCTGTCAGCTGGATCGGGCCGGTCCCGCGAAAACGCCAGCCATCGCCTGAGGATGCAGGGCCATTGCCCATGCGGTTTGCGTAAACGTCATTGGCGATGGCTTCAGGATTGCGGTGGAGGCTGCGCGCTTTCTGGTTGGGGCCGCGCCGCCCGTAACGATGGGGCCACACTTGGCTGAGGCGCTCGGCCGAATAATTCATATTCTCGCGCGCGCCGACTTTGAAGCCGGCTTCGTGGGCGAGGGTGGTGATAAACGCGGCCACGCGGCGAATGGTCGTGATTTCATACTTTGCGCAAGCCCCCTGCAAGGGGGCGACCCATTGCTCAAGCTCATCGGCAGATTTGGACGACACCATCGCGAGCAGCGTCGCATCAATGGCTGCCACCGGGAATGTGTATTCGATGTCCGCAGGCGCGTTGGTAGCTTCCCAGCTGTCGATGATTGCATCGAGAGCCGCGATATTGCCATCAATGTTCCACACACCGGGCAATTGGCTTGCGAGACTTGCAAATATTGGCGCTCTATCCATCGTCATAAGATGTCCCCCTGTTCCCCTGCGCGCGAAAAAGACACCCGATTGGCAATACAGGTGACACTTTTCGCGAAAGCTGGGGCCACCCTACTAAGCTCAGCCAAGGTTAGGTGTGGCTTTTTGCACGTGTGAAGTTGCCCTCCTGCTTTATGAAAGACGCTGTGCAGTGACTATTTGGGGCGAAGTTCGCTTCGTTATCTGGCCGGGTGCAGATGATAGTACTGAATTACAGGGGGGAAATATGACGACACTTGAAGTGCAGAAAATTCTGGCGCGTCTTGGTTACAAGCCGGGGCCAATTGATGGGATATGGGGGCGACGAACCGCAGATGCTGTCAGGGGCTTTCAAATTGCCAGCGGGCTTGATCCTGATGGGGTGGTCGGGCCGCTCACCGCCGCTGCTCTGGTGGCTGCCACCGATCTTGATGTCTCGGATAAGCCGATGACGGTCTGGTACGAAGAGGCTGCAAGGCAATATGGCACCAAGGAGGTGCCGGGCCCTGCGAGCAATCGCACCATTCTCGACTGGGCCGATGATCGCGGCATCCCCTATCGCAGCGACGATATTCCGTGGTGCGGCCTGTTTGTTGCCCACTGTATCGGCTCGACGCTCGATCTGGAGCCGCTGCCCTCAAGCCCGCTTACCGCGCGGCGGTGGAGCAGCTTTGGCATACCTGTTGAACCGACGATGGGCGCGGTTCTGGTTTTCTGGCGTGGTTCGCGCAGCGGGTGGAAGGGCCACGTTGGCTTTTACGCCGGCGAGGACGATGGCGCTTACCGGGTGCTTGGCGGCAATCAGTCGGACATGGTCAATTTCGCATGGATCGCAAAGGATCGCCTGATTGGTGCGCGCTGGCCCTCAACCGTGCCGCCGCCGATTGAGCCTGATGTGTTCAGGGTTGCGCGTAACTCTCACGCATTGTCGCGCAACGAGGCGTAAGCGAGAGCGTTGGTTAGCTCGCTTTTGCGCGCTTCATGCGCTTGCGCTCATGGGGGTCGAGTGCGGTTTTGCGCAGGCGAATGGATTGCGGGGTCACTTCGACCATTTCATCGTCGTCGATATAAGCAATCGATTGCTCCAGCGTCATCCGGCGCGGCGGGGTCAGGCGGATGGAATCGTCCTTACCGCTTGAACGGATGTTGGTGAGCTGTTTTGCTTTCATCGGGTTGACTTCAAGGTCGTCATTCTTGGCGTTTTCGCCAATGATCATGCCTTCATACACCTTCATCGAAGCGCCAACGAACAATTCGCCGCGTTCTTCCAGCATATTAAGCGCATAAGCATTGGTTTCGCCGTCACCGTTGGAGATCAGCACGCCATTGTTGCGGCCTTCGATGGGGCCTTTGTAAGGGCCGTATTTCTCGAACAGACGGTTCATAATGCCGGTGCCGCGCGTGTCGGACAGGAATTCGCCGTGATAGCCGATGAGGCCGCGTGACGGCGCGGAGAAAGTGATGCGGGTCTTGCCCTGACCCGATGGTTTCATCTCGGTAAGGTCGGCTTTGCGGCGCTGCATCTTCTCAACCACCGTGCCCGAGTGCTCATCGTCCACATCGATCACGACGGTTTCGTAGGGCTCCATTTTCTGCCCGTCTTCTTCGCGCAGAAGCACTTTAGGACGGCTGATGCCAAGCTCGAACCCTTCGCGGCGCATCGTTTCAATCAGAACGCCCAATTGCAGTTCGCCCCGGCCAGCAACTTCGAAGCTGTCCTTGTCGTCGCTTTCGGTAATGCGAATGGCGACATTGGTTTCGGCCTCACGGAAAAGCCGGTCGCGGATCATGCGGCTGGTGACTTTATCGCCTTCGCGGCCCGCTAGCGGGCTGTCGTTGACGGCAAAACGCATGGCAAGTGTTGGTGGATCAATCGGCTGGGCTGCGATGGGTTCTTTCACCGAAGGATCGCAGATGGTGTTGGCAACGGTCGCTTTTTCAAGGCCGGCGAGCGCGATAATGTCGCCCGCTTGCGCGCTTTCAACAGGAACGCGCTCCAATCCGTCAAAGCTCATCAGCTTGGTTGCGCGGCCCACTTCGACGACATTGCCGTCCATGTCGATTGCGTGGATCGGATCGTTGACTTTAAGCGTGCCCGATTGAACGCGGCCCGTCAAAACGCGGCCCATGAAATTGTCACGGTCGAGCAAGGTGGCAAGGAAGCTGAACTTGCCAGTGGTATCAAGGCCGGGGGCAGGCACGTGCTCAGTGATAAGCTTGAACAATGGGTTGAGATCGCCTTCGCGTGCGTTCTCGTCATCGCTTGCATAGCCATCGCGGCCGCTGGCGAAGAGCGAGGGGAAGTCCAACTGCTCGTCACTTGCATCAAGTGATGCGAAGAGGTCGAACACTTCGTCCAGCACCTCTTGCGGGCGACCATCGGGACGGTCGATCTTGTTGACGACCACAATCGGTTTAAGACCAAGGGCAAGCGCTTTGCCGGTCACGAATTTGGTTTGCGGCATCGCCCCTTCGGCGCTGTCCACCAAAAGGATAACGCCGTCCACCATGCTGAGGATGCGCTCAACCTCGGCGCCAAAGTCGGCGTGGCCGGGCGTATCGACGATATTGATGCGCGTCGTGGTGCCATCATGCTCCCACTCGACGCTGGTGCATTTGGCAAGGATGGTGATCCCGCGCTCTTTTTCCAGATCGCCAGAATCCATCGCGCGTTCTTCAACGCGCTGGTTGTCGCGGAAGGTGCCGGATTGGCGGAAAAGCTGGTCAACCAACGTGGTTTTACCATGGTCAACGTGGGCGATAATCGCGATATTACGCAGGTCGCGCGACATAAGAGTTCTCGTTTTTAAGAAAAATAGGGGAAATTTAGCGTGCCCTTAGACGCTATGCTGCGTCGCAACAAGTCCGTAAATAATGCGCCTGTGGGTGAAGCAGTGATAGGCTTTGCGTCAATGTAAACGCAGCTTGACGCAGCGTCGGCCCACTTTGTGAAACGTTTTGCTGTGCAAAAGAGCTGGCGTTGCGGTGCGCGATTTATGTGTGACTCCTTAGCAACACGCTCAGGTTTGCGGGCGAGAATCGCGCGTTTGAGCGCTTGTGGGCTTGTAAACAAGCGAGTAGATCAAACCCCACGTTCATAAGCGAACAGGCCCGAAAGGTATCTGGGGATGCCGAACAACCAGCCGACGCTTTGACGAGAGAGACGAGGAGAAATACCCCATGCGTTCATATGCCACAGGCATAGCCACCCCTTTGCGCACTGCACTTTTGGCAGGCGCAGCTGGCTTTGCCATCACCGCCCCAACCGCTGCTTTTGCGCAGGACGAAGACGGCCCTGAACTTGGTGCAGACACGGACAGCAATGTCATTATCGTGACCGCTTCCAAGCGCGAGCAAACACTTCAGGAAACGCCGATTTCGGTTAGCGTCACCACTGGTGAAACGCTTGAGAATGCGCAAATCCGCGACGTTCTTGATCTGCAAACCGTGACCCCGTCCCTTCGCGTAAGCCAGCTGCAGACATCGTCGGCTTCGACTTTCATCATTCGCGGCTTTGGTAACGGCGACAACAACTTTGGTATCGAACCATCGGTTGGCGTGTTCATTGACGGCGTGTTCCGTTCGCGTTCTGCTGCGGCACTGTCCGATCTTCCCAACGTGCAGCGCATCGAAGTGTTGAACGGCCCGCAATCCACCCTGTTCGGTAAAAACGCATCAGCCGGTGTGATTTCGGTCGTCACTCGTGAACCGCAGTTCGAATTCGGCGGCAGTGTCGAGGCGGTTTACGGCAACTATGACACCATTGTCCTGAAAGGCGACGTCACTGGCCCGATCAGCGACACGCTCGCATTCTCGATCGACGGCAGCTACCAGCGCCGCGATGGTTATGGCGAGATCGTCAACCTCAATGAAGACATCAACGACCGCAACCGCTGGTCGGCGCGCGGTCAATTGCTGCTTGAGCCAAATTCTGACCTCAAAGTGCGCGCAATTGTCGATTATTCGAAAATTGACGAAGTGTGCTGCTCTGTCGGCACTTTGATCGCTGGTCCTGCGGCAGGCGCGATTGTTGGCCTTGGCGGACAGTTCAGCCCGCCATCGGACTTTTTCGAGCGTGAATCGTTCCTCAACATCGTGCCAACCAACGAAGTCGACAATTACGGTGGTTCGGTTCAGGTGGATTATTCCACTGGCCCGCTTAGCTTCACCTCGATCACGGCCTATCGCGAGCTGGAAAACTTCTTCCAGTCGGATATCGATTTCTCAAGCGTCGATAACTCCACCGAAGTGCGCGACCAGAAGGTTGAAACCTTCACTCAGGAATTCCGCGTTGCGTCCGATTTCGACGGTCCTGTGAACTTCCTGCTTGGCGCTTTCTACTTCGATGAATCTATCTCGCAGCAAAGCCAGTTGCAAAACGGAACACAGATCCGCGACTTTTTCGAATTGCTCGCCGGTGCTGATCCGGTGGCGGTGCTGACAGGACAACCAAGCCTGTTCAACCAGGTCGAAGCAGGGCTGGGTCTTCCTCAGGAAAGCATCTTCACCACCGCATTGCTCAGCGATGAGAACTTCGGTTTCGACAACGAGGCATGGTCGATCTTTGGTACGATCGATTTTGAGCCTGTTGACGGGCTCGTCTTTACAGTTGGCGGTAACTACACCGACGACAAGAAGGATTTTGCGCTTAGCCAGACTTCGTTTGACCCGCTGGCCAACGTGAACCTCGTTGATGCATTCATCGTTGGCGGCATCGCTCAGGCTTTGGCTATCCCGCCAAGCCAGGTGACACCTGCAGTCATCAATGGTTTTGCAACCGATCCAAACACGGCTCCGTTCTTCCAAGGTATCGCCGCAGCGGCGCAAGACCCGGCTCAGAACTCACTGCTGGCTCTCCAGCCGTTCCAGTTCATCCCGCCGTTCCTGGGTGTGCCCAATGCCGTCGAAGACGGTCGTACGCGTGACGACAAGTTCACTTATCTGCTGCGCGCTTCGTATCAGATTTCGCCTGAGATCAACGTCTACGCAAGCTATGCAACCGGCTTTAAAGCAAGCTCGATCAACCTGTCGCGTGACAGCCGTCCGATCAACACCGACTTTATCGCTGGACCGGGCAATTCGACCATCCTTGCACCACCTTCGCCAATTCTGAACGCAGGTCTGGCCGTGCCAAACCTCGTATCGGGTTCGCGTTTTGCAGGGCCAGAGGAAACCGAAGTCTACGAAATCGGCCTTAAGGCTCAATTCGAGGGCATCGGCTTTAACCTTGCTCTGTTCGACCAGGCAATCGAAGGCTTCCAGAGCTTTGCTTTCACCGGCACCGGCTTTGCTCTGCGCAACGCAGGTAAGCAGTCAGTCAAAGGCTTTGAATTCGACGCGACGGTCAACCCTGTTGACGGGCTCGTCTACACCTTCGCAGTGACCTATCTCGATCCGCTGTTTGACAGCTTCCCGGGTTCGGTTCTTGGCGATCTCACTGGCGTTCGCCCTGCAGGGATTCCAGAGTTCTCGATCGCAACAAGCCTCACCTACACGCACGAGTGGGACAGCGGCACGCGCCTTATCAGCCGTGTTGACTACAACCACGAGAGCAACACAGCGATCAACAACGGCCTGCCTACATTTGGCCCGAACAACTTCACCCGTGAAGTGAACCTCGTGAACACCTCGCTCACGCTGGCTCTTAACAACGGGTTTGAAGTGGGCGCCTATGCCCGCAACCTGTTTGATGATGAGTACATCCTCACCATCTTTGACGGCGTTGCGCAAAACGGCACGGTTCTGGGCTACCCGAACCAACCGCGCACTTATGGCGGTGTTGTTCGCTACAAATTCTAATCTTCGCGATTAGCTCTAAAGAATTGGCCCCGCCTTGCGAGAATTATCGCAAGGCGGGGCTTTTTCGTGGAACGCCATAAAAGGCGCGCTTGTCATGGGCACGTGCTCGTGTAGTTTCGCAAGCCGCACACGGTTAGGGGCAATCTCATGAATTACGGTGGTTTTTGGCTTCGCGTCGTTGCCTATCTGATCGATTTCGTCATTTTGATGATCGTGCAATTCGCGCTCGTATTTGCCTTTGGCGATACAGTGACGGACACCAGCGCGACCGGCTTTTCCGCCAACACGGAATCGACATCGCCCCTTCTCAACATCGTGCTCATTATCTTGGGCGTTGCTTATTTCGCGGGGTTCGAAAGCTCTGCCAAACAAGCGACACCGGGGAAAAGTGCGCTTGGCTTGGTCGTGACCGACCTTGATGGTCGCAAGATCACACCGCTGCGTGCTGTGGGGCGCTATTTTGCAAAGATTGTGTCAGGGATGATCCTGTTTATCGGCTTTATCATGGTGGCATTCACCGGGCGCAAGCAGGGCCTCCATGACTTGATCTGCAGCACTCTGGTTCTGCAGGCGAAACCGGGTGAAACCCACGTTGACACGGAAGTTTTTGAATAGGGGAGTGCGGCTGCGCTGAGAAGCGTGGCTTGCCGCCACAAGGGTTAGTTTCAACGGTCGATCAGGAGCGACCACACACGAAGAGGGGATCAAATAATGGAATGGATGTTTTTGCCGCTTAAGCGCTATGCGCAGTTTTCAGGTCGCTCGCGCCGGAAAGAGTTTTGGATGTTTATCCTGTTCACGACGATTGTGAGCATGATCCTTGCAGGCCCGACATTCTTTTCGATCATGAGCGCATCGGTTGCCGATCCAATGGCAGTGGATGCTGATCCGTTTGCCGGGGTTGGCACTCTGGGAATGGCGGGACTTGGCCTTTACGGCCTCTTTGCGCTTGCCGTCTTGATCCCCAGCATCGCGGTGACAGTCCGGCGGCTGCACGACCGCGATATGTCAGGCTGGTGGTATCTTGGCTTCATCGTTGGCGGCATGATTCCGCTGATTGGATTTCTTATCTCAATCGGCTTTATCGTTGTGATGGCTCTGCCGGGAACCGAAGGCGCGAACCGCTTTGGCCCAGACCCCAAAGACCCACACGGCACCGAGGTTTTTGAATAAGCCGATCTAAATCCACGCGGGCGCTAAGCGGGCTCTAAAGCTCCCTTAGCGCCTGTGCAGGTTTTGCGCGCAGCAGCGGGAGCGACCCGCCAAGCGCAAAGGCGACCACCATCGCCAGCCCCATGCCGAGCACGGCCAAAACCACGCCCCAATCGGGCAACCAGTCAAATTCAAACAGCTGGGTAATAATCACCCACGCAAGGCCGGAGCCAAGCGCCAGTGCCACCAGCGCCAGAGCGCCCGCGATAAGGCCATATTCTGCCAGTTGCAGGCCGAGAATTTGCCTGCGGCTTGCGCCCATCACTCTCAAAACAACTGTGTCATAAGTCCGCGCTGCGCGGGCGGCTGCGATGGCTCCCATCAACACGGCGAGGCCGGCAAGCACCGCCACAGCAGCAGCGGCAAGGGTGGCAAGACCCACTTGTTCAAGCAATGTGGCGGCCTGAACCAGCACATCGCCCACTTCGATGACGGAGCTTGACGGATATTCACGCACCATCGCGCGCAGCAATTCGGCGCGCTCCTGCGTTCCAGCTCCATCGGGCAGGTCAATGGTCGCTGAAAGCTTGTGCGGTACGTCGGAAATAGCGTTGCGCGAAAAGACCATGGTGAAATTGAACCCCATGGTTTCCCAGTCGATCTCGCGTAAGTTCGCGATACGCACATCGCGGGTTTGGCCAAGGATACCCATGGTCAGCATATCGCCCACTTTCAGCCCCGCGGCATCGGCAAATTCCTTGTCGATGGAGACAAGTGGCTCGCCATCGTGGAACGGGCTCCACCACGATCCTTCTACAACGCGGCTGCCATCGGGGGCGGTGTCGGAATAGGTGATGCCGCGCTCTCCGCGAAGCGCCCATGCGCCTTCCGGAATTTCCTCAAGGTCGGCTGTGCGCTGCATATCGCCTTCCGGCCCAAAGGCGAGAACCGCGCCGCGCATGGTCGGGACCGTGCGCACCACCGCCTCGGGGAAGGAGGAGGTGACAAGCTCGGTAAACTGCGCCTCGTTTTCTGGCGCTAAGTCGATGACGACATAATCCGGCGCCTCTTGCGGCACGCGGCTCTGGATATTGCCGTCAATCGCACTTTGGATCGCGGCGAGCAGAACGAAGGCGGCAAGCCCAAACCCGAGCGCTGTCACAAGCGCGCTGGTGGGTGCGCCGGGACGGTGGATATTGGCGAGCGCAGAGCGGAGGAGCGGATTGGACGGGCGGGGCAGTTTCCTCGCCGTAAATTGCAGGCCAAGACCAAGCGCGGCGAGGGCCAAAAGCGCAAGGCCAGCGCCTACAAGGAAGCCTGCGGTAAGAAACACTTGGCTTGATGTGACAAGCGCCAGCGCACAGATCGCAACGAGGCCAATCGCGGTGGCAATAAGCGCGCGTTTGTCGCGCGACAGTGGCACAATGCGGCTGCGCATCAGCGCCATGGCCGGGAAGGAACGCGCACGCAAAAGTGGGGCAGAGGCAAAGGCAAAAGCGACGAGAATACCATATCCACCCGCGAGCAGCAGCGGCGCAGGCTCAATCACAAAGCCCCCTTCGACCGGGAGGAGCCCCTCCAACGCCATGCCAAGAAACGGCGTCACCAAAACCCCGGTGGCAAGGCCCAAGACGCTGCCCACAAGGGCTGCGACCGCGATTTGCAGCGCGTAAATGCGGACAATATCGCGACTTGATGCGCCGAGCACTTTCAATGTCGCGATGCTCGCGCGGCGTTGATCGAGATAGGAAGACACGCCTCCCGCAATCCCGATCCCTGCGATCACCAGAGCGGCGAGCCCGACAAGCGTCAGAAAGTCGCTCATCCGAGTGACAAACCGATCCGCGCCGGGCGATGCACGGTCGCGGTTGCGGAAATCAAACCCTGCGTTGGGGAACGCTTCGGTCAGCGCTTCCTCGACCGCTTCGGGATCGGCCCCGGCGTTGTCAAAAGCGATGCGGTATTTGCTTTGATAAAGCGATCCCGGTTGGAGCAGACCAGCATCAACGGGCACGTCTTTGGCAACGATTACCGTCGGCCCAAGCTGAAAACCTTCGGACAGGCGATCAGGTTCGTTTGCGATTACACCGGCTGCGACCATGGTCATGGTGCCCACGCGGAAATTATCGCCCACTTCGATGCCAAGGCGGTCCAATGCCCCTTGCGCAAGGTAGGCGTTGTTGCCGGTGGGCGCTCTGGCCTCGGTACCGTCGGTTAGAGTGAGCGCGCCGAAAAGCGGGTAATTTGCTTCAACCGATTTCAGCTCCACCGGGGCCGCGGCATCGTCGGTGCTTGCCATGGCTTGCAGGCGGTATCCGCCCGACAGTTCGCCATATCCACTCAAAGTCGCCAATTCATCGGATGTCAGGTCGCGCTGCCAGACCTCTACTTCAAGATCGCCGCCAAGCAGTTCGCGTCCGGAGCTTTCAAGCTCGCGCTCAATCGATGCCGTAAGAGTGCCGATGGCCGCCAGCGCCGCTGTGCCAAGGAAGATGCAGACGAGAAGGAGCCGCAGCCCCTTGAACCGCGCGTTCAGATCGCGCCGGGCGATGTTCCACGCATCGCCCCAACTAAGCCCATGCGAGCCAGTGCCAGCCACGCTCATTCTGCGGCCTCAACAGCGGCAGAAGCATTCGTGCGGCGGTCCGAGACAATCACACCATCCGCCATGGTCAGCACGCGTTCGCATTTCTCGGCGAGGCTGGCGTCGTGGGTGATGATAAGCAAGGTTGCTCCCGTTTCTGCGCGGCGGGCAAAGAGAAGGTCGACAATTTCCTCCCCCGTCGATGCGTCAAGGTTCCCGGTGGGCTCATCGGCAAAGATCAGTGTCGGGCGCGGCGCAATGGCTCTGGCAATGGCAACGCGCTGCTGCTCGCCGCCGGAAAGCTGTGTCGGGTAGTGGTCGGTGCGATGGCCAAGGCCAACGGCGGTCAATTCCTCACGGGCGCGGGGGGATGCGTCCTTGCTGCCCGCCAATTCCATCGGGGTCGCCACATTTTCGGTCGCTGTCATGGTGGGCAGGAGGTGAAAGGCTTGCAGCACAATCCCGATCCGCCCCCGACGCGCGGCGGCAAGACCATCTTCATCAAGCGAGGCAAAATCCTGTCCCGCTACGGTAAGCGATCCGCCGCTTGCTCTTTCGAGGCCGGAAAGCACCGCCATAAGCGAGCTTTTGCCTGAACCCGATGGGCCAAGCAGCGCCACCACTTCACCTTGCGCAATATCAAGGTCAATGCCTTTCAGGATTTCGACAGGAGCGCTGGATGATCCAAGCGTGAGGGTGAGGTCGCGCGCAGAAATGGCATAAGGGGCGGGCGCAGAAGAGGCTTTTGTCATGGGGCTCCAAATGGGATAGGGGCGATGGGCACACAAGGTCCAATTGATAAGGTTCGCAGATCACTATGCGCTTCTGGCAGATAAACGCACTACGTTTGAAAACGATACTGGGTCCCGTGGCGGCATTGGCACTGGTCGCTTGCGGTGGCGATGGGCCCGCTGAGGAGGCACCAGAGGCGAGCGATGGGGCAGCATTTGAAGAGGGCGCAATGCCGGTTCCCGTGATGGGCGAAGAGGTGCGAATTGTCGCTTTTGGAGACAGCCTTTTTGCAGGTTACAACTTGCCCGAACCCGACGGTTATCCTGAAAAGCTGGAAGGCGCATTGCGCGCGCGCGGGATCAATGCGCGGGTGATTGACGCAGGGGTTTCCGGCGACACCAGCCGCGCTGGGCGTGATCGTCTCGCCTTTATCCTCGAAGGCCAAGAAGAGACGCCCGATCTGTTTATCCTCGAACTGGGAGGCAATGATTTGCTGCGCGGCATCTCACCAGAGGAAACGCGCGCCAATTTCGAAGCGATGCTGACCACCTTGCGCGAAGCGGGAGTGCCAGTGCTCATCATGGGGATGCGCTCGCCGCCTAATTATGGCCCCGAATACAGCGCCGCCTTCGATGCGATCTATGCCGATATGGCTGAGCAGTTCGATACCGAGCTGATCGATTTCTGGCTGGAGGATATCTATGCCAAGCCAGAGCTTTTCCAAAGCGACCGGATTCACCCGACCGCTGAAGGGATTGAGGCGCTGGTCGCCTCTACCGTTGATGAGGTGGCGGCGGCACTGCCTGAGAAAGCGGATAGCTGATCCCCGTGCGCTCCTGCGAAAGCAGGAGCCTATCTCCCGAGCCTGAAGCTGGACTCCTGCTTTCGCAGGAGATCACAGCCGCTCCAACGTCCCGCCACTCACCCGCCAGATTGCCGCTTCCTCTTCAATATCGGCAAAGGGCGCAAGCTCGGTTCCGGTCATCCAGACTTGCGCCTTTCCAGCGCGCAGGCGGTCGAACAGAGCTTTACGCCGCACTGGATCAAGGTGCGCGGCGACTTCATCCAGTAAAAGCACGCTTGGCCGCCCAGACGAGGCAAGAGTGCCATGAGCCAGCGTGATCGCGATCAGCATCGCCTTTTGCTCTCCGGTGGAGCAAGAAGCGGCTGGAGGACCGGGTGAGCGGTCAGCCTGCGCCATCACCACCTCCAACTCATCCCTGTGCGGCCCGGTGAGCGCCCGTCCAGCGGCTCTGTCGCGGGGCCTCGCTCTGGCAAATTCGGCCAGCAGTTCTTCCGGTCCCATCGGGCCGCCGGGGCGATAGGTGAGGATAGGGCGCGCGAAGGGTTCTGCGGGCAGGGCGGAAAGCTCATCAGACAGGCGCGCAACCAGTTTAGCACGCGTCCCGGCCACCATGCTGCCGTGCTGGGCCGCCTGCGCTTCGATAGCATCGAGCCATCGCGCGTCGCTGCGTTCTTCGAGCAGGCGGTTGCGTTCTCGCAGCGCGGTTTCAAGCTGGCTAACGTGGCGGGCGTGGGTAGGTTCAATCGCCAGCGCCATACGATCCATATAACGCCGCCGTGCGCCCGCGCTGTCAGTGAAAAGGCCATCCATCGACGGGGTAAGCCAAGCCACTGCGTGCCATTCACTCAAAGCAGAGGATTTCGCCTCAGCCCCATTGATCCGCACAAGGCGGCGGGTGGGGCGATGATTTTCGGTATAGGTGCCAATGCGCGCCGATGTCTGACCCTGCTCGACCAAGGTCGCTCCAATAGCGAACGCACCCGCCTCTGCATCAGGTGTTGCCTTGAGCGCCAGCTCGCCCAAGTTCGCGCGCCTCAGACCGCGTCCCGGCGCAAGTAGCGAAATTGCTTCCAGGACATTGGTTTTGCCAGCGCCATTTTCGCCCACCAGCAAGTTGAAGTGCGCGGTTTCACCAAGCTCGCTTGCGACGTGGTTGCGGAAATTCTGCAAGGTGATTTTTGAAAGCGCCATAGCTGGCAAAACGCCTAGCAGGGGCGGTGCGAAAACACAGCCTTGATGCGCGCAAAATCAACGATCCTAACTCTTGGTAAAAAATCCCAACCTTTCGGAAAGCTGAACGGGGCGTAATGGTTGTAACTTGATGTAAACCGCAGAATTCCGCCATTTTTCAAGTTTGGCACGCCTCCTGCAACGTCTTTTGTGTCCCCCGGATGAGCCGGGAAATCGAACCAAGACTTTAAATCAGGAGATCAAAAATGACTGTCACCAACACTGCAAACCGCCTCGCTGCTGCCGCTCTCTCGATCGTTTTGTCAGCAACCCTGTTCGCTTACGCCATCGTACCAGCAAGCCCAGCAATTGTTTAACCCCATCCCAAGAAAGGCCCCCTCTCATGTTTACCGATGAAACCAAAACCCGCGTCTTCTCAGCTGTCTTCAGCTTGATGTTGACCACCGGCGTGATCGCTTCTGCCTATGCGATGATCCCAGCCACTCCACTTGCGTAAGGCCCGATCGCTTGAGCCAAACGCTTTTCGCACTTCCCGCTAACAGGATAGGATAATGTATTCGTTCTTCGATCTTTCCAGCACAAAGGCGGCCCGGGTGATGGCCAGCGCTGGAGCCGTATTGATCGCCGTGATTTTGGTGGCAGGCCATTTCGCCGCCAACCCATCGCCCACTAACCCCATGACCCTCTCACCCGACGCAGCACTTTCGATTATAGGAGCCCTTGCATGAGCAATCTAACCAACAATAATAGCCAACCCCCCGCAGGCGGCGGTTTTCGTCTGGATAAGACCAATGGCAAGCTGTTTGGCGTGTGCTCAGGGCTGGCCAATTGGTCGGGTGTTGATGCTCTGATCTGGCGCATCGGATTTGTCGCAGCGGTGCTGCTCGGTATCGGTTTCCCGATCCTGATCTACCTCGCGATTGCGCTTATCGCTGACTGATGAACCGCTGACCCGCACCCAGCAAAGGGGCCTCTTCCCACGGCCCCTTTTATTGCGTGCCCCTGCTGGTCAATCCCCAGTTCCAAGCGCGCGATCAGCAAGAATAGTGTCCATATATTCGACGACCTTGATGATCTTGCCCCCCTTCAAAGTGAAAACGAAGCAGTACTCATTGTCATATCGCACGCCCTCAAGGGTTTCGGCATTGCCTTTTGCCTGAACTGCCACGTGCTCGCCGTCTGCAATAATCAGTTCTGGGGTGGTAAGATAGGGACCAGCAAATCGGGCAAAAAGCGGTTCGACAAGATCCCTGACGACGGCATCCAGGCCAACCGCGCGTTTCGACCATGCGCTGGAACCAACAACCCGCCATTCAATGCTCTCATCAAACAGCGGCATGAAATGAGAGGGGTCGCCTTTGGCCAATCCCTCAAATGCTTTGGAAATCAGCGCTCTGTTTTGCTCGGTCGCATTTCTCATACTTGGCACTCTTTTGTCATTCCTTAATGCGAAAGGCGATTACTGCGCCACCTTCTCAAGCGCATCGCAAGCGGCCTTCTCGCCAGCCTCGCAAGCGCTCTGCAATGCGATCCGCGCTTTGGGTAAATCAACCGGACCGCCCTCTCCATTGACTAGCATCAGCCCCAAATTCGCACAGCTTGTTGCAATCGCGCCATCGCAGCCTTGCTTGAACAAAATTCGCGCTGCGTTCAGATCAGCCGCTCCGCCTCTGCCAAAATACATGGCGCGGGCCAGATTGTGGCACCCAAGCGCATCGCCTCCATCGCAAGCAGGCTTGAGAACAACTCGCGCAGCCGCCCAGTCTTCGGGACCGCCTTCGCCTCTGGTGTGCATCAGGCCAATATTGGTGCAGCTTTGCGCGTTGCCTCGCTTGCACGCGCTATCGAATGCGTTTCGCGCTGCGGGAAGGTCAGCGGGGCCACCTTCGCCAGTGTAGAGCATTGTCCCAAAAGTGAAGCACCCATCCGCATGGCGTTGCTCGCACGCCTTTTTGAAAGAATTGCGAGCCGCAGGAATATCGACTGCGCCACCCCTGCCAAAGCCGAGCATTCGACCGAGATAATAACAGGCTTGCGCACTTCCTATGCCGCATCCGCGATCATAGGCGCCTCGTGCTGCGGGAAGGTCAGCAGGGCCCCCTTCGCCGTTATTGAGCATGACGCCCAAACTGGTGCAGCCAACCGAATTTTGGCCGTCACACGCACGGCTGTAGGCGCGCCGGGCAGCGGGAAGGTCGACAGAACCGCCTTCGCCTTTTCGCAACATCGCTGCCCAATCAGTGCAACCCCATGCATATCCACCATCGCACGCGCGCTGGTATCCTCTGCGAGCAGCGGTGTATTTGCCGTTCTCATAGGCGGATGCAGCGATCGAGTAATGGCCGGCAGGAGTGCCCGATTGCGCAAAGGCAGACGAAGCCATCGCAAACGCAAACGCGAAAGCAAGACAAGCCATCAAAAACCACGGCATCACGGCGCGCTTCGATCTGGCGCAAGGCGTGTTGATCATGAAATCCCCCCTTTTGACACCGGACCTATAGCAGTCCAATCACATCGCCGAAATACCGCCATCCAGTTTCAGCTCTGCGCCGGTCATGAAACGGCTTTCATCGCTCGCAAGATAGACCACCGCACTCGCAATATCATTGGGTTCGCCCACGAACTTCAGCGGGATTTGCCGTGCGAGTTTCTCCAACAGAACGTCTTTGTCGAGCTGAGCCGATTTGGCCGTTCCATCAAGGATCGGTGTATCGACAAAGGTCGGGTGGATCGAGTTGCAGCGAATATCCATGTTTTTCTTCGCACAGTGGAGCGCGATGGATTTGGACAGCATCCAAACGGCCGCTTTCGACGCGTTATAAGCGGGCATGGTGTCGCTTGCGATGAGCCCTGCGATGCTTGAGATATTGATGATCGAGCCCGGCGCGTGTTCGCGCATCAGGGGCAGGGCCTTTTGACAGCCGTGAAAAATGCTGTCGACATTGACAGAAAAGCAGCGCTGCCAATCGCCAAAGTCGCAATCTTCGATGTTGCCCGGAACACCAATCCCAGCGTTGTTGACGAGCACATTGAGCCCGCCGATTTCCTCGCGCGCGGTATCGACCGCCCGCTCCCATTGCTCGGGGTCAGTCACATCGTGAGCAATGCCATGCGCATGGCCAACGCCGCATTCTGAATTGATGCGCGCCGCAGTATCCTCGGCTCCCTGACCGTTGATATCAGTGCAAAGCACGCGCGCGCCTTCTCTTGCAAGCAACGTCGCGTGCGCTGCGCCAAGTCCCTGGGCAGCGCCAGTAACGAGGGCCAATTTTCCTTCGCAGCGTTTTTTCATTTCAATTTCTCTCCCAGATATTCCGGCGTTAGCAGCATCGCGATGCGCACATCGACGCCGTGGCCCGCTTCGCGCCATTTGGCAACAAAATCAGACAGTTTGTCTAATGCCACGCGGTGTACGGTGATATTCTCGTCCGGCAATCCGCCGCCGTCGCTGACCTTTTCAAGCTTGCTCGCACGAAGCAGAGTGAAACATTCGGACACCATGCCGGGAGAGGAGTAAAACTCGCCCAGCACTTCCAATTTGCCCGCTTTATAGCCGGTTTCTTCTTCCAGTTCGCGAGCGGCGGCATCGGTCGCTAGCTCGCCCTCTGCGCCATCATCATCGCCAACAAGGCCAGCGGGGATTTCGAGGCAAAAGCGGCTCAAGGGTACGCGGTATTGGCTCACCAAAATTACGTGGCGTTTGCCGTCTGCATCTTCGTCAATTGCGATGATTGCGGCGGCTTTGATTCCGCGCGTGCGCCCGACATATTCCCAGCGGCCGCGCGTTTTGGCGGCGATGAATTTGCCCTCCCACCGGATTTCCTCCGGCAGGTCGGCGTCTGCGTCTCTTGTATAATTTGAATGGCTCATATGAGCCACGTGGCTTAGACCTCAATCAAGCGGTCGGGCAACTCGTTTTCGTCATTCTCGCCGCGCGGGAAATGCTCAGCAAGGATAAAACCAACGTCGCGCACCCCTGCGGCCATGCCTTCGGCCACTTGGCCCTTGCGGATGCGCACGATCATATCGCCCATCGCCTCGCCCCAAACCTCGGGATTGACCTTCTCCGCGATGCTGTCGTCGGCGACGATCTCCGCGCGGTGTTCGCGCATGGAAAGGTAGATGAGCACGCCCGTTGCGCCCGCTGTGCGCCGTTCTGCGCCCACTTTGAAGTGCTTGATCGCCTGTTCATGCGCGCGCGCTGTTTTGACAGGATTGGGGATCATGAAGAACTTCAAGGGCTGCCATTGCTGCGCGCCCAGAGCGATAAGGAATGTAAGAAGCCCCAAGCCGATCGTCATGCTGGCAAGCTCGCCCGTGGTCCACTCATGGCTCCACCCGCCGATAAGAGCGTCCCAGAGGTCAAGGAAGGGTGAGGGGAAGGCTGCAAACAGGCTCATCACGGTGAAGCTGAGGCCGAGGGCCCACCAGAGCGCGACATCAGTATAACCATCGGAGCGGTCGGCCAGAACGGTTACGATCTCGCCGGAGGTGGAGAGTTCCGCCTCTTTGACTGCGTTTGAGACAATCTTGTGCTGATCTTCATTCAGATAGGCCATGGCTTACCAGCCTCCTGAGGCGCCGCCGCCCCCAAATGAGCCGCCACCTCCGGAAAAGCCGCCGCCAAAGCCGCCTCCACCGCCGCCCCAGCTTGATCCGCCACCGCCGCCGCTCATAGCACCGCGAGCGATAGCTGAGCCGATTTCCCACAGGATGATATTGCCGACCACGCCCATTCCGTCGTCGTCATCATCATCGTCGCGGCGCTTGCCCCACGGCCCTTTGCCCTTGGAGCGATACTTCCGCCTGCGCCGACTACCCCTGATGATAGGCAGCACGAAGAAGAAGAACATGAAGCCGATCCAGATAAGGAAACCAAACGGGAAGCCGCCGTCGCTTTGGCGGGTTTCGCTCGCCTCTTGCGCCACGCGCGCGGCCTCTTCTGGCGGAAGCATCAATTGCGAGATGATCGCATCGGTCCCGGCAGCAATCCCGCCCGGCATATCGCCATCGCGAAAGCGTGGTAGGATTTCGTTCTGGATGATCAATGAGGACAGCGCATCGGTGAGATAGCCTTCAAGGCCATAGCCCACCTCAATGCGCACCTTGCGGTCATTGGGCGCCACGATCAGCAGCGCGCCATCATTCCGCTCTGCATCGCCAAGCTCCCATTCGCGCCCGAGTTGATAGCCATAGTCGGCGATCTCATACCCTTGAAGGTCGGGCACAGTTGTGACGACCAACTGACGCTGGGACTGCGTTTCAAGCGCTTCGAGCTTAGCGGTGAGCTGAGCCTCAACATCAGCAGGGATGATGTCAGCGGTATCAACCACACGGCCCGTGAGCGCGGGAAATTCCGGCTGGGCGAGGGCCGGAGACGCGATGAGCGCGATCAGCGCAGCAAAGAGGAGCGCGAGACGCTTCATGCAGCTTCTTTCAATTCATAGGGCGTGACTTCAGCGATGAGGCCATCGACGCCTGCGTCAATACCTGCCTCGTAGTCGCTATCCCTGAAACTTGGGAGGATAGCTGTGCGGATGATGTGCGCGGCCTCTTCGTCCTTTACGCTCGCTTCTAGGCCAAGACCAACCTCAATCCGGACCTTGCGCTCATTTGGTGCGACCAGCAGCAACAAGCCGTCCTTGCGCTCTGCACTACCTAGGCCCCACGCGTTTGCGAGATCGAACGAATAGTCTTCAATCTCGTGGCCCTTCAGGTCCGGAGTGGTTGCCACCACGAGCTGCACAAGCGTCCTTTCTTCAAGCTCTTCCAATTTGTCGGTGAGCGCGGTTTCGTAGTCGGGCGAGAGGATATCCGCCGCGTCCACAACTCGCCCGGTTAGTTCCAATGCAGGGGACGCGCCTACTGCCTCATCGCCTGCTGGGGCACTCTCCACACTTGCTGAGCAAGCCGCGAGGGCAAGCGCAGCCATGCCGATGAACTCCCCACCAAGCTTCATGCTTAGTTCGACGTCATATCAAGCGTCGGGGCAACCTCGGCGCCTTCGGTAACAGCGCTATAGGGTGCCAGCGGCTCTGCGCCGTGGATGATGTTTGCACCGATCGTATCGGGGAAGGTGCGGATCGTGGTGTTATATTTGCGCACCGCCTCATTGTAGTCGCGAATGGCGACGGCGATGCGGTTTTCCGTGCCTTCCAGCTGACTTTGCAGCGCGAGGAAGTTCTGGTTCGATTGAATTTGCGGGTAAGCTTCAAAGCTTGCCAGAAGGCGGCCAAGCCCCGCGCCAAGCTGGCTTTGAGCCGCAGCAAATTCTTCCATTGCCGCCTCATCACCAAGGTTATCGGCGGAAATCTGGACGCTGGTTGCCTTGGCCCGCGCCTCAGTCACTTCGGTAAGGATGGCGCGCTCGTTCTCAGCCGCGCCTTGTGCCACTTCGGCAAGGTTGGGGATGAGGTTGGCACGGCGTTGGAATTGCGCTTCAACATCGGCCCATTTCGCCTTGGCTTCTTCCTCGGCCGTGGGGACGGAGTTGATACCGCAAGCGGCCAGCGTCAATGAAATGGCGGCAACGACAAAACCGCGCCCGAATGTCCGAAAATTCATGGGTTTCCCTTCCAAACAACTGCGTCAGCCAGCACGCCTCAGCAGCGAAAATCATGTGTATTGCCCATGTAGGGCACCTGTGCATTCGTTTCAAGTTATGCAAAGACTTGTTACGCGCTCGTTGCAACACGGGTGTTGCCAGTAAGAGGCAGCGTTCACAAACGTAAAATGGGGATCACAATGTTAAACGAGTTCAAGGAATTCATTGCCAAGGGCAATGTCATGGAACTGGCCGTCGCGGTCATTATCGCGGGCGCTTTTGGGACAATCGTCGCTTCGCTCACTGGCGATGTGATCATGCCGATTGTAGGATACATCTTTGGCGGTGCGGATTTCTCCTCGCAATTCATCCTCTTGTCCGCACCAGAAGGCTATGAAGGCTCGTTGACCGACTATGCCGCATTGAAAGAAGCGGGCGCAGCGATGATCGGTTACGGCGCGCTGATCACTACGATCATCAATTTCATTATTCTGGCTTTCATCATCTTCTTGCTGGTGCGTTATGCCAACAAGGTGAAGGCCGCGATGGAAAAGCCTGAAGAGCCCGCAGAAGACGCGCCCGCAGGCCCTAGCGAGATCGACTTGCTGATCGAAATTCGAGACGCTTTGAAAAAGTAAGCACGCATCGCCCCGTCATTTGAGCCGGGGGCAACAAAAAAGGGAACTCTCTGCTTGCGATATCAGTTTGAAACAGAATATCGGAAGCAGGAGAACTCCTTTGAATTTCATCGCAGAATTTCGCAAATTCATTGCGCGCGGCAATGTGCTCGATCTGGCTATCGGGGTCGTGATTGGGGCGGCCTTTGGTAAGATCGTCACCTCCTTGACCGAAAGCATCATCATGCCGCTGATCGGGTGGATTTTCGGGGATGTCGATTTCTCGAATTATTTCATTCAATTGGGCGCGGTTCCTGAAGGATATTCGGGCAGCCTCACCAATTACGCCGAGCTTAAAGAAGCGGGCGTCGCCATGCTCGGCTACGGCGATTTTCTGACGCAGCTTGTCAATTTCTTGATCGTCGCCGGGGCTCTGTTCCTGCTTTTGAAGACAGTGAACCGGGTGATTGACGAAATGCAGGAAAAGCAGGGCGAGTCAGAGGATAGCACCAAACAAGAAGACATTCCCACCGACCCGCAACTCGACGTGCTGAAGAAAATCCTCGCCGAAATGCGCGGGGAGGGGACAGGCGGTGCTCCAAACTCTGGCCCAAACGCCGCTCCGGTTTCGGGCTGAGGCGATCACGCGCTCACTTCACATTAATGCACGCATCCCTATATAGGGCGTGTCGGGCAACCGACTATGGCGATAAATTGCTGCGTGCAATAGGTACAACGGACCCGGGGGCAGTACCCGGCGGCTCCACCATAAACCGCTGATTTCAGCGCTTTTTGACGGGGCCGAACTAGGATCGACGTGGACTGAAAAGCGTAGTTTTTGCCCGGGCTGAAAACCCCGTAAAACTGTTCATCTTTATAAGTGCAAACGATAACGAAGCACTCGCAATCGCTGCGTAACCTGACGGCCTAACGGCCTGATCTTACAAAGCCTATGCGCGGTTGGACCCACCGGGCAACAGAAGCGGATTCCGGGGCTCCGGGGGTAGCTAGCAACAGAAACCCCCACCATTTTTAGGAGAGGAAACCCGTGCTCAAACCCCTCTTGTTTGTCGCTGCTACCTCGGCCTTCATGCTCCTTGCACCTGCATCCGCCAAAGCGGAGAGCTATCAGCAATATCTCGACCGTCTGCGTGACATCTGCTCGGTCGATTGCCTTGAGCCGCGCCGGTTCCAGATCGCAGCGCGCAAACGCTCCAGCGATGCATCAGGCGACATGGCGCTGATCATGGATGTCGCCGAAGTGCGTGCGGTTGGCGACAAGTTTGAGCTTCACAATATCGTCGCGGATTCCTCCGCTCTGGTTGAGCTGGAGCTGTTTGCCTCTGCTGGCATAGACACAAGCTTTGGTTCAGGCGTGGGCGGACGCACCCGCAACCGCGTGGCCGGGCGCAGTCCGGAAGTGGTAGTGATCGAGCTCGACAAAGCGACTTTTACCGACATCCTCAACACCAAGGACCTGCTCGCTCCGAAAATCGGGACCGAGGCGCAAGAGGCTGGCGATGGCAAAGGGATCCTCGTTGAACGCGACGGTGAGGTTGAGCAGATCGAGGCAACCCTGCCGCGCCTGCGCTCCTATTTCCGCAATCGCCGGGTCGTCGTGCGTGGGCAGCCGCGCCTCACCCCCGTTTTTGTCGGCGCGCGGCTTGATCGTCGGCGCAAGCAAGTGACGCTTGTGGTCGACAATGCAGAGGATATTGCGCTGCTGCCTGAATATGACGAAAACGGTGAAGCGGTGATCGTCGATCCGCTTAGCAAGTAGGCGTCACTTGCCCGTACCGCTCTCTTTTGCGGCCAGCTGCGCTTTCAATTCCTCAAGCTCTTTTTTCGTCTTGAGCGAATCCAGAATGGCCGCGCCGCCCATCATCACAGCGAGGCACGCGGCGAGGAAGAGCGCTTCACGCCAATAGGGCGGAAAGGTTTCCAGATAGACCATGCCGCGGTTGGTCGCCCCCAAAGCAAGCGCGTAAATGATCGCGAACGCTTCAAAGCGGTTCTTGATCACAAACAGTCGCGCGAACTTGGTCAGCATAGTTACTCCTCAGTGCCCTCATTTATCAGCAAGCCTCGTGCCAAGGGCGCAAAGCTGGGGCTTCCAAAGGTTAATGACGCAAGCAGTGTAAACCCACCCGACAAGGCGGCGCAATTGCGTTAACTGTCTTTCGCGATGAGCTGAGGGAAAACTAAGCAAGAACCCCTAAGTCGAGGGCGTCGAGCAGTGCCACCCGCGCCTTGATGACCGTCTTGGCAAGCGCTTCATCGCCAATGTCAGCGGGATCAATCTGTTCGGGCCAATGCTCGGCGATGACCTTCTCCATTTGGTCGGCTTTCGCTTCATCCAAAAGGAAACGCGGATCGACCGTTGCCGGATCGCACACCACGCGAAGGCGAAGGCACGCAGGGCCGCCGCCATTGGCCATCGATTGGCGCACATCAACGGGCACGACTTCGCGGATGGGACCGTTGGACGCCATCATCTCTTCGCAATAGGCCCAGACAGATGCGCTCTCGCGACATTCTTCGGGGACGATAAGGTTCATCGACCCATCGGGCAGGGTGATAAGCTGCGCGTTGAAAAGGTAAGTGCGGATCGCCTCAGCCATTGTGACCTTGGCCGATGGCACTTCGACCACTTCCAGCGCGGGGAATTTGGCGCGGATCGCTTCGTATGCGCCTTGCTGGTTGGCGAAGGCTTCTTCATGGGTGAAGAGCACCCGCTCGTTCACCACGCTTACCACATCATTGTGGAACGCCCCCGCTTCAATCGCGGCAGGGTTTTGTTCGATGAAGACGCATTTGTCGGGATTAAGGCCGTGCGAGCGAGCGACAAGTCGGCTGGCTTGCTCATGCTGGCGCGCGGGGAACTTGCCGCCGGGTCTGCCGTAGACGAAGAGCTCTACGCCGGGTGCGCCATGGCTCTCGCAAAAGCGCCCGTGGTTCGCCGCGCCCTCATCGCCAAAGGTTGGCGGGACGGCATTGTGAACGGTGAAGTGGTCCTTATTACCAAAGGCAATGTCGAGCTGAGCCTTGGTGTCGCGCCATTCCTGCGCGCGGTGGAGCATGGTGATCAGGTTCGCCGGGGTCAGGTGGCATTTGCCATCGGCGGTGTCGGGAGCGGGAGAGACGGTCGCGGCATTGGCGGTCCACATACTGGACGCTGACCAAGGGGCTGCACGCAAGGCGGCTGCTTCGGTACCGTCAAAGCAAAGCGCGTCCTGAAGGGCGCGATTGGGGCGGGGCAGCGGTAGCAGAAATCCCTGCACGCCGAGCGCGTTCAAATTCCGTCGCATCTTCGCCATCCCTTGAAGCGCGGCTGCGCGCGGGTAGGAAGGATCGCCTTTGTGGCTAGCGCTCGCGATATTGCCAAGGCTTAGCCCTGCGTAATTGTGACTGGGGCCGACAAGACCGTCAAAATTGATTTCTACAAGCGAAGTCATATGCGCCAAACGTCCTTTCTAACCTTGGGGCGAGCCTTAAATCACCGTTAGGACAAGTCCACTATAAACGCCCGCTATGGCCAGCCAAACCTTCGATCTGCGGACCCGTATCTGCACCGCGCTGTCAAAGCGTCTGATGTCGCCGCCTGAGGCGAAGATGGCAGACGTGGAGGAATATGGTGAGTGGCGCGATGCCTCACTCACGAGAAGCTGGCGCCATTTCAGCGATGATGAGCTTGTCGGCAGGGACGTGCTCGATTTCGGATGCGGGGCGGGGCAGCTGAGCTTTTTCCTCGCTGACAAAGGCATCGCGAAATCAATCACCGGAGTTGATATTGACCTCGCCGCGCTGGAGTGTGCCAAGGCGAGACTTGAGCAAGAGGGGCAGGGACCAACACCGCTCCGATTTATCGAAGGGGATGTCCAAGGACTCCCGCTTGAGGCCGAAAGCGTCGATCTCATTGCGGCTTTCGATTGCCTTGAACACGTGATGGACCCGCAAAGCATCCTTTGCGATTGGAGCCGCGTGCTGCGACCGGGCGGGCGCGTCCTCATTGAATGGTTTCCTTTCAAGGGACCATGGGGTCCGCATATGGAGGCGCTTATCCCGCTGCCCTGGGCGCACGTGCTCTTTGGTGAAAAAGCGATGTTCCGCACCGCGGCTGCAATTTACGATAACCCGGACTTTGTCCCGCGTCACTGGGATTTGAACCCGGACGGGACGAAGAAGCCCAACAAATGGACGCAGTGGGAAAGCTTTGCCGAACAAGCCTATGTCAACGGGCTCGATATTGCAGATTTCCGCAAAATGGTCGCTTACGCTGGTCTTGAGATCGCGCGGCTGGAGCGGTCCGGCTTTGGCTATTCTGGCGTGAAGAAAGCGATTGGCGATGCGCTAATGGCTCTGCCGGTGCTGGGCGAATATGCGACCAGTTTCACCGTTATCGCGCTGGAAAAACCTCGAAAGCCTTAGCGCGCAACGCTCCATACCGTGTCGCCTTCGGCAACATCCAATGTGTCTGCGGCTGCTGCATCAATCGCGATCCCGCCATCCTCGTCCAGAACACGTGCGCCATAGCATGAGCGGAAGTTGGACAGTGTACCCGTCGCCAGAATAGCGCGCTCACCTTCGGCGACGTCCATGTTCGTCACTGTGGCTGCAACGCTGTCTTTAACGCTTGTTACCTGATCGGTGCGCGCGGTCATTGTCGGGCCGCCATCGAAAATGTCGATGTAACCTTCGTAAGCGAAGCCCTCATTTTCCAGCATCTTCATCGCTGCACGTCCCGACAGATGCGGCACGCCAATCACCTTGCGCGCTTCTTCGGCGAGCATGGCGACATAAACAGGGTGCTTGGGCATCAAGTCAGCGATGAATTGATTGCCGTTGATCGCATTGAAATAATCTGCCTCGTTAAAGCTCATCCCGAAAAAGCGCCCAGCGACATTATCCCAAAAAGGGCTGTCGCCCCGCTCGTCGATGATGCCGCGAAGCTCTGCGAGGACGCGGTCGGCAAACCGTTTTCGGTGCATCGCGATGAAGAGATAGCGGCTGCGCGCAAGCAGAAGCCCGTGACCGCCCGCGCGTTCATTGGGGTGAAGGAACAGCCCGCCGACCTCGCTCGACCCCTCAAGATCGGTGACGAGATTGAGCATTTCGGTGCGAACCGTGCGGTCGAGTTCCTGACTGTATTGGGTGAGGGTGTTGAGGCGGTACGAGTAGAACGGCCATTGCTGGCCCACCATGGTCATCAACTGACACGTGCCGCGCACCGAACCTGATTTCGTGTCTTCAAGGACCAGCACGAACTGTTCATCGACAAGCTCATCGCCGGTATTCTCAAACGCTTTGACCGCACCGGTCAGCTTCGCTGTCAACGCATTGCGATCAGCGGGCAGGTTTGTGAAACCGCCGCCGGTAAGCTTTGCCATCTCATACAAATGCTCAAGATCGGAAAGGCGCGCAGGCCGCAGTCGAAAGCTCAAGAAAGTGCCCCTTCATCAAGTCGCCCGATCACCCGTGCAGACAGAGCGGCGCGTTCGGCCAGACTGTCGGTGATCATAAATTCCTCCGGGGAATGGATAGAGCCCCCGCGAACGCCCATGGTGTCCACGACCGGAACCCCGCAAGCGGCGATATTGTTGCCATCGCACACGCCGCCTGTCGACTTCCATTTGATTGTTTGACCCAGTTCTTCCCCGCATTCGCGCACAAGGTCGAAGAGTTTTTGCGCTTTGTCATCAACGGGCTTTGGCGGGCGGCTGACCCCGCCGTGGATATGGGTGGAAACCTCGTGGGCTCTCTCAATTTGCGCAACCAACTCCTTAAGATCGCGCTCGAATTTTTCTCCCGCTTCGATTGACTGCGGACGGATGTTAAAGCGCAGAATCGCGTGGTCGGGCACGACATTGTTGGCGCTTCCGCCCTCAATCTTGGCAGGGTTTACCGAGATATCGGGGCAGTGCATGGCCTTCAATTTCACCGCCAGGTCTGCCGCGGCAACGATAGCATTGCGCCCATCATCGGGATTGCGTCCAGCGTGCGCCGATTGCCCGGTAATAATCACCGAATAATTCCCAGAGCCGCCGCGAGCGTGGGCCAATGTCCCATCGGGAAGCGCGGCTGGTTCATAGGTAAGCGCCGCGAGTTTGCCGCGCGCCAACTCTGCGATCAGATCGGCGCTTGCAAGCGAGCCTGTCTCCTCATCTGAATTGAGCAGCACATCATAGCCAAGCGAGCCCGATCCAGCGCCGCGCTCAAACGCCATCAGCGCGTGGAGCATCACCGCGATTCCGCCCTTCATATCCGCAACCCCGGGCCCGCCTAAAACGCCATCTTCAAGCCAGGTCACATCCTGAAAGAAATAGTCCTTGGGAAAGACGGTATCCATATGTCCGGTAAGCAGGATGCGGCGATTGGCCGTGGGGCGAACGCGCAGGACCATGTGCTTGCCGTGGGGCTTTTCGACCTCTTCGCCCGCCGTGTTGACCACGGTGACAGGCGCAGGCTCGACATATTCAATCTCGCCCGGAAGCGCGGAAAAAGCCTCAGCCAAAACGTCAATCTGCCGCGCGAGGCCATCGAGATTGGCGGTTCCGGTGTTGATTTTGGACCAAGCAATCACTTGAGCCAGCATTGCGTCCTGATCGAAATCGGCAGGGGTAATTGGTTTCATAAGAAACCGTCTAGGCCGCGCCCCTGTAACTATCAAGGGCACGGGGCAAAGGTGGGATTGCAATCTGTGGCGAGCTTCGCCATAGGGCGCTCACGTCCTCCTCCCCAGGATCAGTTTGACTGCATCTCGAGGACACATATGCACAATTATACCACCCGCGCTGGTCTTTCTGTGGACGCTCCACTTGCCGAGCTTCTCGAAACCCAAGTTCTTGCGCCTTTGGGCCGGGATGTAGATGCATTCTGGCAAGGGTTCGCTGACCTTCTCGCGACCTATGCGCCGCGCAATAAAGCGCTCCTCGAAAAACGTGACGACCTGCAAGCCAAGATTGACGCTTATCATATTGAGCGAGCAGGGAAGCCGCACGATGCAGACGAATATCAGGCGTTCCTGCGGGAAATTGGTTACCTCGTTCCAGAACCAGATGACTTTCAAATCGGCACGAAAAATGTCGATGTAGAGATCGCGACGATGGCGGGGCCGCAGTTGGTGGTTCCGATCCTCAACGCGCGCTTCCTCTTGAATGCGGCCAATGCGCGCTGGGGTAGCCTTTATGACGCGTTCTATGGGACCGATGCCCTCGATGCGCCAGCGGCTCGTCCCGGTGGTTATGACGAAGAGCGCGGCGCGGCAGTGATCGCGCGCGGGCGGCAGTTCTTGGACGAAGCGCTCCCGCTGGTGGACCAAAGCTGGGCTGACATCGCTGACGAGCATGACGGTAAACTTCAGGACGAAAGCCAATGGGTAGGCCACACCGAAAAGGGTCTGCTGTTCCAGAACAACGGCCTCCACATCGAAGTGGTGTTTGATCGGGAAAGCCCCATCGGCAAAACCGACAAAGCTGGCATTGCCGACATCAACCTTGAAGCGGCGCTCACCACGATTGCCGATTGCGAAGATTCTGTCGCAGCGGTCGATGGCGAGGACAAGCTGCTCGCTTACACCAATTGGCTTGGCATTATTCGCGGCGATCTGGAGGAGAGCTTCGATAAAGGCGGCAAAACTCTGACCCGGAAGCTGAACGGCAATAAGACTTACAAGGACGGCTCAGGCAATGAGCACACCCTTTCCGGTCGCAGCCTGATGTTCGTGCGCAACGTCGGTCATTTGATGACTAACCCGGCGATCCTGCTTCCCGATGGAAGCGAAGTGCCCGAAGGCATTATGGATGCTGTTTTCACTAGCGCGATCAGTACTTTGGATGTCGAAGGTCACGCCAAATACGGCAACTCCAAACACGGTTCTATCTACATCGTGAAGCCCAAGATGCACGGGCCGGAAGAATGCGCCTTTACCAATGACCTTTTCAACGCGGTCGAAGACCTGCTGGGCCTCAACCGTCACACGATCAAAGTTGGCGTGATGGACGAAGAGCGCCGCACCTCTGCCAACCTTGCCGCGTGTATTGAGGCGGTGAAGGACCGGATTGTATTCATCAATACCGGCTTCCTCGACCGTACGGGCGATGAGATCCACACCTCGATGCGGGCCGGCCCGATGATGCGCAAAGGCGCGATGAAGGGATCGGACTGGCTTGGTGCCTACGAGGCGCGCAATGTCGCGATTGGCCTCAAGCACGGTCTTTCGGGCAAGGCGCAGATCGGTAAAGGAATGTGGGCCGCGCCTGACATGATGGCCGACATGATGGAACAGAAAATCGGCCACCTTCGCGCTGGTGCCAACACTGCATGGGTGCCATCACCCACCGCTGCAACGCTTCACGCGATCCACTATCATCGCGAGAACGTGTTCGACATTCAAAAGGATCTGCCAGAGCCCGCCGGGCTTGATGCGCTGCTCACGATTCCTCTCGCAGAGGGCACCAATTGGTCGGATGAAGAGCTTCGCGAAGAACTGGACAACAATTGCCAAGGTCTTCTTGGCTATGTTGTGCGCTGGGTCGATGCAGGGGTTGGCTGTTCCAAAGTGCCGGACATCAACGATGTTGGCCTGATGGAAGACCGCGCCACATTGCGCATTTCGTCTCAGCACCTCGCCAACTGGCTGCTCCACGGCGTTGTAACCGAAGAGCAAATCATGGACAGCCTTACCCGCATGGCGGCCAAGGTGGATGAGCAGAACGCCAATGATCCCACCTATCAACCGCTCATCGGCAATGAGGACGCCCCCGCTTTCCAGGCGGCCAAGGATTTGATCTTCAAAGGCGTGGAACAGCCCTCCGGCTACACCGAACCGCTGCTGCATGAGTGGCGCCAAGAAGCCAAGAAGCGTTGAAGAAGGCGGGGTAAACCGTTTCTCCACCATAAGCGATTACGGTGTGCGATGATTGCGGCGGGCGATCATCGGACACCGGAGGCGTGCACATGGGCGAGATTATCGAGCAGATATACCTGGCGTTTGTCGGCGCGCTCAGCATTACTTTTTTTGGCGGCATTGCCTTCTACATCATGAGCGCCAGCTATTCGCGCTGGCGTGAGTTTGAGCGGCATTACGGCGCGATGACACTGCCAAAGCCCTTGGCGAGACGGATGGCGGGAGCGGTTCGGCTTTCGCAGCCGGGCGCTCGCTGGGGGCATCTGTCGGGCGACCTTAAATCCTATCGTCATCCTCCCGTGCACGTTCGGGTGCACAAAGAGGGATTGAGCCTTGCAATGGTCCAGCCTTTCAAATTCGGCCATCGCGACCTGTTCCTGCCATTTGCCAAAATGACGGTGGAGCCTGCCGCCTGGGATATGCTGAGCAATGAATATGGCATTCAGATGGAAGATGTCGAAGGGATCGAAATTGTCATGTTTTCCAACATTATGCAGTGGGCAGCCCAGCATTCAGAGGTGCTCGACCTGATGCTCCAGCGCGCCGAAATGGTTCGCACCCTCGAAAAAGCGCGATGACCAAGGGTAAGCTTAAATTTTCGGTTGCGGCCCATGGCGCGCTGATTCTGCTTTCGCTCAGTCCGCTTGCGCCTTTGTTGGGAATGGTCGTCGCGCTCACCTTCGTCGCTCCAGTGCTGGCCCTGTTTGCGTTTGGGGGAGGCATCGCAGGTGGGTATGATGCCGACCTTTTTGTTACAGGGAGTTTTCTGGCGCTTGGCACTTTGGGTGCCTTCATTGCGCTATTCTTCCTCTATCGCGCAGCGGCAGATGCGGAAGGTGGAGAGCGCGACAGCGCCCGCACGATGGTGAGCCTCGCGATGAGTGTCCTTACCGCGCCGCTGGTGATGTATCTGTCATACAGGTCGCTCGGGATTGGTTGAAGCGCGCGGCCCCTAATGCTGCGCCTCGATATCGTCCCAATCGACGTCGAGGTCGTTCAAATCAAAATCGAAGCAGAAACCCATTTCGGCATCTTCCATTGCCTTGAGGCCTTCCATGCCTTCTTCAGCAAGCGTTTTGAGCTTCTCCAGTTCGCTCACCACTGCGCGGCTCATCATGGCAGCTTCGCTTGCCAGCTGTTCGATTGAAAGATCGCTGTCGAAGGTTGCGAAGGTCTTGAGCGTGACTTTGCACGAGCTGTCACTGGTTGGCTCGATCTCATGGGTTTCAACTGATTTGGCCAGTGCGAACAGCTGAGGCTCCATTGTGGAAATAAGCGCGTGTTTTTCGCCTTCAATCCGCTCGGTCACATGAAATTTGAAGACGGTTTCGAGGCCTTCGATGACCATCTCGAAGCGATCTTCGGTGCCTTCGACGCGCTTAACGATTGCTCCCGATTGCGCAGAGCGAAAGCGTGGGTTGGCCACATCGATCAAAGGGAACACATCAGCTGCAGGGCGGTCGATATCGATGTCAGCTGTGAACTCGATAGGGCCTTCGATCATATTGTTCGTTTCAATCATCGGTTCTTTCCGTAATGCCTTGGCAACGCCGATGGCTTAGTGGAAAACCCTTAACGTTGAGTGCCTAGCGCGCGTGCCAATTTCACGAACTCTTCAACACTTACCGTCTCTGCGCGGCGTGTGGGGTCGATACCGATTGCCTCCAGCGCTTCTAACGCGCCGGGCACGCCTTTAAGGCTCTGGCGCAGCATTTTGCGGCGCTGGCCAAAGGCGGCTTCGGTCAGACGTTCTAGCATTCTTGCAGAGACATCTTCAGGAGCCGCGCCGGGGGTCACATGGACAATTGCGCTCATCACTTTGGGCGGCGGGGTAAAGGCGCTGCGGTGGACTTTCATCGCTAGCTTGGCACTGCTTCGCCACTGAGCCAGTACCGCTAGGCGGCCATAGGCGGATGTGCCTGCGCTGGCGACGATGCGCTCGGCCACCTCGCGTTGGAACATGAGGGTGAGGGATTGCCATTGGGGTGACCATTCGTCACCCGACAGCCACCGCACGAAAAGAGCGGTCCCGACATTATAGGGCAGGTTGGAGAGCACGTGGAACGGCTCACCACGCATGATCTCACAGTGATCGAGCTTCATCGCATCGCCTTGAATGACGCTTAGCTGACCGGGAAAGGCGTCGGAGAGTTCCTCCAATGCTGGCAAGCAGCGCGCGTCCATTTCAATCGCCGTGACATTCGCCCCCGCTCTCAACAAAGCGCGGGTAAGGCCGCCGGGCCCGGGGCCCACTTCAAGGACACTCGCGCCTGACAGGTCGCCCGGAAGCGCCGCGATACGATCAAGCAATTGCTCATCCAGCAGAAAGTTCTGCCCCAACGCCTTGCTTGCTGAAAGGCCGTGGCGCGCGATGGTTTCGCGGATGGGGGGGAGGGTGGTCACTTAAAGCTTCGCCCGCGCTCTTGCCATTTCGCCCGCCATGCGGATCGCGGCAAGCATTGCCCCTGCGTTCGCCTCTCCCGTGCCCGCAATGTCGAAAGCGGTGCCATGGTCAGGCGAGGTGCGGATGATGGGCAGGCCCAGCGTCACATTGACGCCCTCGTCAAATTCCAGCGCCTTGATCGGAATGAGCGCCTGATCATGATACATACAGATCGCCGCATCAAAGCTTGGGCGGATGGGGGCGGTGAAAAGGGCATCGGCTGGCACAGGGCCAAACGCGCCGACGCCGCGCTCGCGCAGAGCCTCTATCGCGGGTTCGATCACGCTGGGCTCTTCGTCGCCAAATTTGCCGTCTTCGCCATTGTGCGGGTTGAGGCCGGAAATCGCGATGCGCGGAGTGGTAATGCCGAAATCACGCCTGAGCCCTGCATCAACAATGCCCGCCTTATGCTCGATCAACTCACGCGAGATCAGCCGTGGGACCTGAGACAAAGCGACGTGCACGGTGAGGGGCACTGTGCGCAAGGTGGGCCCTGCGAGCATCATCACCGCGTCTTCAGGTGCAAGACCGCACACGCTGGCAAGAAATTCGGTCTGGCCCGGAAAATCGAAGCCGACGCGCGCAAGCTGGCTTTTGCTGACAGGAGCGGTCACCACCCCGCTTGCCTGGTCGAGCAGCACGCAGCGCACGCTTTCTGCAAGCGAGTGCATTGCGAGCGCTGCGCCTTCGTCATTGGGCGCGCCGGGGGTGTAGCTGGCATCGGCTCCGGCAAGCACGGGCAAGCCTTCACTGAAAGCTTCACCCGCCTCGCAAGGCTCCCCAATCGTGATAATCGGAAATCTATGCCCGCGAGATTTGGCACACGCTTGAAGTACGTCAAAACCGCCGACCACGAAGAAGGCCCGCTCACCACTGCAAAGCGCGGCGTAGGCATCCAAGATTATCTCCGGTCCGATCCCGGCAGGATCACCTAGTGAAAGGGCAAGCGGCAGTGCTGTCACCTGCGCGCGCTGCCCTTAATTGTACTGAACGTATGCGTCGTTGCGCAGGTCGCGCAGGTAACGCTGAGCGCGCTTGTTGATGCGCTCTTCCTCAATTGAGTTCATCACCGACTGGAAGGTCGGCGCGCCGGCTTGCTGCGGGTCATCGCGTCCACACAGCATCAGCACCCGCACACCGTCATCAGCGGTTCCAAACGGGGGCGTTGCTTGCCCAACTTGCAAATTGAGCAGAATGTTCTGCAATTGATCGGGCAACTGGCGCACCTGAATTTCCGGGTTTGAAACAACCGAGGCACCAATAGCGCGCGCCACTTCATCCGCGTTCGAACAGCCGCGCATGGAGCGAACGGCTTCGCCAAATTGCTCGATCTGAGCGGTCGCTTCAGCTTCGCTGATACCCGGTGCAAGGTCGATGGAAATCTGTTTCAAGCTGAGCACTGCGTCGCGCGGATCGGCCATCAAGACCTGACGTTTGTCGATCAGATAGATGATGGTGTAGCCGCCGGGGATGGCGATGGGGCCGACCAATTGGCCCGGCTGCATCCCGCGCACCGCTTCGGCCATGGGGCCGGGCAGTGTGGCAAGGCGCAAGAAGTCCGTATCGCCGCCTGTCACCGCAGTCGAGGCTTCCGAAAACTGGCGCGCATAAGCGACAAAGCTGCCGCCTGCCTGCAATTGCTCGACAATGCGCTGCATATTCTGGATCACCGCCTCGCGGTTTTCATCGGTTGCGCTCATGTAAATTTCGCCGAGACGATATTCTTCGGTCCCGCGCGATGCTTCGAGCCGTTCGAGAATTCCGGTCACTTCTTCAGCGGCGACGTTTACGAACGGGCTGATGTTGCGGCGGATAAGATTGTCCCATGCAAGCTCGCCTTCGATCTGGCGTTTGAGCGCGTCGGGGGAGGAACCGATGGATTTGAGATAGGCGTCCATCCCTGCTGGATTGTCAGGGAAGTTTTGCGCGGCGAGTTGGTTATAGGTTTGCTCAACCTGCGCTTTCTCAATGCCGATTTCCTGAGCCTCTGCCGCCTGAATCTTGATCGTTTCATCGATCAGATTGCGCAAGACTTGCGCACGAAGGCGTTGCAATTCCTCGCCCGCAATCTCGTTATCGGACGCATTGGTGACGAGTGCCACGCGCTGGTCAATATCAGTGCCGGTGATGACATAGCCATTGACCATCGCGGTCGCGCTGCGTTCATTCGGGCTGTTGCTGCCAAGCAGGTTGATGTTGTCAGGCAGACCAAAAGGGTTGGTGGGCGCTTGCGCGGGGGGCGCTGGGCTCGCGTTTTGTGCCGAAAGCGGCGCTGCGACGGGCAGGCTTGTGGCGGCCATCGCCGCGACGCCAAGCGCCAGAAGAGAGCTGCGCATTGTAGAAAAAGCCTTCAAGGTCACCATGTTGATCCCGGTATCTCGCATCAAATTTCAATGTGTGTTTGCATAGGAGTGGGCCAATATGTCCCGCCAAGCCCGAGGCGTTGTCGAGGACGCCCGTCCATTGGCGCCTTTGCCATCTCGCCCCCTCCTACAAATCGCCAGCTTAACGCTGGCTGAGCGTGTTTGTCAGGCTCTTTAACGGCTTTTTTGTAAACTGCCAACGCGCCCGCGCTCTTTATCTGAAGCCCAGATTGCGCAAGGCAAAAAACAGGCGGAAAGAGTTACCCTGTTCGGCATCGCCAAAGGTGATGAAGTCGCGCCGCCAGGTTGCGCCAAACTCGATGCAATCATCGCGATAGGCAATGCCAAGCCGCGTGCGGATGGGTTCAAATCCGTCAGGTGCAAAGACCGGGTCTTCGTTTTCATTAGTGAGGTTGAACACGCCAGAGCCAAAGACTGACCAATTGCGTCCAATGGTCACACGCGCAGCCGCGCGCACCTCTTCCCGGTCGCTCAAATCTTCGACGGTTTGAATGTTCCGATTGAGCCGCAGATAGCCAATCTCGACATAGTTGCGCTGCGATCCGATGGTCGCGTCAATCTCGTTACGGCGCACCGCGAAATTGTCTTTATCGAGGCGGAAACGGTGGGTGAAGGAGACAAAGTTCTTATAGCGAACCTCGGTCCGGCCAACGAAGTCGGAGAAACGGTCCGACAAGCCTGTCCCATCGGGGAAAATCTCTTCCTCATTGGTAAGGCGATAGCTTTGCCCGATATTGGTTTTGACCCGCCAGCCGGGACGGTTCAATTCCCAGTCAAAGCCGTATGTGACCCGCGCGCCGTCTTCGACCCGGTCATAGCCGGAAAAGCGGTTGAGCGCGAAGAGATTGGAATCCTCAAGGTCGATTGCGCGCGCATCCTCGTTTGGCACGGCGAGATTGCGGATATTGGGGCTGGCGACGAATTGGACCCTTGGGGTGAGAACTTGCGTGCCGCCGAAAGCCTCACCCACAAATGGCCACTCGACATCGACAGCGGCGGTGGCAACGCCTCTGGTGGTCCAGCCTTCATTCCCGCGATAAACCTGGGTAAGGGTCGAGAGTGTATCCTCGGTGTTGTACACATCGCCGCGCACAAGGCCGGTTAGCGTCACCATCTGGCCAAGTCCGGTCAGCGTGCTCAAATCCCATTTGGCCCCGGCAAAAGCGCGCTGCGTGTCCTGTCCCTCGTCGCGGATCAGGGCGACGGTGTTAGCCTGAAATTCGACCGTGCCGCCCAACACTTCGCGCCCCAACCTCTGACGGTAATCAAGCGCAGGGACGGCGAGCGGGATCTGCCCCTGATCGGCCGCAATCCTCAGCGTTTGGGTCGCCCATCCGGCGAGGCTGAAATAGGAATTGTCGTCGATGCGCTCCAGATTGATTGTCGAGCGCAAACGGTCATCGCGGCTGATGTCATAACGGCGCAGGAAAGTGCGGTCAGAGGCAAGGCGGATCGAGCCCGTTAGGCTCCATTCCGGCGAGAAGATAAAGCGGCCATTGGCCGCAAGATAGCCGCGCGGATCGCTCTCGGTCGTGGGCGCAACGCCGAAATTAGCCACGCGCCGGCTGTTCGTCGCATAGCCCGTTATTTGATAAGCACCTTTTTCCGTAAAGTGGCGAAACTGGGCGCGCGCCATAGGCGCTGCGTCGGTATAGACATGAGTGCCAAGCGTCAGCTCTTTATTGTCCGCCATGCGCCAATAATATTCGCCTGACACCTCAAGCCCGTTGACCTGATCAAAACGGATGTTGGGGATGAGAAATCCGCTTTCCGCAGCGCCATCGGTGCGAAGCGCAAGGCCGGGCAGGGGGATCAGCCGAGCCCCGAACAGCTCCAGCATAGCGCCATCGAAGCGGATGCGGCTTTGTTCAGGGTCATAGCTTATGCGGCTTGCGGTGATGCGCCAGCTTGGGTCGCGCTCGCAACCTGCCTCATCAGTGACGGGGCAGGCGGAATAGGCCGCATCATTGAGCAATACGACACCATCTTCGCCGCGTTCAGCAGAGCGCGCAGCAAGTCGTCCGCCGGTGCGAAGGGCAAGCAGCAGATCGTCCATTTCGCCCGCTTCAAAGGCGTCGTTCAATTGCACCGTTTCGGTGAAAATCTGATTGCCTGAGCGATCGACGAAACGCACATTGCCGCGCGCAGTGATAGTCGCCGTGGTGCGGTCCCATTCGACCTCATCGGCGCGAACGCTGGCGTCCTTGTTGCGCAAGATCACATTGCCGCGCGCGGTGATGCGTTCCTGGCCCGAATCATAATCGACGCTGTCGGCCTCGAATGTGATCGGCTCGTCGCTTGCCACATCCTCGATGGGTGTTTCTTGCGGGCTGTCCGTCTGATCCTGCGCAGCCAGAGGGGCGCTGAGCGCGCAAAGGCTCAGCGTCGCCACACCTGTCGCGCGCCACAAAGGCTCCATCCTGACGCTGAAACTTGCCGCCATGGCTTGCCTATTGCACCGCTCACGCTTAATCGCAATCGGGTTTGGGGCGTGAGGAACTTTTGCCCACACTCAGCTGTTCATCAGCCGTGATCAATTTCGCAAATCACCCCGCCCTCTCAGAAGCTTAATCAGCCGGAGCAGTCATGCAAATCGAGTTTACCAACACCGCGCCTTCGCAGATCAACCTTACAGCGACAATCGTCAACAAGGGTGCGATGCCAGACGGGCTTGATACAGCTTTGGTCAAAGGAGCGGAAAGCTCGCGCTTCAAAGCCGCGCCGGGGCAGGTGTTCGAAGGTTTCACGGCGAGCGGCGATGCCTTTGCGCGCATCGCTTTGGTTGGCGCAGGAGAGAAAGGCGCAGACAATCGCCGCCTGAACCTTGAAAAGGCAGGCGGCGCAGTGATCGCTAAATATCTGCGCTCAGGCGAAGAGGCGCTGGTCCTTGATCTGTCGCAAGCGGATCTTTCGGCGGCAGACGCGGGCGCGGTTCTGCTGGGCGCGAAACTGCGCAGCTGGGCCTATGACAAATATCGCACCAAGCTTGCCAGCGACAAGCAAATCTCGCTGAAAACCGTTCACGTTGTCGGCGCACCCGAAGGCACAGACGCCGATTGGGAACGTCAGGCCGCGATTGCGCGCGGCGTTGAGTTTACGAAGAAGCTCGTGACTGAGCCTGCAAACATCGTTTACCCCGAGAGCTTCGTTGAGCTTTGTAAAGAAGCTTTCGAAGGTACGGGCGCACAGATCATCGTTCTTGGCGAGAAAGAAATGACCGAGCTTGGCATGGGCGCGCTGCTCGGCGTGGGACAAGGTTCACGCCGCGAATCCAAGCTGCTTGCGATCAAATGGAACGGCGGCAATGAAGGCGACAAGCCGAGCGTATTCGTCGGCAAAGGCGTAACCTTCGACACGGGCGGTATCTCGATCAAACCAGCACCCGGCATGGAAGATATGAAGTGGGACATGGGCGGCGCTGGCGCGGTTGCGGGCGGTATGCTCGCGCTCGTCTCGCGCAAGGCGAAAGCCAATGTCGTGGGCGTGATGGGATTGGTTGAGAATATGCCCGACGGCAACGCTCAGCGTCCCGGCGACGTGGTCACCAGCATGAGCGGCCAGACAATCGAAGTGCTCAACACCGATGCCGAAGGGCGTCTTGTGCTGTGCGATGCGCTTCACTGGGCACAGGAAGAGTTTGACCCCGCGCACGTGGTTGATTTTGCAACGCTTACCGGTGCGATGATGGTCGCGCTTGGCAATGAGCACGGCGGTCTGTTTGCCAATGACGATGCGCTTGCCGATGGCTTGCTTGCCGCTGGCAAAGCGACCGATGACAAGCTGTGGCGGATGCCGCTTGGGCCAGAGTATGACAAGCTCATCAACTCACCGATTGCAGACATGAAGAACATCGGTGGACGCTGGGCAGGCTCGATCACGGCGGCGCAATTCCTCCAGCGCTTCATTAAAAAGGGCGTGGCGTGGGCGCACTGCGACATCGCTGGCATGGTGTGGTCGGATAAGCCGGGCGCGACCCACGAGAAGGGCGCGACGGGTTACGGCGCGCGGCTGATCGATCAGTTTGTTGCGGACAACGCGGAATAACCACTCATGGCCTCAAGTAGCGAAGCGGTAGGCCAATAAAATGGCGCGGATGCGCAAGAAGAGAGACCTTCCGTCCAAGATCTGCCTCACTTGCGGGCTCCCATTCACATGGCGCAAGAAATGGGAGCGGGACTGGGACAATGTGAAGTATTGTTCCGAGCGGTGTAAGCGCTCCAAAAACAACGCCTAGGATTTTCCAACCCCCGACCCCGATACCTGCGCCCGCGAAGGCGGGGGCAAGCGGGAGGGGAGAGAGGGACGCAAACCAGTTCCCCATCCCGCTTGCGGGAGGGGTTAGGGGTGGGCTAACCAGACGCAATGAAAGTCGATTTCTGGCAACTCTCGCGCGATCCGGTTGAAAAGGTCGTTGCGCTCATCGCAGGGCGCGTGCTTGACGGTGGCGACCGCCTGCTCGTCGTCAGCAAATCCCCTGAACAACGTGAAGCCATTTCCAAGGCGCTTTGGAAGGCAGGCCCGGAGACTTTTCTTGCCAATGGCGAAGCGGGCGCTGCGGGGGCAGGGGATCAACCCATCCTCCTTTCTGACGCACCGAAGCCCACCAACAAAGCAAGTCACGTGATCTACGCCGACGGCGAATATCGCGAGGCGGATGGCTTTGCCCGCGCCTTCCTGTTGTTCGATGACGACACGGTTGAGGCCGCGCGCGGCACCTGGCGCTCGCTCGACGGCAAGGAACCGCTCGAACGATCATTTTTTCGGCAGGACGGCGGCAAATGGGTTAAGGTCGCTTGAGACACAAACTGGGGGATGATTGATGAGACTTATCACTGTAACGGCGCTCGCCAGCTCGCTTGCGCTTGCCGCTTGCGGTTCTGAAACCGAGGGCGAATTTACGACAGAAGACGGCGAAAGCGGCGAATACCGCATCGACCAGAGTTCAGGCGAAAGCTCAATGACGGTTGAAACCGAAGACGGCACCGTCAGCATGGTCACTAACAGCGATGCACCCACCAATCTGCCCGCAGGCTTCACCATGATCAGCGGGGCCCAAGTGCTCTCAAACACCATGATCGACGACGGCGAGACGAAGGGCAGCCTCACCACCTTTCGTAGCGAGAAGTCACCCGAAGAGATCGCGGCTCACTATCGCGAACAAGCCGAGGAAGCCGGGATTACGATCCAGATCGAAACCAATTTGAACGGCGGTAAGATGCTGGGCGGAGAGAATGAGGCCACTGGCACCACTTTTTCGGTCAGCGCCTATCCCGATGATGAAGGTGTTGTGACAGGCCAGCTGACGATCAGCGAAGAGCCGGGCTAACGCCCGCGGAGTAGCACACAACGCTTGAACTTGTGCGCCCGCGCGAGTAATGGCGCGCGAGCGAATTCTGGCGCACGCATTTCAAGTGCCCCTCTCTTCAAAACAAGGAATACATATCATGGCGGTCACCCGCACCTTTTCGATCATCAAGCCCGATGCCACCAAGCGCAACCTCACTGGCGCTGTCACCGCCAAGCTCGAAGAAGCTGGCCTTCGCGTTGTTGCATCCAAGCGCATCCACATGAGCCGCGAGCAGGCCGAAGGCTTCTACGCTGTGCACAAAGAGCGCCCCTTCTTCGGTGAACTCGTCGATTTCATGATCAGCGAGCCAGTGGTTGTTCAGGTTCTCGAAGGCGAAGACGCCGTCAAGCGCAACCGCGACGTGATGGGCGCAACCAACCCAGCCGAAGCTGAAGAAGGCACAATCCGCAAGGAATTTGCGCTGTCGATCGGTGAAAACTCGGTCCACGGTTCGGACAGCGAAGAAAACGCTGCGATTGAAATCGCTTACTTCTTCAACGACGACGAAATCGTCGGCTGAGCATTTACCATGCAGGTGAATTCGCCTGCTCGTGAACTTAAAAAGGGTCGTCCTTACCGGGCGGCCCTTTTTCGTTTCAGCCTTGCTGGGCGAAGCGTTGCAACTGCTCTGAATGCGCTTGGTGCGGGCTTTTTGAACTGCTGGCCATTGCTTTGCGCATCGCAGCCAGAGCCTCGTCTTTCAGCGGCAGATCGAGATGGGCATAGCACCGCCTGATCGCGGCTTCCCAATCATTGTTGAGCTCATCAAAATGGAGCTGCGCGATGGGGCCATTCCAGCCTGCCAGCGCCTTTGCCATCCGTTTGTCGCGCATGGCGATCTTGTGCTCCCAAAGCGACGTGATGCGCGCAACATCGCAAGTGTCAGACTGCACTGCCATCTGATTGGCGCACAGCGAAACCGCGCTTTTAAGCACAGCTTCGCGGTCCCTTGTCGCAATCACCAGCCGTGCGTCTGGAAACTCGGCAAGCAGCGCAGGCAGGTCTTCGCTAAAGGCGGGCACTTTCATCACCCGTGGCAAATGCGCAATTCCGCGCGTTGCCGCATCGGTGCGAAGGATACGCGCAAACTCGCTGTAAATCGGTGCGGGGTCGCGCGCCTCGCTGAACGCAGAGTAGGATGGAATGTGCCACTGCGATTCGTAAATGGAATGGTGCAGCGCGGCTGAAATCCACGCCAGTTCCTCTTCAACTTCTTTGGGCCCCATCGGGTGGATGGATTGAAGCCACGGATTGAGCGCGCCCAGCATTGCCAGATCAAGCGCCGAGCGCACCCGATTGATACCCAGCTTCGCGGGCACGGGATGATACGCATCCTGATAACGGGTGTGCGAATGAGCCGGGTCGCTGGCAAGAAGTTTGTGAATACGCGTTGTGCCGCTTCGCATATGACCGATAACGATGATCGGCGCAGCAAGCCTGGTGTCGAGCAGTGCGGGCCGGGCGTGCCAGAGAAGGCCAAGCGCAAGGCGGTTCTTGATAACGCGCGTCAGCTGGCCATAGGCCATCGCTTGCCCAAGCGAATTGAGGTCTGCCTCAGCATTGATAGAGCCGCACAGCGCGGCAAGGCGGAGCCTGAAATCCTTCACCTCATCGCCGGTTCGCCCGCCATTTTCACACAGCACCGGGTCCGAGGAACCCTTTGCAACGCTGTCCCACAGCGCATCGGGTGAAAGGGGCGGTGCTGGCAACCAACCGCGTTGCCACGCGCGGCTAAGGAAATCATTGGCCTTTTGCGCCATGGGCCCGCGAGAAAGCAGGTGTTCGCGTGCCGGGATTTTCCACTTCGTGGCCATCAAAACATATTCGCTGCGTCGTGCAATTTGGTCAAGCGAGCAGGAGCGACCGCGCGCCAACTGCGCATCAGCCAGTCCTGAACATGGTCCCAATCTACGCCAGGACGGTTAAGAATTACGCCAATCCAACCGCTCGCGCCATAGTAATCGGGCTTATAGTAAACCTCCGGCTGGCTTTCGACGAGGGTGAGCAGTTCATCCATACTGCCGGTCTTGACCAAGAGCGCGATATGCTGCGATCCGTGGTGCATCTGACTGAAATGGGCAAAGAATTTGCCGGATTTTTCAGTCCCGACGCGAAAGCCGGGTGAGCCGTGGCTGGTCTTCTCGTGGGTTTCGGGCAAGGCAAGGGCAAGTTTGCTCACCTTAGCGTAAAGATACTCGGGATCGCTTCCCCGGCTCACATAATCGGCAACCGCGCGTGGATAGAGCTGGTGTTCGGCAATCTTGACCCGCGCGGCCAGAGTGTCGGGGGTGTCATCGGGGGCAATCGCGACTTTGACCTGCGCCAGAACCTCGCCTGCATCGAGTTCATGGGTGACGATATGGACGCTTGATCCTGCGTGGCTGTCGCCCGCTTCGATAGCGCGCGCGAAGGTATCAAGCCCCTTGTATTTGGGCAGCAAGGAGGGGTGGATATTAAGCATCCGGCCCTCCCATCGTTCGACAAACCCTTGTGAGAGAATGCGCATATAGCCTGCGAGCACGATGTAATCCGCCCCCGCTTTGATGGCGGCTTCTTCCATCGCTGCGTCCTGCTCTTCGCGGGTGATACCCTTGTGCGAATGGGTGAAGGTCGCAACCCCCTCCGTCTCGGCCAGTTTGAGTCCGTCGGCGCCTTCGACATTGCTTGCGACAAGCACAATTTCATACGCAGCGCCTTCCAGCCGACTGGCATAAAGGAGCGCGGCCATGTTCGTGCCTGAGCCCGATATGAAAACGGCAATCTTGGCGCGGGTGGCGCTAGCCAAGGTGGGTGGCCTCCCAATCCTCGCGCCCGCCCCAAATGCCTTGGCTGCCGCGAACGGTGCAACCTCGTGTGCCTGCCTCGATCCGGCCAACTTGCACAACGGTTTCGCCCGCGTCCTCAAGGCGCTTGGTCACATTGGTGACTTCATCCTCGGCCACGGCCAGAACCATGCCGACCCCGCAGTTGAAGGTGCGCGCCATTTCTTCAGGCTCAATCGCTCCTTGAGCCTGCAAAAAGGCCATTAGACGCGGCTGTTCCCACAGGTCTGCATTGACCTTGGCATGGGCACCGTCGGGCAAAATACGCGGGATGTTTTCAAGAAGCCCGCCGCCAGTGATATGTGCAAGTCCATGCACTAACCCGTCGCGGATCAACGGCAGAAGGCTCGCCACATATATGCGCGTCGGTTCAATCAAAGCATCAATCAGCAAGCGATCCGGATCGAACAGGGCAGGGCGCCCCAGTTTCCAACCCTTATCCTCAGCGAGTCGCCGCACCAGTGAATAGCCGTTGGAGTGCACGCCAGAGCTCGCAAGACCAATCAGCACATCGCCCGCAGCCACTTTTTCTCCGGTCAGCTGTTCGCCGCGCTCCACCGCGCCAACGCAAAACCCGGCCAAGTCGTAATCGCCATCCGCATACATACCCGGCATTTCCGCCGTCTCGCCGCCGATGAGAGCGCATCCGGCCTGTTTGCAGCCATCGGCGATGCCTGCGACAACGCGCTCGGCGATGCCGTTTTCAAGCTTTCCGGTCGCGAAATAGTCGAGGAAAAACAGCGGCTCCGCGCCCTGAACGATCAAGTCATTCACACACATTGCGACCAAATCAACGCCGACGCTGTCGTGCCGGTCATAATCGATTGCCAGTTTCAGCTTCGTACCAACGCCATCATTGGCGGCGACCAAAAGCGGGTCTTCATACCCCGCCGCCTTGGGATCGAAAAAGCCGCCAAACCCGCCAAGCTCGCTCGTCGCGCCGGGGCGCGCGGTTGCTTTGGCGAGAGGGGCGATGGCCTTGACCAGAGCATTGCCCGCTTCGATAGACACGCCTGCTTGGGCGTAGGTGTAGGGTGAGTTTTTACCGTCCATTTTTTGCCCCATACCCCTTTAGGCTTGGAATTCCACGCGTGTTTGGGCAAAGACCTTCAAGATTTCCCCGATGGTGGCAATACCGTACCCTTCTGGCCCAAGTTTGAGAGCCCCGTTTCGCGCCCGCTGGCTGCTGGCGAGCGTGTTTGCGCTTGTGCTGCTTGCAGGCGGCTATGCGCTTGTCTTGGCACAGGTTTCGGGTGATCGCGGGATTGCGCCGACGGCGTCGAGCACGGACATCGAAGTGCGCGGGATCGAAGTGGATGTCACCGGCGACAATGCCGAAGACGCGCGCAGCAAAGGGTGGAAAGAGGCGGCCCGCAAAGCATGGGCAAAGGCAGGCGGTCCTGCTGTTTCAGACGGGCAATTGAACGGCCTTGTCTCTGCCATCGTGATTCAGCGCGAACGATTGGGGCCCAAACGCTATGTTGCAACGCTTGGTGTCACCTTTGATCGCCAGCGCGCCGGACGGTATCTGGGCGGTGCACGGGCCGCGCGCGCCTCTGCGCCCATGCTGCTCATCCCGGTGACGGTGAGCGGGGGGACTTACACGACATTTGAAGTGCGCAATCCGTGGCAGCGCGCCTGGGCTGAATTCAATCCGGGGACGAGCCGGATCGATTATGTGCGGCCCACTGGCGCTGGCGGCGATTCGCTGCTGCTCAATTACGGGCAAGCCGGGCGGCGCAGCCGTGCATGGTGGCGATTGACGCTCGACCAATATGGTGCAGCGGACGCACTTGTCGCGATTGCAAAGCTTGATCACCAATTTCCCGGCGGGCCGATCAAGGGAACGTTCACCGCGCGCTATGGCCCGGACAGCACCTTGCTTGAAAGCTTTAGTCTAAACGCAAGCGGTCCCGGTGAGCTTTCTGAAATGCTCGGCCAGGCGGTTGACCGGATTGACCGGATTTACGAACAGGCGCTGGCCGATGGCAAGCTGCAGCCCGATCCCACTTTGCGCCTTGGCGGTTCTGGCGAAGTGGACCCCGCAATTGCTCGCCTTATCGAAATTGGCCGAGCGGTAAGGGCGCGCAATGCAGCGCAGGAAGCGGCTGCCAATGCGACCATCACGCCCGAAGCGGTTATCGAAGGGCCCGAAACACCTGCTCCCGCGCCCATTGCCGTGCGCCAGATCACCGTGCAATTCGCAACGCCTGATCCCGGCAGCTTCGATGCGAGCCTGATTGCCGTGCGCCAGGTGCCGGGCGTTCAAGGCGTCGCTGTGACCAGTACCGCGATGGGTGGCACTTCGGTGATGCAAGCCAGCTTTGCCGGCGATGTCGCAACGCTTGCTGCTGCCTTGCGGGCGCGCGGGTTTAATGTGCGTGAGGGCGCAAACGCGCTCGCGATCAGCCGTTAAAGAGGCCTTGGCTATGGCTGAGGCGACCAATCCCCCTTCCCAGATTGCACTGCCGCTTGTGGTCGAGGCGCGCGGCGGGGCGCAGCGAATTGTGGTGGGCAACGCCAATGAGGCGGTGATTGAGGCACTGCGCGAGCCATCACGCTGGCCATTTCGCACCGCTGTCCTTACCGGGCCGCCACGGTCGGGCAAATCATTGCTTGGCCGGTGGGCTGCGGGGCAAGGGATCGACGTTGTCGATGGCGCTGACCGGATGGAGGAGGCTGATGTCTTTCACCGCTGGAATTCGGTGCAGGATGGCGGATCAAAGGCGGGCACTCCGCTGCTTTTGATTGCGGATGAAACGCCGTGGGATGTGACGCTGCCTGACCTTAAATCGCGCCTTGGCGGATCGCTGCAACTCGCGATTGGTGAGCCCGATGATGTGATGGCAGCGCAATTGATCGAGGCATTTGCTCAAGACCGCGCGCTCACGTTGGGGCAAGGGGCGGCCGATTATCTCGTCCCGCGCACAAGGCGAAGCTTTGCCGATCTTGAACGATTGGTCGCGACGATTGACCGGATAAGCCTTGAACGAGCCTCACCTGCTACCATGTCTGTCTGGCGCGCGGCACTCGAAGCTCTGCATGGCCCGCCACAGCGTAAGCTATTGTAGTCAAAACCTCTCTGGGTGAATTTGCAAAATTGCCCGTTTGGTGGGAGTATCGCGAGTATGTTCACAAAGCTCAAAGCCTATCTGGACTCAGTCAAGGCAAGAGATCCCGCACCGCGTTCGCGTTGGGAAGTGCTGTTTTATCCCGGCGTTCTGGCGCTTGGAATGCACCGGATTGCCCATTGGCTGTTTGAAGCAAAGCTGTTTTTGCTCGCGCGGTTTGTGAACAATCTGAGCCGTTTTTTAACCGCGATCGACATTCACCCCGGCGCGACCATCGGCAAGAATTTCTTCATCGACCACGGCTTTACGGTGATCGGAGAAACGGCTGAGATCGGCGACAATGTCACGATTTATCAGTGCGTTACACTTGGCGGGACCAATCCCACCAATGGTAAAGGCGGTAAACGTCACCCGACGATCAAGGACAATGTCATTATCGGTTCGGGCGCGCAGGTGATTGGCCCGATTACCGTTGGCGAACGCGCGCGCATCGGCGCAAATGCCGTCGTGATGGAAGAGGTGCCAGCGGGCGCAACCATGGTCGCAATGAAAGCGCGCTCAACGCTTGTGCCAGCCGAAGAATGGATCAAGGAGTTCATCCCCTACGGCACCCCTCTTGCAATCGAATGTGAGGATGCCGACGGCAATAAGATCGACTGCATCGAGAAACTCGAAAGCGAGCTTGCCACGATGAAAGCCGAGATCGCAGCACTCAAAGCCGCGAGCACATCTGCGGGAGCGGCGGGTACAGCGGCTCAGGGCAGCTTCGACCTCGACCAGAAAAGTGGAACCGCTGACTGATGAGTGCCAATTTTGGTTCCGGCTCAGGGCAAAGTGTTGGTGGTCAGATTGTCGCATTTCCCGGCGGTAAGCACCAGGGCCAGGTGGGCTTTGATCGCGAGGAATTGACCCGCATCCTTGACCTTTATGGCCGCATGGTCGCAGGCGGGCAGTGGCGCGATTACGCGATGGATTTCGATGCACGCGCCGCAACCTTCGCCGCATTTCGCCGCGCTGCCGAACGCCCTCAGGCCCGCATTGAAAAGCGCCCTTCGCTGCGCAACAAGCAAGGGATGTACACCCTCTTCGGCGAGCACGGCCAGATATTGAAACGCGGCTCAGACCTTGCCAACGTCCTCGCTCCGATAGAGCGGCGCTTGTTGAAGGCGGTTGAGGAATAGTTCCCCATAAGAAAAGCCCCCCGCAGATCTCTGCGCGAGGGGCTTTCAATCCGTGTGTCGCTTAAGCGATTACCCGCGCGCGCTGGACGGGCCCGTGCCGGTGACCTTTTGCATCGCTTTGAGGATATTCGCCGACTGCTCAGCGCCCGATTGTGGGGCTGCCAAATTGCTGAAATCGCTGATCTTGTCCCAGTTGGCCGCAAACCCTTCGACAGTGCGCTCGCCATCGGGAAGCCAGACAGCATCGTTCATCACCACCCATGAAGAGTGGAAACCACCAGCGCCAGCGCCGACGATGGCATTGGTTGGTGCGTCTTCGCTCACGAGGTAGAGTGCGGCTGGAACAACGTTTACCGGGTCGAACAGTTTGAACGCTTCTTCAGGGAAGAGGTCTTCGGTCATGCGCGTGCCAGCCACCGGCGACAATGAGTTCACGCGAATGTTGTACTTCGCGCCTTCGAGTTGCAGCGTCTTGGTAAGGCCGGCAAGGCCGAGCTTGGCCGCGCCATAGTTGGCTTGACCAAAGTTGCCGAACAGACCCGTTGAAGATGCCGTCATCAGGATGCGGCCATAGCCTTGCTCGCGGAAGGTTTCCCAGCACGCCTTGGTGACGAAAGCGGAACCCGTCAGGTGAACCTTAAGCACGAACTCGAAATCATCCGGGGTCATCTTGGCGAAGGTCTTGTCGCGAAGGACGCCAGCGTTGTTGATCAGGATGTCGATGCGGCCCCACTTTTCCTTAGCGTCGGCAACCATTTTTTCCATCTGGTCGTATTCGGTGACGCTGCCGCCGTTCGACATGGCTTCGCCGCCCATGGCTTCGATTTCTTTGACGACTTCAAGGGCCATGTCAGAGTGGCCTGTGCCATCGCGCGCACCGCCGAGGTCGTTGACGACGACTTTCGCGCCGCGACGGGCAAGCTCAAGCGCGTATTCGCGGCCCAGACCGCCGCCTGCGCCAGTGACGATAGCAACCTTATCTTTGAAATCGATGCTCATGGGATCGTTCCTTTCCGTGCTGAATTGTTTTTATTCGTTCGAGGGGATGCACGCTTTACGCGCGCGTAAACTCAAATGTGGGCGCTGCGTGGCAGGATTTTCGCCGCCTTGCAACAGGGGGATTAAACGCAGCGCGCTGCCGTAGCGTCAGGGACGCGGATTAAAGCGTTTCAAGGGCTGCAATAAGCCCATTGAGCGAATCAATCACCGCATCTGCGCCAAGCTCGTGCGGAGGCTTGTCGCAATATCCATAAGCTGCACCGACCACAGGAACACCGGCTGCCTTGGCGGCTTTCACATCATAGGTGCTGTCACCGACAAAAGCGAAAGCGCCGCCGCCGCAGATTTCGCGCGCTTTGAGGATGGGATCGGGGTGGGGTTTGGCAAGGAATTGGCCATCGGGCCCCTTGCCAAGTGAATTGCCGCCGATCACGCCCTCAAACGGTTCGATAAAGTCGATTTGCGTCAGGATTGAGCGGGCAAACTCTTCAAACTTGTTGGTGACCACGATGACTTTGACCCCGCGAGCCGTGAGCTCTGCCACCACCTCGCGCGCATGGGGGTAAGGCCGTGTGTGGACCGCATTGTTTTCGGAATAAAAGGCCAGCATCTTTTTATAGAGCACCTTGAATTCATCCGCAGGCAGGCCCCCTTGCGCGTCCACCGCCTTAGAGAGCATGATTTTCGCGCCGCCGCCGATCAGATCCTTGGAGCTGTCCACCGGCACTTTATCAAACCCGCCAAGCTCAAGCGCGTGGTTCACTGCTTCGCCAAGGTCGCGAAAGCTGTCGACAAGGGTGCCATCAAGGTCAAAACCGACGGCATCAAAGGGAAAATTGGTCATAGCGGGGCCCCGCGTGGCCCAGCGGACTTTAAACTGCAAGCATTTGCTGGCAAGCGGGCGGCAAAATCCAATCAATCATGGTATAAGGCCACGCATGACAGACTTTGCCGCCATCATCCTTGCCGCTGGTAAGGGCACGCGCATGAAAAGCGATCTGCATAAGGTGCTGCACCCGATCGCGGGTAAGCCGATGTTGATGCACATTCTGGATGAGTTCGAAACGCTCTCGCCTAAGAAAACCGTGGTGGTGGTTGGCGACCGGCGCGAGCAGATTGATGCGGCGATTGAAGGCCGTGACGTCGTGACAGCGCTGCAAGACCCGCAGCACGGGACCGCACACGCAGCGCTTCAGGCGAAACCTGCGCTTGAAGGTTTCAGCGGCCATGTGCTGGTGACCTTTGGCGATGTGCCAATGGTGCGCGCTGCGACGGTTGAAAGGCTTCTGAGCGCGCTGACAAGCGGGGCGAAGGTCGCGGTGCTTGGCTTCAAGCCCGACGATGCGCTCGCCTATGGCCGCATTATCGCCGATGATGATGGCACCGTGCGCAAAATGGTCGAGTTCAAAGACGCGACCGAACGCGAGAAGAAAACGCGCCTGTGCAATTCAGGTCTGATTGTCGCGCATTCGGACGATATGTGGCCGCTTTTGGAAGCGGTCGATAACGACAATGCGCAAGGCGAATTCTACCTCCCCGATGTCGCGACGGGCGCGATTGCTCGCGGTGACAAGGTGGTGGTGATCGAATGTGAGCCCAATGAGGTGGCTGGGATCAATAGCCGCGTTGAACTGGCCGAGGCTGAGCAACGCTGGCAAGCCGCACGCCGGGTGCAGGCAATGGATGAGGGCGCGACCCTCAAAGCGCCTGACACCGTGTTTTTCAGCCATGACACAAAACTAGGCCGCGATGTCACCATTGACCCACACGTGGTCTTTGGGCCCGGCGTGAGCATTGCGGATGGCGTGCACATCAAAGCTTACACTCACCTCGAAGGCGCAACCCTTGAAAAAGGTGCGCAAGCTGGTCCTTTCGCGCGTCTTCGCCCCGGTGCGGTGATGGAAGAGGGCAGCTTCATCGGCAATTTCGTCGAGATGAAAAAGGCAACGCTTGGCCCCGGCGCCAAAGCCAGCCACCTTTCCTACATCGGCGATGCAACCGTTGGAAAAGACGCCAATATCGGCGCTGGCACGATCACCTGCAATTACGATGGATATTTCAAATATCAGACCGTCATCGGAGAGCGCGCCTTTATCGGTTCCAACTCGGCCTTGATCGCGCCGGTCACGATTGGCGCTGATGCTATTGTCGCCGCGGGCAGCGCGGTTAGCCGGGACGTTGGCGCAGGCGATCTTCGCATGGTGCGCGCCGAGCAGCTCGTCAAACAAGGCTGGGCCGACCGCTTCCACGATGCGATGAAAAAGAAGAAGGCCGCCCAGAAAGACGGCACCAAGAAAAGCTGAACGTCAAAAGGGGGATGGGTGCATGAAAAGAGTTTGGATGATCGCCGGATTGAGCGCCTTGGCGGCTTGTTCCCAAGGCCCCGCAGAGCCCGTCCATGAAGCCGAAACGGGCTCAAGCGATGCCGCACCGGCTGCTGCGCCCAACGATGCGTCTGACCCATCACCCGCAGCCAAAGGCAATGTCGTCGAGACAATGAAGTCTGGCGCTGCATTTTGCAGGGCTGATGAAACGCCGATCTTCGCCTGCGATTTCGCTGATGGCAAACGCGTGGCGGTTTGCGGATTGCCGAAGGGCGGGGCGGAATATCGGTTTGGCGGCGAAGAGCCTGAGTTGACGCTGTTTGAGGATGTGTGGGCGAGCGCCCCTTATTCGGGCGGCGGCGAGGCGCAGATCCAGTTTTCCAACGGCGACACCAATTATATCGTCTTCTCCCGCATGGTCAGGACCAACTTCAAACAGGGCGAGCCCAACAATCCCGCCATTTCCGACGGCGTGTTGGTCGAGCGGTCTGGCGAACTCCTGGCACTCAGGATTTGTGATGGCGCCGATGAGCCTCTGCCTATCCAATATGATGCAGCCGATGCGGCGATGAAAACCGTTGATGAGCTTTTCAGCACACAGACAAGCAAGGCCGATCCGTAAATGGGTCAGGAAACCGCTTCCTTGACCTGCTGGCTGTGCGCACGCGAGTTTGAAACACTGATCCAATGGCACCACACTGTCCCGAAAAGCAAAAGGGGACGCGAGACGGTTCCGGTTCACCCGATCTGTCACAAGGCGATCCACACCAATTTCACGAATGGCGAATTGGCGCGCATTGGTGATGATCCCGAAGCCATCCGCGCGCACCCTGCGATTGCGAAATTCGTTAAATGGGTCAGCCGCAAGGAGCCCGATTTTCACGCGCCCACCCGCCGGTAAAGCTAGCAAAGTGCAACAGGGTCGAGGTCGCCGCTTAAAGCCTCGCTCAAACGGGTAGGGGTTAGGTTTTGAGCAAACTTCGAAGCGACGACCTCTTTGGGGGGTACTTGTGGGAGGGGCACTCCTGGGGAGGGGCACTCCTGGGGGGCACGGTGCCCCTTGGGCAGACGTTAGATCCGCTCCAATTCAGAACGCGTACCAGAAACGCTGCCGGACGAATAATCGCGCTCCCATTCTTCAAACTCACTGCGCGACAAAAGATAGCGTTCGCGTGCTTCATGGAAGCTGATGGCGCGTTCTTGTACGGCGCGCACAACGCCGGCTTTTCGCGCAGGGGACCAATGCGCGCGGTGGTTTTTGGGAAGCCCATATTGCTTGATCGCTTGAGCAATCGACATATCGCGGGGGTAAGCCATTTCATTGCACTCCTTCTAAAAGCCCGTTTTTCACGCCCCGAATATGATGAGATTTGGCGAGCGGCCTTAATCACGGCTTTTCAAGAAGGGTTAAAATGGCATTGACGAAGCCGTCCGTTGCCTGCGTGCGATGAACGGAAGCAAAAGTGTCGGCCTGGCTTACACCGGGCACGAAAAAGGCGGCTCCCGATAAGGAAACCGCCTTTTTGAAATTTGGTGCGAACGTTGTTTAGTCGTCCATCAATTGCTGCATCAAATAGACAAATTGCAGCGCTTGCAGCTTGGCGCGCTGTTCATTGTCAACGCCGCCTGAGTGACCGCCCGTCATATCCTCAAAGTAGTAATAGGGGTGACCCTGTTCCTTGAGGCGCGCAGCCCCTTTGCGTGCGTGCGCGGGGTGAGTGCGATCATCAGCGGTTGAGGCCCATAGGAAAGGCGTTGGATAGTCGGCATCCTCGACGATTCTTTGATAGGGCGAATAGCCTTCAATCCACGCGCGCTGTTCAGGGATACGCGGGTCGCCATATTCGCCAATCCACGATGCACCGCGCCCGATCACGTGATAGCGCAGCATATCGAACAGCGGGATCTGCACGATGGCAGCGCCAAACAGGTCGGGACGCTGGGTAAAGGCGGTGCCTACCAAAAGCCCGCCTTGTGAGCCGCCTTGAATGCCAAGGTGTTCAGGCGAGGTGAAACCTTTCGCGACCAGATCATCGCCAATGGCAATGAAATCATCCCAGGTGCGCTGTTTGTTTTCGCGAATAGCCGTTTGGTGCCAACCGGGACCAAATTCGCCCCCGCCGCGCATATTGCCAAGCACATAGGCCCCGCCACGTTCCAGCCACATCTTGCCCGTTGTGCCAAGATATGCGGGCAGGCGCGGAACCTGAAAGCCGCCATAACCCGTCATCAAGATGGCGGTATCTCCATTCATCTCCATGCCCTCAGGCTTGACAATGAAATAGGGGATTTTGGTGCCGTCTTTGCTCGTCGCCTCGTGTTGTTCCACTTCCATGCCGGCAGCATCGAAATAGGCTGGCGAGGTTTTAAGCGGCTGCGGATCGGCAGAGCCGTCGGTGTAATAAAGCGTCGTTGGATTGAGGAAGTCGGTGACAGTGAACATGATCTGTTCGCTCTCATTCGAGCTTGCTGCAATGCCCACGGTGGCATTGTCAGGAAGAGCGACCTCTTCGCTGACCCACTGGCCGTCTTCGAAATTGAATTTCAGAACCTTGCCAACAACATTGTCGAGAAGGCCGACATACAGCGCGCCTGCCGTAATCGCGCCGCCGCGCTTTGTCTGACGCTCCTGCGGGGCCCATACGAGCGTTTTTGCCGCCGCATTGGGGTCTTTCTTGAACGCCTCAAGTTCGACCGCCACGAGGCTGTCTGCGGGGAAGGTTTGCCCATCCACTTCCCAATCGACATCGGTCGAAAACAACATATGGCCATCGACTATGCCGTAAGGAGCGGCTTTCTTTGGAATGTCGAGCTTCACCCATTCCTCGTCAGGATTGAGCCAGAAATACTCGCTTTCATGGAAGCTGACTGCGCGAAAGGCGGTTGTGGCGTGGATCGTGCCGCTGGCATCGCGCATGAGGTTTGCGCCTGCCCAAACGTCTTGGGGTTGGCCGCGGAAAATCTCCTTGGCGTCGGCAATATCGGTGCCGCGTTTCCAGACGCGCGTTGTGAAAGGATATTCGCTGTCGGTGAGCGTCCCTTCGCCAAAGTCGCGCCCAACCATAAGAGTGTCTTCATCCACCCATTGAATACCGCCTTGGCTTTTTTCATCGAGGATAAAGCCGCCTTCGACGAACTGTTTGGTCGTGGTGTTAAACTCGCGCATGACGGTGGCATCCTCGCCCCCATCGCTGAGTGCGATCATGCACATTTCCATGTTTGTCGGCAGGCAGGTGGAGCCTTTGTAAACCCACTCCTTGCCCTCTTCAGCAGCCAGCGCGTCCACGTCGAGCACTGTTTCCCATTCAGGCTCGTCGCTTTGGTAGCTTTCGAGCGTGGTGCGGCGCAGAAGGCCTTTGGGATTGTCCTTGTCCTGCCAGAAATTATACAGGCCATCGGGGCGAAAGCTCACATAGGGGATGCGGTCTTCGCTGTCGTAAATGGCAAGCGCTTCGGCTTTCAGCGTGTCAAAGCGCGGGTCAGCTTCAAGCACGCCAAGGGTGCGCTTGTTCTCTTCCTCAACCCATGCGAGAGCTTCCTCGCTGCGCGCTTCTTCGAGCCAGATGTACGGGTCTTCATCAGGGCCGGGCACGCCGTCATTGGTGGGGTCTTCGGCATTTGCGGATGTTGCAGCGCCAATCGTCATGACAGCTGCCAAAGCAAGAGTGGATACAAGTTTCAAAGCCTTCTCTCCTAAGAGGGTTATGGCCTGCAATGTGGGCTTTGCGAGGGGAATTGTGAAGGGATTTTCTAGGGCTGAACGCCGGGGAATATCGCGTAGTATTCGCCGGTTGCGGCAGGAGCCATCTGAGCGTCATGGAGATCGAGAGCTGGGTGCAAAAGCAGGTCGCCACAGGTGTGACAGCTACACACGAGTTAGGTCATATTGCGCAGTCGGTAAGTGCTAGCTAACCCGCTCTAAATACGAAGGAAGTGTGGTGTCCTATGCTGAGTTTTCCCTGATTGGGAAAGACATGAAAGGATACAAACATGAAGACTTTGAACGAAACGCAAATCGCGTCGGTTTCTGGAGCAACCTATTATCCGCTGCAAACCGGCAGCAGTGTCGAGGTTTGGTTCGGCTTTGATCGAGGCGCAGAAATCGAGGAAGCGGCGCGCAAGAGGGCTCTTCGCGAAGAAGCCGCACGCCTCGCCGCGCAAAACGGCACTGACGCGACCACCGAATATGTGGACCTTATGGGCTACTAATTTTCGACGCGTTACGAAAAGGGCGGCCCGCACTTTGCAGTGGGGCCGCCCTTTTTGAATTGGATTGTGTCAGGCTTTAGCCTTCGACTTGCTCCGCGAGAACGGTGATGCCGTTTTCGCCAACTTCGGCAAAGCCGCCTTTGACGTTGATTGTCTCAGGCTCACCGCCGGCGGTTTTGAACACCTGAACCGCGCCATCGTCGATCGTGCTCATGAAAGGCGCGTGACCTTCGAGAACGCCGAACTCGCCCTCTGAGCCTGGGACCACAACCATGTGGACTTCCTCAGAGCGGACCAGCTTGGCCGGGGTTACGAGTTCAAAGTGGAGCGCCATCGGAATTAGCCTTCCTCAGCGAGCTTGGCGGCTTTCTCAACCACCATGTCGATGCCGCCGACCATGTAGAAGGCCGCTTCTGGAAGGTGATCGTATTCACCGTCCACAACCGCCTTGAACGATTTCACCGTGTCTTCGAGCTGTACGAACAGGCCGGGGATGTTGGTGAAAACCTCTGCCACGTGGAAGGGCTGGCTGAGGAACTTCTGGATCTTACGCGCACGCGCAACGACCAGTTTGTCCTCTTCTGAAAGCTCGTCCATGCCGAGAATGGCGATGATGTCTTGCAGCGACTTGTACTTCTGCAGCGTTTCCTGAACGCGGCGAGCGGTGTCGTAGTGCTCCTGGCCAACAACCGAAGGCTCGAGAACGCGCGAGGTAGAGTCGAGCGGGTCAACCGCCGGGTAGATGCCAAGCTCAGAAATGGCGCGCGACAGCGTGGTGGTCGCGTCCAAGTGAGCAAACGATGTTGCAGGCGCAGGGTCAGTCAAGTCATCTGCAGGAACGTAGATGGCTTGCACCGAAGTAATCGAACCTTTGGTGGTCGAGGTGATGCGCTCTTGCAGGTTACCCATGTCGGTCGACAGAGTTGGCTGATAGCCCACAGCCGAAGGAATACGGCCAAGAAGCGCGGACACTTCGGAACCGGCTTGCGTAAAGCGGAAGATATTGTCGACGAAGAAGAGCACGTCCTGGCCTTCTTGGTCACGGAAGTATTCCGCCATTGTGAGGCCCGAGAGAGCCACACGAGCACGCGCGCCGGGAGGCTCGTTCATCTGACCGAAGACGAGGGCCACTTTCGAGCCTTCTGAAACGGCGTTGCCGTCCGCGTCTTTCGCGATAACGCCAGCATCGAGGAATTCGTGATAAAGGTCGTTACCTTCACGGGTCCGCTCACCAACGCCCGCGAACACGGACACGCCGCCGTGGCCTTTTGCGATGTTGTTGATGAGTTCTTGAATAAGAACGGTTTTACCAACGCCGGCACCGCCGAACAGGCCAATCTTACCACCCTTCGCGTATGGCGCGAGAAGGTCGATCACCTTGATGCCGGTGACGAGAATGCTTGCTTCGGTTGACTGATCAACGAAAGCAGGCGCTTCTGCGTGGATCGGAGCGGTTGCGTCAGCGCCGATGGGGCCGCGCTCGTCGATGGCTTCGCCGACCACGTTCATGATGCGGCCGAGCGTTTTTGGACCAACTGGCACAGAAATCTGCGCGCCGGTGTTGATCACTTCCTGACCGCGAACAAGACCGTCGGTCCCGTCCATTGCAATGGTGCGAACGGTGTTCTCACCAAGGTGCTGAGCAACCTCGAGGACGAGTGTTTTGCCGTCATTCTTGGTTTCAAGCGCGGTGAGAATTGCGGGCAGTTCACCTTCGAACTGCACGTCAACAACAGCGCCGATGACCTGGGCGATAGTGCCGTTGGTCGTTTGGTTAAGTGCGGGTGCGGTGGCCATTTTCGGTTCCTTGCGTTCCAAATCAGTTCTGCGGCGCAAATTCACATTGCCGCAATTCGTAGTTCCAGCGGCCACCGGCGTCTAAACAGTCGTCGATTGGCCAAAAATCTGTCCACCACATCCAGATACCGAGCGCCGCAATCGAAAGAGCGACAAAGGCAAGGGCTATGGTGAGGCAGGACTTCAACTCTATAGAGCCTCCGCGCCTGCAATAATTTCAATCAGTTCGGTCGTAATCGCGGCCTGACGGCTGCGGTTGTATTGGATCGTCAGCTTGTTGATGAGGTCGCCAGCGTTACGCGTTGCGTTGTCCATCGCGGTCATCGAAGCGCCTTGCTCGGATGCCTCACGCTCAAGCAGCGCGCCGAAAACTTGCGTCTTCACATAGCGCGGCAGCAGAGCTTCCAAGATTTCCTCTTCGCCCGGCTCATATTCGACCACGGCGCCGCCTTCATCCGACGTTTCGGGTGAGGGGACCGGGATCAGTTGGTTGACCGTTGGGTCTTGAGCCAGAGCCGACTTGAAGGTCGGGAAGATCAGGTGCGCGACGTCAAACTTGCCTTCCTCGAACATTTCAAGGAGCTCGGCAGCAATCGCGTCTGCTTCTTCAAAGCCCGGGGTCTTCACAACAGAGGTGTCAAAGCCGCCGGTGATCTCTTTTGCATACTCGCGCTTCAAGGGCGCGCGGCCCTTTTTGCCGACGAGGTAAAACTCAACCGACTTGCCTTGAGCCAAAAGCTCCTGCGCTTTCGCCTTGGCCGCTTTCACAAGGTTCGAGTTCAAACCGCCGCAAAGGCCTTTGTCGGTGTTGACCACAACCAGAAGGTTGCGCTGGTCAGAGCCGGTGCCAGCGAGAAGCTTGGGCGCGCTGTCGCCGGAGACCTTGCCAGCGAGCGAGGCCATAACGGCGCTCAAACGCTCGGCATAAGGCCGACCCGCTTCAGCCGCAGCCTGAGCACGGCGCAGCTTAGCCGCTGCGACCATCTGCTTGGCCTTGGTGATCTTCTGAGTCGATTTAACCGACCCGATCCGATCTTTTAGTTCCTTAAGTGAGGGCACTGATGGCCTCCCTTATGCGAATTGCTTGGCGAATGCTTCCAACGCCGCGACGGTGGCGTCTTTGACATCGTCGAACTTTCCGGTTTCGCGGATTGTTTTCAGGATGTCAGCGTGTTCGCTGCGGAAGTAGGCAAGCATTTGCTCTTCATATTCGCCAACGCGCTCAACCGCTACGCTGTCGATATAGCCGTTGGTGCCAGCGAAGATCGACACAGTCTGCTCTTCAAATGGCATTGGCGAGAATTGCTTTTGCTTCAGAAGCTCGGTCAAACGCGCACCGCGGTTCAAAAGCTTTTGCGTCGCCGCATCGAGGTCCGAACCGAACTGAGCGAATGCCGCCATTTCGCGGTATTGCGCAAGGTCGAGTTTCATCGAACCCGAAACCTTCTTCATCGCTTTCGTTTGAGCAGCGCCGCCCACACGAGAGACCGACAGACCCACGTTAATCGCAGGACGGATGCCTTGGTAGAACAGGTCGGTTTCAAGGAAGATCTGACCATCGGTGATCGAAATCACGTTGGTTGGAATATAGGCCGACACGTCGCCCGCTTGCGTCTCAATGATCGGCAGAGCGGTAAGCGAGCCTGAGCCATTGTCAGGGTTCATTTTCGCCGCACGCTCAAGCAGGCGTGAGTGGAGATAGAAAACGTCGCCCGGATACGCTTCACGGCCTGGAGGACGACGAAGCAGGAGCGACATTTGACGGTAAGCAACAGCTTGCTTGGAAAGGTCATCATACACGATCACGGCGTGCATACCGTTGTCGCGGAAGAATTCACCCATCGCGCAGCCGGTGTAGGGCGCGAGATATTGCAGCGGTGCAGGCTCGGAAGCGGTCGCAGCGACAACGATGGAGTATTCCATCGCGCCGTTTTCTTCGAGCTGCTTCACGATTTGAGCAACGGTCGAACGCTTTTGACCAACGGCCACGTATACACAGTAGAGCTTCTTGCTCTCATCATCGCCAGCGTTGACGCCTTTTTGGTTGATGAAGGTGTCGATTGCGACAGCGGTTTTACCGGTCTGACGGTCACCAATGATAAGTTCGCGCTGACCACGGCCAACTGGAACCAGAGCGTCAACCGCTTTGAGGCCGGTTTGCACAGGCTCAGAAACAGATTCGCGCGGGATAATGCCGGGCGCTTTCACCTCAACACGTTGACGCGTGACGTCCGTGATCGGGCCTTTGCCATCGATTGGGTTGCCAAGAGCGTCAACAACGCGGCCAAGGAGGCCCTTGCCAACCGGAACGTCCACAATCGTCTCGGTCCGCTTAACGGTGTCGCCTTCTTTAATCTCGGCGTCAGAGCCGAAGATCACGACGCCGACATTGTCGCTTTCAAGGTTCAGAGCCATGCCCTGAACGCCGTTGGCAAACTCGACCATCTCACCAGCCTGCACTTTGTCGAGGCCGTGGATACGGGCGATACCATCACCAACGCTGAGCACGGTGCCAACTTCGCTGACTTCAGCTTCGGTGCCGAAATTGGCGATCTGGTCTTTGATGACCTTTGAAATTTCTGCGGCGCGGATTTCCATGGGTTTCTAGTCCTTTAAGCCTTCATGGCCTGCGAGAGTGAATTCAAACGGGTGCGGATCGAGGCGTCGATACGCTCTGATCCAATGGTGACGACCAAACCGCCGAGAAGATCGGGGTTTGTGTCGGTTGTAAGCATTACGGTGCGGCCCACGCGGGCGGTCAGCTTGTCTTTAAGCGTTTTGACCTGATCATCGGTGAGCGGGTGCGCCGATGTGACATTGGCCGAAACCTCGCCACGCTGATTTGCGGCGATGGTTTTGAAGGCGGCAATCATCTCTGGCAGTTTTGACAGACGACGGTTGCCAGCCAGAACGCCAAGGAAATTGGTTGTAAGCTCAGACAGCTTCAATTTCTTGGCCACCGCAGAAATGGCCGCGCCTTGTTCAGAGCGGGTCAGTTGCGGGTTGGTGGTCGCGGCTCGCAAATCGTCCGATTCGCTCAGCGCAGCGCCAAGCGTTTCGAGATCTTTTTCGACCGCAGTCACGGTCCCGTTCTCGCTTGCGAGATCGAAGAGAGCCGAGGCGTAACGCCCTTGAAGGCTAGCCTGAATACCGGCGGAAGTTTCCACGCGTTAAAGTCCTCTTTGAGGCATGAGAAAAAGGCACATTGGCAGGCGAGCAAATGGCGGGCATCTGAATCCCTCCTGCTGAAGTTGGCGCGCGCCTAGCAAAGCCCCCCCGTTGATGCAAGCGGCGCGAACGGGATTGTGACGGGAAAATCTGGACAAGGGGTAAGTCTTGGGACAGATTGCGCCGCGCACGAGGGCGAAAACGCCTGCGTTAGGGAGAGAGATGATGGAAATGACACCCATGGCGCCGCAATGCGGCGTCGAGGTATCGGGCGTCACGCTGGCCAATTGCAGCGATGACCAGATGGAGCAAATCAAACAGGCTATATATGAGCACGGCGTCGCAGTTTTCCGCGATCAGGAGTTCACGCCTGAAGATCATATCAAGTTTGGCCGCCGTTGGGGCGGGATTGATGTGAACAACTATTTTCCTTTGCAGGAAGAGTTCAACGAGATTGCTGTGGTCAAGAAAGACCCCGATCAGGAAACCAATATCGGCGGGGCATGGCACACGGACCATTCCTATGACCAAATCCCGGCGATGGGCTCCGTTCTTGTGGCGCGCCATCTGCCCCCGTCAGGCGGTGACACCATGTGGGCGCATATGGGCGCCGCTTATGATTCGCTTTCCGATGAGCTGAAACAAGAGATCGAAGGGCTGGAGGCGTTTCACACCGCTGACCACGTATATAAGGCAGATGGCCTCTATGCGCAGACCGACATGGGCAAGAATTTGCGTGGACACGATCTGAAAACGGGGGCGATACATCCGGTCGTTATCCGCCACCCGCAAACGGGCCGCAAAATGCTTTATGTAAACGGCGGCTTCACGATCCATTTTGTCGGGCAAACGCGCGAGGAGAGCCTACCGCTCCTTACCAAGCTTTTGGACGCAGCTTTGACCGAGACGAACCAGTGCCGACTGCAATGGAAACCCGGAACTATTGCGATCTGGGACAATCGCACGACGTGGCACAATGCGATCAATGATTATCAGGGCCATTACCGTGAAATGCACCGGATCACGCTGTCGGGCGAAGCTTTGGCAGCGTGATTTGATTTCACGCGCAAGCGGCTTGCGCCGCTCGCTCCAATTGGTCGCGGCATAGGCCGCGACGGCCGCTTGGCCTTGCGGACCGCCTTGGCGGTCCGTTTGGTTCGTAATGACGGCTAGGGCTTACTCACCCACCCCAAACTCTTCATCAAACGCTGCGCCCAGCGCGCCGCCAATGCCGCCTGCTTTCTTCGTCTCGCACGAGTAAACCAAGCGCTCATTAGGGCGGTCCGGCAGCATGGCAATCAGCGCGGATTGCTGTTCACCCAGAACGCGGGCTGCATCGGTGACACCGCAGGCAGGCGGCGTGTATTCGCGGCGTGCGGCTCTTGCTGCTTCCATTTCAGAGCGGCTCAGCAAATAGCGATCCGTGCGATAGGTGCGGGTTTCCGGGTCATAGGTGCTGACCGAGACAGCCGCCTCGGACGAGGGTACAAACACGCGGGTCCATTCACCGCCCACCATGCCATATTGCGTGCGCTCATTGACGCAGCCGCCCGCTTGCCAATCGAATTCGACGTCATCGGTGCGCGCGCCCGTAATCCGGCTGCGTTCGGGGACAAGGGTGCAGATCAATGTACCATCGGCGGCGGCCTGTGCGCCCGGAACACTTGCATCCGCGCCCTCAGTCTCACCCATCAAAATCGCCACGCGCTCTTCAATATCGGCATAACTTGGGCGCGTGATCCACACGAACACCGCCCCGATCAAAGATGCAGCCGCAATCGCAGCGGCGATCAGGGCGCGCTGCTGATTCTGAGGCTTGTCCGCAATGCCAGCGCGCAATTGTCCCGCCGCATAGCCTGCGCCAATCGCCACCAGCAAAAGCACCATCGCAAGCGCCATCGCATTGTCACGTTCATCGAGGATTTCGATCTGCGCCTGCATTTGCGCAGCAGCACGCTTTTCCCGCAATTGTTCCTTGCGCGCTTCCATCCGCGCTTCGGCTTCGGCGCGTTGTTGCTCGAACCGGGCGCGCTCTGCTGCGTTCAGATCATCAATCGAGGTGCAGGGGAGCGCATTGACCGACGGTTCAATCCCGTTTTCGCGCAAGAAAGGCAAGAGCTCGCGCAGAGATACCGCGAAGTAGAACTCCGCATCAGAGCCCCCTGAATCCGCGCCAAAGCTGTTCACACCGAGCACGCGCCCGCATCCATCAAGCAGCGGGCCGCCCGAATTGCCACGCGCAATGGGCGCTGTGTGAAGGATGGTGTCAAATTGGCGGGAAGGGCGCTCGCCGGACAGGAAGCCGCGCGATTTTACCGGAGGCTGCGCGCGGAAAATGTCGCTGATCTCCAGCCCTTGGGCCAGGTCCACATTCATCGGATAGCCGACGGCTGACACCTCGCCCAGATTGGCTCTTCCCCCGCCAGAGAGGGTCAGGGGCGGCAGGTTCAAGCTGCCATCGTTAATCTGCAACAGCGCCAGATCGTTGCGCGGCGATACGGCGACGGGCCGCGCAAAAGTGCCCGCATCCCCTTCGCTTGGGACAATGCCGATTTTGAGCGTGTCGTCGACCAGCGCCTCGCGGATGACGTGGGCGTTGGTGACGATCATGTTGGGAGCTACGGCAAAGCCGCTGCCGTGAGTGATAGGCGCTGCCTCCTCACCCCCCTGATCGATCAGCACAACGCGCACCACACCGCGCGCCGCTGCGTCAATGTCGGAAGGGTCAGCCTGCGCGGCTGTGGATAGCGTCAAAAGCGCTACAAGGCCCCAAAGATTACGAAAAATTCTGCTCATTGTCCGCGCTCTTTAGTCCTGACCCAACATTGACCGCAAGCTTCGGGATGCGTTTAAGTCGCGCAAGAGGCACCATGCGCGCATGACGAATTCAACCAACTTGACTGACGAGGATCGCTGGCAGGCGGTTTTGGAGAAGGACCGCCGCTTTGACGGGGCGTTTATCACCGGCGTTCACTCAACCGGCATTTATTGTCGCCCTTCGTGCCCTGCGCGCAAACCACTGCGCAAAAATGTGATTTTCTACGCCAACGCCGCCGATGCTGAGGCGGCTGGATTGCGCCCCTGCAAGCGATGTTCACCCAATACGCAAAGCGCGGAGGAAGCCTGCGTAATCGCTGCGATTGCTGCGATCCGGGCGCGCATCGCGCAAGGGAAGGGGGCTCTAACGCTGGATGAGCTTTCCGATCTAACAGGCTATTCCCCCACCCATTTCCAAAGGCTTTTCAAACGCACCGTGGGCCTTTCCCCGGCGGCTTTCGCGCGGGCCTTGCGCGAAGAAAAAGTGCGTGAAGCCTTGGGGGAAGGGGTGAATGTCACCGATGCGCTTTACAAGGCGGGCTATTCGACGCCTTCACGTTTTTACGCCGATACAAAAGGGCGATTGGGTATGACAGCGAGCGACTGGGCCAATGGCGGGGAAGGCAAGCGGGTTTACTGGAGCGTGATCGACACCTCGCTTGGCGCGATGCTGGTTGCGGCGACTGAAAAGGGTGTGTGCTGCCTTGCCTTTAATGAGGGCGAAGCGGAACTTCGCGCGCGTTTTCCCAAGGCCGAAATTGCCGAAGCGGGCAGCGATTTCAAAGCCTTGTTCGACCAAGTTGTCGCAGCTGTTGAAGAGCCCGCCCACGACAATTCGCACATTCCCCTCGACGTGCATGGCACCGCGTTTCAGCAGAAATGTTGGGAGGCGCTGCGCCAAATTCCTGGGGGCGAAACAAGAAGCTATGGCGAGCAAGCCGCCATGCTTGGTAATCCCAAGGCAAGCCGCGCGGTCGGCAGCGCCAATGGAGCCAACAATATCGCCGTTCTCATCCCCTGTCACAGAGTGGTGCCAGCTAGCGGCGGGGTGGGCGGCTATGCTTATGGCCCTGAGATCAAGGCGGAGTTGTTGAAGCGCGAAGGTGGCAAGCTACTGTAAGGAAAAGCGCGGGTGGGAATCCAACTTGGCGCTTTCCTAACCGCGTCCACTTCCTCTAAGGCGCGTGCTCGATGAGACAGCCACACCGCCTTTTTTCTCTGCATTTTGCCATGATGTCGGGCGGCGGAGGTTTTTCTGCCTTTGAACAGTGTCTCAAGTGTCTCAAACGGGGGATAACCCTTTGTATTGACGAGCACGCGCGTGGAACTTGAGATTGATATTGAAGGCTGGCCGTCTGGTGATTGGGAAGGGCTGGCGAACCGTGCGGGTGAGGCTGCGAGCGATGTCGCGCCTGAGCTTTCCAATGAACGCTTGCTTGTCAGCGTTATTTTCACCTCGGATGATGAAGTCCACGCGCTTAATCGCGAATGGCGGGACCGCGACAAGCCAACCAATGTCTTGAGCTTCCCTATGTTGGAGCGTGACGCTCTGCTGGACCTTGCCACCGACGGCCCGCCCGAAATGCTGGGTGACATCGCACTCGCCTTTGAAACCTGCGCGCGCGAGGCGACGGAAAAAGGGGTTCCGCTTGACCATCATGCAAGCCACCTCATCATCCATGGCCTGCTTCATCTTGCGGGGCACGATCATGTCCACTCTGATGAAGAAGCCGAAGCGATGGAAGCTTTGGAGCGACAAGCTCTTGCCAAACTTGGTATAGCGGACCCATATGGTGATCGATAAATCGCGCCGCCAAGACGGTGCGACCAGTGCACGGAGGACACCTCGTAGGCTTCATGGCCGACAATAATAATGCTGCCGCAGGAGATGCGGAGAGTAGCGGGGGGCTTTGGCCCCAGGTGAAAAGACTGGTCGGGCTTGGGTCCGATACACGCTCGCTTCGCGCGCAGCTTGAAGAGCAGATCGACGCCCACGAGGGTGAAAATGGCGACAGCCAGGGCGAAGCAGGCGAGGATAGCAGCAGCACCAGCGGCGATTTGTCCCCGGTTGAGCGGCAAATGCTGCGCAATCTCTTACACTTTTCCGATCACGATGCCGACGATGTGGCAGTGCCGCGCGGCGAGATCATCGCCGTCGATGCCAGCATTGCATGGGACGAATTGGTCGCCGCTTTTGCCGAGCATGGCCATTCGCGGATGCCGGTCTATCGCCACACTTTGGACGATGTGATCGGCATGATCCACATCAAGGATGTCTTCGCCTATCTCGCCAACGGGAAAGCGCCCCCGCGCGACTGGACCGTGTTGATGCGTCAGCCGCTTTACGTGCCCCAAACGCGCGGCGCCCTCGATGTGCTGGCCGATATGCGCGCACGCCGGGTCCATCTGGCAGTGGTTCTCGATGAGTTTTCAGGGACCGATGGCCTTATCACGATTGAGGATCTGGTAGAGGAAATCGTCGGCGAGATCGAAGACGAACACGACGAAATGCCAGAGGAATGGATCGCACCCATCGGTGAGGGGATGTGGGATTGTGATGCTCGCGCAGAGCTTGAGGATGTGGCAAAAACGGTCGACCCGCGTCTTGCCGAAGTCGAAGAGGCTGTCGACACTTTGGGCGGGCTTGCCTTCGTTCTCGCCGAAGCGGTGCCTTCGGTCGGGACCATGCTGGAACATTCGAGCGGCTGGCGCATTGAAATTCTGGCAGGCGATGAAACCCATGTGAAACGCCTGCGGTTGCACGCCCCAGCGACCGATCAAGCCGACGAGGAATTGCAATAATGTCACCCGATACGTGATTTTTGCAATTTCCCTTCCCTTTTTTGCATCCTTTTGTGGCCCCCGCCGTAGCTCTTTGCAAAGGAGCTGATTCAAATGCCGTCACGTCGTCTGCCCCCTCTTCGCGCTCTCGAAGCGTTCATGCGCACTGTGCGCCTAGGCTCTGCTCGCGCAGCTGCTGAAGAGATTGGTTTAAGCCCGTCTGCCTTGTCGCGCCGGATCACCAATCTTGAAGAGTTCGTGGGCAAAAAGCTGTTCACCCGCGCGCGCCAGTCGATGCAACTGACAGATGAGGGGCAGGCATTTTTCGAAGCGGTGAACCCGCATATGGAAGCGCTTGCCCGCGCGGTGGAAAGCCAGTCGGACAATATCGCGCTGCTTCGCCTGCGCCTCGGCGTTCTGCCGATGTTCGGCTCGCAGCGGCTCTTCCCGCGCCTTGGCGAATTGCGCAAACGCCACCCGCTGCTTCACATCGACATCGACACAGCACCGCACCTTGAAGACCGGGTGGGTGATACGCTGGATGCAGCGATCATCCTGTCGCCTGGTCCTGCGAGCGGGCTGCACGCGGTGCGGCTTGACCACAACCTTGTCCATGCGATCTGCTCACGGTCTGCTGCCGGAGTGATCGGGGAACAGATGAATGAAGAGGTGCTCGCCAAGCAGACCTTCCTCATCCACAATGAGCTTCCTGAAAGTTTTGTCGCGTGGAAGAAAGCGAATGATCTTGAAGATCTGGAGCCAGCGGCAATTGATCACTATGATTCAGGCGCTTTGATGCTTGAAGCCGCCGCGCAAGGGCTCGGTATTGCGATCATGCACGATGATCACTTGCGCAGAGCTGGCGACAGTCGGTTGACCAATCTGCCTGGTCCAGAGGTGCACAGCCCCTATAGTTATTGGTTCGTGTGCAAACCAACCGCGCTTGAGTCGCGGCCCGTGCGCCTGTTCCACGATTGGCTGGTAAGAGCGGGACTCTAAAGTCTTGTAATAGAATGCTCTTTAGCCTTCTCATCCGCTTCATAGCGGATCGGCGGCACATCATGGGCAAAGTTACGCAGCGGCTTTCCCAGCGCCTCAAGCAGAGCTTCCTCGATCCGCTTGCGCCCTTCATTGCCAATCGCCTTGCGCCCGCGAAACTCAGCCGGGCTGAAGGGTTCCAGAAAGTGGATATGAACAGGAAAGGTGCCCTTGCGCGCAAGCACACGTTTGGCGTTGTTCAACCCGCCTTCTTCTCCGATCCAGCCGATCCATTCGGCCACCTTGCCATAGTCAATCAGCACGGGCTGAACCATGACGCCGGGGGGCGGAGGCTCAAGAACCGAGAGCATACTGGTCTTGAACGGGAGCAGAGATTGCCCGTCAGTGGTGGTCCCTTCGGGAAAGACAGTGACTGACCAATTGTCAGCAAGCGCCTCTTTCAGCGCGTTGATTTGTTTGGCCACGCTCAAACGCTCTTCGCGCTTGACGAAAACCGTGCGGTTCATCTTTGCAAGCCAGCCGACAACGGGCGCTTGCTCCAACTCTGCCTTGGCAACGAAAGCCGTGCCGCAAGCACCAGCAAGGGCAAGGATGTCGAGCCACGAAATATGGTTGGCGATATAGAACACATCGCGTTTGAGATGCGTACCGTGGATCTTGACCTTGGCGCCCGAAATGCGCGCTGCAAAACGCAGGAACCACATGGGAAAGGGCGAGCCATAGACAAAAATGCGGACAACATAATGCAGCGGCACCATCACAATAATCAGCGATGCGAGCAGCACGGTCCGGGCGATGATCCGCACCCACCCGGCAAAGGATATGGGGGTCGTCTCACCGCGCGCTGCCGCGACACGCAGCGCCCAGGCTGCATCGTCACCGCGCATCACCGCGCTCGTTACAGGTTCGCCGCCTTGTGCCGATGCGCTGCCTGAGGGCTGATCATGTCCCATTGAACGTGCAGTCCGCTCAATCTTCGCGTGACAGTCGCACGCCGTACAATTCCATGCGGTGATCGACGAGGCGGTAGCCAAGCCGTTCAGCGATCTGTTTTTGCAGCGCTTCGATTTCGGGATCGACAAATTCGACCACCTTGCCGGTTTCCACATCAATCAGGTGATCATGGTGCGCCTCTGGCACTGGCTCATAGCGCGAACGCCCGTCGCCAAAATCGTGGCGGTCGAGAATGCCCGCCTCTTCAAACAGGCGGACCGTGCGATAGACCGTGGCAATCGAAATCTTGTCATCAATCGCTGAGGCGCGCTTGTGCACGAGTTCCACATCGGGGTGGTCTTCGCTATCGGAGAGCACTTTTGCAATCACACGGCGTTGTTCGGTGATGCGAAGGCCCTTTTCGGCGCACAATTGTTCGAGATCGATTTTCTGGCTCACGCCAAGGCATCCTTATAAAGGCACTGGTCATACCAGCCGGGGGGATCTCCCCTCCTTTACCGACGCTTGGTCAAATGCTCAAGTTTTTGGCCTGTTGAAGATTTTGTCATCAGGCCAAGACGCAAAGGCATCACTCCGCCTCGCAAGGCGGGTGATGTCTTGGGTTGCGTTTTTGCAGATACGCTCAGGCGGCTTTGCGGCCCCCACGAGATGAGCCAGGCTTGCGGCCAAGGCCGATCTTCTTGGCGAGATCGCGGCGCTTTTCGGCATAGTTGGGAGCGACCATCGGATAATCTGATGGCAGGTTCCAACGCTGACGATATTCCTCAGGCGTCATGTTGTAATTGGTGCGAAGATAACGCTTGAGCATTTTGAGCTTTTTGCCGTCTTCGAGGCATACGATGTAGTCAGGCTTCACCGAAGCGCGCACGGACACCGCCGGCTCTGGCCGCTCCTCGACCGTTTCGGTTTCTTCACCCAAGCCAGCAAGGGCACCGTATACATTTGTGATCAGTCCGGGCACCGCATCGACGTCAACGCTGTTGTTGCTGAGGTGAGCTGCAACAATGTCGCTGGTTAGCGTTATCAACGTCTCTTTCATCTCTATGTCCAAATCTTGCATGAGTTCCTCGTTTTTTGTTCGGATTTTTCCGATGAACTCTCGCATGGCTCACCGGGGGAAACTTGGCAAGTATGCTGGTCACTTGCGGCGCAATTTATTCGCAGTCTGTCCAAAAACTGGATACAATTGCGGATTAGATTGAACAGCCGAAAGTAATGGCATCGATCCTTTCGCCTGTCGTGGTCCGATAATATTCCGGCCGCTCGCCAATCGGTTTAAATCCAACTTTCTCATAGAGATGGATGGCCGGATTGCCCCGGCGCATTTCGAGGAAGATGCGAGCAATACCTTCGCTTTTGGCGCGTTTGAACAATTGCTGGATGAGCGCTTCGCCAATTCCCCGGCGGCGGAAATCAGGGCTGACGGCAATCAGGAGCAATTCCTCCTCATCGGCAGCTTTTCGGGTCAAAACAAAGCCGGCAGGTGTTGCTGCGCCGCTTTGTGCCGAGTCGTCAGCGATGGTCTGGCCATCGCAATCGACCACCAGCGCGCGTGTGGAGGGCATTGCAAGCGCATCTGTAATCTGCCTCACATTCCACGCTTCGCCATAGGTTGGATCAAAGGCAGCCTCCATAACCTGCATGATGCGCGCGATATGAGGGGCGAGCGGAGGGCTTGGCGCAGTGTTCATGGGTTTGCTCATGAGGGCACTTTACTCGCCTGAGGTTTTGCATCAGGCGCGCGGCCATAAATTGGCGCACAATCGCTGGTGAACCGACTTTCATGCAGCAGATGGGCTGCGCTGGCATCGGGAAGCAGGTCGAGTGCCAACCGATTATCATCGAACATCGCTGCAAACTCTTGCGCGCGGTTGCCGACAATGACGTCGTGCGCGCCAGCGGCCATGGCGGCCTCGGGCGTTAATGAGCGAGCCGGACCTTCGGGACTGTCGTGGGTGAAGTTCTGGACGAACCATTCGCCGTGTCCGCCATTCATGCATACGGTCACCGGGCGAGGGGTGGGCTGCCATGCGCGAGCGGCGACAAGGGCAAGCGTGGGATAGCCCAGCACCTCAGCCCCCCATGCAACACCAAGCGCGCGGGCAGCCGCAATTCCGATGCGAACGCCGGTAAAACTGCCCGGGCCAAGCGAGACGAGAATTCGGTCTGCTCGCCCTTTATCGGGCAGCGCCTCAATCATCGGGATAAGCCGCTCTGCATGACCGCGCCCCATGACACGGTGGTCGCTGGCCAGTTCTTTGTTTCCATCAAACAAAGCGATCGAACACGCCTCGCTGGCGGTGTCGATTACAAGAGTGCGCTTGGATACATCCATGCCAATGCCCTGCCAAAGGCGGGGCGGGCTCGCAAGTCACTCTGAGATTCGCTGCTCACACAATTTGATTGAATTTGCCAAATTCGGGGCGCGGAGAGCGGTCAAAGACGCTGTCTGGATCGCCATAGCCAATCGAGCAAATGAAGTTCACCCGGTGGCGTGGATTATCGGCAAAGAAGGCTTCATTCACCTTGTCCGCGTCAAAGCCGGACATCGGCCCGCAATCAAGCCCAAGGGCGCGCGCGGCAAGGATGAGGTAGGCCCCTTGCAGCGAGGAATTGCGAAACGCGCCTTCCTTGCGGCCCTCTTCATCGCCTTCAAACCAGCTTTTGGCATCGGTGTGCGGGAAGAGCCATGGCAGTTCCTCGTGAAAGTCGATGTCATAGCCGATAATGGCGGTGACAGGTGCGGCCACGATTTTGTCGGCGTTTCCTTCCGAAGCAAGCCCGGCCAGGCGTTTTTTCTGCTCTTCTGATTTCACCCACACAATGCGAACCGGCTGCATATTCGCAGACGTCGGAGCCATCTTCATCAAGTCCCAGATCGCGTGCAATTGTTCGTCAGCAACCGGCTTGTCGAGCCAGTCATTGTAAGTGCGCGCTTCGTTGAAAAGTTGGGCAAGAGCCTCGCTGCTCAGGACTTGATCGTGAAATTGCTGGGTCATCAGGCTGCTCGCACTTCTGTTACTTCGGGGATGTAATGGGTGAGAAGGCTTTCAATGCCTTGTTTCAAGGTCATGGTGCTCGACGGGCATCCGGCACACGCGCCTTGCAAGGTGAGATAGACCACCCCTTCGGAAAATCCGCGATAGGCAATATCGCCGCCATCGCTGGCAACAGCAGGGCGAACGCGCGTTTCGAGGAGCTCATGGATCGAGGCGATGATCTCGGCATCTTCCTCGCGGTCTTCGACCATGGGGGTAAGATCTTCTTCGGCAGGAACCGCAATGCCATCCGCGCTGCCGCCTTTGAACAGGGGCGCTTCTGAGACAAAGTGATCGAGCAGGATCGTCACCACCTCAGGTTTCAAAGCGCTCCAATCGGCGCCCGGTGCGGCGGTTACGGTCACAAAGTCATAGCCGTAAAAGACATTGACGACCTCGCCTGTGTTAAAAATCGCCTCTGCCAAGGGGCTGGCTTCGGCCGCTTCATGAGAGGCAAATTCCCTCGTGCCAGCGGGCATCACAGTGCGTCCGGGCAGGAATTTGAGGCTGGATGGGTTGGGGGTGCGTTCGGTTTCGATAAACATGGATCAGGAAATAGGGTGCGTTCCTGCGCGCGGCAAGTGAGCCAAATCTTTCTTATCTATCTGCGCATTCACTGGTCCTTCATCGCTTGCGTCCTTATAATGACGCTTATGAACTTTTTTCTTCGGGCCAGTGCTGCCCTTTCCCTGATCGCCGCTCCCTTCGCCCTGTCCGCGCCCGTGAGCGCGCAGGACGCGTTACAGGATGTTTTGCTGTCGAGCCCGCTTGCAGGCTACGACGTGCCCGAACCAAAGGCGGTTCAGGGCGAGGATGAGACACCCTGGCTCTATGAAGGCAGCAACGTCCCGGTCGACCGCGACTGGGTGTTTGGCAAGATGGACAATGGCGTTCGCTATGCCGTGCGTCGCAATGGGGTGCCGCCCAATCAGGTGTCTATCCGGGTGCGCATTGACGCTGGTTCCCTGCATGAGCGCGACAGCGAGCAAGGTTATGCCCACCTTCTCGAACACCTTCTTTTCCGCGAAAGCACGCACTTGGGAAAAGCCGAAGCGATTGCCGCATGGCAGCGTTTGGGCGCGACTTTTGGTGCGGATGCCAATGCAGAGACAAGCCCGACGCACACCGCCTACAAACTCGATATTCCCGACATCGGTCCGGAAAAGCTGAATGAGAGCTTCAAGCTTCTTTCCGGCATGGTCATGGGTCCGGTTTTGAGCGATGAGAATGTCGCGAGCGAGCTTCCGATCGTCCTTGCGGAAAAGCGGGAGCGCGGCGGCGCGGCTCTTCGGGTGAGTGACCTTACAAGGCACACGTTCTTTGCCGGACAACGCCTGTCAGAAAGGAACCCTATCGGGACAGAAGAGACACTGACAGCGGCCACAGGCAGCTCTGTGCAGGCGTTTTATGACCGCTGGTATCGTCCCGAAAAGACTGTGATCGTTGTTGTGGGCGATGCAGACCCGATGGTGCTTGCTGGCCTTGTCGAAAAATGGTTCGGCGATTGGGAAGGGACGGGCGAGGCGGGCGTTGCCCCTGATTTTGGCGATCCTGTCGCCCCCGAAGGGGCACCGCAGCTTGACGGCAGCGGGCTCCCCATTGGCGAATTGGCGGTTGCGGTTGAACCTGACCTTCCGCGCAACCTCACCTATGCGATCATGCGGCCTTGGCGTCAGGTTGAGGATACGATTGTATACAATGAAGGCCTGCTGCTTGATGCGCTGGCTCAATCGATCATCAACCGCCGTCTGGAAACGCGCGCAAGGGGCGGGGGCTCCTATCTCTATGCGCAGGTCAATCAGGACGATGTCTCGCGCTCGACCGATGCGACCTTTGTTGCCTTTGCCCCTCTGGGAGAAGACTGGGAAGCGGCGCTTGCCGATGTGCGCGGCGTCATTGCGGATGCGATTGCAAATCCGCCCACTCAGGAAGAGATTGACCGCGAGGCGGCGGAATTCGATGTCGCTTTCGTCAACTCGCTTGAGCAAGCTTCTGTCCAATCGGGCCGTGACCTTGCCGACAATATCGTCAATGCGGTGGACATTCGTGAGACAGTCGCCAGTCCGCAAGTCGTGCTCGACGTGTTTCGCGGGATGCGCGAGCGCATGAACCCGCAAGAGGTCCACGCGCGCACCAAAGCTTTGTTCGAAGGCGATGTCGTGCGCTCTGTCTATGTCACCCCTTCGGTGGGCGAAGCGGACAAGGCGAAGCTGCAAATGGCGCTGGCAAGCGAGGTCAAAGTGGACGACACGGCGCGTCTTGCGGCGAGCTCCATCTCGTTCGACGAGCTGCCCGCGATTGGCAAACCGGGAACGATCAAAAGCCAGGGGCCGCTTGGCATTCTCGACATTCAAAAAGTGTCCTTTGCCAATGGCGTCAATGCGATCCTTTGGGCAAATGATGCAGAGCCGGGCCGTGTGACGGTAAAAGTGCGCTTTGGTGCTGGCTACCGAGCATTTGACAAAGACAGCGCCGTTTACGCCAATCTTGGGCAAGGCGCGCTCGTCGGGTCCGGGCTGGGTGAGCTTGGCCAGAACGAGCTCGACCTGCTCGCTACAGGCCGCAAGCTGGGTTTCAACTTCGATATTGAAGATGCTGTGTTCACTTTCACCGCGCAAACCCGTTCGAGCGATGTGGCTGATCAGTTGTACCTGTTCGCCGCAAAGCTTGGCGACCCGCGCTGGGACGAAGACCCTGTAATCCGTGCCAAAGCCGCCGCAGAGCTCGCCTATAACACCTATTCAACCGGGCCTGCCTCGGTGCTGAGCCGTGATCTGGAGTATCTCACCACCGCTAAAGATCCGCGCTTTGCAATCCCCACGCCTGAAACTCTCGCCGAAGTGACGCCTGAGCGTTTCCGCGAAGTATGGGAGCCGCTGCTTGGGCAAGGGCCGATTGAGGTGCTCGTGTTCGGCGAATTTGATCAGGACGAAATTATCGAGAAGCTGCGCACCACCTTTGGCGCTTTGCCGCAGCGCGCTCCGATTGCGCCTGAAATAGCTGCGCGCGTCCCGTCATTCCCGGAAGGCGTAAACGCGCCGCAGGTTGTCACCCATAGAGGCGATGCCGACCAAGCCGCCGCGGCTGTCGCATGGCCAAGCGGCGCTGGCATGGCGCGCATCCGCGAATCGCGCCAGCTCGAAATCCTCGTACAGATTTTCAGCAACCGCCTGCTTGACGCGATGCGTGAAAAGGCAGGGGCAAGCTATGCGCCACAAGCCTATTCCGATTGGCCAAGCGATGTGAGCGCAGGCGGCAAGATCGTCGCGGTGGCTCAGCTAAAGCCTGAATTCGTGCCCATTTTCTTTGCCGAAGCGCAGAAAATCGGCGCTGATTTGGCCGCCAATCCGCCAAGCGCGGATGAGATCGCCCGCGTGACAGGCCCCCTTGGCCAGCGCGTGCGGCGCGCCTCGACCGGTAACCAGTTCTGGCTTTATAATCTGGAAGGGGCGAGTGATGATCCTCAACGCATTGAGCTGCTTCGCTCGCTGTTGTCGGATTATTCCAACACAACGCCTGAGATCATGAAATTCCTCGCGCAGAGGTATTTCTCAGGCGTTGAGCCGTTCATGCTGGCGGTGCTCCCGGAAGGAGCGGAGCTTGGGGAAATACCTGAGGTTGCAGGGGTTTTTGATGCTCGCGTTGCAGCGCCAGAGCCGGCGGAAGTGACGGGCCGCTGACCTTGCCTGATCGAGTGCATCGAACAGACTGCGCTTGAAATTTAATTGCCCCAAAACAGGGCTATGCTTTACATAAGGAGCTTGCGCGATTAGGCGCGCGCCCGGATTATTAAATAATGGACGAATTTGACGTGGCCCAAAAATGGCAACCAGACAGCTGGAAGAACTTCGAAGCAAAGCACCTGCCTCACTATGAGGATGCAGCCGAACTGGCTGATGCAGAGGCGACGCTTGCTGCATATCCGCCGCTGGTTTTTGCTGGCGAAGCGCGCGCGTTGAAGGCCGATCTTGCCGATGTTGCCAATGGCAATGCGTTTTTGTTGCAAGGCGGCGACTGTGCGGAAAGCTTTGCCGAGTTCCATCCAAATAACATCCGCGACACCTTCCGTGTGCTGTTGCAAATGGCGGTTGTGATGACTTTCGGATCGAAGCGTCCGGTGGTGAAAGTGGGCCGGATGGCTGGCCAATTTGCAAAACCGCGTTCGTCGCCGACGGAGACGCAAGGTGATGTGACACTGCCAAGCTACCTTGGCGACAACATCAACGGGATCGAATTTGACGCTGCACAGCGCCGCAATGACCCAGCGCGTATGGTTCGTGCCTATTCGCAAGCTGCCGCGACGCTTAATCTGCTGCGCGCCTTTGCGGGTGGCGGCTATGCCAACCTTCGCCAAGTGCACCAATGGACGCTCGATTTCATGGGCCGCACCCCTTGGACCGAAAAGTTTGCAGAAACGGCGGACCGTATTGGCGAAGCGCTCGATTTCATGGAAGCGTGCGGCGTTGATCCCAACACCGTTCCGCAATTGCAGGGCACCGATTTCTATACCAGCCACGAGGGGCTGTTGCTCCCTTATGAGCAGGCTATGACCCGCAAGGATTCACTCACGGGCGACTGGTACGCGACATCTGCACATATGCTTTGGATTGGTGACCGCACCCGCTTCCCGGGGAGCGCTCACATCGAATTTGCGCGCGGCATTCAAAACCCGCTGGGGATGAAGTGCGGGCCAAGCCTTGAGCCTGACGCGCTGCTCAAGCTTCTCGATGAATTGAACCCGAAGCGCGAAGCGGGGCGGATAACGCTCATCTCGCGTTATGGCCATGACAAGGTGCATGACGGTCTGCCCAAGCTCGTGCGCGCCGTGAAGGCCGAGGGGCATCCGGTGGTCTGGTCCTGCGATCCGATGCACGGCAATGTCATCAAATCGGAGAGCGGCTATAAAACGCGGCCCTTCGATCGCATCCTCACCGAGGTCAAAGGCTTCTTCGATGTGCACCGCGCAGAGGGCACGCATCCGGGCGGTATCCATATCGAGATGACCGGCCAGGACGTGACTGAATGTGTTGGCGGTGCAGTTGCCATCACTGATGACGCGCTGGGTGATCGTTATCACACGCATTGCGACCCGCGCCTTAACGCTGAGCAATCGCTGGAACTGGCTTTCGCATTGGCTGAAATGCTGAACGCTGAGGTCAGTGAGCAGCGCACTGCCGACGCAGCTTAAGCAGTTTCCACGGGGGGCCTTGCGCGGTCCCTGTCTGCTATAGCGTGGGCGTGATGCCCCCGACCGCACCGTCACAGATTCAGGTCGAAACAGGCGCAGATATGCTGCGCACCATGCTCGATTCTCAAAGCCTTTTGCTGGGCTCGATTGCCTTTGGCATTATCGCAGCGCTGACGGTTGTCCGCGTTTCAGCAAGGCGGCGCAAAGATCGTGCTGCCCGGCGCGAAAGCTACGCGCGAACGCAGGCAATCCATGATTTTTTGAGCACTGTGCGCGCTGACACAGGATCGCCGCGCCAAGGGGTGTGGCATTATGACTTTACCAGCGGCGCGCAGCAGTTCTCCGAAGAACTCAAGGCGCTCGTAAATGACGCTGACGCGCTGAAATCTTCAGGCGTCGATCTCGCCCGCGTTGCGCGCCAGAACAGCGATCTGATCGAGCCTTATGAGGCGACTTTCCACCTGTCAGAGCCAGAGGGCGGCAAGCGTCCTTTCATGCTGCGCGCGTGTAATCTTCGAGATGGCGAGGGTCAGATCAAGCGCGCGGTCGCAATCGTGCGCGAAATCGAGCGTAGGAGTGACGAAGGATCGCCTTCCGATTGAAACCTAAGCGCCGTTTGCGCATTGACCACGCATGGACACATCACACAGCGACATTCTCATCATCGGTGCCGGTATGGCTGGGCTTTCTTGTGCTGGAGCGCTCGCCAAGGCAGGGCGTGCGGTGCGCCTTCTGGATAAAGGGCGCGGGCCCGGTGGGCGCATGGCAGCCAGGCGCGCGCAAATCGGCGGGGAAACAGTGTCCTTCGACCATGGCGCGCAATATTTCACCGCGCGCGACAGCTCTTTCCGCGAAACAGTGGCCAATTGGCACAAAGCGGGCGTTGTTGCCCCATGGCCAGCGGCTGGTGACGACGCATGGGTCGGGGTTCCCGGTATGAATGGCCCCATTCGCGCCATGGGCCTTGAGCGCGATGTGCGCTGGGGCGTGCGGGCCTTGTCATTGAAGCGTGAGGGCAATCTTTGGCACGTGGATGCAGGGGAGGAGGGTTTCACTGCAAATACTGTCCTCGTAGCGGTTCCGGCAGAGCAGGCTGCAGAGCTGCTGACAGAAGTTGCACCCGATCTCGCAAAGGTTGCCGCAAGTGTCGAATCGGCCCCATGTTGGGCGGTAATGGCCGCGTTTGAAGAGCGGCTGGGTATTGAGGCGGATGGCCTTCGCGAGCCAGAGGCAAAAATCTCATGGGCGGCGCGCAATTCGGCAAAGCCAGAGCGTGCGGGCCGCGAAACCTGGGTGCTTCACGCATCGCCAGAGCGTTCAAGAGAGATTATCGATATGCCCAAGGAAGAGGCTGCTGAAGTGCTGCTTGCTGACTTCTTCGCGCAAACTGGCTTGGCTCCCACAGAACCGGTGCATCTTGTCGCCCACCGCTGGCTTTATGCCATGCCTGCATCCGTCAAAGGCGAGGCCGCGCGCTTTGATACCGCGCTCAACTTGGGAATCGCAGGAGATTATCTCCACTCACCGCGCGTCGAAGGCGCATATCTGTCAGGCCGCGCGCTCGCAGAGGCGGTGATAGCAAGCGAGTTGTAAGGAATAGTGGCTGGGGTGGCAGGGATCGAACCTGCGAATGTCGGTACCAAAAACCGATGCCTTACCACTTGGCTACACCCCAGCAGGAGGGGGCGATATAGCGGCATTTCAGCGGATGTGAAGAGCCCAAATGAATAAATTATGTGATCGCCGCGCGGCGGCGTGAAAGTTCGCTCTCTGCCTTGGCCAAAACCTTACGGTTTATCCCATAAAAGACCAGCGCGCCGGCCGCTGGAACAAGGATAGCTGCCGGGATGAACGCAAAGGCAATCTGGATGCCCATAAGCGCAGATTCGCTCTGCTCGCCTTCGGCGACAAAGCCAGTGAGGTCGAGCGCGAGGCCGGGAATAAACGAGCCAAGGCCGACGCCTGCTTTCACCCCGAAGACGGAAGCTGCAATAACCAGAGCGGTCATCTGCCGCTTCGTCTTCCAGTCGATATATTCAGCGATATCGGTGAACATCGAATAGGACAGCACCATCAAAAGGCCAAAGCCAATGCCAATGGCCAGTTGCACCAATGTCTGCGGCCAGACCGCATCAAGGGGAAGGGCGTAGAAAACCATGATAAAGCCCGCCATCGACGCGCCTGCGGTTATCAGCAGATGCGACTTTTCGATTCGGCGCATGAGAAAATTGCCAAGGATCACGCCTGACACCTGACCAATCGCGAGCGCAGTCAGGAATAATGCTGCGCGATCAAAGAAAAGGAAGACGGGCGCTCCCTCATCGCCTGCGACATATTTGAAGAAGAATGGAGCGCTCGACGCGCGCGCAGCGATGGATGTCACCCCAAGAACGGCGGCGATCACGACGGCGATCCACGGGCCGGTGCGCAAGAGCACTTTCAAATCACCTGCAACCGATCCGTTTTGCGCTGTAGGGGGAATGCGTTCTTTGGTGGTGGCAAAAGTGGTAAGCAGGCACGCGACAGAGACGGCTGCAATGCAGGAAATGGTGAGCAGCAGGCCAAGCCGCTCATCCCCGCCGCCAAGCTCGCGCACCAGTGTCGTGCCCAGCGCGCCCACGAGAATGCCGCCGCTCGCTGAAAAGAACATCCGAAAGGCAGTGACGCGCGAACGCTGGTAAGAGGAAGGCGAAATCACTCCCAACAATCCGCCGTAAGGCACATTGGTGATCGTGAAGGCGAGCATACACAAGGAGTATGTCGCATAGGCCCAGATGAGCAGCGCAGTCCCGCCCATGTCCTGAGGCGCGCTGAAGATAAGGATCATGCTCAGCCCCAAAGGCAATGATCCGAACAGGATATAGGGCCGATAGCGTCCCCAGCGCGTGCGGGTGCGGTCGGCGACCATGCCCATGACGGGGTCAGTCACAGCGTCGATAAGCTTGGTGATAAGAAACATGAGGCCGATAGCGGCAGGGGCAAGGCCGCCCAAATCGACGAAGAAATAGAGGAGATAAAAGCCGAAGAAATTGAGCATCAGGCCAGAAGCGAGATCGCCCACGCCGTAACCGAGTTTCTCGCCAAGGCTTATGCGTTCGTCTGGTTTCGCCTGCTGATCCAAATACCAATTCCCTGTTCTTCAAACGACAATGGGCCGGAAGCCTGAAAACTTCCAGCCCATTCGTTTGATCGGCTTGCCCGGCTGTCAGAACGTGAAATCGAGGTTCTTGCCCTCAAAGTCAGCGGGCGAATGGCGTTCGGCGAGTTGCTGATCTTCATCGCCCCACACCTTGTTTACAAGGCGGCCGCGCTGCACGCCGGGACGCTTGGCAATTTCGCGCGCCCAGCGGCCCACGTGGGGGTAATCCTCTTCAATCGAGAGGAACGTCTTGGCATCGTTGTAGATGGTTCCGGCAAAGAACGGGGCGAGCCATGGGAAATTCGCAATGTCGGCAATCGTGTAGTCATCGCCTGCAAGATATTGCGTTTTGGCGAGCTGGTTGTTGGCGACGTCGAAAATCCGCTTCGTTTCCATGGCATAGCGGTTGATCGGATATTCGTATTTCTCCGGCGCATAGGCGTAGAAGTGCCCGAAGCCGCCTCCGATGAAGGGTCCGGTGCCCACTTGCCAGAATACCCATGACAAAACTTCTGCGCGCGCGGCAGGATCGGTGGGGAGGAACTCTCCAAATTTCTCAGCAAGATGGACAAGGATTGCACCACTTTCAAAGACGCGGAATTCTGTCTCGCCGCTTGCGTCCAAGAGGGCCGGGATTTTGGAGTTGGGGTTCACTTCGACAAAGCCGCTGGTGAACTGTACGCCTTCGCCGATGTTGACGGTGTAGGCGTCGTATTCAGCGCCCGCGTGTCCCTTTTCAATCAACTCTTCAAGCATGATTGTTGCCTTCACACCGTTGGGCGTTGCCAGCGAATAAAGCTGAAACGGATTGTCACCGCGCGGCAAATCCTTCTCTTCGCGCGCGCCAGCGGTCGGACGGTTGATGCTTGCAAAACGGCCGCCGCTGACGGTGTCAGCGTTCCAGACGGCGGGCGGGGTGTAGGTTGGGTCAGCCATAATTCGTGCTCCTTCTGCGTGCCAAGGAGGTGGCTCTTTTGCTGCGGCGTTGCAAGCTCAAGAGCTAGAGCTTTCCCTGTCAGTGCTGAAAGCCATTCTAGTGTAACCGCTTGGAGCCGAGGGTTTATGCGGCTAGGAGGCGTATATGGCTGAAAAGACGCATCCGTTTTATGATATGCACGCACACGGAATGGTCCGTGTGGCGACCGCGACACCATCCCACCGCACTGGCGATGTGGCATATAATGTCGAGGGGATTTTGGCCGAAGCGACAAAGGCGGCGTCTCAGAATGTCGATCTTGTCGTTTATCCTGAGCTTTGCATATCGTCCTACGCGATTGACGATTTGCTCCTGCAAAACGCATTGCTTGATGCAAGCGAAACCGCGATTGCCACGATTGCCGAGGCGAGTAAGGAATTGTCGCCTGTCCTCATTGTGGGCGCGCCGCTTCGCCGCAATAACAAGCTTTATAATTGCGCCATTGTAATCGCAGGCGGAGAGGTTTTGGGCGCAGTCCCCAAAAGCTACCTTCCGAACTACCGCGAATTTTATGAAAAGCGCCATTTTGCCCACGGTCGCAATTGTCAGGATCTTTGGATCGGTGTGAACGGTGAGGAAGTGCCTTTTGGCACCGACCTTATCTTCTCCGCTTCAAACCTGCCCGGTTTCACCTTTGGGGTTGAAATCTGTGAAGATTTTTGGGCACCCAATCCGCCAGGCACATTGGCCGCGCTCGCGGGCGCTTTGATCCTTTGTAACCTTTCCGCCTCGCCCATCACGATTGGCCGCGCGGACGATCGCCACCTTCATTGCCGCTCCAGTTCGGCCCGCTCGATTTGCGCCTATGTTTATTCGGCAAGCGGGCATGGCGAAAGCACGACCGACCTTGCGTGGGACGGTCAAGGGGTGATCTACGAACTCGGCGAATTGATGGCTGAGAGCACGCGCTTCGACCTTGATCCAGAGCTTTGCGTGGTTGACGTGGATACCGACCGTATCGCAGGCGAACGGATGCGCAATCAGACGTTCTCCGACGCTGCCGAGGCAGAAGGGCGACCCGAAGACACATTTCGCAGAGTGGTGTTCGAGCACGCCTATACCCAAGGCGACATCGGGCTTGAGCGACCCACGCGCCGTTTCCCATTCGTGCCCAACGATCCCAAGACATTGGACGAGGACTGCTACGAAGCGTTCAACATTCAGGTGGATGCGTTGATGCGTCGGATACAGGCGACGCGCGCGAAAAGCCTTGTAATCGGCATTTCCGGCGGGCTCGATAGCACCCACGCTCTGATCGTCGCGTGCAAGGCGTGCGACCGTCTCGGCCTCCCGCGAAGCACGGTGCGCGGATATACCATGCCCGGCTTTGGCACGTCAGATGGGACCAAATCGAACGCGTGGAAGCTGATGGAAGCTTTCGGCATTACGGCTGAAGAAATCGACATCAAGCCTGCGGCCACGAAAATGCTCGAAGATATGGGCCATCCCTTCGCGAGCGGTGAGCCGCAGTATGATTTGACCTTCGAGAATGTACAGGCGGGCCTTCGTACCGATTACCTCTTCCGTTTGGCGGGCCAGCATTCAGGCTTTGTCGTTGGGACAGGCGATCTGTCTGAACTTGCGCTTGGCTGGTGCACTTATGGCGTTGGCGACCATATGAGCCATTACGGCGTCAATGCAGGCGTGCCGAAGACGCTTATCCGCTATCTTATCCGCTGGACCGCTCAAACCGGGCAGTTTGATGAGGCTTGCGGGAAAATCCTGCTCAGCGTCTATGACACGGTCATCTCACCAGAGCTTATTCCGCCGGGCGAAGATGGGGCGATACAGGATACCGAGGCAAGCGTTGGCCCCTATCAGCTCCACGATTTCTTCATCCATCATTGCATCCGCTTTGGCCAGCGTCCGGGCAAAATCGCCTTCCTCGCGTGGCACGCATGGCGTGATGCGTCGGCGGGCGAATGGCCCACTGGCTTTCCCGAACATCGCAAAGGTGAATATGACCTTGCTGAAATCGCCAAATGGCTTGAGGTGTTCCTGAAGCGTTTCTTTGGCTTTTCTCAATTCAAGCGCAGCGCCATTCCCAATGGACCAAAGGTTTCGTCCGCTGGCGCGCTTTCCCCACGCGGCGACTGGCGCGCGCCAAGCGATGCAGTGGCGGACGTTTGGTTGGATGAGTTGCGCGAGAGCCTGCCCGAAGACACGCTCCCGCAATAAGACCGGGCTAAACGAAAACACCGGAAAGCTCGAAAGCCTCCCGGTGCCTTGTGTCAGATTAGAGCTGGCCGCAGCTTAACCGCGATCCAATGAGAAGCGTCCCGGACCAAAGGCGGCGACAAAGAACAAACCACCTGCGACAGCAAAGTTCTTAAGGAAACTGGTCATCTGCTGCTGATCGGCAAAATCAGCGTGGAAGAACACCGCTGCGGCAATGCTGAACACGCCCAGCGCAATAGCGGCGTAGCGAGCCTTGTAGCCAACGATCAACATGATCGGAGCGATAATCTCAAGCGCAAGGGTCGCCCAATACAGCAGTTCTGGAAAGGGCAGGCCAACGCTTGCGATATAGCCGCTTGTACCCTCAACACCGCCAATTTTGTTGATCCCGGCAATCAGGAAAAGAGCAGCGAGTAGCACGCGACCAACAAGGGCAAGGGTGTCTTGGGAATTGGTGTTGGAGCTAGTGGTTACAGCGCTTGGCTGCATTGCGTCTGTGAATGTGTTCATGGGATATTTCCTTTAGGATAGAGGGAAAGCGGCTGATTATGCGGCGATTTTCGCAATTTGGTCGTGGGCGGCTTCGATCTTGGCATCGGCGTCCTCGCCCATAATGCCATCGGCTGCGATCACTTCGACAACGGTGATCCCAAGGAAGTTCAGGAAGAATTCGAGCCAGCTCGACATGAAATCCATGTCCGAACCAACCGGCGTTCCGCCTGATGCGATTGTGATATACGCCTTCTTGCCAGTGAGCAGACCCTTGGGCCCATTCTCGGCATATTTGAACGTGGTTGAAGCGCGCGCGACCAGATCAGCCCATGCCTTCACCGTAGCGGGCACGCTGAAATTGTAGATTGGCGAGCTGAACACGATCGTATCTGCGGCGAGAAGCTCTGCGATTAAATCGTCAGCGATTACGGCAAGCTCTTGCTGCTCTGCGTCGCGGTCGTTTGGATCGGTGAGGCCTGCGTTAAACCGGTCCCATGTTTGATAGGGCACATCATTGGCGGCGAGGTCACGCCGGGTAACTGTGGTGGCCGCACTTTCCGAAAGCTTCGCAACCAGCGCATTGCCAAGCGCAGTCGAGACACTGTCATCGCCGCGGATGCTGGCTGTGATGTGCAGGATGTTGGACATGAGGGGGCTCCTGAAATTCGATGAAGATGAGAGGGGTGGGGCCGGCTTGAGGGAACGGGGGGAGGGGAGCCGGCCCCGGGGGAGAAGTTATGCAGCGTCGACGAGGACGACTTCGCTGTCTTCCAGCGCAGTCACCGTGACGGTTTCAGCGCCGGTAATAGCAACGCCATCGCGCGCTTTGGCCTCGACACTTTCGACGCGAACCTTGCCATGGGCAGGCACGAGATAGAGGTGGCGCGAGGCGTCGGCGACGTCGTAAGTCACGCTATCGCCAGCGGAAATTGTCGCGCCCAGCACCCGCGCATTGGTGCGGATGGGAAGCGCATCGTTATCATTGGCCATTCCGCTGGCGAGCGGAACGAATTCACCGGCGCGATCACCTTTCGGGAAAGCCCGCGCGCCCCAATTCGGGGTGCCACCGCGCCGGTCTGGAATGATCCAGATCTGGAACAGCGTCGTCTCTTCGTCCTCGCGGTTGTATTCAGAGTGCTGAACACCGGTGCCAGCGCTCATCACCTGAACATCGCCAGCCTCAGTGCGGCCTTCATTGCCCATGCTGTCAGTATGCGTGATCGCGCCTTTGCGAACATAGGTGATGATTTCCATGTCCGAATGGGGGTGGGTGGGAAAGCCGGTGCCGGGAGCGATGGTGTCATCGTTCCAGACCCGAAGCGAACCCCAGTTCACACGCGATGGATCGTGATAGCCAGCAAAAGAAAAGTGGTGATGCGCATCAAGCCAGCCGTGGTTTGCACTGCCAAGGCTCTCAAAAGGGCGCAGTTCAATGATCGGTTTGGTCATCTGTCATTTCCTGTTCTTTTCAAAGGACACTCCGGTGGAAGAAGCGTTCCTTTTTCGTTGGTTAGAGAGATAGCGGCGCGACGACCGACAAAGAACTGCGATAAAACTTGCTAAAATGTTCAAATTATCTGAACATTGGTGACATGAAGCTCGGCGATCCCAGTCTCGACCATCTGCGCATTTTTCTAACCGTGGTGGAGGAAGGCAGCTTTGGCGCAGCGGCGCGGCGCATGAACCGCGCGGTGTCCGCAATCAGCTATGGCATAGCGCAATTGGAAGCGCAGCTGGCGGTATCGCTGTTTGAGCGCGAAGGGTCGCGAAAGCCTGTTCTGACCAAGGCGGGCGAGGGATTGCTGGCCGAGGCGCGCCATGTGGCAGACGGGGTCGACAGCCTGCTAGCCAAAACGCGCTCGCTTCACGCAGGGTTGGAAAGCGAGCTGGCTCTTGTGGTTGACGTCATGGTGCCGGGCGAAGTGACCGCGCGCGTGCTCGCAAGCTTTCGTGAGCGTTATCCAACGGTTGCGCTTCGTTTGCGGGTCGAGGGGCTGGGCGCCGTCGCGCAATGTTTAATCGAAGAGGGCGCGCAAGCCGCCATCGGCGGTCCGGTAGTGAGCGAGGAGTTGGGCCTTGAGCGGCAGGCTTTGGGTGAGGTCGAGCTGATCCCGGTCGCCGCGCCAAGCCACCCTTTGGCCGCCGATGAAATTACACCGGGGGAAAGCCGCAAACACCTTCAATTGGTGCTTTCCGATCGGTCCACGCGCACACAAGGACGCGAGTTTTCGGTCCTAAGCCCGCTCACATGGCGATTGGGCGATTTGTCGGCCAAACATTCGCTTTTGAAAGAGGGGCTGGGCTGGGGCAATATGCCGCGCGCTATGGTGGCAGATGATCTGGACGGCGGGCGGCTGGTTGAACTCGACCTGCCGGAAAAGCCCGGCGATCAATATACGCTCTTCGCTTTGTGGCGGCGCGATACTGTGCTTGGCCCTGCGACCAGTTGGGTGATTGATGAATTTAAAGCGGCTCTTTGAGCGGCCGAACCTACGACCGCACCCAGCGCAGAGCATCCGCCTGATTATCGAAGAATTCGACATTCACCCCCGCCGCAACACGGCGATATTGCATTTTCATCAGCGAGCTGGCGCCGACAATGGCCGAACGCTTGAGGCCGTATTTTGTTGCTTTTTCAAGGTTGGTGAGCATCACTTGAGCTGTCCCACGATCTTGCGGCAGCGCCTTGGTGAAATCACCGATCGAGCTGTATTCTTTGCGGGCTTTCAAAAGAGGCATTACCGTTTCTTTGAAGCTGTCGAACATTTCCTGCATCGACTTTTCGTCCCACAAACCGCCGCACGAATAATGCAGCTCACATTTGTTTTCGATCAGGCGGGATTCGTAGAAAGCATCAACTACGTCCATGGCGATTGGCATCCTCGATTATTATCGCACGACCATCTCGCAAATAATGGTGAATTTGAGGTAAACTGCCTAAGCCTGCGCCCCGAATGACGTAACGGCATCGCCTGCTTTCCATGGCGTAAACTTGGGCATAATGCTGGCGAACAAGTCGGAGGCAAGGTGCGCTTCGAGCCATGGGCGCAGGTGCGGCAAGTGCTGCGCATCGAACCATGAACGGTTGTGGTTTGCGAACTGGCGGATGAAGGGAAAGAGCGCGATGTCGGCAAGCGTGCGCTTGGGCCCGCACATTTGGCCGCGCTCGCTAAGGCGCGCATCCCATTTTTGCAGGATCTTAAGCCCTTCGGCCTGATGATCGACTTCGCCGAACCCCGGCTCATCTTCATAGCGATTGGGGTATTTGTAGCGGTCGAGGTGATGCTTGAACGGCCCATCTGCCTCTGTGATCAATTCTGCATCATCGCCTTGAAGCCAGCCTTCGGGATCGTTCTGCGAGAGCGCCCACCGGGCAACCGCGATGCTTTCGTCAATCACCTCGCCATCTGGGAGCACCAGCACCGGCACGGTCGCCTTGGGGCTCGCTTCAATCAGTTCGGGTGGTTTGTTGGCGAGTTTCACCTCGCGAAGCTCCACCGTGACCCCAGCTATCCATAGGCCCATGCGCGCCCGCATGGCATAGGGGCAGCGGCGAAAGGAATAGAGGATGGGGGTAGCGCTCATTTCGCTTTGGCAGCGCGGGCCTTTTCAAGCTCGCGCTGACGTTGGCGCTCGGCATAGCGGGCGCGCTGGGCTTCGCTCTTTTCATCGTAGCAATGGGGGCACGAGACGCCTTCAACGTAATGTTCGTGGCGCATTTCCTCGTCCGTGATCGGGCGGCGGCAGGCGCGGCACAGGTGATAGTCACCTTCCTCAAGCCCGTGTTTGACCGTCACCCGCTCGTCAAAGACGAAGCAGTCGCCGTGCCATTTACTCTCTTCTTCGGGCACTGTTTCGAGATATTTGAGAATTCCGCCTTTGAGGTGATAGACTTCGTCTATGCCTTCGCCGCGCAGGAAACTGGTCGATTTCTCGCAGCGAATACCTCCGGTGCAGAACATCGCGACCTTCTTCTTACCCTCAAGCAATTCCTCGCGATTGTCGCGGAACCACTTGGGAAATTCGCGGAAAGAGGTCGTCTCCGGGTCCACTGCGCCTTCGAACGTGCCCACCGCGACCTCGTAATCGTTGCGCGTGTCGATCACCACGGTGTCAGGGTCGGAGATCAGCGCGTTCCAATCTTGCGGGTCGACATAGCGGCCTACGGAGGCGCGCGGGTCAACGCCGGGTTCGCCCATAGTCACAATCTCGCGCTTGAGGCGCACTTTCATGCGAGCGAAGGGCGCTTCGGACGCGTAGGAGTACTTTAAGTCAAGGTTCGCGCAGCCGGGGAGTGAGCGAATATGCCCTACCACCGCGCCAATCGCATTGTCGCTGCCGGCGATGGTGCCGTTGATGCCCTCGTTTGCAAGCAGCAGCGTGCCCTTGGTTCCCGCTTCCTCGCAGATCGCAAGCAGCGGCCCGCGGATCGCCGCGGGGTCTTCAAACGGCGTGAAGCAGTAGAGCGCTGCGACTTGGAAATATGTTTCGTTATTCGGCATGATAGAATCGTCGAACTCAATAAACTTCAGCTTGCTGATCAGTCAGCATTTGCAAATGCAACGGGTGACCTTCTGCTTTGGCCCGCTCCAAGATGCAATCAATGGCAGCTTCGTTTTCTGGGACAATCTTGATGAGCGAATAAGGCACTCCGTGGTCACCATTGTAAGCTTTTACGAAGAATTCTTGCGCTTCGCATTCTCGGAGCAACGCACCGCTTGTCGGCGCGACTTCGTCAATCCTGTCGAGTTCGTCTTCCTCAAAAGGTCGCTCTGATATCGAGAGGTAGGGATGTTCTGCATCCGTTTTCGCAGCAAGAAAGCGAGGAAGCTGGGTTGCCAAGATCGATACTGCTGCTCCGAAAGCGAACCAGATAAGTCTCTGTCGCCTCAAACCCGCATCACCCAGCCATGTTGGTCCTCAACGCGGCCTACTTGTACACCGATGAGCTTCTCGCGCATCTTTTGGGCCATCTGCCCGATGCCGCCGGAGCCTATGGTGAACTCGCCCGAAGGTGAGGCTACCGTTCCAACGGGCGTTACGACCGCCGCCGTTCCGCAAGCAAGCGTCTCGAGCAGTTCTCCGCTCTCCGCTTCCTCGCGCCATTGCGTGATCGAATAGGGTTCTTCGCGCACCTCAAGGCCCTCTTCGCGCAGCATCGCGATCAGGCTGTCGCGGGTGATGCCGGGGAGGATCGTGCCGGTGAGCGGCGGGGTGATGACCGAGCCATCGCGGCGGATGAAGAACAGGTTCATGCCGCCAAGCTCCTCGACCCATTTGTGCTCGACCGCATCGAGGAAGACGACCTGGTCGCAGCCGTTTGCAATCGCCTCAGCCTGAGGCACAAGCGAGGCTGCGTAATTGCCGCCCGTTTTGGCAGCGCCCGTGCCTCCGGGAGCTGCGCGGACATAATCCTGACTGACCCAGATCTTGACCGGATTGACCCCGCCTTTGAAGTAATTGCCGCTTGAGACAAGGATCACAACGAACTTGTACTGCGTTGCCGGACGCACGCCGAGGAAGGCCTCGGAGGCGAACATGAAGGGCCGGATGTAGAGCGAACCGCCCTCAACCTGAGGCATCCAGTCGGCGTCTTTCTTGACCAAGAGTTTGACCGCTTCGAGGAACAGTTCCTCGGGGATCTCTGGCATCGCCATGCGGCGCGCGCTGGCGTTAAAGCGCCGCGCGTTTTGTTCTGGCCGGAACATGGCTAGCCCGCCATGTTCGTGGGTGAAGGCCTTCATCCCTTCAAAGATTTCTTGCGCATAGTGCAGCACAGATGCCGCCGGATCGAGCGCGATGGGTTCGCGCGGGCCGATGGTCGCCTTGTGCCAGCCACCTTTTGCCGTGTCATAATCGATCACCACCATGTGATCGGTGTGCACCTTGCCAAAACCGGGATCAGCGATTGCTGCTTCACGCTCAGCATCGGGCGTGGGCGAGGGGTGAGAGATTTCGGTAAACTTCATGGGAATGCCCGATAATAGCGGGCGCCGATTTGGGCAAGGATATTGGCAGGGTTGTTGCGACGGCCCGAAGGGCCGCAAGGGCGGAGTCGGAGCGAAGCGCAGACGGCCGTAGGCCACCTGCAAGCCCGCCCGCAGCGGGTCCGAAGCGCACGCGAAGGACGTCTAGCGAGGATGCGCGCCCGGATGGGCGTGCACAAACCAAACCTTCAAATGAAAAGGGCGCTTCCACGCCCGTAGGTGGAAACGCCCTTTCATGGTCAGCGGCGGTAAGCGCCGCTCACGAAGCCTTACTGCGGTAATGAATTACCGAGTATGCCTCGCGCGGAAACTTGCCGACCTCTCTACTGAACCATGAGACATCGGATCACCTCCTTTCGCGCTAGTAAGCCAAGACCCCTGCCGATCACCGGGGGAGCCGAGAGCCGCGTTCGCCGCTGGCCTCGCCACTATATGTGAATCGTCACAGGCCGCTTCGCAAGACTTGAAATTATCTTTTCCCACGTCATACTCGGCCGCTGTCGCTCAGTGGTCCGAGCGTAAAGCGCCCAAGGGTTATCCGAGGGCGCTTTTTGATTCAGAGGTGCAAGAGCACAAGGCTGGGGATGCAGCGTGCATAAGCCTGTGGATATTAATGTATAGAATCGGAAGGGGAGGGTCTTTGTTTACGCACTCGCATCCGCGAGCGCGTCCTCGCTAGACGTCCTTCGCGTGCGCTGCGGACCCGCTGCGGGCGGGCAGTCGCCCTCGCGGCTGCTAGGCAGCCGTTTTATCGCAGTTCGGCGCCGAAGGCGTCGCAAGCCCGACCGGGCGCCCGCAGGTGCCCCGAACCCTGAATTTGTTTCAGGGGTAGGGAAAAGCACCGAGGAAGAAAGCGCGGATGCGCTTTCGAAACACAAACAGCTTTACCGACAATCCTCGATCACGCGGCTGATTTCCACCCATGCGGGGAGGTAAAGCGTGCGCTCACCCTCAACTCCAATCGCGATACGCCCCTTCGTCACCGCCATCGCGTCGAGCAAATCACTTTGGGATGGAAGAGTGGCGGCTACAATCGGGCGGCCCTCGACCGGGCTGGCCGTGAGGGTGCGCCTTGTTGTTTCGGTCTGCACTTCCATCGCCAATGGCTGACGGGCAGGCGCGCGGGTGAAGCGTGCCAAGGCAACCTGTCCGGCGGAGCAGCGCAGCATGAAAACCGGTCCCGCCGTCTCAGAGCTCACATACATCGCAAACGTCTCATCCGGCTCATCGGCATAGCGCCATGTCCCCGGCGTTTGCGGTGCGTCGAGATAGTTTTCGAACACTGGCTCGCGAACAATGGGGGGAGGTGGCGGGGCGGGCCTTGCGACCGGAGCAGGGGTAGGTGTCGCGCGCGGTTCGGGCGCGTCAGGGCCCGCAACACAGGCAGCAACTCCAAAAGTGAGAGCAATTCCGGCGGCGGCGTAGAGGTAAGTCGCTTTCATAGTGCCTAAATGCGCGCTAACGGCGTCAACGTCTATGACTAAACCTGCAAAATCACCCAAAATGCGCGTCGATCACCTGCTGGTAGAGCGCGGCCTTGCTGAAAGCCGGACGCGCGCTCAAGCCTTGGTGATGGCAGGCGTGGTGTTCGTGGGTGAACAGAAAGTCGCCAAGCCCGGACAGCAAGTGGCGAGCGATGCCGATATCGACGTGCGAGGCCGCGATCATCCGTGGGTGAGCCGGGGCGGGATTAAGCTTGCCCACGCGATTGAGCATTTCGGGATTGATGTCGCAGGCGCGGTGGCGATGGACATCGGCAGTTCCACCGGCGGCTTTACCGACGTACTCTTGCAAGGCGGTGCGTCCCATGTGTTCGCGGTGGATTCGGGCACCAATCAGCTTGCATGGAAGCTGCGTCAGGAGCCCCGCGTCACTGTTCACGAGCAAACCAGCGCGCGTATCCTGACCCGCGATCATATCGACAAGGATTGCAATCTGGTGGTGTGCGATGCGAGCTTTATCGGGCTTGCCAAAGTGCTTGAACGCCCGCTTGAATTGGCAGCGCAAGAGTGCCGATTGGTCGCTCTGATCAAGCCTCAGTTCGAGGTCGAAAAACACGAAGTCGGCAAAGGCGGCGTGGTGCGCGACGAGGCTCTGCACGAGCGCGTGTGTGGCGAAGTTCGTGATTGGTTAGAAGGGCTTGGCTGGACAATCGAAGGGATCGTCAAAAGTCCGATCACCGGACCTCAGGGCAATGTGGAGTTTCTGATTTCTGCGGTTCGGGAATAGGGCGCGGCTAGGCCCTATCCCAATTCAAGCGAACCCAGCTTTGCATCGAGATCAATCGCAATCTGGCTGAGCACTTCGACGCCGCTCTCCTTGGAATAGGCATCCTCGCCAAACTCCGCGACAAGCTCTTCTTGGCGTTTATCGCGTTCGCGCAAAAGCTCGGCGATCTCGTCGCGGTAGAGCGCAACCATGGCCGTCACGAAGCGGTTGACCAGATCGTCTTCCTGCGTGTGATCGACATTGAATTGCGGCAAATGCTCAATCATCACATCGGCTGGATAAAGAAATTCATTGGTGACAAAGCGATTGACCGTGAACCAGCTGCGCGGCACGCCATTGGTATCGATCGAAAGCCCGATAATGTGCGTCACATGAGCGCGCGCATCCTCGCGCTGGGGCGGCCATACTTTGGGCTCCAACCCTTGCGGAAGCTGAGTACGGTGCAGGAACAGGTGAAAGTGCCCGTGCTCGTCCGCATCCCGGCTCCCCGCCGCGTGGACATGATAATACCAACGACTTTTGCAGTATTTGTCGCGCGCGTCTTTTTCCGGATAGTGGGTCCAGAAAGTCGCCCCATCTTCCGGCACCACGCGCAGCATCAGCGGCTTTTGCTCCTGTGCCATCTGCGTGATCGTTTCGATCACAGTGTGGGCGGCCTCCACCTGTGTCATGGGAGGTTTTTGGCCGGTTTGAGTAGGCGTATCGGTCGCAGTCGTCATGATGTTCGCTTCTAGCGATCTGCATCCAAAGTTACAGGGCAAATTGCGCGCGCACTTCGCGTAGCCCGGATACAAAACGCGTACCCCGGATACAAAACGACCGGCGGCAACTGATGTTGCCCCCGGCCGATTTGAACTTGCGTAAAACGCTTGTTGCGTAAAGCTTATGCAGCTTCGCAAGCAGCGCCTTCACAAGGAGCAGCTTCACAAGCAGCGCCTTCGCAAGGAGCAGCTTCACAAGCAACTTCTTCAGCAGCTTCACAAGCAGCTTCTGCAACAGCTTCAGCGCCTTCTTCAGCAGCTTCTTCAACCGAAGTTTCGTCAGCCATGGTGTCAGCTTCGTCAGCAGGAGCCGAGCAAGCAGCGGTTGCGAGTGCAAGACCGCCAGAAACGGCGAGCAGCGATGCAAAGTTGGTTTTTTTCATTAAATCTTCCCCTGGTTGAGAACAAAGGTCCGCAAGGACATGATCCCAGTTGGTAGCTGGAGCGCAGCGATCCTTCTTGCCGGCGCGCTCCGAATCACGGCAAGAATGTGGCAACGCTATCACAAAGTAAAAAAAGCGCGAGCCTTCTTTTGATCCGAGTTCAACAAAGCTGTGCACTTGCGTCGGTAATGTCTGAAATTTTGCAACATTTTGCGCGCGATTGTGTGGCCAGGCTGCGCGTTAATTTGCACACAATGGCGGCTCGTGTATCGCACTCAAACAGCCCATCGCGCCGCGAATCGTAGTGCGCAAAGCAGGGCGCGAGAGGTCTTTAAGGAGACGCAGGTGAACTTTCTGGCATCCAAGGCGCAACTTCGGGCGAGCTTTGCCCGCTGGTCGCTTTTTCTGGTTCCGCTCATTGTTCTGCTTGGCTTTCTGGGCGGGCAGATGGGAAGCCCTTCAACGGTCTGGTTTCAATCGCTCAGCAAGCCCTCGATCTATCCCCCACCGGCCGCATTCGGCATCGTGTGGACCATTCTTTACGTGATGATCGGCTTTTCCGTCGCTCTCGTGGCGAGCGCGTGGGGCGCGTTTGGACGAGGCATCGCAATTATCGCCTTTGCGCTTCATTTTATTGGAAATCTCGCGTGGACCTACGCCTTTTTCGGCTTGCAGAATATGCAGCTGGGTCTTGGCGTTCTGGTTTATACCGCGCTTTCGCTCGTGGTCGTCATCTGGCTGTTCTGGCGGGTCAGGCGTATCGCGGGGCTCCTCTTGCTGCCCTATCTGGCCTGGGTGCTTTTTGCGAGCGTCCTCAACTGGCAATTTATCGTCGAAAACCCTGATGGCGGGGCAGGGGCGAAAGAGGCAGGAGCGGTCGAGCGCATCGAGCTTTAGCAAAAGTCTTGCTCTTGCCGTTGCAAATAGCCAAATAAGCAATCATGCAAAGCCAAAACCCACTGATCGCTGACCTTGTTAAACTCGCCAATGGTGCCGCTGGAACGGTTGCCGGTATGTCGCGTGAAGCGCGCGAAAACGCGCGAGAGCGCCTGCGTGAGCGACTTGGCGGAATGGATTTTGTCAGCCGTGAGGAATTCGACACGGTCAAAGCCATGGCTCAAAAGGCGCGCGAACAGGCTGACGCTTTGGAAGCGAAAGTGGCGGAACTCGAAGCGAAGCTTGGCGACAAGTAAGCCGCTTGCAAATCCATTGAGAAAACGCCGTTGCGCCAAGGTGCGATTGCTCTAATTTGCGTCCCAAACGCAAATTAGGAGCTCAACGCCCATGAAACGCCTTCTTTTCACCACCGCCGCTGCGCTTGCCGTGTGCGGTGCACCTGCTCTTGCACAGGATAAGGAAGAAACCTTTGGCGGGGCGAAGGGTGCAGATCTTTCGATAGAGGCGATGGAGCCTGATGGCTCGCCCGTAACTCTTGGACGTGCGGGCGAATATCCAGCGGACATCGCGCGCTATCTGCTCGCCAGCGGACCGGGCGCAGCGAACCTGTCGCCAGACGGTGAAACGATTGCTTTTTCATGGGATGTCACCGGTCAGCCAGAGCTTTGGGTGATGCCAGCCTCAGGCGGCGTGCCCAAGCAAATGACGTTCCAAACGGGCGTGCGCGCGCCCGTCTGGACGCCCGATGGCTCGGCGCTGTTCTATTCCGCAGACCGGGATGGGAATGAACAGCCCGGATATTTCGCGCTTTCCGCCGATGGCTCAACCGAAACGGAAATTCTGCCAGCCAAGCGCGGCGATTTCCGCATTTTTGGTGATTTTGCTCAAGATGGCAGCTTTATCTACGCCTCAACCGCGCGCGGAACCGGTGTGTTCGATATTTACCGGGGCACAATGGATGGCTCTTCGGAAATGATTTTTCAGTCTGAGCTTGGTCATGCTGCCCGTTCAATCTCGCCGGATGGTCAATATGCTATCGTCACTGAGACGGTGGGCGAGGATGGCGACAATCTCTATCTCCTCAATCTTGCGAGCAAGGAGATGACAACCATCTCCAAGCCCCCGGTCAAAGAGCGCGCGAGCCACACTCTGGGCGGGTTCGAATGGATGCCGAACTCATCGGGCTTCTACTTCTCCACCAACCGCGACCGGGAATTCGGCACGCTTTCCTTCTACGGCGTGGAAGACGGGACGTTTGCGCGCGTTTTTGAGACTGACAGTGATGTCGAGGGCCTCGAATTGTGCGGACCGGGCGCGGGCGGATCGTATCTTTTCTGGACTGAGAACCGCGACGGTTTCGATGCACTGCGCGGATGGCACACGGTTGAAAAGCGCTCCATCGAAATGCCCGACCTACCGGAAGGCAAATATTCGCTCGATTGCGAAGGCGATGCTGACCCCAGGCTTCTCGTGCGGGTCAATGGCTGGCAGACACCGGGCGAACTTTGGATGGTGGACCCGGTGGAAGGGAACGCAGAGAAGGTCTTTGCCGCTAATCTTGCAGGGCTCGATCCAGAGCGGCTGATCCGTCCGCGCGTGGTCCGCTATAAAGCGCGCGACGGGGTGGAGTTGCAAGGGCTTCTCTATTTACCGCAAGGGGCGGGGACAGGTGATGATGCGCCGCCTGTTGTGTTCTCGGTCCACGGCGGGCCGTCTGCGCAAAGTCAGGCGACCTTTGATGCCGTGGCTCAATATCACGCCGCGCGCGGGGTCGCTGTGTTTGAGCCCAATGTGCGTGGGAGCACCGGGCTGGGGCGCACCTATTCCACGCTCGATGATCGTGAAAACCGCTTGGATTCCGTGCGCGATCTGGTTGACCTCAAGAACGCGCTGGCGGCTGACGGGGTGATTGATGGCGATCGCGCGGCGGTGATGGGCGGCTCTTACGGTGGCTATATGGTGAACGCGGTGCTGGCCGAATATCCGGGCGAGTTTGTGGCGGGCGTCTCGCTTTTTGGCGTTGCCGATTGGGTGACTGCGCTGGAGATTGCTTCGCCCGCTTTGAAAGCGGCTGACCGCATCGAATATGGCGACATCACTGAGGAGCGCTGGCGCGAGTTTTACAAGGTCAATTCGCCCATTCGCAAAGCCGATCAGATCACCGTGCCCGTGCTCTATTCGCACGGCGTAAAAGACCCGCGCATCGACATTTACGAAACCGAAGTGATGGTCAAAACCCTGCGCGCAAACGGGGTCGAGGCGCCTTTCGTGCGCATCCCGGACGAAGGGCACGGCTGGCGCAAGCTGTCGAACCAGCTGTTCTATTACCGCAAGCAGGCGGAGTTTCTTGAGGAGCAGCTGGGGATCGCTCGCTCCGAATGAACCTATCAGCACCCGCAATCCTTATCGCCAGCCGCCCGCATGGTGAAAATGCGAGCATCGCGCGGGTATTAACTGAAAGCCACGGTCTTGTGGCAGGATATGTCCCCGGCGGGCGGGGCAAGCGCATGGGGCCGGTGATGATCCCGGGCAATGGGGTGGAGATCGAATTGCGCTCCAAGTCCGATGCCCAATTGCCTTATGCCAAGCTGGAGCTGGCCCAAAGCCGTGCGCCTATGATGACCGAGCCGCTGCCCGCTGCTGCGATCAATTGGGCCTGCGCACTTACCGCAAGCACATTGCCGGAGCGCAATCCTTACCCCTCGCTCTACGCGTCCCTTTGCGCGCTGCTCGATGCGATTTGTTCAGCGCCAAGCGCGCGCGGATGGCTCGCTGCGATGGTCGCTTATGAAGCAATATTGTTACGCGAGCTTGGCTATGGCGGCGCGAAACCCGACATAAGCGCGCCTTTCGAGGCACAATTTGAGAATTTCCGCGCGCTCCATCGCCCCATTCGCGACTACCTGCTTGCAGGAAATCCGCGCGATGTTATGGCCGCCCGAACCGCTTTGGGAGAGCGGCTCAAACGCATGATTTAAGTGAGATTGGACATGAAAATCGCCGTTCTGCCCGGAGATGGCATCGGACCTGAAGTGACCGCAGAGGCGGTGAAAGTGCTCGAAGCGCTTGAGCTTCCCGGCCTTATCCTGTTCGACGGCGATGTGGGCGGGGCCGCGTATAAGGCGCATGGCCACCCGCTCCCGCCTGAAACGCTGACGCTGGCGCGCGAATGCGATGCGGTGCTGTTTGGCGCGGTGGGCGATCCCGATTGCGACAATCTGGAGAGGCATTTGCGCCCTGAACAGGCGATCCTGGGCCTGCGTAAAGAGCTTGGCCTGTTCGCCAATTTGCGCCCTGCCAAGGTGTTCGCAGGGCTTGAACACCTCTCCCCTCTTGCACCGGAGAAAGCCGCTGCGATTGACATGATGTTCGTGCGCGAACTCAATGGCGATGTGTATTTTGGCGACAAGGGCACACGGCAAGGCAAAGATGGCTCTCGCGAGGGGTGGGACATGATGTCTTACACCGAAAAAGAGGTGACGCGCATTGCGCAGGTCGCTTTCCGCACGGCACGCGCAGGAAATGACAAAACCCGCGTCACATCCGTCGATAAAGCCAATGTGCTTGAAACCAGCCAGGTGTGGCGCGACGCTGTGAACGCCGCGGCTGGCGCGCATCCCGACATCGAGCTTGACCATATGTATGTCGACAATGCCGCGATGCAGATCATCAGCCATCCAGAGCGGTTTGGCGTGATCCTGACGGGCAATTTGTTCGGCGATATTCTGTCTGATCTGGCAAGCGCAGCGGTGGGTTCCATCGGCCTTTTGGCAAGCGCATCCATGGGAGAGCGCCAGACCGCACACGGCCTGTTCGGCCTTTACGAACCCATCCACGGCAGCGCGCCTGACATTGCAGGGCAGGGCAAGGCAAATCCGATGGCGACAATCCTTTCGGCGGCTATGATGCTGCGCCATTCCTTTGGCCTCAACGCAGAGGCCGAGCGCATTGAAGCGGCAGTCGCAGCTGCGCTTGGCGATGGAATCCGCGGCGGTGACCTTGGGGGGAGCCACGGCACAGAGGCGATTGGCCAAGCGGTGCTGGAGCGGCTCTAACGCGGGGCGCGGCGCGGTGCTTCAACTCGCGATTATCCTGCCCACGCTCAATGAAAGCGGCAATCTCGCGCCGCTGATTACGCGGATTGAGGGGGCACTGGGCTCCCAAGGCTGGGAGGTTCTGATTGTCGATGATGACAGCGAGGATGGCACAGCCGATGAAGCGCGCGCGCTAGCTCTCAACGATCCGCGCGTTCGGGTGATCCAACGCATCGGCAGGCGCGGGCTTGCAAGTGCCGCAATCGAAGGGTTCTGCGCCACCGCTGCACCCTATGTTGCGGTGATGGATGCCGATCATCAGCATGATCCAGCGCTGCTTAAAGGGATGCTGGAAAGCCTTCAGAAAGGCGATGCAGACATCTGTGTTGCAAGCCGATTTGCCCCCGGTGCCAGCACCAAAGGCTGGGACGAGCCTGAACGCGAGCGGATTTCGGGTTTTGCCAATCGGGTGGCGCGATGGATCACCCGGACCGAGCTTAGCGACCCGATGAGTGGTTATTTCATGCTTGAAAGCAGGCGCGCCCGTGAACTTGCACCACGGCTTTCCGGTATTGGTTTCAAGATACTGCTCGATATACTCGCAACCTCCGCCACGGCGATGCGAGTGAAGGAATTCCCTTTGAACTTCGCCGCGCGGCGCGAGGGGACAAGCAAGCTTGATCGTGCGGTGGCATTCGATTTTTTGGCAGGGGTGTACGACAAGACCTTGGGGCAAGTGATCCCCACGCGCTTTGCCCTGTTCGGCACTGTCGGGGCGCTGGGCGTATTGGTGCATATGGCGGTGCTCGCGCTGCTGTACCGGATTGCTGACGAGGGGTTTGCGCTTTCGCAAGCGATAGCAGTGCTCACTGCGATGAGCTTCAACTTCTGGCTTAACAATTGGCTGACGTACCGCGATCGAAGGCTCAAAGGGGCAAGCGCATTTGTGCGCGGTTGGGTCGGTTTTTGCCTCGCCTGCTCGGTCGGCGCGCTTGCCAATGTGGCGGTGGCGACGTTGTTAGAAGGTGCAGGCGTGCTCTGGGTGGGCGCTGCCTTGGCGGGAATACTCGTGGGGTCGGTGTGGAACTATGCGCTATCAAGCCGCTTTGTTTGGGGTCGGTTTTGATCGGTGTGCCCGCATCCGCGAGCAAGTCCTCGCTAGACGTCCTTCCCCCGTACCAAGTCCGGGGTGCGGACCCGCTGCGGGCGGGCGGTCGCCCTTTGGGCTGCTGCCGCAGCCATTTCTTCACCTCCACCCGTCGAGCCACATCCAGAATTCAAAACTGCGCTCCCCCTCAAGCGGGGCAGCGGTGAGGATGGGGAAGAACACCGCAAAAATCGCCACACTTGCCGCAAGCACTGCATAGCTCAGCTTTGACGAGCCGGCCTCGCGCAAGTCGCTCAGCGACAAGGCAAGCGCTGCGAGTAGAAACAGACTTGGCGTGACATAGTGATAGTAAAACTGCACCGGCTTTGGCGCGATAATCCAGAAGCCGAGAGCGACAAGATAGCCAATGACCACGCCTCGCCGCGCCCAATCGCTGTGCAATATGCCGACCACACCGCACCAGATCAGCCCTGCGAGCCCCGCAATCATTGTCACTGGATTACCGATCAACAAGACCCCGCGCTGTGCCCCGTCGATGTTCTCGTAGAGATACCAGATGCCGCGAGTGTTTGACGCCCATTGCTCCCATCGGCTTTGATAAGTGTGAGGGCTAAGTACTTGTTGTTGCATCTCAATAATCTGAGCATGAAGGCCAAGCAGGCCATGTTCGAGCAATGGGGAGGGGTGAAATGTATTACCCAACCAATATCCCGGCGCGAAGGTCGCGGCATAGGTGACGAGCGGGAGAATGCCGAGCCACACGAACGCTTCGACCAAAGTGATGCCGGGCACGGGCGCACCTCTGCGGCTGAGCAACAAGCGCCTGCGGCCTGCGGTTAGGCGCGCGGCGAAAAACACAATGCCGGGAAGGGCCGCCATGGGCACCGCGTTCCATTTGGAGCCGAGTGCGCAGCCGATGGCAATCCCTGTGAGGATGAGCCGTCGCCGTCCGGTTTCCGGCTGATTTATTGCGCCCGCGAATTGCCAAGCGGCGATGGCGAGAAAGGCGACCATGAAAATATCGAGCATGGCGATGCGCGACTGAACGAAGAGGTGAAAACCGGTGACGAGCAAGACACCAAAGCTCACGCACGCAAATCGGTCTTCGCTCGCAAACCAGAGCGCGCGCATTGAGGCCCCAACCGCAATTGTCCCTGCGATGAGCGACATGATCCGCCACCCGAACGGGTTGTCGCCTGCTATGCCAATCCCTGCTGCGATCAATGCCTTGCCGAGCAGCGGATGCTCTGGATTCGCATAGGGCACTTCGGCCCCGGCCAATGCCGCCAACATATCGCGTGCGGCAGGCAGGTAGTGGATTTCATCGAAAAAAGGGCTGCTGGGCGTACCCAGTCGAACACTCGCCAGCGCTGCGAATATGAGCGGGATGATGAGGCACCACCCCCACGGGTCGCTGTCATGCGCTGCCGGGAGGGTTGGCGGCGTGTGGCTGGGTTTAAGTTCAGGTAATGCCGCGCTGTTCATTGCGTTGGTGAGTTACGCAAAGCCGCAAGTAAGGGCAAGCGCTCTTGCAGGCAGGCGCGGTGCAGACTAAGCCCGCGCGCGATATGAAAAAGACCACCGGAATGGACCGCGCGATTACGCGCAAATGGCGACCGCAAACGCAAGCAGTGCGTGGCGGCACCTGGCGATCGGAGCATGGCGAGACGAGCGAGGCGTTGTTCCTCACCTCGGGCTACACCTATGACGATGCGCAAACGGTGGCTGACCGGTTCGCTGGCGAAGCCGAGGGCATGACCTATTCGCGTTTGCAGAACCCGACGGTTGCGATGCTGGAAGAGCGGATTGCCCTTATGGAAGGGGCAGAGGCCTGCCGTGCACAGGCGTCTGGCATGGCGGCGATGACGGCGGCGCTTTTGTGCCAGGTGTCGGCGGGTGACCATGTCGTTGCCGCGCGCGCTGCCTTTGGCTCATGCCGTTGGTTGGTCGATCAACTTCTGCCCCGTTTTGGCGTTGAGACAAGCGTCATCGACAGCGCCGATAATGCCGCATGGGAAGCGGCGATAAAGCCCAACACGAAGGTTTTCTTCTTCGAAACCCCGGCGAACCCGACTCTCGACATCGTGGACTTGCAGCACGTGTGCGATCTCGCTCGCGCGCATGGTATAACTACTCTCGTTGACAACGCCTTTGCCTCACCAGCGCTGCAACGCCCGATGGAATTTGGCGCCGATGTCGTGGCCTATTCCGCGACCAAGTTGATGGATGGCCAAGGACGCGTGTTAGCGGGTGCGGTTTGTGGTTCTGAGGAGTGGATCAATGAGGTGCTCCTCCCGTTTCAGCGCAACACCGGCCCCAATATCTCGCCTTTTAACGCATGGGTGGTGCATAAGGGGTTGGAAACGCTATCGCTTCGCGCCCATCAACAAAGCCGCAATGCGGTTGAGCTTGGCCAATTTCTTGAGCCGCGCGTCACAAAGGCGGGCGGTGTGATGCAGCATCCAGGCCTTGCCAGCCACCCGCGCCATGAACTTGCAAAGACACAAATGGACGCGACGGGGCCAATCTTCGCCTTCGATGTTCAGACCCGCGAGCGTGCATTTCAGGTGCTCGATGCGCTGCAATTGGTCGATATTTCCAACAACATCGGCGATGCGCGCAGCCTTATGTGCCACCCGGCCTCGACCACTCATGCCAATATGGGCGAAGAGGCCCGCGCCGAAATGGGCGTGACCGAAGGGCTGTTGCGCATCAATGTCGGCCTTGAGGATATTAAAGACCTTATCGAAGACATGGATCAGGCACTCGCGGTGGCGGGGATTTAGGGTCCTGAAGTCAGGGCAAGCCCTTAAGTGACCTCGCCGCCTCAGCGGTTATGGGAGTGAGCCTCGCTGTGTAAGGAAGGCCGCTCGTTGAACCACTATACGACTGATCTGTCGCTTGACCCGTATGAGGTTGAAAACGCCTTCTATCTTAGAAGCGATCCGACCCGCCTTGCCAAATTGCTGGCCCATTATGAGCTTTATCGCAAGATCACTCATCTGCCGGGATTGATCGTCGAAGCGGGCGTTTACAAGGGCGCATCGCTAATGCGCTTTGCCGCCTTTCGCGAAGCTCTTGAAACTCCGCACAGTCGCAGGATTGTGGGCTTCGATGCCTTTGGCGCATTTCCGCGCGACGGTGTCTCAGGCGAAAGCGACAAAGCCTTTATCGAGCGCTTCGAAGACGCCGGCGGTCACGGCATCAGCAAATCCGAGCTTGAGGCCGCGCTGGAGGCAAAAGGTTACGGCAAAGTGGACCTCATCGCTGGCGATGTGTTCGAAACCGTGCCGCAATTTTTGAGCGATAGGCCGCACACGCGCATTGCTCTCCTGCACCTTGATATGGATGTGTATGAACCAACCGCTTTCGTGATCGAAAAGGCTTTGCCGCACATGGTGCCGGGCGGTCTGATCGTGTTTGATGACTATGGCATGGTCGAAGGCGCAACGCGCGCAGGCGATGAATTGGCGAAGCGCATCGGTGCAAGCTGGCGCAAACTGTCCCATTACGAAGTGCCCGCTTTCCTTGAAATTGCGTAGAGATGCGCGCGCACGCGGTTGTGCGATGCAGCAATTGCCCTTAGGGGAAGCGCAATTCGCTTTCGCCCGTTGACCCATCACTTCGCGGCGAGCGCTTTTCAAAGCTTTCATCGATCAAAGAAAAACAGACTTCATTATGACCAAGGCTCTCTCCTTTGGGGAAAATTTCCGCCGTGATTGGCTGGCTCAGCCGCGCGCTGACATTCTGGCAGGCATCGTTGTTGCGCTTGCCCTGATTCCTGAAGCGATTGGCTTTGCGCTTATCGCAGGGGTGGATCCAAGCGTTGGCCTTTATGCGAGCGTCGCGATTGCGATGGTCATTGCCTTTACCGGCGGTCGTCCGGGCATGATTTCAGCCGCAACCGCTGCGGTGGCAGTGGTGGTGATCCCCTTGGTGCGCGATTACGGGGTCGAATATCTCTTCGCTGCGACCATTCTGATGGGTATTTTCCAGGGGATCGCAGCGCTTTTGCGGCTTAACCTGCTGATGCAGTTCGTCAGCCGCAGCGTGATCACAGGCTTCGTCAACGCGCTCGCGATCCTTATCTTCATGGCGCAAATCCCGCAGCTTATGCCGGGTAACGAAGGCGTTGGACCGTGGACATGGGCGATGGTCGCCATTGGCCTTGCGATTATCTACGGATTCCCGCGCATCACGACCAAAGTGCCAAGCCCGCTGGTGGCGATCATCCTGTTGACGGCAGCGACGATTTACTGGGGCCTTCCGGTTAACAATGTGGCTGGCGAAGGTGAGCTTCCCAGCGGCCTTCCCACATTCGCCATTCCCGATGTGCCGCTCACATGGGAAACCTTCCTTATCATCGCGCCATATTCGGCGACCATGGCAGCGGTCGGCCTTCTGGAAAGCTTCCTCACCGCGCAAATCGTCGATGACATGACCCACACCGACAGCAACAAGCGGCGCGAAGGTGCAGGGCAAGGCATCGCCAATATCGTTGCGGCCTTCTTCGGCGGCATGGGTGGCTGCGCGATGATCGGGCAATCGGTGATCAATGTGGCTTCGGGTGGGCGAGGGCGCTTGTCGACCTTTACCGCGGGCGCGTTCTTGCTTTTCCTTTTGACGGTGCTTGGCCCTTATGTGGGGCAGGTTCCTATGCCTGCGCTGGTCGCGGTGATGATCATGGTCAGCATCGGCACCTTCAGCTGGAATTCTATCCCCAATCTGCGCCGTCACCCGGCGACCAGCTCCATTGTGATGGTTGCAACTGTCGTGGTCGTCGTGTGGACCCACGATCTGGCGCTTGGCGTGCTGGTCGGTGTGCTGCTTTCGGGCATTTTCTTTGCTCAGAAGGTCAAAAACCTCTTCACCGTCGAACGCGTGCGCCGCCCGCACAGCGCGGTTTATCACGTGACAGGCGAGATTTTCTTTGCCAGCGTTGAGAAGTTTCAAGACCTGCTTGGCCCGGAAAGCCAATATGAAGACGCAGCGCATCACGTGGTGATCGACGTATCCAAAGCGCATTTCTGGGACATCTCAGCCATCGGCGCGCTTGAAAAAGCGGTTGAGCGGATGCGCCGCAATGGCCGTCACACGCGGGTTGTCGGGCTCAATGCGGCGAGCGCTGACTTGTTCGACAAATACGCGCTCGAAGATCGCACCGGGCTTGAACTGGGACTTGCCCCTCACTGATCGTCACAGCCACAAGAAGGCAAAGAGCCGGGGCAGTGCGTTTATCACGCATCACCCCGGCTCCTAAGCACACCTGCCTTTCCCATAAAGGGTTTTTGGCAAAGGCAGTCGGAACGACTCATGTGGCCTTCAGCCGATGCCGCTTTTTGAGCGACATAGGGGCACTATTTAACATTTGTCCTAAGGAATTGGCGAAGAATGCGCTTAATGCGGTTTTAACCAATTTGGACCGAATTCTCGTGACAATACTTTAATCAGTAAATTGTTGCACTTGTCTTTATTTTTGCGGCGTGTAGCTATCCAAATATGGACCAAGAACACGACCCGCTGTGGCAGGCACCCGCCGATCATATCAACGCTTTGGGCATTGCGCCTGACAAGGTGATCGCCCCATCCGCCTATCGCGCCGTTCTTCCCGGTTGCGGGACACGATGCGTGGGCCCCGGGCTGGACGAGCTTGAGGCAGTGATCCTTCACAAGGGGCTTCTTGGCGAAATGCCGGGAAAGGCGATTGTAAAGGCGCTGGATGAATTCGCGCCGACCTTCGCCAATGAAGTGTTCCTCGTGTTTTCCAAATCGGGCGAAGCTTTGGAAGAGGGCCATCCCCATGTGCCCAGCCGCGATTGGCTGTTGTCGACCGCGTTGGGGGAACAAGGTTCGATGTATCATATCGAACGCACTCAGCGCATGGCGCCGACCTATGTCGGGCACGAGCGCGTCCTTGTTGAAACCGCCTAGCAACGCCTGATGCTGATCAGTGGCAATGATACAGGGATCACCCCGCACCTCATACGCGACGGCTATTTTGACCGCGCGATCACTGATATGATCCAGGACTTGCTTGAACCGGGCATGACCTTCCTCGACATTGGCGCAAACTTTGGCACCTACACGCTGATCGGCGCGGAAAGTGTTGGCCGCGGCGGCCGCGTGATTGCGGTCGAACCGGCGGGCGAAATCGGCTTTATGCTCGCCGAAAATGTCGCCATGAACGGCTATGTTGGCATGACCAGCGTTGAACGCTGCGCGGTCGGGGATGAACCGGGCACGATTACGCTTTATGAATTTTCATCACGGCAGGGCGGGAACACGGTGATCCCGGTGGTCGCTCAGGCTGCGAACGAAACCTATGGGGAGACGGTGACCACGCGCGAGGTGCCGTGCCGGACGCTTGATGAAATCATCGCAAGCCATGGGCTTGACCGGGTCGACCTGATGAAGATCGACGTTGAAGGCTTTGAATATCAGGCATTTTGCGGTGCGCGTGAGATGATGACCCGTTACCGCCCGCGCGTGATCATGGAATGGCTGGGCGGCTTCTATAAAGCCCGTGAGGAAACGGGCCGCGCCTTGTGGAATTTGCTGGTGGACGATTTTGGTTACAGCTTGCGCCGTATCGAAGGCAATGCAACAACCCGGCCTATAACATATGACGAGCTGTCACAGATCGAACATTCCGACCTGCTCGCCGAACCAAAGAGCTAATACCATGCACTAGAGAGGGGCGCATATGGCAAACAGAGTTGAGTTGATTTTCGATTTTGTGAGCCCCAATGCCTATCTCATCTGGTGGCCCTTGCGCGAACTGGTCAAACGCACCGGGGCAGAGCTTGATGTGACGCCGGTATTCCTTGGCGGGATGCATAAGCTGACCGGCAATGCCCCGCCGATGATCCGCAACAAGGATGTGAAGGGCAAGGTCGAGTATGATATGCTCGAATTCCAGCGTTTTATTGCCAAGCATCAACTCAACAATTTCAAGATGCACCCACAATTCCCGTTCAATTCCATCACTTTGCAGCGGATGCTTTACGCGGCGGATCAGGATGGGAGAGGCGTGCAATTTGCAGAAGGCCTGCTGCCCGCAATCTGGGAAAAGGGCATTGATGTTCTTAATCCAGAGGCCATTGGCGCAGCGGTTCAGGCGGCGGGCTTTGATGCGAAAGACCTGTTCGAAAGAAACCAGACCCAAGAGGTAAAAGACGGCCTTGTCGCCAATACATCCCAAGCGGTGGATCGCGGCGCGTTTGGCATCCCGACGATGTTTGTGGGACCAAAGGGCGGCGAGACACAAATGTTCTTTGGCAAAGAGCGTCTTTCACAGATTGAAGAAGAGCTGACAAAGGGTTAGCCTCCTTTCATGAGAGGGTTTCCAGTACATCCCGATCAGGTGACGCCTGATTGGCTCAATACAGTTGTGACTGGCAGTGACGCAGGCCAGCACGGCGCGGTGACTGCGGTCGCATGGTCGCCGATTGGCACAGGGCAGGTGGGCGACAGCGTCCGCTTCGACCTCACCCATGAAGGGGGCGGGACATCCACATTGGCCGCCAAATTCGCCGCCGAGGACGAAACCAGCCGCACCACCGCCAAGATGATGCGCCTTTATGAAAAAGAGGTGCGCTTCTATCGCGAGATCGCCCCGCATTTGTCAGCTAGGGTGCCGCAAACCTATGCCTGCGAAGTTTCGGAAGACGGGGGCGAATTCATCCTTCTGTTCGAGGATTTGGGGCCAGCGCGCGGCGGCAATCAGATTGCAGGCTGCACCATTGAGGACGCGCGGCAAGGCATCCGTCAGGCCGCGGCCATCCACGCCTCCACTTGGGGACGCGGGGAGCTTATCGGCAAGGAATGGCTCAAAGCGCCAGAGCCCGTCATCGCCCAGTTGAATGCCATGTACCCGCACGCTCAGGCCACGTTTAGAGAACGCTACGCCAACGTGCTTGAGCCTGAATATATGGAGCTGTGCGAACGCTATGCGCCGTATTTCGCCGCTTTGGGTGAGTATTTCAAACCGGCCCAATGCCTTGTCCATGGGGACTTTCGGCTCGACAATATGCTGTTCGATATCAAGGGCGGGGCTGAACCCATCGCCATCCTCGATTGGCAGACCGTGGCAAGCGGCCGGGGGATGAGCGATGTCGCCTATTTCCTTGGCACTGGTATCGGAAACGACCTTCGCCGCGCGCATGAGGATGAGCTTTTGCAGCTTTACCTCGATGAAATGAACGCAAGAGGCGTTTCGCTCACCCGCGAGGACATCTGGCTCGACTATCGCATCGGCGCGCTAAGCGGTCTTTCCACTGGCGTGTTCAGCGCCGCTTTCGTTGAGCGGACGCAGAGGGGCGATGCCAATTTCCTGTCCATGGTTCGCGGGGCGTGCGGACTTGCGCTCGACCACGGATCGCTCGACGCGCTTTTGGAGGTGCAAAAATGACCCTTTCGCATGGCGATGATTACCCGCTTCACCAAACACCCGACCCCATCGCGTTCGCAGGGACTGATCGCAACTTCTACGACCGCTATTTCTTCAACGGCTATGCCCCTGATGGCAGCGGGTTCTTTGCGCTCGCGTTCGGAGTGTACCCGCATCTCGACGTGGCGGACGCGCATTTCAGCTTTATCCGCGATGGCAAGCAATACTCCCTCCACGCCTCTTGCGAGCTTGGGATGGAGAGGATGGCCATGCGCGTTGGCCCGATCAGCATAGAGGTTGTCGAACCGCTGCAAAAGCTTCGCGTGACGATTGATGAAACCGAGGGGCTGGCCGGTGCATTCGAGTTTACCGGGCGCAGTTTCCCCATCGAAGAGCCACGCTTTGTCCACCGCATCGGCCCGCGCGCATTCATGGACTACACCAGAATGACGCAGAACGGCCATTTCACCGGCTGGATTGCTCTTGATGGTGATCGGCACGAAATGGCTAAGGGCACGGCTGGAACCCGCGACCGCAGTTGGGGCATCCGGCCCGTCGGCGCGCGCGACCCACAACCCAATCCGGGGCACGAGGCGCTGCAATTCTTCTGGCAGTGGACCCCGATCAATTTGGAAGACGGCTCGCTGTTCTTCCACATCAATGCAGACAGCCACGGTAACGCATGGAACACGCGCGCGGCCTTTGCGCCCGATGGGGCAGGCGCGAATGGCATCGTCGAAGGCTCCGCCACATTGTCGAGCCAGACGCAAGCTGGCAGCCGCTGGCCAGCGGGCGGGGTGCTTTCCGGCATCAGTCCGGCAGGCGCTCCGCAAGAGCTAACTCTTGTCCCGCTTCACCGGTTTCAGATGAAGGGGCTTGGCTACACCCACCCGGTATGGGGCCATGGCAACCACCACGGCGCCCTTAAAGTAGAGCGCGAGGAGTACGACCTTGAGCGCATAGACCCGGCCCAGCTGGACAATCGCCACGTGCAATTGATCTGCCGCGTCGAAGACCCAAGCGGCGCGCGCAAGGGCATTGGCGTGTTCGAGCAGCTAGTCCTTGGGCCCTATGCGCCGCTTGGGCTTGAGGGGATTTAAGCCCCTTCAGGGCCTATGATGCGGGCGAGGCAGATTATCGACATCGCTAGAACCAAGCCCTCAGGCCGATCACAACCTTCAACCCATCCGGGTCTTCGCTAGCGGATCTGGCTATGTCAGCGGTTTCCCCAAGCTTCGCCTCGTATTCGAGGCCGATGTAGGGCGCGAACTCGCGTTCGATCTCGTAGCGCAGGCGCACGCCCGGTTCGATCTTGGTAATCCCTGCGCCAATCCCGCGTTCGCGAATGTCTTGCGCTGACAATTCAACTTCAAGACGCGGCTGCACAATCAGCCTTTGAGTAATCCTCTGATCGTATTCGCCTTCGAGACGTGCAGTGAGATCACCCCGGTCCGACAGGAACAGCGCGCCATCGACATGGAACATATAGGGCGCGAGGCCTTGCACACCGACAACCAGATGGCTGCGGGTATCGGGCTCTGCGTCGAGGCGCAAACCGGCTTGCAAATCAAAGAACGGGCCGATGGCGCGGCTGTAAAGCGCTTGGATTTCGGCATCCTCCAGCTCGCCGCCGAACTCGCCTTCTCCCTCTGTTTTTAACACGAAGCGGTTCAGGTCGCCGCCGTAGAACGCCTGTGCATCCCAGACATAGCCGTCTTCGCCGCCATCAGTGGCAATGCGCGCTTCGAGCCGTTCGATAAGGACGCTGCCGGTGCGCATTCCGCCGTTCTCGCGGGCAAGGTTTTTGCGGCTGGGCTGCATCGCTGCCGCGCCCCAGATGGCGTCGGCGGCATGGCGCGGCCCCTCGAACGCTCTGGCGGGTACAGCACCTTCGCGCGCAGCGCCGGGCACAGACTTGTCCGGTGTTTCACCGTGCTGGCTATGATCCATGGCACCGTGGTTCATTTTCGAATGATCCATCGTGCTGTGCTTCGTCGAGCTATCATTCGTCGCGCCATTGCCCATCCCACTATGATCCATTGCGCCGTGGTCCATCTTGGAATGATCCATCGCGCCGTGATCCATGGGACCATGCCCTGCGTGCTCATCCTTGGGTGGGCACTGTTCGGGGGGCAAATGGCCTATGGCGCAGTGGTCGACCGCCTCGGCCTCGGTTTTGCTGTGTTCGCCGTTATTGGCGTGTGCGCTGTGGCTCTGGTGCCCGCTATGACCACTATGCCCGCTATGGTCCTGCGCGGCGAGGGGGCTAGCGATCAGTGCAGCGCTTGCAAGCCAGATCGTCCGCTTCATTACGCCTCACCGTCGGGGAAGGGCCGCACCGTCACAACCTGCATCATGCCGGCGTGCATATGGTATAGAAGGTGACAATGGAACGCCCAGTCGCCCGGCTCATTGGCGGTAAGATCAAAAGTTGCGGTGCCGCCCGGTTGCACCACCATCGTGTGTTTCAAGGGCTGGTGCAGATGGTCCGCGCCATTCACCATCTCAAAGAAATGGCCGTGCAGGTGGATAGGGTGCGCCATCATGGTCTGATTGACCAGTTTGACCCGCACCCGCTCATCATAGCCAAAGCGGATGGGGTCATCGGTGACGCTCGTGAACTTCTTGCCGTCGAAGGACCACATATAGCGCTCCATATTACCGGTGAGATGGATTTCCATCTCGCGCTCCACCTCGCGGTGGGGGTTCATGCGCTTGGCCTTAAGATCGGTGTAGCGCAGAACGCGGTGCTGGACCTTGTCGAGGCCTAGGCCGGCGAAGTCCATCCGGTCTTTCGGCATAGGCGCAACCATGTCCAAGCCGGGGCCTGCTTTCACGTCAGCGGGGAGCAGGGATGTGTCGCGCATATTGTGCTCCATATCACCCATATCCCCGCCCATATCATGCCCTGCGTGAGCGGAATGATCCATCATGCCCATGTCGGTCATGGTAAGCGTCGGGATCTTGCGCAGCGGCGGAGGCGTCGCAATGTGGCCGGGGTCTGAAGTCAGGCTGGCAACGCCCATGCCGCTGCGATCCATCGCCTCTGCGACGATAGCGTGGCTGCCATCCTTGGGCGCAACGATCACGTCATAAGTTTCAGCGACACCAATCTGGAATTCGTCGACCTCGACCTCGTCCACATCCTGTCCGTCGGCCTGAATAACGGTCAACGGCACGCCGGGGATACGGACGTTAAAGAAGGTCATGGCGCTGCCATTGATGACGCGCAGGCGCACGCGCTCGCCCGGTTTGAACTCCAATTGCAAATCGTCGGTCGGGCCGTGCCCGTTGATGAGATAGGTGTAGGTTTGCCCCGTCACATCGGCGATATCGCGCGGGTTCATCCGCATCTGGCCCCACATCCGCCGCATCTCGCCCGACATCTCGCCTTCGGTCGCGCTCTGCATCTGGTTCTGGAAGTAGTGCTCACCAACCTTTAAAAGGCGCATGATCTGGTGCGGGTGGATGGGCGTGAACTCTGACAGCAACACCACATAGTCGCGGTCATAACGCGGGTCGGGCTCAGCGCTTTCAATGATGATCGGGCCGTAATGCCCCGCCTGTTCCTGAAGACCGGAGTGCGAGTGCCACCAATAGGTGCCGTTTTGCCGCACGGGGAATTCATAGGTGAAGGTTTCGCCCGGTTTGATGCCGGGGAAGCTGACGCCGGGAACGCCGTCGAATTGGAAGGGCAGGAGCAGCCCGTGCCAGTGGATCGAGGAATCCTCATCCAGATTATTGGTCACGTGCAGGCGAACATTTTGCCCTTCGCGCAGGCGGATCAGTGGGCCGGGCACTGTGCCGTTCACGGCAAAAGCGTGGCCCGATCGCCCGCCGGTTGCGAAATGGGCATCACCAATTGCAAGGTTGATGTCCTCACCCGACAGATCGCCAAATCCCTTTTGCGCGTGAGCCATCGAGCCCCCACGCGCCCAAGCGGGCATTGGAAGCGAGCTTGCTGCGGCCAAAGCAGCGGTGCTGGAAATCAGTGTGCGGCGGGAGAGGTCAGTCATAGAATTTGTCGGTGTAGTTGCAGGGTTCGCCATGTGTCATATATACCCCCCTAGGGTATTTCAATCAGGATTGCGATATGTCTGAAGATACGAGCGCCAAGTTGAACCGGCTTAAAAGAATCGAGGGCCAGGTGCGCGGCGTTGCGCAAATGGTCGAGGATGATCGCTACTGCATCGACATCCTGCACCAGATTGCTGCGATCAAGTCTGCCTTGACCAAGGTTGAGACGCAGGTTTTGAAAGACCACGCGGCTTGCTGTGTCGCCCAAGCAATCGCCAGCGGTGACGAGGGCGAGCAGCGCGAGAAATTTGAGGAACTCGTGGACCTGTTGGAGAGGACAAGGAAGTAGTCTTGGCGCAAGTTGGCAAGTGGGGCGTAAGCAGAGGGTCGGCGCTCAAGATACCCTTCGATTAATCAGTCAATCATGTCTTGCTCTGAAAGTTTCCTTTGTCCGCACCTGAAACCGCAGCAGGGTTGACCTTCGGGTTCGAGTTTCCATTGTCACCTTTCCATTTTGCGCAACAGCCGTTGTGTCATTCAGGACAAACTAAGGGGATTATCTGCAAGGATACCCTTGTCGGGCGCAAAACTATCGTTACGTTAAGCAGAGCAATGAAAGAACTCTTCCAACACGCAGCCACCACCGAAGGCATTACCGTGCGGGTCGCGGTCAACTTCCTGCCGGAGCAATCGCATCCTGAGGCGGGTAAGTGGTTTTGGGTGTATCACATCCGCATCGAAAACGGCTCTCACGAAGAGGTGAAGCTGCTCACCCGTCACTGGCGCATCACGGATGCGCGCGGGATGGTGAACCATGTCGATGGCGATGGGGTCGTGGGGGAACAACCGCTTCTGACACCGGGGCAAAGCCATGATTACGTCTCTGGCTGTCCGTTGACGACGACCCATGGTTCGATGGAAGGGTTCTATACCTTCGCAAAAGCGGACGGCAGCCACATGGAAGTGCGCATCCCGTTCTTCCCGCTCGCCGCGCCAGAAACGGCAGATCGCTAACAGCAGATCGATAACCGCCGAACGGGTGGTGCACTCGCGCTTAGAAAGCTCGGCTTTGTCGGCGCAAACGAGGCGTTGGTGTTCCTCATCTTGCGGTAAATGCACGAGGCGCTTAAGTCGCCTTTTGTGAAACGCACCCATCTCCCCTTGAACGCCCTGCGGGTCTATGATGCCGCTGCACGCCACCTTTCGTTTACGCGCGCGGCTGATGAACTGGCCGTGACACCGGCGGCCGTGGGGCAGCAGATCCGCGCGCTCGAAGATCATTTGGGCGTGGTGCTGTTCCGCCGTACGTCCAAGGGGCTGGAACTTACGCCAGAGGGTGAGGCGGGGCTTGACCCGTTGCGCGAGGGGTTCCTGCGCTTTGAGGAAAGCGTGGCGGCGATGCAGGCGGGGCAGGCGAGCGATCGTTATACCATTGCCGCGCCGCGCGAATTTTATGCCTCGTGGCTGGCGCCGCGGATTGCTCCGTTTCAGGCGTCAACTCCGGGGGTGCAGTACATCCTTGCGCCCGATGAGGCGTCCGATTTTACTGAGGCAAACCTGGACCTCGCGATCCGCTTTATCGCGGGGCCGGGGGAATTGCAGGGGGTGCAGCTTGCGCCTGCGCTTCAGGTGAGCGTTGCCGCGCCCGACGCGCGCGATGCGTGGATTGACTGGCCCGAAGCTGGCCTGCCGGAAGGGACGAAACCTTGCGTCAAAACGGCAAGCGCGGGTCAGGCGATGAGCTCGGCACTGGCAGGGATGGGGCGCACGGTCCTGCCGCTGGCTTTGGTGGAGCGCGCGCTGGAGGATGGGCGACTGGTCGCGTTGGATGATCCGGTGGAGGCCAAGCGCGCCTATTGGCTGGTCGCGCCCGTGCCGCAATGGCGATCCAAGAAGGTGAAGGCGCTGGTGGCGTTCCTCACCGGTGAATAACGTCCCGACGCTGAAAACCGACCGCTTCACCATGCGCCCGTTAAGGCGCGGGGATGAGGTCGCGTTGTTCCCCACCATGTCGGATGAGGAGCAGAGCCTTTACCTCACCCGGCCCAAATTCGACAGCGAAGAGGAGCTGTGGGAATGGTTCGCGGACCCGACATGGGACGGCCGCACGTGGATCGCGGTCGATAGCGCGGGCATGGTCGTTGGGCGATTTGTTGCCAGCCCCGGTCACGGCTCGGACGAGACCCACGGCCCCGTGTTCGAGATCGGATATATCACCGCCAAACACGCTCAAGGGGCAGGGGTAGCGCGCGAGTGCACCGAGGCGCTGATCAACCAACTCTGGCAAGAGGGCGCGCGCAAGCTCACCGCCGAAGTCGACACCCGCAACGAGCCTTCCGTACGCCTTCTGGAAAGCCTCGGCTTCACCCGAGAGGCGCATTTGCGCGAGCATGAGGTGACCCATATTGGCTTATGCGATGTCTATTGGTACGGGAAATTGCGCTCCGATTGAGAGGGCGCTTCAGGGGACCGCCACACAGCCATGCTCGCGAAAATTCGCACCCGATTGTACATCGCCCGCCAAGGGTTCACCCGCGCTTATCTGACCCATGTGTGGGGCATGACCATTGGCGAAGGCGTGCGGATCTCTCGCAAGGCGAACCTTGATTACACCCACCCAAAGGGCGTCCACATCGGCGATTTCACCATCGTCACGCCCGGCGTCCACATCTTCACCCACGATTTTGTCAAGCGCGAACACGTCTCCACCCACATCGGCTCCAACTGCTTTATCGGCGCAGGCGCGATCATCCTGCCCGGAGTGACCATCGGCGACCACTGCGTTATCGCCGCGGGCAGCGTTGTTACGCAGGACGTGCCCGCGCGCAGCCTTGTCGGCGGCAACCCTGCCAAGGTTCTCAAAAGCGGGATCAAAACCGGCCCCTATGGCATTATGGGCAATCTCCAGCCGCATGAACTCGCCAAGTTTGAGGGGGATCACGAGGGCTAGAGCCTCGTCTCCTCACCCTCATCTTCACCCCTTGCGTTAGACGCTGCCTTCGCCTGAGCTTTCTCCCGCTCGACCTGCCGGCGGATAGCTTCGACTTTGCGATCAATGCTCTCGCGGATCTTTCGGATGTTTTCAGGGTCGCGCGCCTGCCTCAACCGCTCTGCCTCGACCTCCGCCAGAATTTCGGCCCGGATGCGCTCATAGATCGGATGGCCGGGGTGAATATGCGCATTGGACGCATAGCGATCCGCCAGCCGGTTGCGCAGGAAGAACATGACGAGGCTCTCATTATGAAAGCGCTCGGTCGCCACCACTTCGCCGCCCCGGATAATCTTGCGCTCTGATCCTTCGATGGCGCGCGCCAGCGCAGTATCCTCCAGCCGCTCCACGCCGAGCTGCACCGCCCGGTCCCATGCGCTGGCAAAGCCCTGCGCCCCCGGCATATGCCGCAGCTTATACAGCGCCTCCATCGACTTACCGATATGCCGCGCCGCACTGGTGACGATGCCGGTCGCCGCCAGATGAGCGACAAATTCGCGCTGAAGATCAGGGGTGATCGAGTTCGAGCGCGGTTGTTTGTGGATATAGGGTTCAAACGCGAGCAGCGGATCGTCGGGCGAGGGCGGCTCGCTCACAAAGGCAACGCGCGAGGTTGCCTGGCGAGAAATTTTGCGAGTGGGGACGGGGAGGTTGGAGGAGGGCTTTGGCATGACCCGAAGGTATTGAGCACAATTTGGGCGTGTAGGAAAATGGGGAGTGAGTCTTTGTTTCATGCTCGCCCATCCGGGCGAGCGTCCTCGGCGCTATCCCCTCCGCTACGCTGCGGGGCACCTGCGGGCGGGCGGTCGCCCTTGCGGGCCTACGGCCCGCTCTGGCGCTAGGTAGTCCCCCTCCCGCCTGCGGGAGGGGCAGCGAGACTTGGTCGCGCCAGCGGCCTAGTCGCAGCGGGGTGGGCGAGGCAGGCGCAGCTGACGCGTCAAACGCCAACCCATCCATTTTCGTCATCGCGAGCCTGCCCGAAGGGCGGGCGCGGCGATCCATGATGAGAGGTTGCTCCAAGCGCAAACGCCGGTTCATGGATTGCTTCGTCACCCCGAATGGCTTCGGTGCTCCTCGCAATGACGGAGGGGAAGAGTGCGCGTACCAAGTTTCCCCTCCACTTCAGGGGAGGGGCTAGGGGAGGGGGCGGTGAGCGCTATCGGGTCCCCCTCCCGCTTGCGGGGACTCGTAGAGGGCTTGCTTGCAAGCCAGCGGTTAGGGGTGGGCGAGGCACAGGACCGCCGGGTGTTTATGAGCGCACCCCGCACTGATCTCACAGGCCCACCCCGCTACGACTAGCAAGCAAGCTTGCAAGTCTCACTGCCCCGATACCCGCGCCCGCGAAGGCGGGTGGCAGGCGGGAGGGGATGGCCCGTGCCTGGCGCTTGGAGTCGGAGCCGAAGGCGGAGACGGCGCGCAGCGCCAGCGCGAAAACAAACTAAGGACCGGGGGACATTGCAGATTATTGGCGTGTAGGAAAACTCTTCGAAAACTTGTTCGTCCACAGACAATTAGAGCTGCAATCTTTGAATGCTCCGGCCAGAAGTTATTCTGGAAGCATGGCGAACGAGCAAGTAGATCGATTTATCCGTGTCGAATTTAGGCGATTCAAAGCTTTTGAACGTTTTAGGCTAGATTTGAAGCAATTCAATGTGATTGTTGGGCCTAACAATGCAGGTAAATCGACGGTTATTGGCGCCTTCCGAATACTTGCTGAGGCGATGCGTAAAGCTACTAGTAAGCGGGCGGAGGCCGTCCCCGGCCCAAATGGCAGAGTTCTTGGGCACTCGTTCGATCTGCGAAACGCATTCGTCGCTGAGGAGAATATTTTCTATGATTACCGCGATGAGGAACCCGCTGAGATCGTATTCACGCTTCAGAATGGAAACACCCTGACACTCTATTTTCCTGAAAGAGAGGCGTGTTTTCTGATACCGAACGCGCAAGGCAAAAACTGTGTTACCCCGACCCTTTTCAAGAAGTATTTCAATTGCCGGATCGGCTTCGCGCCTATCCTCAGTCCCGTTGATCACTACGAAAAGCCGTTCCAAAAGGAAGCGGCTCGGCGAGCACTGCTAAATTACCAAGCATCCCGAAACTTCCGCAATATCTGGCACCATTTTCCCGAAAAGTTCGAAAGATTTCGGGAGCTAGTCGAGCGCACATGGCCGGGCATGAGCATCAAGCGGCCGGAAGTCGCGCCGCGAGATGGTGAAGCCTATCTTTTCATGTACTGTCCAGAGCACCGTAAGGACCGCGAGATATTTTGGTCCGGATTTGGTTTTCAGGTGTGGTGTCAAATGTTGACTCACATTGTGCAAGCTGACGAATCCTCAATCTTTTTGATCGACGAGCCGGACGTATATCTTCATTCAGATTTGCAGAGGCAGTTGGTTGAAATTCTGAAGAATTTAGGGCCAGATATCCTTGTTGCAACACACTCAACCGAGATAATCGCCGAGTGCGATACTGAGGATATTGTCCTAGTCTCAAAAGACAAGAATCGCGCTAAGCGATTGCGTTCTCCGATGGACTTAGGCGGAGTCTTTTCTTTGCTTGGGTCATCGGCGAACCCGGTGTTGACGCAGCTGGCGAAGACTAGACGGGTTTTATTCGTAGAAGGTCTTGATTTCAAATTGCTGGGGCAATTCGCCAGAAAAATGGGAAAGCAGCGCATCGCTGTCCGTTCTGACTTCGCCGTGGTGGCAACCGAAGGTTTCAACCCTGAGAAAGTCCGAAGCTTAAAGGAGGGCATGGAGCATCCGTTAGGGCGGACGGTACTTTGTGGAGTTGTTTTGGACCGCGATTATCGGGCAGCCGATGAGTGCAGAGTGGTATCGGAAGGGCTGGCAGAAATTTCAGAGTTTTGCCAAGTTCATGAGCGAAAAGAGATCGAGAATTTTGTCCTGATTCCCTCAGTAATTGATCGGCTTATTCGTCGGCGCATAGAAGACCGCCGTGCGAGAGGCGCTAACGTCGCAGAATTCTGCGGCTCTTCCTCAGAAGTGCTCCAGTCGTTCTGCGACGAGAGAAAGACCTATATTTTTGGGCAGTTCGTTGATCGTTACAGAGCCCATGCCCGAAAAGTCGGTTGTAAAACCGATGATGCAAGCTTGTTCCAACAAGCCACTGAAGAGTTCGAGGGCAGATGGAAAGACGAAGACGAGCGTCTGAAATTGATCCCGGGTAAAGAAGCTTTAGGGTGGCTGAATTCAAAAATTCAACCTGTGTTCAAGGTAAGCGTATCAGCTTCGGCAATTGTCGAAACCATGCGAGTGGAAGAGATTCCGGCAGAGATGCGTTCCCTGATCGACAAGATCGAGGCCTTTGCTTCAACTGATCCGCCAAACTAGCCTTGACCCCACCGAAGAATCCCCCTAAGCGCGCGTCCATCTGAGGGCAGGGCTCGCTTTGGCGCTCCCCTAACTCGAACATAGAGCTGAACATTGGCGTTTTTGTTTGACTGGATTCCGGCCTGCGCCGGAATGACGGTCTAGCGCAAGGACGGCAAAGTAATCCGGTGGCCTTCTTGGTTGATCTTGGGTGGAGTGTTTCTGGCTCGCTCGTTTCTCGTGAGCTCCCGTGACAACGGGAGCCTCGTTCTGCAAGTGCAGTGCTTGCTGATGGAGATCCCCGCCTTCGCGGGGAAGCGCGAAAGAGCGGTCTTACCCCCTCCCAAACTCTTCCCTGATCGTGTTGCCATGAGTGGCGATGGACCTTCAGTCCTCAACCGCTCATCCTGAGCTTGTTGAAGGATTGTTCTTCACTTCTGGCGCGTTGCCAAAAAGAAGTGCGGCCCTTCGACAGGCTCAGGGCGAGCGGGAAGGGGAGACAGGTTCAAAACCAAAAACGAAGTGAGTAGATATGCCAACTATCAACCAGCTGGTCCGCAAGGGCCGCACTCCGCAGAAGGCCAAGTCAAAGGTCCCTGCGATGGAGCAGAACCCGCAGAAGCGCGGCGTCTGCACCCGCGTCTATACGACGACCCCGAAGAAACCGAACTCAGCACTGCGCAAGGTGGCTAAGGTTCGTCTCACCAACTCGCGTGAGGTGATCTCTTACATTCCGGGCGAGGGCCACAATCTGCAAGAGCACTCCGTTGTGCTTATCCGCGGTGGCCGTGTGCGCGACCTTCCCGGTGTTCGTTACCACGTCCTTCGCGGCGTGCTCGATACGCAAGGGGTCAAGGACCGCAAGCAGTCGCGTTCAAAGTACGGGGCGAAACGTCCGAAGTGACCTGTCCGGGGGACAGGTCATCCTCGACAGATCGTTATGAACGATCTTATCGGGGATCCAGTTTCCCGAGGTCGAATGTTTAGGTTTCGCCTTGCCGCCCTAGACCCCCGCCTTCGCGGGGGAGCGGTAAGGCCAAGATAAGGAATTCGTGACATGTCACGTCGTCGTCGTCCCGAGAAACGGGTCATTCTGCCCGATCCCAAGTTTGGTGATCAGGTTCTGTCAAAGTTCATGAACAACCTTATGCTCGACGGTAAGAAAGCCGTTGCAGAAGGTATCGTGTATTCGGCGCTTGATGCGGTTGAGGCGAAAGCCAAAGCGGATCCGGTGCAGCTGTTCCATGACGCTTTGAACAACGTAAAGCCACAGGTTGAGGTTCGCTCACGCCGTGTGGGGGGTGCAACCTATCAGGTTCCTGTTGAAGTTCGCCCTGAGCGTGCACAGGCGCTGGCTATTCGCTGGTTGATCGGTGCAGCTCGCTCGCGTCCTGAGACAACCATGTCTGCGCGCCTTTCGGGTGAGCTGATGGATGCCGCCAACAACCGCGGGAACGCTGTGAAGAAGCGTGAGGATACGCACCGCATGGCGGATGCTAACCGCGCGTTCTCGCACTACCGTTGGTAAGCTGATTGTGGACAGGCCCGAGATTTCGTCTTGGGCTTGTCACATTCGTAACTATATGGGGCGCTGACCGCGTTTTCGGCGGCTCCCACCTCGAACTAAGGAATTGCACATGGCCCGCGAATATCCGCTGGAGCGCTATCGCAATATCGGCATCATGGCGCACATCGATGCTGGTAAGACTACGACTACCGAGCGTATTTTGTACTACACCGGAAAGTCCTACAAAATCGGCGAGGTCCACGATGGTGGCGCGACGATGGACTGGATGGAGCAGGAACAAGAGCGTGGAATTACAATTACTTCCGCTGCGACGACCTGTTTCTGGAACCCTGAAGATCCTGACATGGACCCAATGGGCGATCCGGCTGCACTGCGCGAAAATACTCCAAAACACCGCATCAACATCATCGACACCCCCGGCCACGTCGACTTCACCATCGAAGTAGAACGCAGCCTGCGCGTACTCGACGGTGCCGTAGCTTGTTTTGACGGCGTTGCTGGTGTTGAGCCGCAATCCGAAACCGTCTGGCGCCAGGCCGACAAGTATAAAGTGCCAAGAATGTGCTTTATCAATAAGTTAGACCGCACTGGCGCTGACTTCAAATACTGTGTTCAGTCGATCATCGATCGTCTGGGTGCGACGCCTGCTGTCCTCTATCTCCCGATCGGTATTGAGAGCTCGCTCATCGGTCTTGTTGATCTTGTGAATCAGCGTGCGATCACCTGGACCAACGAAGATCTGGGTGCCTCTTATGAGTTCGGCCCGATCCCGGATGACATGGCTGACGAAGCTGCGGAATATCGTGAAAAGCTGATCGAGCTTGCTGTCGAGCAAGACGATGACGCGATGGAAGCTTACCTCGAAGGTAATGAACCAAGCGCGCAAGAGCTCAAGCGCCTTATCCGTAAGGGTACGCTTGAGCAGGCTTTTGTGCCGGTTCTGTGTGGTTCGGCGTTTAAGAACAAAGGCGTTCAGCCTCTGCTTGACGCCGTGATCGATTACATGCCGTCGCCGCTCGATGTTCCCGCGATTAAGGGTGTTTTGCCTGACAGCGAGGAAGAAGCATCACGTCCATCGTCGGATGATGAGCCGTTCGCAGCGCTCGCGTTCAAGATCATGAACGACCCGTTTGTTGGTTCGCTTACCTTCACTCGGATCTACTCAGGCAAGCTTTCAAAGGGTTCGGTTCTGAACTCTGTGAAAGACAAGAAAGAGAAGATCGGCCGTATGTTGCTGATGCACTCGAACGAGCGTGAGGATATTGAAGAAGCATTTGCTGGTGACATCGTGGCGCTTGCCGGGATGAAGGAAACGACGACCGGCGATACTCTTTGCGATCCGGCAAAGCCAATTATTCTTGAGCGCATGGAATTCCCCGATCCCGTGATCGAGCTTTCCGTTGAGCCAAAGACCAAGGCTGACCAAGAGAAGATGGGTGTTGCTCTCAACCGCCTCGCGGCTGAAGACCCCAGCTTCCGAGTCACCACCGACCACGAATCAGGTCAAACGATCATCAAGGGCATGGGCGAGCTTCACCTCGACATTCTCGTCGATCGTATGAAGCGTGAATTCAAGGTTGAGGCAAACGTTGGTGCGCCGCAAGTGGCTTACCGTGAATATCTCGGCCGTGAAGTCGAAGTGACTTACACCCATAAGAAACAGTCGGGTGGTTCGGGTCAGTTCGGTGAGGTCAAGGTTGTGGTCACTCCGGGTGAACGCGGCGCAGGCATCGACTTTGTTGATGAGATCAAGGGCGGTAACATTCCACGCGAATTTATCCCTGCGATTGAAAAGGGTATGCGCGAGCAGGCTGAAAGCGGCCATCTGGTGGGCTTCCCGATCATCGACTTCTCGATCCGTCTCGTTGACGGTAAGTACCACGACGTCGACTCCAGCGCGATTGCGTTTGAGATCGCTGGTCGCGGTGCGATGCGTGAAGTGGCCTCAAAGGCTGGCATCAAGCTGCTTGAGCCAATCATGAAGGTTGAGGTCATCACTCCTGAGGACTACCTCGGCGACGTCATCGGCGACATGAACTCACGTCGTGGTCAAATCCAGGGCACAGACAGCCGCGGCAACGCACAAGCTGTCGAAGCTTTCGTCCCATTGGCCAATATGTTCGGCTACGTGAACGAGCTGCGTTCCTTTACGCAAGGACGTGCTCAGTACACCATGCAGTTCAGCCACTACGACGAAGTGCCACAGGCTGTGGCGCAAGAGGTCAAGGAGAAGCTTGCTTAAGCGAGCAACACATTCTATGGGCGGCGCCACGTTGATGCGGGCGCCGTTTTCTCCCCGCTTACAATGCACATTTGAATAAAAAGGTTATTAGAGAAATGGCGAAGGAAAAGTTTGAGCGTAATAAGCCGCACTGCAACATCGGCACCATCGGTCACGTTGACCACGGTAAGACGACGCTGACAGCGGCTATCACGAAAGTTATGGGTGCTGCTGTCGATTTCGCAAACATCGACAAAGCACCTGAAGAGCGCGAGCGCGGCATCACCATCTCAACCGCACACGTTGAGTACGAAACCGACGCACGTCACTACGCACACGTCGACTGCCCAGGTCACGCTGACTATGTTAAGAACATGATCACCGGCGCGGCACAAATGGACGGCGCGATCCTCGTTGTGAACGCTGCTGACGGCCCAATGCCACAAACTCGTGAGCACATCCTTCTTGCACGTCAGGTTGGTGTTCCTGCTCTCGTTGTTTACATGAACAAGGTTGATCAGGTCGACGACGAAGAAATCCTCGAACTGGTTGAACTCGAAGTTCGCGAACTTCTCAGCGAGTACGGCTTTGACGGCGACGAGATTCCAATCGTTAAGGGTTCGGCTCTCGCAGCTCTCGAAGGCCGCGATCCAGAAATCGGCGAAAACTCCGTGAAGGCTCTGATGGACGCTGTTGACAGCTACATCCCACAGCCTGAGCGTCCAGTTGATCAAGACTTCCTCATGCCGATCGAAGACGTGTTCTCGATTTCGGGTCGTGGTACGGTTGTGACCGGCCGTGTTGAAACCGGCGTTGTGAACGTTGGCGACGAAGTTGAAATCGTCGGCATCAAGGACACCACCAAGACGACCGTCACCGGCGTTGAAATGTTCCGCAAGCTGCTCGATTCCGGTCAAGCAGGCGACAACATCGGTGCGCTTATCCGCGGTGTTGGCCGTGACGAAGTTGAGCGTGGTCAGGTTCTCGCAAAGCCAGGTTCTGTTACCCCGCACACCGAGTTCTCGGCAGAAGTCTACGTCCTTTCGAAGGACGAGGGTGGCCGTCACACGCCATTCTTTGCAAACTACCGTCCGCAGTTCTACTTCCGTACGACTGACGTAACCGGCGAAGTGATCCTCCCAGAGGGCACCGAGATGGTTATGCCTGGCGACAACGTGACCATCAACGTCAAGCTGATCGCTCCGATCGCTATGGACGAAGGTCTGCGTTTCGCTATCCGTGAAGGTGGCCGTACCGTTGGTTCAGGCGTTGTGGCTAAAATCACCGCCTAATTCGGACTGAGCCTTTCAAGGCTTGCACGAGATAATGAGGCCCGGCCCACGAGAGTGCGCCGGGCCTCTTATTATGTAAGCCAAATTTCCTACAGGGGAGGTGGCTTTTCGGCATTGCGATAAATCGAGAGAAATTCTGGGTTGCCAGAATCCAACAGCCTCGATATACGCGCGCCAACTCCAGCGGCGATTCCGTTGCCGTTGAATCGAAATTCATGGGGCCTCCCATTCCGGACCACTCAATTTGATGGTGCGGGGCAGGGCGGGCCTTTTACTTTTTGTAGGGCGGGTTTCCCCGGAAGCTACGTTCTCTGGCTCTTTCGCATTGGTATAGGTAATGGAAGCACAGAATATCCGTATTCGCCTCAAGGCATTCGACCACCGCGTTCTCGATCAGGCAACTGGCGAGATTGCAGATACAGCTCGTCGTACGGGTGCTCTTATTCGTGGCCCCATTCCTATGCCGACGCGCATTGAGAAGTTCACCGTGAACCGCGGTCCGCACATCGACAAAAAGTCGCGTGAGCAGTTCGAAGTTCGCACTTACAAGCGTCTGCTCGACATCGTGCAGCCGAACGCCCAGACCGTCGATGCGCTGATGAAGCTCGACCTCGCTGCTGGCGTGAATGTTGAGATCAAACTCGCCTAAGCGATGATCTCTCCGCCCTTCAGGTGGGCGTAAAACGATCTGAGAATTTGGGCCGCCATTGGCCCTGCTGATCAAAGGGTCGGCAAGACATATGGATACCGCCGGATATATCCGGGCTGAGTCCTCCGTCTCGCTCAAAAGGCCAACTGGCCTCGAGAGCATCAGCCCAGACGGGGCTCAGGCAAAAAATTTGGGTTGGCACGCACCTTGGGGATGGTCCTCTGGGTGCCTCTGTAAGGAGTACACGACGATGCGCACTGGCGTGATCGCGAAAAAGGTTGGGATGACCCGCCTCTTCCAGGAGGATGGACAGCACGTGCCTGTGACTGTTCTTTCGCTGGAAGATTGCCAGGTCGTTTCCCACCGCACACAGGACACTGACGGCTATTTTGCTGTTCAACTGGGTGCAGGCGAAGCAAAACAAAAGAATGTAAACAAGCCGCAGCGCGAGCATTTCGCGAAGGCGGGCGTGGGCCTTAAGGCTCGCATGGCAGAGTTCCGCGTGGATGGCGAAGAGGGTCTTGTACCTGTTGGCTCGCTCATCAGCGCAGAGCACTTTGTGAATGGCCAGAAGGTCGACATCACCGGGCACACCCAAGGTAAGGGTTTTGCAGGTGCGATGAAGCGCTGGGGTTTCGGCGGTCTTCGCGCAACCCACGGTGTTTCGATCTCTCACCGTTCGCACGGTTCGACGGGTAACCGCCAGGATCCGGGCCGCGTGTTCAAGGGCAAGAAGATGGCTGGTCACATGGGTGACCGTCAGCGTACGCAGCAGAACCTCGAAGTGGTTCGCACCGACGCTGAGCGTGGCCTTCTCTTCATCAAGGGTTCCGTCCCCGGCTCGAAGAATGGCTGGCTGCTCGTTCGCGACGCTGTGAAGCTCAAGCACTCTGACGATCTGCCGTTCCCCGGCGCTGTCGTCGAGACTGCTGCTCCTGCGCAAGAAGCCGCACCTGCTCCAGAAGCTGAAGCGCCCGCCGCTGATGCTCCTGCAGCTGACGAAAATAAGGAGGGCTAAGCCATGAAGGTGAAGGTCCAGAAAATCGACGGGAAAGCCTCGGGCGATATCGAACTCAACGATGATGTGTTCGGTGTAGAGCCTCGCGCTGATATCCTGCATCGTGTTGTCACTTGGCAGCTCGAAAACCGCCGCGGTACGGCGCGTCCAACGCGTGAGCGTTCAGATGTTGCTCGCACGGGCAAAAAGTTTGGTCGTCAAAAGGGTGGTGGTACCGCTCGTCACGGCGATCGCGGTGCTCCGATCTTTATCGGTGGTGGTAAGGCCCACGGCGCGCGCAAGCGTGACTTCAACCAGTCGCTGAACAAGAAAGTTCGAGCAATGGGTCTGAAAATGGCTCTTTCGACCAAAGCCAAAGACGGTCTTGTTGTTCTCGATAGCCTCGAGTTGAAAGACGCTAAAACGCAAGCTCTCAAGGCTCACTTCGACAAGCACGGCTTTGCCGGCAAAGTCCTTGTGATCGACGGTGAGGCTGTGGACGCTGGTTTCAAGCGTGCTGCAAACAACCTCAAGGGCGTAAACGTCCTGCCGGCAGCTGGCGCGAACGTCTACGACATTCTCAACCACGACACGCTTGTCCTGACCAAGGATGCGGTCGCTAAGCTGGAGGCGCGTTTCAATGGCTAAGAAAGACGCAGTTGACGCGCGGCACTATGACGTGATCCTCGCCCCTCACATCACCGAGAAATCGACCATGGCGTCGGAATCGAACGGTGTTGTGTTCAAGGTAGCGAACGACGCGACCAAGCCGCAGATCAAGGAAGCGGTGGAAGCCATCTATTCGACCAAGGTCGTCTCGGTGAACACCATCCTTGTTAAAGGCAAAACCAAGCGCTGGCGGGGCAAGCCCTACAAGCGTTCCGATTTCAAGAAAGCAGTGGTGCGTCTCGCCGAGGGCGAAATGATCGATATCACTGAGCAGGTCGGCTAATGGCACTTAAGAATTACAACCCGACAAGCCCGGCTCGCCGTGGCCTTATTCTGGTCGACAAAACTGGCTTGCACAAAGGCGGCCCGGTAAAGTCGCTCAGCGAAGGCAAGCGCAAGACTGGCGGCCGTAACAACAAAGGCCATGTGACATCACGCGGTATCGCTGGTGGTCACAAGCAGAAGTACCGCATCATCGACTTCAAACGTCGTAAGTGGGATATGGCAGCGACTGTGGAGCGTATCGAATACGACCCTAACCGCACCGCCTTCATCGCGCTTATCAAGTATGAAGACGACACGCTTGCCTACATCATCGCACCTCAGCGTTTGGCTGTTGGTGACAGCGTGATTGCTGGCGAAAAGGTCGACACCAAGCCTGGCAACGCCATGCTTCTGGGTCAAATGCCGGTCGGCACCATCTGCCACAATGTGGAGATGAAGCCGGGCAAGGGCGGTCAGATCGCTCGCTCTGCTGGTGCGTATGTCCAGATCGTTGGTCGTGACCGCGGCATGGTGATCGTTCGCTTGAACTCAGGCGAGCAGCGTTACCTTCGCAGCGATTGCATGGGCACGGTTGGCGCGGTTTCTAACCCTGACAACCAGAACCAGAACTTCGGTAAGGCCGGTCGCACTCGTTGGAAGGGCCGTCGTCCTCTCACTCGTGGTGTTGCGAAGAACCCAGTTGATCACCCCCACGGTGGTGGTGAAGGCCGGACCTCTGGTGGTCGTCACCCAGTGACGCCATGGGGCAAACCGACCAAGGGTGCTCGCACTCGTAAGAACAAGCAGACGGATAAGATGATCATCCGTTCGCGTCACGCTAAGAAGAAGAGGTAAGCGCACGATGGCACGTTCCGTCTGGAAAGGTCCGTTTGTCGAGCTCAGCCTTCTCAAGAAGGCCGAAGAGGCACAGGATGCCGGCAATGCAAAGCCGATCAAAACCTGGTCACGCCGCTCGACTATTCTGCCGCAATTCGTTGGCCTGACGTTCAACGTTTACAACGGTCAGAAATTCATCCCCGTAGCTGTTTCGGAAGAAATGGTTGGCCACAAGCTTGGTGAGTTCGCTCCTACGCGCAACTTCCCCGGCCACGCGGCTGACAAGAAGGGCAAGCGATAATGGGTAAGGCAAAGTCTCCCCGCCGCGTTGCTGACAACGAGGCTCTGGCAGTGGGCACGCAAATTCGCGGCTCCGCTCAGAAGCTGAACCTCGTTGCCGAGCTTATCCGCGGTAAGAAAGCTGAAGAAGCTCTCAACATCCTCGCGTTCTCCAAGAAGGCGATGGCGAAAGACGCCAGCAAGGTTCTCGCATCCGCGATTGCCAATGCGGAAAACAACCACGATCTCGACGTCGATGCGCTCGTCGTTGCTGAAGCATCGGTTGGCAAGTCGATCACGATGAAGCGTTTCCATACGCGCGGTCGTGGTAAGTCGACGCGCATCCTGAAGCCATTCAGCAAGCTGCGCATCGTTGTCCGCGAACAGGAAGAGGCATAAACCATGGGTCAGAAGAGTAATCCAATTGGTCTGCGTCTTCAGATCAACCGCACTTGGGATAGCCGCTGGTACGCCGAAGGGCGCGACTACGCGGGGCTCCTCGCTGAGGACATCAAGATCCGTAAGTACATCCTTGAGAACCTGCCACAGGCAGCGATCTCCAAGGTTGTGATCGAGCGTCCGGCGAAGCTTTGCCGCGTGTCGATCTATGCGGCTCGTCCGGGTGTCATCATCGGTAAGAAGGGTGCAGACATCGAAAAGCTGCGCGCCAAGCTTTCCACGATGACTGAGAGCGAAGTGAAGCTGAACATCGTTGAAATCCGCAAGCCGGAAATCGACGCCAAGCTCGTTGCTCAAGGCATTGCCGATCAGCTTATTCGCCGTGTGGCATTCCGCCGCGCGATGAAGCGCGCCATGCAATCTGCTATGCGTCTGGGTGCTGAAGGCATCAAGATCGTATGCGGTGGCCGTCTTGGCGGCGCTGAGATTGCCCGTGTCGAGCAATATCGCGAAGGTCGTGTGCCGCTGCATACGCTGCGCGCCAACATCGATTATGCGGAAACCGAAGCGCTTACCGCTTACGGCATCATCGGTATCAAGGTGTGGGTCTTCAAAGGCGAGATCCTTGGCCATGATCCGACCGCGCAAGATCGCCTGATGATGGAATCGCAAACCTCAGGAGTGCGTCCGGCTCGCTGAGCTGGACCGCATGATAGGTAAGAGAAAATGCTGCAACCAAAGAAAACCAAATACCGCAAGGCGTTCAAGGGCAAGATCCATGGCAACGCCAAGGGCGGCACCACGCTGAACTTTGGTTCTTATGGCCTCAAAGCCATGGAGCCAGATCGTATCACAGCGCGACAGATCGAGGCGGCTCGCCGTGCGATCACGCGTGCGATGAAGCGTCAAGGTCGCCTGTGGATCCGCGTGTTCCCCGATGTGCCGGTTTCGAAGAAGCCTGCTGAAGTTCGTCAGGGTAAGGGTAAAGGCTCTGTTGAATACTGGGCAGCCCGCGTGAAGCCAGGCCGCATCATGTTTGAACTTGACGGTGTACCAGGCCCAGTGGCCGCGCTCGCATTCGAACGCGCTGCTATGAAGCTGCCGATCAAAACCAAGGTCGTTGCCCGTTTCGGCGACACCTCGCACTTGGGAGGTGACAAGTAATGGCTACCACTGAAGACCTGCGCGCAAAGACCGACGATCAGCTTTCAGCTGAACTGACCGAGCTTAAGCGCGAGCAGTATAACCTGCGTTTCCAAGCTGCGACCAACCAGCTTGAGAAGCCGTCACGCATCAAAGAAGTGCGCCGCACGATCGCTCAGATCAAAACGCTCCAAAACGAGCGTGCCGCGGCTGCAAAAGCGTAAGGAGTAGACAATGCCAAAGCGTATTCTTACCGGTACTGTCAGCTCTGACAAAACCGACAAAACCGTGACCGTTCTGGTCGAGCGTAAGGTGAAACACCCTCTCTACGGGAAAATCATCCGTCGCTCGAAGAAGTATCACGCGCATGACGAAGCCAATGAGTACACCATTGGTGATGTCGTTCGTATCGAAGAAACCAAGCCTATCTCAAAGACCAAGACATGGATCGTGAAAGACCGTGTTGTGGCCGGCGGGGTTCAGGCGGTTGAAGCTGACCTCGATGTCGAGGCAGCGGGTAACTAATTGACGCGTCTTCCTTTTGGGGAAGGCATTTTGACGATGGAACTGCTGAGCCCCGGTCACAGTCGGGTGTCCCAGTAAGCCAAGAGAAGGAACCGGATCCATGATCCAGATGCAATCCAATCTCGACGTCGCGGACAACAGCGGCGCAAAGCGCGTCCAGTGCATTAAAGTACTGGGCGGGTCTAAGCGGCGTTTTGCCTCCGTTGGCGACGTGATCGTAGTCTCTGTTAAAGAGGCTCAGCCGCGCGCTAAGGTGAAAAAAGGCGACGTACACCGCGCCGTCATCGTGCGCACCAAAAAGGACGTTCGCCGTAAAGACGGCAGTGTGATCCGTTTCGACAGCAACTCTGCTGTTCTGGTGAACAAGTCGAACGAGCCTATTGGTACTCGTATCTTTGGCCCAGTTGTTCGCGAGCTTCGCGGCGCGGGCTTCATGAAAATCATCTCGCTTGCTCCGGAGGTGCTCTAAGATGGGTGCTGCTAAGATCAAGAAGGGCGACGAAGTCGTCGTATTGTCGGGCAAGGACAAAGGCCGCAAAGGCACTGTCCAGTCGGTCATGCCAAAAGAGGGCAAAGTTGTCGTCGAAGGCGTGAACGTTGCAACCCGTCACCGCAAGCCGAGCCAGATCAACCCGCAAGGTGGCATTGAGCGTTTCCCCGCTCCGATGGACATCTCCAAGGTTGCCGTGGCTGATCCAAAGGATGGCAAGCCCACCCGCGTCCGCTTTGAAGAAAAGGACGGCAAGAAGGTGCGCGTTGCTGTAAAGAGTGGGGAGGCAATCGATGGCTGATTACACACCACGCCTTAAAGCCAAGTATGACGACGAAATCGTCAAGGCGATGACTGAGAAGTTTGGTTACACCAACCGTCTCCAGGTCCCTCAGATTGAAAAGATCACCCTCAACATGGGTGTTGGCGAAGCAAGCCAGGATAAGAAAAAGATCCAGACGGCTGCTGAAGAGATGGCGCTGATTGCTGGTCAAAAGCCGGTTATCACCCGCGCGAAGAAGTCGATCGCTCAGTTCAAACTGCGCGATGGTATGCCCATTGGTTGTAAGGTGAACCTTCGCCGTGCGCGTATGTACGAATTCCTCGATCGTCTTGTGACCATCGCGATGCCTCGTATCCGAGATTTCCGTGGCCTCAACCCTAACTCGTTCGACGGCCGTGGCAACTATGCCATGGGCATCAAAGAGCAGATCATCTTCCCAGAGATCTCTTACGACAAGATCGAAAAAGTCCGGGGTATGGACATCATCGTAACCACCACCGCCAAAACCGACGAAGAAGCTCGCGAGCTCCTGCGTTTGTTCGGCTTCCCCTTCCAAGGTGAGGCAGGCGATCAGAAAGAGGCGGCCTAACTAGGTCCGTCTCTTCCATGACAGCAATTCAATAGGAAGAGAGCTTAAGTCCAATGGCGAAACTGAGTTCGATCAACAAGAACGAGAAGCGCAAAGCTCTCGTCAAGAAGTACGCAGCGAAGTACGAAAAGCTGAAGGCAATCGCGAATGACGAGAGCCTTGATGAGAGCGAGCGCCTGATGGCCCGCCTCAAAATGGCTGAGCTTCCTCGCAATGCGAACCCAACCCGCGTGCGCAATCGCTGCGCCACCACCGGCCGCCCACGCGGCTATTATCGCAAGTTCGGCATCAACCGGATCGAGCTGCGCAATCTCGGCAACCGGGGCATGATCCCCGGTCTGACCAAGTCGAGCTGGTGAGGAGCTAACAGATGGCTATGACCGATCCACTGGGTGATATGCTCACCCGCATCCGCAACGGCCAGCGTGCGAAAATGGACAGCGTCCTTTCGCCCGCGTCGAAGCTGCGTGCAAACGTTCTCGAAGTTCTCACTCGTGAAGGCTACATCCGTGGCTATTCCGACGATGCTTCGGGCAAGCACCCACAGCTTCGCATTGAGCTGAAGTATTTCGAAGGCGAGCCTGCGATCAAGCACGTTGCTCGCGTATCCAAGCCGGGCCGCCGCGTCTATTCGGGTTCACAAGAGATCCCGACTGTTCGCAACGGCCTTGGCATCACCATCGTCTCGACCCCGCGTGGTGTCCTTTCGGACGCTGAAGCGCGCGAAAACAAGGTCGGCGGCGAAGTGCTTGCGGAGGTCTTCTGATGAGCCGCATTGGTAAAAAGGCAGTGGCGATCCCTTCGGGGGTTACAGCCACAATCGATAACGGCACTCTCACCGTTAAGGGTCCAAAAGGCACCCTTTCGATGGGTCTGTCAGACCTCATCACCTATAAGGTGGAAGGCGACGAGATCGCTGTGAACCCGGCGAATGACAGCAAGCAGGCACGCTCTTTTTGGGGTATGCAGCGCACGCTGGTTTCGAACCTGGTTGAAGGCGTGACCGAGGGCTTTTCGAAGACACTGGAAATTTCCGGTGTTGGTTACCGTGCTAAGGCGCAGGGCAAGACCCTGAAGCTTGAGCTTGGTTTCAGCCACGACGTCGATCTCGAAGTGCCTGAGGGCCTCACCGTTAACACGCCCGATCAAACCACGGTTGAGATTTCCGGCATCGACAAGCAGGCCGTTGGTCAGTTTGCTGCTGAAATCCGCAAGTGGCGCAAGCCTGAGCCTTACAAGGGCAAGGGTATCAAGTATCGCGGCGAGTATATCTTCCGCAAGGAAGGGAAGAAGAAGTAAGATGGCTAAACTATCTCTCTTTGAACGTCGCCGTCGCCGTGTGCGCACCGCTTTGAAAGCGCGCAGCGGAGGCAAACCACGCCTTAGCGTTCACCGCACTGGCAAGCACATCTACGCACAGGTCATTGACGATGCAGCGGGTAAGACCGTGGCAGCCGCTTCGACCCTTGGCGCAAAGACGTCGGGTGCCAATGTCGATGCCGCGACCCAAGTTGGTAAGGACATCGCAGCCGCTGCCAAGAAGGCCGGCGTGACCACTGTTGTGTTCGATCGCGGCGGGTTCCTGTTCCATGGCCGCGTGAAAGCGCTGGCCGATGCCGCTCGTGAAGGCGGGCTGGAGTTCTAATGATGGCTGACGAAAACAAACCAGAAGAAGCAGCAACCGAAAGTGCTGCAACCGATACAGGGGCAACCGAAACTCCGGCTGTTGCTGAAACGCCTTCGCAGGCGGCTGACGATCAGTCGGCTGCGCAAGAGCCTTCGGATCAACCTACCGAAGCGCCTGCTGAAGAGCAACGGGGTCGCGGTCGTGGTCGTGGTGGTAACAACCGCGATGGTGGCGGTCGTGGACGCGGTCGTGGCCGTGGCCGCGACAATAAGCGCGAAGAAGAAGATGATGGCATCATCGAGAAGCTCGTCCACATCAACCGTGTCTCGAAAACGGTTAAAGGTGGTAAGCGCTTTGGCTTTGCAGCTCTCGTAGTTGTTGGCGATGGTCAGGGCCGCGTTGGCTTTGGTCACGGTAAAGCGCGCGAAGTTCCAGAGGCGATCACCAAGGCAACTGCCGCTGCTCGCAAGAAGATGATCCGCGTTCCTTTGAAAGAAGGTCGCACGCTGCACCACGACGGCAATGGCCGTTTTGGCGCCGGCAAGGTCACCGTTCGCACAGCGCCTCCGGGTACTGGTATCATCGCCGGTGGTCCGATGCGCGCCGTGTTCGAGAGCCTGGGCGTGGCCGACGTTGTCACCAAGTCTGTGGGCACTTCGAACCCATACAACATGATCCGCGCAACGTTCGCAGCGCTCAGCGACCAGACTTCGCCGAAGTCAGTGGCTCAGCGTCGCGGCAAGAAAGTTGCCGACCTTCTGGGTCGTGGCGGTGCCAGCGAAGCTGAAGCGGCAGTCGATGCCGCTGCAATTGCGGAGTAATCCATCATGGCTACCATCAAAATCAAGCAGATCGGTTCGCCGATCCGTCGCCCTGAGAGCCAGCGCAAGATCCTGATCGGTCTTGGCCTCAACAAGATGCACAAAGTTGTCGAGCGCCAGGACACCCCTGAAGTTCGCGGCGCGATCGCCAAGATCCCGCATCTGGTGACGGTAGTCGACTAACTCCAAGTCGATAGCGACATTCAAGACGGGCCCGTCATGCGATAGCAGCATGGCGGGCCCGCTTGCGTTTGGGCCGCGAGTTGTCGCGCTTGTGCGCTCCTGCGAAAGCAGGAGCCCATCATCGACGTCCGAAGCTGGACTCCTGCCCTTCGACGGGCTCAGGAGAGCCTTTCGCAGGAGCGCACGAGAGTGGTTTTACAGAACCGAGAGTGCTACCCCTCACGCTCACCGTTTGCGCGGTAGGGGACTGAAAATTTGAACCAATCGAGAACCGTGGCGGTCTGTGCCTGCCTGATGGCGAGCATCAGCCTATCGGCCTGCGCCACTACAGCTGCACCGGGGACCTCAGCAGAAATCGTGAAGGACCTAGCCCGCGAGGCAAAAGCAATCGCGCGCGGACGCGGCTACGCAAGCTCGCAAGCCTTCAACGGCGGCGTGCTCGAGGAGCGCGAGACTGGCACGCTGCGCTACACGCTCAAAGGCGGCGAGCGCTACATCGCAATTGGCCTGTGCGATGATCAGTGCAAAGACATCGACCTCGGCATCTACGATGACGAGGGCTCCGAAATCGCCAGCGACATCCAAGAGGACGCCATTCCGATTGTGGAGCTCGCGCCCGAGGACGATCGGGTGGCGGTCTTCCGGGTGAAGATGATCCGCTGTGATGCGGAGCCGTGCCAGTATGGGGTGGGGGTTTATCGGGAGTAGGCCGAGCGGTGCTGATTGCAATCAGGCCCGAAATTGAGCATCAAAACGGCGAAAGTCTCAAGCGAAAAAACTGGTTGAGACTTCGGACACAAATCATGAGGGCTGTAAGTGGTAGGACGTATAACTCTGCTTTTACTTTTCCCCATGCTGTTAGGTGGGAGCTGGGTGATGTCCGTGGAAAATACAACGGGCGCGGGACGTCCGGTCTGTTTGGCGAAACTTAGTCAACCCAGCCGTGATGCGATAATTGAACAGGGAGTTTGGAGCCACCTACAAGCCTTGCCCGAAATCCGCGCAGTAGTTTTTGGCGATGATGGTGTGAAGGGAGGCGATTCTGATGCTCAGATCGATCTTGTCGCGGTTGATCAATTCCTTACGAAGTATCCAAATTGTTGCAGGATTGCCACGCCCGGGGAGGGAATGGGAAGAGTCCGGAAGACTGTCGATCTCCTTTTGGGCCGCGAGGCTGTTTATGTTTCGGTCGTCAACCCAACGCTGAAAAGTGAAGCAGGCAATCAGATTTATCAGAGTGGCTATCGCGTTGATGCTTGCTCGAATAACCTGGATAGAAAATAATATTGTTTGCCAAACCGAAGCTCATTCCTCTTGTCATGGCCCCTCTAAGTCGCAACAAAAATTGGTGAAGTGAGAACTATCGAGTTATAAATGCCGCTCAAAATCCATGCTGTGATGGAGCACGCGAACGATCAGGATTTCATCGTCCGTTGGCAGATAGAAAACTACGTGCGCCTGTTGTCTAATCCGTCGCAGTCCCGGTGCGAGTTCCTCGGCGCTGCGGCCTAGATGCGGGTTGGAGAGGAGGGCATTGAAGCACCCCCGCAACTGGTCGCGATATTTGCGGGCTTGGCTCTCTCCAAATTCGGCAGAAGTGTATTGCGATATTGAGACAAGATCATTGTCAGCCTGACGGCCGATCAACAGTTTACGCATTGGCTTTTCGAGCGCGCTCTTCACCCTCTGCCCAGATTTCATCGAGCGAACGCTCACTCACGCCGCTGTCCAGACCCTCGGCAATCGCCTCGCGCAGGTCGGAGAGCTTGGTCTGCTCCTCTTGGTCGCGGCGCAGGAGGTCGCGGATGTATTCGCTGTCATTGGTGAACCCGCCGCGCGCAATCTGCGACTTGATCCAGGCATCCTGAGTGTCGCTCAGCGTGATGGTTTTTCTGATCGTGGCCATAATCTGCTCCTCAAAAGCGGACTATCATACTATTGGTGCAGGTTTCAAGGGAAGGCCCCCCATTTCCCCTTGCGCCCCCGCTCACTTCCCGCTAGTGGCGCGCCTTCCAAATAGCGCGTTGCCCCGTGGTGGGGCCGTATCTAGAAAGCGAAAGCGAGTGCAACGATGAAACTCAACGACATCCGTGACAATGATGGTGCCCGTAAGGGCCGTATGCGTGTGGGCCGTGGTATCGGCTCTGGCAAAGGTAAAACTGCTGCACGCGGTCAAAAAGGTCAAAAATCCCGTTCAGGTGTAGCGATCAACGGCTTTGCCGGTGGTCAAATGCCGCTCCATATGCGTCTGCCAAAGCGCGGCTTTAACAACCCGTTCGGCAAAGACTTTGCAGAAGTGAACACTGGCATGGTCCAAAAATGGATCGACGCCAAGAAAATCGACGCCAAGAAAGACATCACCGAAGAGGTCCTTCGCGAAACCGGCCTTGCGCGCGGTGGCAAGGACGGCGTTAAGCTGCTTGGCAAAGGCGAAATCAAAGCGAAAGCCAAATTCGTCGTCACCGGCGCAACCAAAGGCGCGATTGCTGCGGTTGAGAAAGCCGGCGGCAGCGTCGAAGTGACCGCTCCTGCAAAAGCTGCAGCGGACGCTGAGTAATCAACTTTTATCGTCCCGGTGCGGCATTTGAGCGCACCGGGATGATGAAAAGTGACACGCAGGGTTCGACAATTCGCCCTGCTATTCCTATCTAGGCCTCCATGTTCCGCGACACAGCGGGCGAGATCCACGGGATAGACTATAAAAATGGCTTCACGCGCCGATAATATCGCCAGCAATTTGAACCTGGGCAATTTTGCTCAGGCAACCGAACTGCGCCAACGCATCTGGTTCACCATTGGTGCGCTGATCGTGTTCCGCTTTTTGAGCTTTGTGCCGCTGCCCGGGATCAACCCGCTGGCTCTGGACCTTCTGGCTCAGCAGAACCAGGGCACGATCCTTGATATGTTCAATATGTTTACCGGCGGTGCGCTGGCGAATATGAGCCTCGTGGCGCTTGGCGTGATGCCGTATATCACCGCATCGATCGTGGTGCAGATGGCCTCGGCGCTTCACCCAACGCTTGCCGCTCTTAAGAAAGAGGGCGCAACGGGCCGTCAGAAACTCAACCAATACACCCGTTACGGCACAGTGTTCCTTTGCGCCATTCAAGGGTACTTCCTTGCCACCGGCCTTGAAAGCTATGCCGGGCAGCAAGGTATCGCTGCTGTGGTTGAGCCGGGTTATATGTTCCGCATTGGCGCAGTGATCAGCCTTGTCGGCGGCACCATGTTCCTGCTGTGGCTGGGTGAGCAAATCACGGCGCGCGGTATTGGTAACGGCGTTTCGCTTATCATCATGGCCGGTATCGTCGCCCAATTCCCGGTCTTTGCCATGAATATGTTCGAAGGCGGTCGTACTGGCTCGATCGCACCTGGCATCATCATCGGCTTTTTGGCGATGGTCGTGGTGCTCATTCTTTTGATCAGCTTTGTCGAGCGAGCTCAGCGCCGCTTGCTGATCCAATATCCCAAGCGTGCAACGCAGCGCGGCATGATGCAGGCTGATCGCTCGCACTTGCCGTTGAAGCTCAACACTGCAGGCGTTATTCCGCCGATCTTTGCAAGCTCGCTTCTGCTTTTGCCTTTGACGATCAGTTCGTTTGCGGGTCAGTCAATCGATACGACCTCGACATCGGGCAGCTTGATCCAGTCTCTGAACCAGTATCTCCAGCATGGCGAGCCGATTTACATGACGCTCTATGCGCTTGGCATCATCTTCTTCTGCTTCTTCTACACTGCGGTTGTCTTCGATCCGGAGGAGCACGCGGAAAATCTGAAGAAAAATGGCGGCTTCATTCCAGGCATTCGTCCGGGCAAGCGCACGGCGGAATATCTTGAATATGTGCTCACCCGCATCACCGTCGTTGGCGCGATCTACCTCACCGTAGTCTGCGTGGTTCCTGAGTATATGATTGCTCAGACAGGCATTCCGCTGTTCCTTGGTGGGACCAGCCTTCTGATTGTGGTGAACGTAACCGTGGATACGATCAGCCAGGTGCAATCGCATTTGCTCGCGCACCAATATGGCGATCTCATCAAAAAGGCTAAATTGAAAGGCCGGATGCGTTAAGGCATCACAGGAACGATATTCGACACGGCTGCGTTGATGGGGGACTGCCCCGATAATATCGCGCGGTTTAGAGAGGGGCGTTTTTTCGTGAACATCATTCTTCTTGGACCTCCCGGTGCGGGCAAAGGGACGCAGAGCGCAGGGCTTGTTGAGCGCCATGGCATGAAGCAGCTATCGACCGGCGATATGCTTCGCGCAGCAGTGGCTGAGGGCACTCCGGTCGGGCTTGAGGCCAAGGCGATCATGGACCGGGGCGAGTTTGTATCTGACGAAATCGTCTCGAAGCTAATCGATGACAATATCGCTGCCATGCCAGCAGACCAGGGAGCGATCTTCGATGGCTATCCTCGCACTGCGGCTCAAGGTGAGCAATTGGACGAAATCCTCGCAAAGCACGGCCGCAAGCTTGATTATGTGATTGAACTCAGCGTTGATCTTGACGCTCTGGTTGAACGCATCACGGGCCGCTTTTCCTGTGCCAATTGCGGTGCGCTCTATCACGACACTGCCAATCCGCCTGCGAAAGAGGGCGTTTGCGACAATTGCGGTTCCATAGAGTTCAAGCGCCGCCCCGACGACAATGAAGAGACGGTGCGCACCCGCAACAAGGAATACACCGAGAAAACCGCCCCTATCCTTCCCCGCTATGAAGAGCGCGGCATCGTAAAGCGGGTTGACGGTATGGCTGATATTGACGCGGTTGCTGCTTCGATTGACGCTGTCCTCAAAGGCTGATCTCGGCTTTTTGGCAAGAGCGGCCTTTTCACCGCACGCATGACACTCTAACGCATTCCTCCCACTTCGGGAGGAGAAGAATTTTGCGCGATCGCAACCCCACCAATTTGCTTGCCCCCCTTTCGCTTGGCCTGTGCGGGCTTGGCCTGTGCGCGCTAGGCGCGTCACCGGCGCTGGCTGAGGTGGGTCGAGGTGCATGACGATCATTTCATCACTAAGGCCGAGGCCGTTGTCGATGCTGATCGCAAGGCGACATGGCTTGCATTGATAAGCCCTTCGCGTTGGTGGTCGAACGAGCACACATGGTCAGCGGATGCCGCGAACTTGCGGCTGACCCCGCAGGCGGGCGGTTGTTTTTGTGAAACGATCCCTGAGACTGAAACTGCCGATGGCGGCTTCACCCTGCAAGGCAGCGTGGAGCATATGCGCGTTATTCAGGCCTATCCTGAGGTGGCTTTGCGGATGAAGGGCGCGCTTGGTCCTTTGCAAAAGCGAACCAGTCGCAGGGATCCTTACGATCGCGCTCAGCGAGGCGGATGAAGGCCCTGATGGTGAAGCGCGCACGCGTATCGTGTGGGAATATAATGTGGGCGGCAAGATGCGCTATCCGATCCCGGTAATCAGCCAGGCGGTTGATGGGGTGATGACCTTGCAACTGACTGGTCTTGCCAAAGAGCTTGGCGTGGTGGTGGCGCCTGTTGCACCAGGTGCAGAGTCGTCTGGCGAGGCTGATGAAGCAGCGGACGGAGCAGGGGACGGAGCAGCGGACGGGGCAACAGGCGATACTCCAGACGATGCGGGTGAGGGGTCTGAAGCTGATAGCGATGCACCTGTCACGATTGATCCAGAAGAAGCCTTGGAAATAGCCACAGAGGAAAATAACACAGGCGGATCGCGAGAGCCTGCCGACGAGCCTCAAGGCCCGAGTGTCGACGAAGCCTTTGGCGATTTTGGTGAGTAGGACGGGTAAAAACGTTTCGCAAATCCACTGACTGGTTTTGACGCTTATCGCCGTCTTGGATATGATGCCCTTGTAATGTGTGAGCGACCGCTTATTTGGGCGGCTCGCCTTGGTTTGTGCGTCTTACGGTTGACGGATAGTTTCAACTTCCGTAAGCGCCCTTTCATTCGGTAGATTCGAATCTTGTCCGGCAAGCGCCGCCTATTGTGGTGCAACCCGGACTTTTGTTGGTTCAGGGCCTGTTTGGGTCTTAGGTCGACCGATTATTTTTAGCGTCGAGATAAAGGTCGGTGATTACGCACCAAAACCTTTGTGGAGCATGGAGAATTAAGTGGCTCGTATTGCCGGGGTAAACATCCCCACAAACAAGCGTGTAATCATCGCGCTTACCTATATTCACGGGATTGGCCGCACAACGGCTGTCCAAATCGCTGACAAGCTGGGCATTTCTCACACTACTCGTGTGCAAGACCTCACCGATGAGGAAGTTTTGCGCATTCGTGAAACGATTGATGCTGATTACACGGTGGAAGGCGACCTTCGTCGCAACACCGCGATGAACATCAAGCGTCTGATGGACCTGCGTTCTTACCGTGGCCTTCGTCACCGTAACCAGCTCCCCGTTCGCGGGCAGCGCACTCACACCAATGCCCGCACCCGCAAGGGTAAGGCCAAGCCGATTGCAGGCAAGAAGAAGTAAGCTGGCCGGGCTTTTTGGCCCTGCGTTCAAGCACTCTTCTGACGAGTTAAAGGAATATATGAAATGGCACGCGAACCCGGCAAAGTAAGGCGCCGCGACAGAAAGAACATCACCTCTGGTGTTGCTCACATCAATGCAAGCTTCAACAACACGATGATCACCATCACCGATGCACAAGGCAATGCGATCAGCTGGTCCTCTGCTGGTATGATGGGCTTCAAAGGCAGCCGTAAGTCCACCCCATACGCAGCGCAGGTCGCAGCGGATGATGCGGGCAAGAAAGCAGCCGAGCACGGTGTGCGCACGCTGGAAGTTGAAGTGAAGGGCCCAGGTTCAGGCCGTGAGAGCGCGCTTCGCGGTCTTGCAGCTGTTGGCTTCAATATCACGTCAATCCGCGACGTGACGCCGATCCCGCACAACGGTGTGCGTCCTTCCAAGCGTCGCCGCGTCTAATCCGGCTGACGTTTGATCCCACCCAAGGGGCGGCGGCCGCTGCTCCTTCAACGGGCTCACAGATGCTGACGAGCGCTTTGAGTCCGAACTTTAAATCAACCCGCTAACGTAAGCGACTTAGGGGAAATCCATGTCCGTCAATATGAAGAACTGGCAGGAACTGAAGAAACCCAACGCTCTCGAAATCAAGGAAGGTGGCGACAAACAGCGCAAGACCACTTTCGTCGCCGAACCGCTGGAACGCGGCTTTGGTCTGACTTTGGGCAATGCGCTGCGCCGTGTGCTTTTGTCGTCGCTTCAGGGCGCGGCAATCACCTCGATCAAGATTGAGAACGTGCTGCACGAATTCTCATCGCTCGCAGGTGTGCGTGAGGACATCACCGATATGGTCCTCAACGTAAAGCAAATCGCTCTTAAAATGGAAGGTGAGGGGCCAAAGCGTCTCCAGCTTTCTGTAACCGGTCCTGCGACTGTTAAAGCAGGCGATATTGCCGTGACCGGCGACATCGAAGTGATGAACAAGGATCTCGTCCTGTGCCATCTCGACGAAGGCGCGACGCTCAATATGGAGCTGACCGCTGACGTGGGCAAAGGCTACGCTCCTGCTGTTCAAAACCGTCCGGCTGATGCGCCGATTGGCCTCATCCCTGTGGACTCGCTTTATTCGCCTGTTCGTCAGGTGAGCTATAAGGTAGAGAACGCGCGTGTCGGTCAAGAGCTCGACTACGACAAGCTCAGCCTCACTGTCGAAACCGATGGCACTGTGACCCCGGAAGATGCCGTGGCTTATGCTGCACGCATCCTTCAAGACCAGCTCACCTTGTTCGTCCACTTCGAAGACGGCATTCCACAGCCACAAAGCGCAATGATCGGTCAGGCAGCGACCCCGCAAGAGGACGATGCCAACCAGCTTAACCGTTACCTCTTGAAGAAGGTCGACGAGCTTGAGCTTTCGGTGCGTTCGGCAAACTGCCTCAAGAACGACAACATCATCTACATCGGCGATCTGGTTCAAAAGACCGAAGCCGAGATGCTGCGCACGCCAAACTTTGGCCGCAAGTCGCTCAATGAGATCAAGGAAGTGCTGTCTTCCATGGGTCTGCGCCTCGGAATGGACATCCCCGGATGGCCGCCTGAGAACATCGAAGAAATGGCCAAGAAGTTGGAACAAGAGCTGCTTGGCTAACTACCACCGTCACCCCGGCGTAGGCCGGGGTCCAGACTGGCGAAAGCTCGGAACTGGATTCCGGCCTTCGCCGGAATGACGGGAAGGGCAAAGGTTCGGTGCCCTAAATCGGACCAGCACTGGGCTACCTGATACGGGCCCTTTACAAACAAGGAAAATACAATGCGTCACGGAATTTCACAGCGTAAGCTTTCGCGTAAATCGGGCCACCGTAAGGCTCTCTTCCGCAATATGTCGGCGAACCTCATCAAGCATGAGCAAATCATCACGACCCGCGCGAAGGCGAAAGAACTGCGTCCGTACATCGAAAAGCTTATCACGCTGGCCAAGCGCGGTGGTCTTTCCAACCGTCGCCTTGCGATGAGCAAGCTTCAGGACGAAACACAGCTGAAGAAGCTGTTCGACGTTCTGGCTGAGCGTTATAAAGACCGCGACGGTGGCTACACCCGCGTTGTCAAAGCTGGCCCACGTGCATCGGATGCTGCTGAAATGGCCATCATCGAGCTCGTCGACCGCGACGAAGACGCTCGCGGCCTGGATTCCGGTCCTGACATGAGCCAAGTTGACGAATACGCAGAAGCAGAAGCTGCTGCGTAAGTCAGCCGTGTTTTCCTGCGAAAGCAGGAATCCATCTCCGGCCTTTGAAGATGGGCTCCGGATCAAGTCCGGAGCGCACGCACAGAAAAATGGGCCCGCAGGAGCATTCCTAGCGGGCCCTTTTCTTTTGGGCGCGCAGGCTTACGGTAACGGTCATGAAGAAGCTCATCTTAGCCGCAGCCGCCCTCACTCTCAGCGCCGCTGCCACCGCACAGTCCGCCCAGGAGCGCCTTGATGAACGCTACAACCTTGCACTGGCAGCAGGGTATAAGGCGCTTTTCCTATGCAGCGCGATTGCGAATGCAGAGGCCAACGGCGTCACACGCACCGAAGAAAGCGTCCACGAATGGGAACTGACCGGGGTCTATTTCGCCATCGATCCCATCGTGCGCGACCTTGATTACCGCGTGCTGCGTGGCGGTGATGGCTATGTCGCCCATGTCGAAGTCGATTGGGCCGATGATATGCCCCCGCGTTTTGCCGAAGCGGAATGGAAGAGCGGTTGCAGGCTTGCGCCCATTGGTCTTGAGCCGAGTATGCCGGAGACGATGGGAGTGGCCGGCGCGATCGCTACTGAGGAGGTACAGCCTCCCTCTGCGCAGCCGTGGCTTACCGAAGACAATATAAACATGGATCGCTACGGAGCCGCCGGCCTGGAAGCCATCGACCGGGCGACTGGAGGGGCGATGGGCAATGCCTATGGGGAAGGGCGCACGACGGCCATTGTCATCCGCCAATGGAGCGATACCGGCGAACGTGACCTTGATCTTGAGGCTTATGCGCCGGGTTTTAGCGCCAATACCCCTCAACGCACATGGTCGGTTGCCAAGAGCATAGCGGCGACGCTTGTTGGCGTGGCGGTGCACAAGGGGCTCGTTGATGTGAACGACCGGCTCGTGCGCGATGAATGGCGCTGGGATGCAAGGCGGCAGATTACCATCGACCACCTCCTGCGCATGGCATCGGGCCGTTATTCCGATACGCCTGGCAATCGCACCGATCCGCTCTATGCGGGCGGCGCATTGGTTGAGGAAACCGCCACCGATTGGCCTCTCATCTACAAGCCGGGCACGCATTACCGCTATGCGAACAATGACACGCTCATGGCAGTTAAGGCAGTGACAGACCGGCACGAGGATTTCGATCCGGCAAAGTTCTTTGAGGCGGTTGGTATGGATCACACCGTTGCCGAAACGGATTGGGCAGGCGATTACATCCTCTCAAGCCAAGTCTGGTCCACCGCGCCCGATCTCGCCGATCTGGGCGAGCTTTACCTCAACGACGGCGTGCTCCGCGATGGCACGCGCATCCTTCCAGAAGGCTGGCTCGACTATGTCTCTGCGCCAAGCGGCCCTCAGCCTGAGGGGCGCAGTTGGGGCTACGGCGCGGGCTGGTGGCTTCTTGATAAGGAAGAGGGAGTGCCTGAAGACACAATCCTCGCGGCAGGTAATCGGGGGCAATACATCGTCGTCGTGCCCTCACGCGACGTCGTCATTGTGCGTCGGGGTGAGGATATGGTGGGCACGCGCTTCGACATCGCAGCCTTCACCAGAGATGTGCTGGCAGCCTTGGAGGAGTAAGCCGCAACAGGGGGTTTAGTTGATGAAATACCTCCGTAAGCGAGGTTGAGTGAATTGCCGTTCATAAAAGACACCCCTTACCTGAACATCTCCTGCAAGGCTCGCTCAGAATCACCTCATCTTCGTTCATCTAAAAGGGTTTCACAGTGAACGGGAATGGTCCCGCCAACTGAAGAACCCGAGGATGAACCCAATGACGAAACTCACCCAGAAACTCAAAAAGGGCACGCTCGGGACTATTGCGACCGGCGCGGCTGGCGCGATGGCCCTGGCATCTGCAACCCCTGCCATGGCTGACCGTGGCCGTGATCGCGGTGTTGATGCAGGCGACGTGATCGCCGGCGCCGTTATCATCGGCGGCATCGCTGCTCTGGCAGGTGCATTTAGCAAGAACGACCGCGATTATCGCGGTGATTACCGTGGAACCCGCTACAATAATGGCTATGCCTATAACCGCGGCGGCGGCCAGCGCGCCATCGAACGCTGCATCCGCGTCGCAGAACGTCAGGCGAGCCGTTTCGGGGGTTATCGCTACGCCGACGTGACCGAAATCCGCGACATTGACCGCACCCGCTACGGCTGGCGCGTCAAGGGCCGCATGGAAGTGCAGGGCTTGCAAGGACGCGGATACGGCTATGGCAACCGTGGATATGATCGCGGCAAGTTTACCTGCTACGTCGAAGGACGCGGCCGACCACAAATCGACTTCCGCGGTATCCGCGGACTTTGATGAACCGCTTGAATACCCTCTAACCTTTCCCACCAGGGCGGTTCAGGCTTGCGTAAGCCTGGGCCGCCTAACTATGTTTGCATTATAGGGGCGTTTGGTGGGCGCATCCTCAAACTGACAACAACAGGAGGGGGCTTATGGCTCACCAAAACCGATTTGCAGGCAAAAAGGCGGCTTGGGCAAGCCTGCTGGCCGCATCGTCTCTCGCATTGACTCCGGCACAGGCGCAAGCCGCCGAAATGGCGCCGGTTGCTACAGCCGGTTATGCGACCGGATTTATCGCTCAAGCCACCGCAAGCACCACGGGTGCGACCGCTCTTGATGCGTTGGGGCCTCGCACGCCGGGCGCTGACACTGTGCAGGAATATGGCCGCTATGGCTGGCGTGGGGGCTGGCGCGGTTATCGTCGTCACCGCCGGGGCGTTAGCGCGGGCGATGTGATCGCTGGCGTTGCCATTCTTGGCGGGATCGCCGCCATTGCGAGCGCTGCGAACAACAATCGCAAGCGTGAGCGCGAAGTTGTCGTGGTCGAGCGCGAGCGTGATTATCGCTATCGGCCCGAAAACCGCCGCAGCACTGTGCGTTCCACCACCAGCGGCTCTGGCATCGACAATGCCGTTTCCATGTGCCTCAACGAAATCGAGCAGGACATCCGCGTTGACAGCGTCGATGGCGCAAGCCGCGTTGGCTCTGGCTGGATCGTAACAGGCTCGCTTTTCGATGGCTCCGGTTTCTCTTGCCAGATTGACAATTCAGGCCGCATCTCCGGCATTGATTATGGCCGCAGCGTGGGTGTCTCTTCGCTCGGCAGCACGCAAAGTTTTGCCCGTGCCGAAGGACAATTGTCCGACAATCGCTATGCCAGCGCACGCGCCAATGTAGGCGGCACGACCCGCCCTGATCTGGCGATTGATCCGACTGATATGGGTGGCACAAACGGCTCCAATATCGCGATCAATCCCGATGACGAGCGACTGCCCGCCTATCCTGGCGGTCCGCTTCCGGGCGAAGAATTCCGCGACTGATCGGGTTCAGATGTGGGGGAGGGGGCATCCTTCCCCCCATAACTGGGAAGACCCATTTCGAATCGAATGGCGGCGGCGCGCAAGGCGAAACCTGCGACAAAGGCCGCAATCCAGATTGCCCAATTGCTGACTCCAAGCGGGGCCATCATCGCGCCTACGGTGATCGCGGCGCTTAATGCTGCGGCGGTCACGTAAAGCTCAGGCTGCATGATGATCGAAGGCCGTCCAGCCACGACATCGCGGATAACCCCGCCAACACAGCCGGTGATGACTCCCATCAGAGCAGCGGGCACAGGCGGAATTCCGTAGGCAAGCGCCTTTGCACTGCCCAGAACCGCATAGGCGGCAAGCCCTAGCGCATCGGCATAATCAAGCAGCTTGCCATCCCACCATGTGACCGGCGTGAACCACACTATCAGCGCCGTGCCCAGGCAGACAGCTGCGACATAAGGGTCGTGCATCCAGAAGACGGGTGCCTCGATCAAAAGGTCGCGGATTGTCCCGCCTCCGACGCCTGTGACCAGAGCGAAAAAGCCCATCGTTACAAATGTTTGTCGCTCGCGCGCAGCGACCAGCGCGCCCGACAGTGCGAAGACGGCAATCCCTGCGACATCAAGCCAGTCAAGGATGGGGGTGAGGACGGTTTCGTTCATGGTGCGAGCGCCTTGATCCGCGATTTGCGGCGGCGGAACATCAGGATGCAGCCCAAAATAGCTCCGATGAGTGAAAGCCCAGCGAACAGGATCAGGATTGGGTGACTGGTCGCCTCGCGCTCGGACAGATCCATGATGTGAAGGCCCCACATGAAATCGAACCAGCGCCACCACTGCGTGCGCACCGCTTCGATCTCTCCAGTGTCGCGCCCAACGTACACGTGGGTCGCGTCTTCCAGCGTGACTTGCCAAACGGGGCGAGGGCGACGAAAATCGAATGGCACCTCATCGGCCTCGAAAAAGCGCACGGAGGTGACTTTATTGCCGCCCACGATGTGCTGCGCAACAATGGCGCGCGCCTTCTCGGCTGTCACAGGCGCAATTGGCTCTCCGCTAGCATAGTCGATCCGGGTGACCGTGCCGTCGAGCGTGGTGAGCAGCGCCACCGCGCGGCCCTCTTGCATGACGAGGCGCATCTCTTTGAGCCCGGCATCGGCACTGTTCGCGAACTCGCTGTCCGCGACAACGAGAGGGGCATCTTCGACCGCTACCCGCAGGTGATCACCGCGCACTTCGTCGATAGGCTTGATCGTCATGAAAAGCCCGCTTGCAAGCCACATGACAATAGGAACCCCGACGAGCCAGCCAAGCCAGATGTGCCATTTTGCAAAAAGGCGCATATTCGAATTCTTTGCCATACGGCGCCCCTTGGCGAAGCTTTGTTAGCCGTGCAAGATATTCCCGATCTCCTGCGCGGCATGGATGCAATCCAGATCGCTCATCAGGGGGCCCATGACCTGCATCCCGCACGGAAGCTGCGCGCCTTCATAGGTTCCCGAACCGATGGGCAGCACGGTTGAGGGCAGGTGGGGGAAAGTCGCGATCCCCGCCCATGCAAGGCCCGCTGCCCCAGGCACCTCTTTGCCATTGATGCGCATCGGCTGGTCAAACGCGCGTTTGTCGCTGTGCTCAACGGCGAGCACCGGGGCAGGGGGCGCAAGGACAAAATCATATGTCTCGAACAGCGCGGCCCACTGCGCCTGATTGGAGCTTTGCGCATCAAGCAGGTCGAACCAGTCGGTTGCACTTGCCCGCCTGCCGCTAGCTGACGGTGCGCCTCTCGCCATTGCGACGTTGAGCATCATCATATAATCGGCTTGTTGTTTGGCGAGATCGGGCAGAAGATCGCTTGTCCGTTCAACTGTAACGCCCGCCTTTGTAAGCGCCTCAATCGCGGCCTCGATTGGCTCAGCCACGCTTTGGTCCACGGGCGCGCCGGGATATTGCGTCACGGCAAGGATGCGACATTGTCTGAGAGGCTTTGCATGGCGCGACAGAGTGTAACTTGACGCGACTTCCATCATCACGGTCAAATCTTGCGGATTGCGCGCGAAAGGCCCTGCGACCGAAAGTATGCCGTCATGCGCTGCGATAAAGCCATCTTGCTTGGCCATTTGGGGGTGGTCGTGCCCCCGTTTTGAGACGAGGCCCCATGTTGGTTTGTGCGCCCACACTCCGCAAAAATGCGCTGGCACACGGACCGATCCGCCAATGTCTGTGCCAAACTCAGCTGGCACCATGCCGCTCGCCACCGCCGCCGCACTCCCGCCTGACGATCCGCCGGGTGAACGCTCGGTGTTGTGCGGATTATTGGTGCGGCCATAGACCGGGTTGAAGCTTTGCCAATCGGTCAAATCAACCGGCACATTGGTCTTGCCAAGGATAACCGCTCCCGCCGCCTTTAATCGCCGCACAAGCTCGCTATCGCTGCGCGCGATGTAGTCGGTGTGGGCCTTGTGGCCCCAGCAGCTCTGTAGGCCCGCCACATCGAAGCTTTCCTTGACCGTCATAGGCACGCCGAAAAGCGGTTGGTCCCCTTGTGGACCTGCTGCATCCATTGCCTTGGCCGTCGCAGCCGCGCGTTCAAAGTCCGGCACAGCAAGCGCGTCCACCTCTGCATCCAGATGCTCAATACGCGTGATGGCCGCATCCACGGCCTCAGCCACAGACATCGTCCCGCTGCGAATGGCCGCTGCTGTTTGCAAAGCGCCGGGCTTATCGGTCAGTTTTGGATAGGCCAATGTGTTGTCTCTCCCTCTTTTTATCAGAAGGTCTAACCCATCATTGCCCTTCAAAAAAGTGGTCTTTGGGCGACGTTCGTGTTCGCGCCCCAAGCGCAAGAGCAAACCCAAGGATCGGCGCTGCGCCGTATCCGATCAGCACAAGAGGGTAGCTTGCCATAAGAGCCGTAAGAGAAAACCCGGCCAGCGCCCCTGCCAATGCAAAGCGCTCCGCTGCGGGCCGGGGGAGCGCTTTAAGGATGAGGAAAAAGGCGATCACAAGGCTCAATCCCAGCCAAAGAGCAAACCATGGGGCAACGAAAATGAGGTCGCCGAATATGCCTTCGACGAAAGCTTGCGGTGCCAGATTGCCCCTCACGCTCGCTAAGAGCGCTGCGGCAAATCCGGCCATTGCCGTCACTCCCAGCCTCCAATCGAGCCATGCAAAGTAGAGCCCTACGCTTGCCAGCATGAGTGCGAAGGCGCAGGCTGCATCGGGTTGAAGCAAACACAGGAACACGGCTGCAAGTAGGATGGGCGCGGCCAAGGGGCGATCACGCGCGGCAAGGCACACGATCAGCGGGATAGTGAGCGAGCCGGTATGGAGCGAAATTCCGCCAAGGCTGATCCAGCGCTGGACCCCGTTGATCTCAGGCCCCAGAACCATGGGCGCAGCGAGCAGTGCCAGCCCCGCGCATACGAGCGCGCGGCGTGGGTAGAGTGCATCGGGCATTGAGAAAAAAGCGATCGCGGCCAGCCCTGTTGCAAGCGCTGCCCCGTTCACGATGAAATAGCTATGCGGTGCTTCGAACCACGCGAGGAATACAAGTCCCGATAGGGTGGGCACGCAAAGGGCGAGCAATGCGGCGACGCGCAGCCTTAGCCACGAGGCCCCGCCAAAGCTCGCCCCTATGCCCGCCATCACATATGGATGGGCGAACCCTGAACCGCCATCGCGGCCTCTTTAAACGCCTCGGCGTGGGTGGGGTGCGCGTGGCAGGTGTAGGCGATGTCCTCCGACGTTGCGCCAAATTCCATAGCCTGCGCGGCCTGCGCGATCATGGTGCCAGCGAGCGTGTTGATCATCCACACGCCCAGAACGCGGTCGGTTTCAGCATCCGCGATGACCTTCACAAAGCCGTCGGTGTCGCGGTTTGCCTTAGCGCGGCTGTTGGCCATCATTGGGAATTTGCCGACCTTGACCTTCGACTTGTCGCCGCCCGCTTTCTCGATGGCTTGCTCGGTGGTGAGGCCAACGCCTGCGATTTCCGGCGTGGTGTAAACGACGTTCGGGATCACATCGTGGTTCACAATGCCCGTTTCGCCAGCGATGTTTTCAGCAACCGCAACGCCTTCATCCTCGGCCTTGTGAGCAAGCATCGGGCCGGGGACCACATCGCCGATGGCCCAGATGCCATCAACGCTGGTGCTGAAATCGTGATCGATTTCAATCTGGCCGCGATTGTTGACTTCGAGCCCGGCGTTTTCGAGCGCCAATCCATCGGTGTTGGGACGCCGACCGATGGAGACGAGCACGTGGCTTGCTTCGACAGTCTGTTCATCGCCGCCTTCGGCTTTCTCGATGGTGAGGGTAACTTTCTTGCCCTTGACCTCAGCGCCAGTGACCTTGTGGCCGAGCATCCAGTTGAGGCCCTGTTTCTTAAAGATCTTGTTCGCTTCCTTGCGCACTTCTTCATCCATGCCGGGCAGGATTTGGGGCAAGAACTCAACCACAGTGACCTTCGCGCCAAGACGGCGCCAGACGCTGCCCAGCTCCAAGCCAATCACGCCGCCGCCGATGACAACGAGGTGCTCTGGCACTTCGGACAATTCAAGCGCGCCGGTGGAATCAACGATGCGACCGCCTGCGTTGTCGACTTCGACACCGGGGAGCGGGGTGACCGAAGAGCCGGTCGCGATCACGATGTCTTTCGCGGTGACGGTCTCGTCCCCGACCTTGACTGTGTGCGCATCGACAAAGGCGCCGTGGCCCTTGAGCCAGGTGACTTTGTTCTTCTTGAACAGGAATTCGATACCGCCGGTCAGTTCACCAACGGCCTTGCCTTTTTCGGCCATCATTTTCGAAAGGTCGAAGCTTGCCTTTGCTTCGATGCCCCAGGTCGCAAAGTGACCGCCCTCGGCCTCTTCAAAGAGTTCGCTTGCGTGGAGCAGCGCCTTTGACGGGATACAGCCCACGTTGAGGCAGGTGCCGCCCAGCGTCTCGCGGCTTTCCACACAGGCCGTCTTAAGGCCCAATTGCGCCGCGCGGATAGCAGCGACATAGCCGCCAGGGCCCGCGCCAATAACAAGGCAATCGTAATCGTATGAAGTGTCAGCCATGGTTCGTCCTGATCCCGTTTTGATGGCGTGAATTTGAATCTGATGGGTATTTAGGAGCTTGGAAGCAAAAGTGCCATTGCTACTTTTGGCGAGGAAGTTGTCATTTTGTGCGCCTCAAGTGCCAGTAAATGCCGATTGTGACGTATTTTTCCAATGCGGGAAACACCGAAGGGATGAGCATCGCCTTCATCGCGATCTGTTTGAGCGGGTGCGTGGCGACGTTGCGCCGAGCGGAGATGATTTCGACGGGCAGGCCTTTGAGAGCGATACGGAAGTCAGCCGGTGTTGCCCCGTTGAAGCCGAGCTCCTGGATCGTCTCCGGTGAGCTGCCGTCCTCGTCGACAAGGCGGTCAAGAAAAGCGCGGTTTTTGCGCGGCAGATGCGCCCAGGGCACGCGCGTGTTCATCAGTCGGTGGTGCCCATAGGGAGAATGCCACAAGGGCGAGAACCCGATGAAAAGCTCACCGCCCGGCCTGCACGAATTGACCAGCGCGCGAAGCGTCTCGGGCAGGGCCATGACGTGCTCCATCACATTGCACGAGGTGATGATGTCGGCAGGTTCAAGCGATTGCTCGCGAATATCGCCGCAGATGAACCGCGCGCGGTCGCCCCAATTGGCGTGTTTCTCTCGCGCATAGGCAATGTAGTCGGGGTTGATGTCGATCCCGCAAGCGCTTGCCGCTCCCGCTTCGAGCAGAATGTGGACCATGCCGCCGCGCGCACAGCCAAAGTCGAGGATATGCTTGCCTGCCACATCCGGCATCCCCCCAAACCGCGCCCAGAATTGGGGCAGGGTCTGGGTGACGGAGGCGGCATAGCGGCGCTCGTCGAAGGATGTTTGAGCCGTCATCACGTGCTCTCCTGCGAACGCAGGAGTCCAGCTCCTATGGCTGGAAATAGGCTCCTGCTGTCGCAGGAGATCACGAAAGGGAAGCCATCAAAGGTCAATCAGCATCCGGGTTGGATCTTCGATCGCTTCCTTGATGATCTTAAGCGCCGTCACAGCTTCGCGGCCATCGATCAGACGGTGGTCGTAGCTAAGCGCGATGTACATCATCGGGCGGATTTCGACCTGACCGTTGATCGCAACAGGGCGATCTTCGATGCGGTGGAGGCCCAGCACAGCGGACTGTGGTGGGTTGATGATCGGGGTGCTCATCAGCGAGCCGAACACACCGCCATTCGAGATGGTGAACGTACCGCCCGTCATATCGGCCATGGTGAGCGTGCCTTCCTTGGCGCGCTTGCCGAAGTCGGCGATGTCTTTCTCGATCCGGGTAAAGCCTTTGTCCTGACAGTCGCGGATCACGGGTACCACAAGGCCGTTGGGCGCAGACACAGCGACCGAGATATCGACATAGTCATGATAGACGATCTCATCGCCCTCAATGTAGGCGTTGACCGCTGGCACGTCTTTGAGCGCCAGACACGCAGCTTTCGCGAAAAAGCCCATAAAGCCGAGGCGAATGTCGTGTTTTTTGGCGAAGAGGTCTTTGTACTTGGTGCGCGCCTCGATAACCGCGCTCATGTCCACATCGTTGAATGTGGTCAGAAGCGCTGCCTCTTCCTGAGCGCCTTTCAAACGCTTGGCGATGGTCTGGCGCATACGGGTCATTTTGACGCGCTCTTCGCGGCGTTCGCCCGATGCGGCGGCTGGTGCTGGAGCAGGCGAAGGAGCCGACGTCGCAGCAGGCGCTTTATCCTTGTTCTTCGCTGCTTCGAGCACGTCTTCCTTGGTGATGCGACCGCCTTTGCCCGTGCCCTTGATCGTCGATGGGTCAACGCCGTGTTCAAGAACCGCGCGGCGCACCGCCGGAGACAATGTCTGCGATGCGTCCGAGGAACCCTCTGCGCTTGCCGAAGATGCCGCCGGAGCAGGTGAGTCTTCCTTGGCCGCAGCAGGCTTTGACGCCGGAGCGCCTTCACCTTCTTCGACCAGAGCGATGACTGCGCCCACTTCGACGGTATCGCCTTCGCTCGCGCGGTGTTCGCTCAAGATGCCAGCAACGGGGGAGGGCACGTCCACGGCAACCTTATCGGTTTCAAGCGAGCAGATCGGTTCATCGACTGCAACCGCATCGCCCGGCTGTTTCAGCCATTCGCCGATGGAACCTTCGGTGACCGATTCACCAAGGACCGGAACTGTGATTTCTGTAGCCATTTCGAGTAATCCTAAATTTGAATTGGCGTAAAACTATTCAGCAAGACCAAGCGCTTCGGCAACGAGGCGGGCCTGTTGCTCAGCGTGACGTTTGGCAAGACCCGTCGCCGGCGAGGCCGAAGCCTCGCGCCCGACATAAAAGGGACGCATCCCAAAATGCCCGCCCAGCTCAAGCGCTTTTTCGATCTGGTTTTCGACAAAGAACCACGCGCCGTTGTTCTTGGGCTCTTCCTGGCACCAGATGACCTCTTTCAGGTTCTTCATACGGCTCAGGCGCAGGCCCAGTGGCTCACCGGGGAAGGGGTAAAGCTGTTCGATGCGCAGGATGGAGATGTCGTCAATCCCTTCCGCGTCGCGCTTTTCGATGAGGTCATAGGCGACCTTGCCCGAACACAGGACAACGCGGGTGATCTTTTCATCCGCAGGGCTGTCCGGCGCCATCGCAGGGTCCGACTTGATCCGTTTGAACTGCCAATCGCCGAGGAACTCCTCGCGCGGTGACTTTGCCATCGGGTGACGCAAAAGCGATTTTGGCGTCATGATCACCAGAGGCTTACGGAAAGGCCGCAGCATTTGACGACGCAGCACGTGGAAGTAGTTCGCAGGCGTGGTGATGTTGCACACCTGAATGTTGTCGCTTGCGCACAATTGCAGGAAGCGTTCAAGGCGAGCCGAGGAGTGCTCAGGTCCCTGACCTTCATAGCCATGGGGCAGCAGCATCACGAGCCCGTTGGCGCGCAGCCACTTGGCCTCGCCCGCCGCGATATACTGGTCGATCATGATCTGCGCGCCATTGGCAAAGTCACCAAATTGCGCTTCCCACAGGACGAGCGATTTGGGGTCTGCCATAGCAAAGCCGTATTCAAAGCCGAGCACGCCGTATTCGGACAGCGTGCTGTCATAGACCTCAAACTTGCCGTGGGGCAGGGTGGTGAGAGGTATGTATTTGTCTTCGGTTTTCTGATCGACCCATACCGCGTGACGCTGTGAGAAGGTGCCGCGACCGGAGTCCTGACCCGACAGGCGCACGCCATAGCCTTCCATCACGAGACTACCGAATGCGAGCGCCTCAGCCGTCGCCCAATCGAAGCCTTCGCCGCTTTCGAACATTTCAGACTTGGCTTTGAGAACGCGGCCCAAAGTCTTGTGAATATTCACATTCTCAGGAACTTCAGTGAGCGTGCGGCCAAGCGCATCGAAGGTCTTGCGCTCAATCGCGGTTTCGATGTTCCGGCGTGCGGTTTCGTCATCGGCTGGCTTGTTAAGACCTGCCCAGCGCCCGCCGAACCAGTCCGCCTGATTGGCAGAATAGCTCTTGGCTGCCTCAAATTCCTCTTCGAGAAGATCGCTGAATTCTTTTGCTACCGCCTCGCGGTGCCCTTCGTCGATCACGCCTTCGGCAATCAGGCGCTCTTCGTAGACGCGGCTCACCTTGGGGTGGGCGCGGATCTTGTCGTACATGAGCGGCTGGGTGAACTTGGGTTCGTCGCCCTCATTGTGGCCAAAGCGGCGGTAGCACCACATATCGATCACCACATCGCGGTGGAACGTCTGGCGGTATTCGACCGCGAGTTTGCACGCGAAGGTCACCGCTTCGGGATCATCGCCGTTGACGTGGAGGATCGGCGCCATCACGCCTTTCGCCACGTCCGATGGGTAAGGCGAATTGCGCGCAAACTTTGGCGAAGTGGTAAAGCCGATCTGGTTGTTGATGATAAAGTGGATGCAGCCGCCCGTGTCATAGCCATTGACGCCTGACAGGCTGAGGCTTTCCCACACAACGCCCTGACCCGCGAAGGCGGCATCCCCGTGGATGAGGACGGGAAGCACCTGATCCTTTTTCTCAAGATCGTCGCGGATCGCCTGCTGCGCGCGCACCTTGCCCAAAACCACCGGGTTCACCGTCTCAAGGTGTGAGGGGTTGGGGGTCAATGACATATGCACGCTGATGCCGTCGAACTCGCGGTCGGTGCTGGTGCCGAGGTGATATTTCACATCGCCCGAGCCACCCACATCTTCTGGATTGGCGGTGCCGCCGGAAAATTCGTGGAAGATGACTTTGTAGGGCTTGGCCATCACGTTTGCGAGCACGTTCAAACGCCCGCGGTGCGCCATGCCGTATACGATTTCGCGTACACCAGCAGAGCCGCCGTGCTTGATAACAGCCTCAAGCGCGGGGATCATGGACTCGCCGCCATCAAGGCCGAACCGCTTGGTCCCGACATATTTCTTGCCGAGAAATTCCTCATAGCCTTCGCCGCGAAGGACGGCTGCGAGGATGGCTTTCTTGCCCTCTGGCGTAAACTCGATCGTATCGCCGGGGCTTTCAAACTTGTCTTGAAGGAAACGGCGTTCCTCGGTGTCGGCGATGTGCATATATTCAAGGCCGACATTGCCGCAGTACACTTCGCGAAGACGCTTGTAGAGCGCGCCAACGGTGGTCCACTCCATGCCCAGCACGCCGCCGACATAGACCTCTTCATCTTCCTTGCCGTCCAATTCGTGGAAGGCGAGGGTGAGATCAGCAGGATCGCCCTGTTTCTGGCTGATGCCAAGCGGGTCAAGCGTTGCCGCAAGGTGCCCGCGCACACGGTACAGCCGCACCAGCGTCATCGCCTTGTTCGACAGGTCCGAGGCGTAGCGCAGCGCCTCTTCGTCCGTAGGCTTGCCCGCCGCTTTGGAAGCCGTTTTGACAGCCTTCTCGACTTCCAGACGCATCTGCGTCGGGTCCATAGCGCCGGTGAGGTCAGCGCCTGCATCGGCGACTTCGGCCATCCATTTGGGATTACCCCAGGATGGGCCCGGCTGTGGGCCTTCCTGATCGGTCATTTCGGGGATGAAGTTTTTGCTCTGCTCGTTCATATCACTACCTACCGATTTGCGCCGCTCCCCCGCGAAAGCGGGGGTCCAGTGCGAAGTATTCAAGCGTGGCTTGCAAGCCCCTCATACAAGTCCAACCACTGCGGATTGCGCTCCTCGATCCGCTTTAATTTCCAGGCGCGGTTCCATTTCTTCATCCGCTGCTCAAACTCTCGCGCTTCGATCACGTTCGAGAAGCGTTCAAACCAAACCAGCTGTTTGCATTCATACTTCCGGGTAAACCCGGGAACCTGTCCCTCGCGGTGCTGATGGATGCGCTGCGCCAAGTCTGTGGAGTGTCCGATATAGATCGTACCGTTGCGCTGGCTTGCCACGATATAGACCCATGCCGGACGTTCCATGTCACCCCTCCGCTTGCCCGCGCAGGCGGGGATCCAGGGTTGTCGAGCACCGCGTTTCGATGCTCTGGGCCCCCGCCTTCGCGGGGGAGCGGTGAGGGGTGACGCTTGGGTTCACGCCAACTCTTTCAACATCGCGTCGAGCGTTGTGCCCAGCTCAGATGGCGACGGGCTTACGCGGATGCCGGCGTCTTCCATTGCGGCGATCTTGTCTTCTGCGCCGCCTTTGCCGCCTGACACAATCGCGCCTGCGTGGCCCATGCGGCGGCCCGGAGGCGCCGTGCGGCCTGCGATAAAGCCGACCGTCGGCTTCGAGCGGCCCTTGGCAGCCTCTTGCTTCAGGAACTCGGCGGCTTCTTCTTCAGCGGACCCGCCGATTTCGCCGATCATGATCATCGACTTTGTTTCAGGGTCGTCAAGGAAGAGGTCGAGCACGTCGATGAAGTTGGTGCCGTTCACAGGGTCACCGCCAATGCCAACAGCCGTGGTTTGCCCCAAGCCCACCATAGTTGTCTGGTGCACCGCTTCGTAAGTAAGCGTGCCCGAGCGGGATACAACGCCGACAGAGCCCTTCTTAAAGATAGAGCCCGGCATAATGCCGATCTTGCACTCATCCGGCGTCAGAACGCCGGGGCAGTTCGGGCCGATGAGGCGCGATTTGGAGCCTTTAAGTGCAGCCTTTGCGCGCACCATGTCGAGCACGGGAATGCCCTCGGTGATGCAGATGATCAGCTCAACCTCTGCGTCGATAGCCTCACAAATCGCGTCGGCTGCGAAGGGCGGGGGGACGTAGATGCAGCTTGCTGTCGCACCCGTCGCCGCCTTGGCTTCGCGCACGGTGTTGAATTGGGGGATGCCGATATGCTCGGTTCCGCCTTTGCCGGGGGTTACGCCTGCCACCATTTGCGAGCCGTAATCCAAGGCTTGCTGGGTGTGGAAGGTGCCGGTGTTGCCGGTCATCCCTTGGGTGATTACACGCGTGTCTTTGTTGATGAGGATGGACATTTCTAGTCGTTCCTTCTTGCCTTAATCGTCACCCCGGCGAAGGCCGGGGTCCAGTGAAACAAAGTGCCGTCCTAGCCTTTCTGGATCCCGGCCTGCGCCGGGATGACGGAACCAATTTAGCTACAAACCAACTCGAACAAATCGTCCCAATTGGGGTTCTTCTCTTCGATCACACGCAGCTTCCAACTGCGCTTCCATTCCTTCATTTGGCGTTCGCGAGTGATGGCCGCTTTGATTGTGTCGTGAGGTTCAAACCAGACGAGCGTTTTGCAGCCATATTTCTTCGTGAAGCCTTCGATCCTTTCTTCGCGGTGCTCCCACACCCTCTTGGGCAAGTCAGAGGTGACACCGATATAAATCGTACCGTTTCGGCGGCTCGCCATAATGTAGACAAAACCGCCCTGTTCCATCGTTCAACCCCGATCGTCATACCGGCGAAGGCCGGTATCCAGTTCTAGGCTCGCTACTGGATCCCGGCCTGCGCCGGGATGACGATGGTCGGCGGGGTTACGCAAGGCTGCTATCCAGGCCCTTACACGCCTCAAGCAGCTCTTCGACTGCGTCGGTTGAGACTTTGAGGTTGGCTTTCTCTTCATCGCTGAGCTCGATTTCGACCACTTCCTCGGTGCCGCCTGCGCCGATCACTGTGGGGACGCCGACATAAAGCCCGTCGAGGCCGTATTTGCCTTCGACGTAGGACGCGCAAGGCAGGATGCGCTTCTGGTCGCCCAGATACGCTTCGGCCATCGCAATCGCGCTCGTCGCAGGTGCGTAGTAAGCTGAGCCATTGCCGAGGAGGCCAACGATCTCGCCGCCGCCTTTGCGGGTGCGGTCCACGATTTCTTCGATGCGGTCTTCGGACACGCCCTTGATCTTGGCGTAGTCTTCCACCGGAATACCGTTCACCGTGGTGTAGCTCTTCACCGGAACCATCGTGTCGCCGTGGCCCCCAAGCACGAAGGCGTTAACGTCTTTGACCGAGCAATCGAACTCCCATGCAAGGAAGGTTGCAAAGCGCGCGCTGTCGAGAACGCCTGCCATGCCGACAACTTTGTTGTGAGGCAGGCCAGAAAACTCGCGCAGAGCCCAAACCATCGCGTCCAGCGGGTTGGTGATGCAGATAACAAATGCGTCAGGGCAGTTGTTCTTAATGCCTTCGCCAACGGATTTCATCACGGACAAGTTAATGCCAAGAAGGTCATCGCGGCTCATCCCCGGCTTGCGCGGAACGCCAGCGGTCACGATCACAACGTCCGCGCCCGCGATATCGGCATAGTCATTGGAGCCGGTGATCTTCGCGTCAAAACCCTCAACCGGGCCACACTGCGACAGGTCCAATGCCTTACCCTGCGGCATACCTTCTGCGATGTCGAACAGGACAATATCGCCAAGCTCTTTCTTAGCAGCCAAGTGGGCGAGCGTGCCGCCGATCATGCCAGAGCCGATAAGCGCGATTTTCTTGCGGGCCATAGAGGAGTAATCCTTCCCTTGAACTTCGTTCGGGACGGATATGTCACGAGATGGAGCGCAAAAGGCGACCGTCCCTGCTCGCCAGACTCCTGTCTTTGAGCGGACCTAGGCTGGCAAAAGGGCGATTGCAACCGTCAAAAGGTCGTATAGGCCATCTATCTTTGCAAACAGTTTGCAATTGCAATAAGCCTATGCGCAAACACCTAACCTTTGCAATAGCTCGCATTTAGAGGAGGGCGTAAGCGTCAGGCCCTTGCGCGCAGCTTGTCTTCGCCGCGCTCTTGCGACAGCAGCATGGCGGCCAGATAGTCCGGCACGGCGCGGCTGAAATGATAGCCTTGGCCAAGGTTGCAACCCGCCTCGCGCACGGCTGTCACCTGCTCGGCTGTCTCAAGGCCCTCTGCGACAATATCCATGCCCAGCGTATTGCCCATCTTGGCGACCGCTTGAATGATCGCATCGCTCTTTTGCCCGGCTTGGGCGCCGGAGACAAAGCTGCGATCAACCTTGATCTTGGAGAAGGGGAAGGAGTTGATGTAGCTCAAGGAAGAATAGCCTGTGCCAAAATCATCGAGCGCAAAGCGCACGCCCATCGCCGAAAGCTCGTCGATAAATGCGGCCGTTGCGTGGTTGTCTTCGATAAACAGGCTCTCTGTCACCTCAAGCTCAAGGCGGTGCGCAGGAAGGCCCGCTTCACGAAGCGCGTTCTTGATCCCCAAGGCAGCGCCCGGTGCGCGGATCTGCAAGGGAGAGAGGTTGACGGCCACTGTCACATCATCGGGCCAAGTTGCGGCGATGCGCGCCGCTTGTACCGTGATCCAATTGCCAAGCGTGACGATAACCCCGGTTTCCTCGGCCACCGGGATGAATTCGTCAGGGCGCAATTCCCCTTTTTCCGGGTGGAACCAGCGCACCAGCGCCTCGAAGGTTTTGATCCGCCCTGTTTCAAGGTCCACAATCGGCTGGAAGAAGATCGACAGTTCATCGCGAAGGATGGCCTGACGCAGCTCAGCCTCAATCTCGCGGCGACGAACAAGGTCGCGGCTCATCGAGGGTTCGTAAAAACACGTCTGCGCGCGCCCACCCACCTTGGCATGATAAAGCGCAAGGTCCGCGGCCTGCATCAACTGGTCGGCATCAGCTGCATCATCAGGTGCAAGTGCCACGCCAAGCGAGGCGCGAATATCCAGAAGCTCGCCATCGATGCGCATCGGGCACATGATCTCGCAATGGATTTCGCTGGCGATCAGTTCGGCGTGCTTGAGATTGTCGATCGGGCACAGGACGATGAATTCATCGCCCCCGAAACGTGCAACCGTGCTGCCGTCGGGGGTGACATTCTGCAACCGTTCTGCAATCCCTTTTAGCACCTTGTCGCCGACCGGGTGACCAAGCAGGTCGTTCACTTCCTTGAACCGGTCAAGGTCGATCCAGATCAATGCAATCTTGGATTGCTGGTCGTGGTTCTCAATGGCGTTGGCAAGAGCGTGATTGAGGCCTGCGCGGTTGGCAAGCCCGGTCACAACGTCAGTGCGGGCTTGTATTTCCATCCTTTCTGCAAGGCGCGCATTGGTGTTGGCCGAAGCGATGGAATCGCGAATTTCGCTGAAGATCTGGCGGGTAATAACGGTTTGTGCAGGAATCAGGAGCAGAATTGTAACACCAAGCGCAACATAACCGATGGTCATTGTCCACAACGATGCAGCGGCAATCGGCAAGCAGGAAAAGGCCAATTGCCCGATTGCGATTGTCGGGCGGCCTGCATTGCGTGCGCTGACTCCAATTCCGTAGCCAAGGGCATTGGCAACCATCAGCACTTCAACTTGCGCAGGAGCGCCAGCAAGGATCGTGTAAGCTGCTGTTATTCCGAGAGCCAATGCGAAGCTGAATGCCCCGATTTCGTAAGTCAGTTCAAGTTTTGTGGTCGAACTGTTGTTATCGTCGGGCGACAGGCCAAGGGAGGCGATGATGCGCACGCTTGCAATCAGCGTGAGCGCAAGGGCAGCGATCCATAGTCCATCAAGCGCAGATACCCACGCAGCAACCGATGCCGCGCTCACTGTCGTAACCGCGCCTATAACGAGGTTTGTAGGGCTCGAATAAAGCGACTTGACCAGAGCCCTTCGGACCTCTTGGTCAACCGCGTCCTCTCTCTGACGGCCAGACAAAAGATGCATGAGCTTTGAAATGAGTTTCGTCCTGCTGCTAATCCAGATTTTTTCCTAGCACGCAGGAGTGTCAGAGTGGTTAACACCGCCTCTACGCAATAGACCGTGAATTATAGGGATAAATGCCTATAGGATGGCAAAGTACACCAGTCCGGCCAACCTGGAACGCAGTCGGAGCCAGTAGAGCGGCTAGCCAGCACCCAGAAGTGCGTGAGGGTCAATGCGCTCTTTGCGCCAAGTCTCAAGCGCTTGGAGATAGGTTGTCGGCTCGCGAACGTTGAGCCTGCGCCGCACTTCTTCGAGTGGCAGAGGCAAAAGCTCAAGAATTGGTTGTTCAACGATACGCTGTGTCAGGCGTCCGTGACTGCGTGCCTGCAAAAAGGCGCGAAGAACCGGCGCCTTGGTTTTGATTTTAGCTTTCATCAGAAGCGTACCCAGCCAACCGAGGAACAGGTGCCCGGGGCTTGGTCGCTGATCAAAAAGGAAGGCCAGAAGGCACTGCTCACCGAGGGTATCGCGGCCATACCCCGTCAACACGTGTAAAATATCGTGAGTGTCGCGCAGTCGATTATTGTACCACTCAATACCGTCTTCAAGAATCACATTATCCTTGCGATAAACGTTCGCCTCTTCGATCAGGCCTGCTGCCGTCAGGCCTTCGGCTTCCATAAAGTTGCAGTAGGCGTCGGCAAAGCTGCCTTTGGGCATTTTGCGAAGCTCTTCGTGATTGTCGAGAATATCTGGAAGATAGGGTTCAGACTGGAATATCCGGCGACCATGATCGGTGGCAAGAAAAGCAGCCGCTTCGTTGTTCACATCGCGCCATGGCAGGGAATCAAGCACGCCAAATAGTTCATCGGTGCGGTCCTTGTCTTTCACAAGGATTCTGAGATGTTTCCACCCCTTGGCAAAGTTGAATTCGGGCCGCACTCTGTCCGGGTGGCAAATGGGCAGCGTTTCAACGCCATTGGGCGTGATCCGGGAGATTGTATGAGAGGGCATAGTGCCGCCCTCATTGTCTCCTGCATCGCGCAAAAGGAACGAAGACGCCTCAACGCCTTGCTCCTTAGTGTCCCACAACCGAGCCTGATCATCATACAGGTCAGCGGGATTGTTTAGCTCTACCCGTGTCGCCATGCGCAAAACGCTGGCTCACCGGTAAAATTTTGTCAACGCCTATTAACCCTTTGGCAAGTATAAATCGCCGGAGATTTCGGGCGCTTGGCCCCTATTTTTTGAGCTTCGGCGCTTTTTCCTCTGCGTCCGGTGCAGGTTTGGAAACGCTCTCGGCAAGGCGACGGTCCAGCGTCCTTGTGATGCCCAGCCACCAGTCGTAAGTCTCACGGTCGCCATCGAAAAATGCTTTTTGAGCCTGTGCGCGTGCGACCCTTGCTGCGCCAAGGCCATGCTCGGCAAAATGGCACAAAGCTGCGCGCAGGACACGGTCGGCTGTCTCACGCTTGTCGCCATTGTCATTGGCAACATTGCCTTGGCTCGCGGCGAGGATTTTCTTCGCTGATGCGGCGCTTGCCGGGGTAAATCCGGTGGTTTTGGCTGCGGCAAAATGGATCGACATGGGGGCTCAGGTTCCAAATTTTGGCAAACCCGTAAAGCGGCGATGTGTGCTGCACGGCGTTGCTGTGTGGAACACCGCAATAGGGGAGGGCCCTTAAAGGCTTTGTGTGAAACTAGGGTTTAGAGCGCATTAACCCTGTTGCCCGCCGCTTAAGGTTCTGAGCTGCCCTGTGGCGGCGTATTGGCGCGTTTTTCTTTCTCTTTGAGCAAGGCCTTGCGCGCTGCATCGCTTTTCCATTGCCCCGCGCGTGAATAATCCTCGCGCACCTGACCCACGCCAGAGACGTGCGGGTCGGTGCGCACGGCGCCGGGGCCTGCGACGGCTTGGGCTGGCACGGCTGGAATTTGGTAGCCACCCGCTGCATTGCCCGATGGGGTGTGTCGCGCACTTGGCGCTGGCAAAGCCATGGCTGCATCGCGCACCATCGGGTCAGGAGCGATTTCGCTTAACGGCGCAGCGGTCACGCGGGCGTTCACTCCCGGTTCTATCCCTGCATACCGCTGCGTAAACGCGCCCTTTTTCCCGCCAGCGCCGCGATTGCGGTAAAAGCGATGTGCGCCAATCGTGCCGACATGATCGAGGCTGGAGGCCCAATACGGGTTTACCCAAAGCGTGTGGTAATGCGTCGCATGGCCGATGGGCGCGTAAACCTTACCGCTCAGCGCTTCATTGGCGATCCGCTGTGCCTCGTCCCATGAACGACCCTTTGCAGGTCGTTTGAGGCTTCCGTCACAGGTGAAGGTGAACTGGCACCCGGTGCTGCGGTTTGATCCTTGATAGACAACGCCGCACACGCTGCCTGGCCAGCCGGGATGGGCAACGCGGTTGAGGACCACTTGCGCAACTGCGCGCTTGCCCGCTTCGCTTTCGCTGGCCGCTTCGTACCAGATCGCCTGCGCAAGACAGTTGCTGGCGCGCATATGATCGGTGCCGCCAGTGGTGAAGAACGGATTTGCGCCGGGCCCTGCGTCAATCACTTGTCCAAGCTCGTGGCCCGCCTCGCCTGTTTCGGGCAGCAGAGCATCGGTGGTAGGCAGCGCGATCAGGGCATCGGACGGTGGATCGGCGAGAAAGAAGAAAGCAGAGCCCGGAAAGCTCATCCCCGGCTTTTCAAACGGCATCGCAGGATTGCGCGCCAGCTCCTCGCGAAGCTTTGCGCTCACCATTTCGGCTTCGGTTGGCGCATCGCCGGGAAGCTGGCCAATTTTTTGAGGGGCAGCGGCGACCGCTGGCACAGCAATAATCGCAAGCAGCGCCATCAAACGCGCGCTTGGCGACCAGCCCGACTTGGCAGGTGTAGCGGCGGATATGGAAGCAGGCTTGGGCGATGGCGCTGATTTTGTCTTTGGGGCGTGATGCGCCTTCTCGGCCCGGTCCGGGCTCGATTGAGCCGGGGCGCTTGCCAGCGGATCAGGCGCGCGCTCGGCAAGGAAAATCGGCCTGTCAAAACGCAACGCTTCATTTGCGTCGCTTTTTTGCGTGCGCTTTGTTTTCTTGAAGACGGAGACTTCCGGCCCGCGTATCTCCTCGAACACCGCCTCTTCAACGGGCTTCTCGCCAAAGGCAGATGCGTCGAAGAGCGCTGCGTCGTCGCGATCATCACGGCGCGTTTCATAAGGCAGACAGATCACCTCAGGGGTGCGTCGTGCAAATGGCATCCTGGCCCGAAGTTTAGCGATCAAAGTCATTGCGCGCCAATGCGCGTAGCGCGGCTGGTTTGGTAAGGGGAGCGGTAAGCGCAAGGGTGTCCCGTAAGCGAACACTTGCGTTCAAACCTTTAATGCAGGGCCTCCAGTTGTGACCATGCCGCTGATGCGCAGATTTTTGGAGGGAGGGGGGATGCCGGACTGACGCGCACTGCTTTAATTGCAAGACAGGGGCGCCGGGTGCAGCGACGAACCTTCTCACTAGCAATAACACACCAGCCCGGCGCGGCGGGTTAGGAGCGCCGCATCTCAATAACTCATTTGCGCCTTTGAAAGGCTTTCGTTGCGACCCGAAGAGCCTCATCAGCAACAACTTGCCAAAGAGAGCCATTGTGTTCGCGCAAATTGCACAAAGGCGACACTTAAGAATTCCTGTAGGGGGGTGCTTTAGAGCTAAAAAGATGAGTGGGTTCAGGTGTTTGAGACAGGGACGATTTCTTGATTTAATGCGTTGTCAATGGATGCAATGGGCGCGAGCGAGCCCGTCAAGAAGCCTGAACCGGCGCGGTTTCGGAGTGCTGGGAAGGATTGATTCGTCCCGTCCGGGCAACAGAAGCAAGCCCGCGCCAAAGCGGTGCTTGCTATTGCCGGACAGCGCGGGGATAGATGGGGGATGGCGGTAGAGATTAGTTCAGAGGAAGAGCTTAGGGAGTGGCTTGAGGATAAGCCGCAGGAATGGGCTCAGGTGATAACTTTGCGTTGTGCTTTGCGGGCCTTGCCTGTTGTAGCCATCCAGCGGCCAGTGCCTGGCGAGCGCGTTGACCCATTAATGCCTCTGCTAACATTCAAGGCTTTTGCAATTTCCTTTTGGGCATTCGAGCGACGGGAAAAAGATGCCGTCGAGACAGCTCAATTCGCCGCTGGTTCTATTTTCTCGAAGGCAAACGATGCGTTCGCACTTCAACAATCATATGAGTGGAAAGTCTCGGAAACTTTCGGTGAAGAAGAGAAGGCAAAATGGCGGCCTCATTGGGATAGGTCATTGGCGGTAACAGCTGCTTGGAAAACCGCGGCCAAAGTAGCATCACTTGCCGCTAACTCGATTGTTGCCTTCGGTGCTTCAACTGCCGCTAATGTCATTCAGGCAGCGAAGGCCTCCGTAAACACCTCTCAAGCGATCACGCCAACGCTGTTCGAGGCGATCGAGGCAGATTGCCGCTTTCTCGAAGAGCACCCTACGTTTGCGGATCTGTCGCGTGCTCGACTTTGGCTTAACCCTCCTGCGCCAGCTTGCTGGCGCAAGGAATGGGACAACGCTCGCAAATGGCTGTCCCTTCCAGGTTATAACTTCCAAATCTGGCGCGAGTGGTACTATGGCCGCATCGAGGGCCTCCCGCACGCCTTCGCTGATTTCGACAACGAAGCGGACGGGAAATTCTATCGCTGGATCGTCGAACAGGACGACAACTGGTGGTCCCGCGAACCCGCCGTAGTCAATGCCGAGATAACCGAGTTTGTCGATGCTTTGCGCATCACCGCGCCCACGGACGAAGAACTCCGGCAAAACCCGCGCGCTTTTACCTTTTCGCTCGACGAGGAGGGGCGCAGCGAGCTTGATGAAGAGACGCTTCCCAACGGCCTCCAAGGCGATCCCGATGAGCGTGACAACCATAGCGAAATCCTGCGCCTGATCGAAATTGCACTTCTCGCGACCGCGGCCCAGACCAATGCCAAGGACATGGAAGAGCCGACCCGGCTTCTAAAAGAGGCTGTGGGAGAGGATGTCGAGGCGCTGCGACCGCGCCTCTTTATCTTGAGGGCGAGGGAAATCATCCGTCAGGTCGATGAGCGCGAAAGCGGTGACAGCTTGAACCCGCAGCTTTCCGAAAAGCAGCGCGACGCTTATCTTCCCCTGGTCGAAGCGCTCAAAATGATCGCAGAGTTCAGCCCGAAACTTGCCGAGCTCTGGCACGGTAAGCTGGGACAAACAGGCACGCCGCTCACTCGCGAAATGCTCGACCTGATTGCTGAGGCCCTTCGCACCACCGGCCAGACCACCGCGCTTGCACAGTCCGTGATCGAGGCGAGCAACGCCCTGGTTGCACCCGATGCGCCAGAAGACGATCCGGCGCGCGTCGCTGCAAGCGAAACCAGCCGCAACGCTTTCCGAAAGATGGGCGGAACGCTCAAAAAAGCGGGCGAGGGCGCAAAAGATGCCGAGAACATTATCTCGCTTGGTGAGCGTTTGTTCAAAATCGCGGGCATTGTTCGCGACAAGCTTCCTTCGGGAGAAGTCATCGCGCGTATTATCGCAAGTTTTGGCGGGGGCTAAAGGGCTCTGCTAGCCGAACACCTCGGCCTGAAACAAATCCATCGGAGCCATCGCTGCAACTGGCATTGCCGCCATCGCGCTTTCTCCATTTGATCCTGCGCCCCCAAACCATGTGCCATACGTCTCTTCGCCAAAGCCGTTGGCGGTCAGATAGTCGATCACGCCTTGCTCGTCCTGATAGTTGGCGTAGCGAATGTTGCCATCGAACTCCATGATCGCGCGTAAGTATGCGGTGCCATCGGTGAGCGCGAAGTACACCTCTTGCAGGCCGTCGCCATCGTAATCATCCGCGCCCAGCACGCGATTGATGTTTTCAATCAGAAGATCATTTTGAAAACGCTGCTGGCTGTCGAACGGGCTGCCTTGCTCAACCATGCCCATTTGCACCAGCGGGTCGATGTAGATACCAGCCACACGCGTTTCGCCTGCCCAGCCATTGTCGTTGAAATAGACAAGGCCGTCCGGCGCCGTCCCCACGGTCGCAAAGCGGCCAATCGCATCATTGACGAGGATCTGGTCGATGTCGCCATCACCGTTCACATCCGCCTCGCCAATGCGCAGCCAAGCGCCATCACCGCCCAGTGCATTGCCATCAAAATCAAGGATTGCCTGCATTGCATCCTGATAGGTGCTTGGGTCGGCAGATTCGAAATTGACCGCCACGCCCTCTCCGGGTCGCAGCCGCAGCGTCTCATCGTCAAACTGCGCGAATTCGACCGCGGTCAGAGTGTCCGTGCCATCTGCGCCGACGACTTCGAACACGCCGAACGCGGTCTGGGTGATCGTGTAATCAGCTCGGTTGCCGCCAAAGACAGCAGTATCGATATTGGAGCCGCCGTCGATGCCATGATTGCCAGCACCCGCGTAAATCCGATCTGCGCCTGATCCTGCATCGATGTCGCCGACAAAACTGCCCGCGCCAGAATCGAACACATCGTTGCCGCCACCAAGCGAGACATCCCCAATTATGGTGCCCCAATTGACGATAGTATCGTCGGTATCGCTATACGGGGAATCGGTTTGCGAGAAGATTATGTCCCCTTCGATGCGCCCGCCGGCCTCGTTGGTGATCTCCAGCGTTCCAAAGTAATCCGGGAAAGAATTATCGGCGCGAATGGCAACCTCGCCTTTGATGAGGCCAGAGTTGGTGATCGAGGACCTCCACGAAACGGAGGTAACGAAAAGCCCCGCTGAATTGCGCGAGAAATCGCCCTCAGTCTGGATCGCCTCAATCGTGCCAGTGTTTATGAAATGGCCGTCTTCTGAAATGAAGACAGCGGTCGCGCGCGTGGCACCTGTTGCGAGGATCTCTCCTGCATTGAGGTTGTCTCCGCCTGTCAGGATCAGATGCGCGCCTGTCGCTTCACCGTTGCTTGAAACCGCCGCAATTGTACCGGTGTTCTCGAATATACGTTCGCCATCTTGGGCGCGGGCATAGATAAAAGCGGCTTCGGCAAAGCCACCGGCTTCGGCATAGACGGTCCCGCTGTTGAAGAAGGGGACGGTCTGGTTCGCGGCAAAAGCCGCCGAATAGCCATTCGCCCTCGGATCAATTGCCTGGATCGTGCCTTCGTTGACGAACGCGGTGAGAATATCGACAGACACCGCCCGTCCGCCAGCAAGCGTCTCAAGAACGCCGGAGTTGGTGACACTCGCATCGCGCGCGAAGGCGCTCATCACCGCGCCGCTGCCGTCGGAGCGCCATGTCTCATATTCGCCGATAGTAATGCTTTCGGTGACGCCGTAACTTGCATCAAGCCACAGCGGATCAGCCAAGGCGAAAGAGGGTTCATCGGCAAGTGTCGGAGCAGCTTCCCCCGAAGCAATGGCATCAAGCCCGCGCGTATCAACGGGCATTTCGGACACGCTCTGAACCTCGATTGCATCGGCGACCAGAACAGCCACATCGCCAGCCTGCCAGATCGTATAGCTCTCGCCTTGAACAAATGTTGGTCCCGCCTCGCTCCAGGTGCCAGCCAAAGCCAGAGACGATCCTTGCCCACCCTTGATCAACAGGCCGTCGAGTGAGGCATTTGCGTCCTGCGCCAAAATCGCTGCGCTGCCCGACGTGCCAAGATCAATCACTTCGATGGAACTCACTCGCGCGCTTGTCATAAACGCTGCAAGGTCAAGCGTGACCCCCGGGCCGGAGATCCTGGCCGTGTCCACTCCATCGCCCCCGTCAATCAGGGCAAAAGCCAGATCTGAAAGTTCGAACACGTCATCGCCCTGGCCACCGCTGGCAAAATCAGCGCCAGCAAGGACAAGAATGTCATCGCCATAATCGCCATAAAGCCCGTCATTGTCGCTTCCCCCGTCGAGGGTGTCTGCGCCCATACCGCCCAGCAAGAGGTCATTGCCGCCCCCGCCAAAAAGCAGGTCGGACATTCGTCCACCATCGACAAATTCTGCGCCCGCTCCGCCCTCGAACAGGTCGCTGCCCCAATCGAGCGCAACCCAGCCGACAAGTTCACCATCGCGATTGTCGACGATGTCATTGCCTTCGCCCAGAAGCAGATTGCCTTCGATCAATCCGGCATTGATCACTGTTTCGCCGCCCAGATCACCTTCGATATCGCCGCGAATGATCCCACTTGCAGAATTGCGGACCACCACATCGGACGGGGTTGCCGGCAATGTCAGCGATCCGGTGCGGATGGCAACATCGGCATCGATCAAACCGTTGTTCTGAATAACGAGCGGGCGTGTGAACAGGTTTGCCGCCAGAATACCAACGGACAGTTCGCCGTTCAGTGAAACTGCCTGAATTGTGCTGTCATTGATGATGCTGGGCGCATCGAGTGGAAATTGTGGATCAAGGTTTCCGGAAATGATGATGGCCGTGGCATTTGTACCTTCTGCCAGAATCTGGCCGCCAGCCTGATTGTGCAGGAAGCCGCCATTGGCCATGAATATGCCGAGCGCCTGACTGGCCGCAGCCTCTGTCCCGTCTCCTGTTTCGGCGGCGATTAGCCCGGTATTGATGATCCGGACATCGGGGCCATAGTGGCTGATCGCTTGCGCCAGACCGCCTGTGGTAAAGGCGTAGATTGTGCCATTGTTCGTGACCGACTGCCCAAGCGCGCTGTTCGATACGGCATAAGCGTTGGCCTGACCATGTTCTGCATTTGCCACATCGGCTTCGGCCACCACACTTCCGTTGATGACATAGTTTTGGACGTTAAAGCCGGAAAATGCCGAGGACACGTGTGAGGTCGATGCCGCCCATACCGTGCCGTCCACGCGAATTTCGGATATGATGCGATTGTCTGATGAATAGAGGCGAATAAAATCGCCGACGCCGTAAATGATTTCGTCCGGTCCGAAAAATTGCGATGCGAATATATCAATCTCACCACTGCGATTTGGCGCGATCTGTGGTTTGGGAATATCGGGAATAATGCTCAAAAGTCGGACCTGATTAAAAAATTTCGTATTTTTCGGTGCTTAACTTGCATCGCATTGGCGGGTCAAGGTGTACAAAGAGCAAGGTCCGCGCGTCACTTTGATTGCTCGTCACTACAATTTGTAGAAAGCTGAGCGGTAAGTGCTGCTTGCGCCTGGCGCTGGCGCCCGGAAAAATCAAATTGCTGGCCGTTACGCCGATCCACGGCTTGACCTTGGCTTGAAATTGAAGAACGTATAGAGAACAAGGAACTGTGTTGCCCGGCCTGACGTTCTCACTGGACACGACGGCCAACCGTCACCATCTGGATGCGCAATGTCTCTTACAAAAATCTCTGTTCGTGGTGCCCGGGAGCACAATCTTAAAGGCGTCGATATTGATCTGCCGCGCGATGCTCTGATCGTGGTGACGGGCCTGTCTGGCTCGGGCAAGTCTTCGCTCGCCTTCGATACAATCTATGCCGAGGGGCAGCGCCGCTATGTTGAGAGCTTGTCGGCTTATGCGCGCCAATTCCTTGAGATGATGCAAAAGCCCGATGTCGAGCATATCGACGGGCTTTCTCCTGCGATCTCGATTGAGCAGAAGACGACCAGTCGCAACCCGCGCTCAACCGTCGCAACGGTGACTGAGATTTACGACTATATGCGGCTTTTGTGGGCGAGGGTGGGCGTGCCCTATTCGCCAGCTACGGGTGAGCCGATTAGCGCGCAGTCCGTTTCGCAAATGGTCGACCGGGTGATGGAATTGCCAGAGGGGACGCGTGCCTATTTGCTCGCGCCTGTCGTGCGGGGCCGCAAGGGCGAATATCGCAAAGAGCTGGCCGAATGGCAGAAGGCGGGCTTTACCCGCGTGCGTATCGATGGGGAGCTTTACCCGATCGAGGAAGCGCCCGCGCTCGATAAAAAGTTCAAGCATGACATCGAGGTGGTGGTTGACCGGATCGCGGTCAAAGACGGCCTGCAAACGCGGCTGGCGGATTCGTTTGAGACAGCGCTGAAACTGGCTGAGGGGCTGGCCTATGTGGACCTTGCTGATGGCGTTGTGCCGGGGCGTGAGGGTGAGGATGCGTCTGGAGGAGCGATGAAGGGGGCGGGCATCCCCGCCAACCGCATTGTTTTCTCCGAGAAATTCGCCTGCCCCGTCAGCGGTTTCACCATCGAAGAGATCGAACCGCGCCTGTTCTCGTTCAACAGCCCTCAAGGCGCGTGCCCTACCTGCGACGGGATTGGTGAAAAGCAGTTGTTCGACCCGCAGCTCGTCATCCCGAACGAAGCGCTGACCTTGAAACAAGGCGCGGTGGCGCCGTGGGCGAAGTCCAACCCGCCATCGCCCTATTATATGCAGGTTTTGACCAGCCTTGCGAAGGCCTATGACTTCGACATCAACACGCCGTGGCGCGATCTGGAGCCCGACCAACAGCTCATCATCTTGCACGGCACGGGCGGTATGCCGGTGCCTTTGACGTTCAAGGACGGGCGCAAGGAATACACCGTCAACAAAGCGTTCGAGGGCGTCATCGGCAATCTCAACCGACGCCTTGCCCAAACCGAAAGCGCGTGGATGCAGGAGGAGCTGTCAAAGTTCCAGACTGCCCAACCGTGTGAAGCGTGCGGGGGCAAACGCCTTAATGAAAAATCGCTTAGCGTGAAGATACCGTCGGCCAAGGGCCCGACCGACATCGCAGAGCCGGTCAAGATGAGCGTCGCCGATGCGAAGGCGTGGTTCCTTGACCTCGACGAACATCTGACAGATCAGCAACAGCAGATCGCCCGGCCCATCCTTAAAGAGATCAATGAACGGCTGGGCTTCCTCGACAATGTCGGGCTCGACTACCTCAACCTCGACCGCACCAGCGGCACGCTTTCGGGTGGGGAGAGCCAGCGTATCCGCCTCGCCAGCCAGATCGGCAGCGGCCTCAGCGGCGTGCTCTATGTGCTGGATGAACCATCCATCGGCCTCCACCAACGCGACAATGACCGGCTGCTCGAAACGCTCAAACGCCTGCGCGATCTGGGCAATACGGTGATCGTGGTCGAACATGACGAAGACGCCATCCGCACCGCCGACCATATCGTTGACCTTGGCCCGGGCGCAGGGGTGCGCGGCGGCGAAGTCGTGGCGCAGGGCACTCTTAAACAGATCATGAAGTCGAAGAAGTCGCTTACCGCCGATTACCTGACCGGCAGGCGCGAAATCGCCGTCCCGTCACAGCGGCGCAAGGGCAATGGCCTTGAACTCACCGTCCACGGGGCGCAGGCGAACAATCTTCAGAACGTCACCGCCTCCATCCCGCTTGGCACGTTTACCTGCATCACCGGCGTATCGGGTTCGGGCAAGTCGTCCTTCACCATCGACACGCTCTACGCCGCCGCGGCGCGCACATTGAACGGCGCGCGCGTTATCGCTGGCAAGCACGACAAGGTCACCGGCCTCGAACATTGCGACAAGGTGATCGAGATCGATCAATCGCCCATCGGCCGCACCCCGCGTTCCAACCCCGCAACATACACCGGCGCCTTCACCCAGATCCGCGACTGGTTCGCCGGCCTCCCGGAATCCCAGGCGCGCGGGTACAAACCGGGCCGCTTCTCCTTCAACGTCAAAGGCGGCCGGTGCGAAGCGTGTCAGGGCGACGGCGTGCGCAAGATTGAGATGCACTTCCTCCCCGACGTTTACGTGACGTGCGAGGAATGCGGCGGAAAGCGTTATAATCGCGAAACATTGGAGGTGAAGTTCAAAGGCTTCTCCATCGCAGACGTGCTCGACATGACGATTGAGGATGCCGCCGAATTCTTCAAAGCCGTCCCCCCCATCCGCGACAAGATGCAAATGCTGTGCGAGGTGGGGCTTGGCTATGTGAAAGTCGGCCAACAGGCCACCACGCTATCGGGGGGAGAGGCGCAGCGCGTGAAGCTGGCCAAGGAATTGGCCAAGCGTTCGACGGGCCAGACGCTCTATATCCTTGATGAGCCCACCACGGGCCTGCATTTTGAGGATGTGAGGAAGCTTCTGGAAGTGCTCCACCGCCTTGTCGAACAAGGCAATTCGGTCGTTGTGATTGAGCACAATCTGGACGTGATCAAAACCGCAGACCATATTCTGGACTTGGGCCCAGATGGCGGCGTGCGCGGTGGTGAGTTGGTGGCGAGCGGGACACCGGAAGAGGTGGCGCAGGTTGAGCGGAGCTTTACGGGGCAGTACTTGCGGCCGATGTTGGAGCGGGCGAAGGTGGGGGCGGGGTAGGGTTGGAAAAGATTGGTTGCGGTAGCATTCCTTGATAATCTAGCACGCATGCTCCGCCTGAACTTCTTGGGTTGTGATCAATCGAGGTATTTATGCCCTATCTCACTGTTAGCCAATTCTCATGTATCGAATATTTAGAGTTCGAAACCTCGCCGGTGACTATTATCGTCGGCCCGCAAGGAAGCGGTAAGAGCGTAACAACCAAGCTTTTCTATTTTTTTGTCGATATACTCTCGCAGCATTATGAATTTGCAGAACGTGGTGACTCGGAGGAACTTTTCAAAAAATCAATTAGCAAGTCATTTGTTAAGTGGTTTCCCCCATCGGCCTGGGGCAACAAACGCTTCAATATTACTTACACAGCCGGGGACTTTACCGCACGCATTCTGAGGCGTCGGTCTGGCGGACAACTTAGCGATGAAGTGACCGTTAGCTTTTCTGACTGGTTTTCTAAGCAATTCAACCGAAGCAAGCGTGAATTTGAGGCCGCAAAAAAGCTCAGTCTCGATGACGATAGCGCTTACGATCGTAGCATCGAAACAACATATCGTGTTCGAGACGAATTGGGAGCTAGGATCGCTAAGAAACTCGGCGAAGACTATGTGTCTTCTCAAGTGTTCATTCCGGCGGGACGTGCGTTTTTCACCAGCTTAGGACGCTTTGTGGCTGGATTTGAAGGCAGTGGCCATCTTGATCCAGTAACTCTTCGCTTTGCAAAGCTCTACGCAAGTCTTCGTGATCGGAATTCGATAATGAGACTTCGGATGAGAAGACCCTTGCCCGAAGATGTATCGAACCGAAGAGACGAGTTTCAAGAGCGGGTCTTCGGAGGGGTGTTGAAAGAGGAAAACGAATTCGAATTTGTCGAGGCAAGCGGTGGGCGAAAGATTCCATTCACCGCACTTTCGAGCGGCCAGCAAGAGCTATTGCCCATGTGGTCGATGCTCGAGTATTTTTCTCAGCTCGACGTCCTCCGCTCGTCGGCGCGAGGTGATCGCTCAAGGTCGCGAGAGCTCATATATATTGAGGAACCTGAAGCTCACCTCTTCCCCTCCGCACAAAGTCTTTTGATGGAGTACATTATCAGCTCTCTAACATCGGAGCGTTCAAACAGATCGGTAATACTAACGACTCATAGTCCCTACATTATGAGCAAAATCAATGTCTTTATTAAAGCTGGTCAGCTTGCTCGACGCAAAAAGGTAAACAACAAGATCAACGAGGTTGTGCCGAGGGAGTGTTGGCTGGAAAGTCAGGAAGTAGGAGCCTACGCGTTAGCAGACGGAGAGATGCTGGATATTTTGGATGACGACGGCCTGATCGATGGCAGCTATTTAGATCAAATATCCGAGGACATTTCGCGCCAGTACTCATCTCTCTTGATGTTGGAGTCTCAGATCTGATGTGTACTGAAACCGTGACGCATAGCCGAGTTAAGGTGGAGCAAAACAAGAGAAAGGCAGTTTTCAGAAATGAAGAGCGCGTAGATTTTGAGGTCTCGGAAATTGATGGTTGCTTGGTCACCGAGGGTATTCGATGTGACAATCTAGTTTCGCGGAAAGATGATCATTCCGTAATGATCGAATTAAAAGGCTCCGATGTCTCGCATGCGTGCGATCAACTGTTTGCAAGCGTTGACCACCCGGAGGTCACCCCTCTGCTGAAGCAGAATATAGGGTTTCTTATCGTATGTTCGAAGTACCCGAGATTCGACACATTCGTCAGGAAAGCTAAAGACAAAGCTATGAAGCAGTATCGCGCGGGTTTTCACGTTGTAAAAAACTCTTGTGAATTCGATATTGATCGCGTCACTGCTATTGATGGCCCAAACTAGGTCTCGGCCGTCATGCGATACGGATGGAACAGTGAGTACTTGAGTTCACAAACCTTGTCACCCATCCCGCTGCGACTAGCGCTCGCCTAGAGGCTTGCGAAGTCTCGCTACCCTCCCGCAAGCGGGAGGGGTTGGGGGTGGGCTTGGGTTGGGTGCTGTCCTTCGGGCTCGCGCGCGTCCTTCGACAGGCTCAGGACGAACGGGTCGGGTGGTTCGGCTCTTCAAAATGCAACCCCGTCATCCCGGCGTAGGCCGGGATCCAGCTTCTTTGGTCTGATTGCGCTTGGCTGCTCTAGACCCCGGCCTACGCCGGGGTGACGGGTTGGGGGTGACCGCTAGCCCATTTTCCTACACCACCAATCTCGCCTAAATGGGCCATCTCCCCGCGTTTTTGTTTTGCCTCAAGCGCCGGCGCGGACATCCGTCCGCTTGGCTTTCCGCGCCATTAGGCGCGACGGCCAGTCGGCCTTGCGGCGGTTAGCACCGGCGTTAACGCCCCCTGATTTGAACCCCGGAGCCTTCCCATGACCGATCTCGCCAACACAGCAAACCTTGCAACCAATACTCCCGTTTCCACCCGCGCTTTCCCGCGTGCGCTTCAGGCGAAGTTTCTCACCACTCTGGCCGAGTGGGGCAATGTGCGCAGCGCGGCGAAGGCTGTGGGGGTGGCGCGGGCGACTGCTTATCGGATGCGGCGGGCTTGTCCTACCTTTCGCAAGCTTTGGGACGCGGCGCTGCTTCATGCGCGCTCTGTGGTGGAAGAGGTGCTTGCCGACCGCGCGCTGAATGGCACGCAGGAAAGCGTCTTTTACCACGGGGAGGAAGTCGCCACGCGAACGCGCTATGATGCGCGGCTGTTGCTTGCGCATCTTGGGCGGCTTGACCGGTTGGAGAAGACACACAGCGTCGCCGTTGCAGCGGACGGCTTTGACTTTGAGGTGGCGGAGCTGGCGCTACTCCCCGAAAGGGAGACCGATATGGACGCCCTCATCGCCGAGCTGAAAGAGGATATGGAGGCGTATTACGCCGACGATATGGACGAAGAGGATTTTGAGTGTCTGGACAGTGTCTCAAGTGTCTCAAACGAACACGGTGACAGGCGGTTTTAGCGACCCCCTACTCGATAATATCAAGCTCAACCCGGGCATGACCGCGCGCAATCATGCCAAGCTCTTTCGCGGCGGCGCGGGATACGTCGATGGTGCGCCCTTTAACAAAGGGTCCGCGATCATTGATGCGAACTACGACCGAGCGACCATTGCGCGGATTGGTAACGCGCACGAGGGTGCCAAACGGCAGCGTCTTATGCGCGGCGGTCATGGCGTTCATATCGAACCGCTCCCCATTGGCGGTAAGGCGGCCATGAAAACGGCGGCCATAAAATGATGCGACCCCTGTGCCAAGATCCTGAACCACGCTGGGTACAGGAGGGCGCGGGGGCTCAAAAGTGCTGAGGTCAACCGCGTGAGCGGGGATGTCGATGCTTTGCGCAGGGGAGGTGGTGGTGACCGGCTCAAGCAGGCTCTCAAACTCGTCGGTGAAGTCCGATGCTGAGCTGGTCGGGGCAGGGAAGCTGGCAGAGAGTTCAGTGCGCGCATCGTCAGTGTCGCTCGCGGCTGAGGCGCCAAGAGAGGCAAGGGAGGAGGCAAGGCACACCGCGCCAGCAAAGGCCAGGCGTGCAGCCTTGAGTGCAGGATTGGTCACAGTTTGCTCTCCCATCACACCGCGTTTGTGCGGCGAGGCATACACGATGGCGGGCAAAAGCGCCAACTCAGGGCAGCTACCCGGCGCGAAATCAGGGCAGGTTAACGATGATCGGTGCGATTGCAGAGGTGGAGCGATGGTGGTGAAGGGAGGGTCGCAAGCCGGAGGGGCGCAAACAGGAGGGCGCAAGCAGGAGGGTCGCAAAAGCAAATGGGGCCGGCATTGCTGCCGACCCCACTCTCACCTGCGCGTGGTCGCTTGGTTCATGTCCGCATTCGGTTTGGGCAAGCCTCCCCTCCTGCGTTGTGTACCAGAGCGCACTTGGCACCCGGTGTATCGCCCGCGTCCAGCTGCTCCGTCTCTCGCATCACCCTTGCAGGATCAGCGTCTTTCGGTGCCGCTTTGCTTCGCGGTCCTTCCACCGACGCTCGCGCCGGCATCCGGCTTTGCCTTGTGCCTTGCCTTCGCTCCTGTCGTGGCCAAAGCCACCACTCTCGCGTCCAGCCTGCCGTTGGGCATCGCCGAGACCGTCACCTGATATCTGGCAAGTCAAACGCTGGTCGTTCCGATTGCTCCCACTCGCGTGCAAGCGCTCTTTCCTACAGCTATTGCCAGCCATTATGACGGCCATGAACGGTTGCTTTGCTTCGCTTGTCTTTCAAACGATCTGACTTGCACTTGGCGTGAGCTTTGTGCACTCCATCTCTCAAGACCAGCGTGGACAGCAGCCACCGTGTCTTTGTTTTGAGAAAAACCTCGTGAAATCAGTTCCTTGCGGTTCTTTTTTCCAGAGCTTTCTCGTCCCGAAGACAAGTTGAAAGTGCGCCTCGATTCCGCTTTTCGCAAGGCTGGCAAGAGCGACTTATCCACTTTTCCCAAGATCACTTGTGGAGAGCGGTGGACAACTCAACGGCTCGTCGCTTTTACTTGGTGCAAGCGGGAACCGATGCGGCTTTTGGGAGTGCCGCTTGGTTATTTTCTAATAGTGACACTTTTGCGAAATTGCGCGCCTGCGACACAGGCTGAGTTCGACTCGGCAAAGCTGCTCCGGATCAGAGCGAACCCGCCGACCGAACTGCGTAAAAATACCGCTTGCGTCTATCGATCCCTTTGCGCGAGCAGCTTCAGACGAAGGGCGTTCAATTTGATGAAACCTTCCGCGTCATGCTGATCGTAAGCGCCTGCATCGTCTTCAAAAGTGACGTGCGCCTCGGAATAGAGCGAGTGCGGCGATTTGCGGCCAACAACGCTGGCAAGCCCTTTGTAGAGGCGTACGCGCACGGTCCCGGTGACCTTCTCCTGAGAGAGGTCGATGGCTGCCTGCAACATCTCGCGCTCTGGCGCGAACCAGAAGCCGTTGTAGATGAGCTCAGCGTATTTGGGCATCAACTCGTCTTTGAGGTGCGCTGCGCCTCGGTCCAGAGTGATCTGTTCGATACCGCGGTGTGCGACGGCGTAAATCTCGCCGCCCGGTGTCTCATACATCCCGCGCGACTTCATCCCGACAAAGCGGTTTTCAACGAGGTCGAGGCGGCCAATGCCATGTTTGCGGCCCAGCTCATTGAGAGCAGTGAGCAGCGTTGCCGGCGACATCGCCTCGCCGTTCAAGGACACGCCATCGCCGCGCTCAAAGCCGATTTCGATATATTCCGGGGTATCGGGCGCATTTTCAGGGTGATCGGTGCGCGAATAGACGTAATCGGGCGTCTCTTCCCACGGATCTTCGAGTACTTTTCCTTCGGACGAGGTGTGGAGGAGGTTCGCATCGGTCGAAAACGGGCTCTCACCGCGCTTGTCGGTTGGGACCTTGATCTGGTGCGCTTCGGCCCATGCAATAAGAGCGGTGCGGGAGGTCAGATCCCACTCACGCCAAGGGGCAATGACTTGGATCGACGGGTCAAGCGCATAGGCGGAAAGCTCAAAGCGCACTTGGTCATTGCCTTTGCCCGTCGCGCCGTGAGCGATCGCGTCAGCACCCGTTTCGTGCGCAATCTCGACCAAGCGCTTGGAGATAAGCGGGCGCGCAATCGAGGTGCCGAGCAGATAGTCGCCTTCATATCGCGCATTGGCGCGCATCATCGGGAATACGAAATCGCGCACGAACTCTTCGCGAAGGTCTTCGATAAAGATGTGCTCGTCGGGTATGCCCATATTGCGGGCCTTGTCGCGAGCAGGCTCGATCTCTTCGCCTTGGCCAAGGTCGGCGGTGAAGGTCACGACCTCAAGCCCGCGCTCCACGCTCAGCCATTTGGCGATGACAGAGGTGTCGAGGCCGCCGGAATAGGCAAGGACAACTTTCTTCACGTTGGACACAGGCTTATTTTCCCAATTTTTAATCCTGACGGGCGGCTAGCAATGCGGCGCGCCTTGCGCAATGCGCCAATGGATTTGCAAGCCACAATAAAAGCTTTGACGCATCGCTCTATTGACATGAGCGACCGCATCTCAAACAAGAATGTCCTGCAAATTCAGTGGGGACCAATGCCATTCAAGATTAAGATCAAGCGTCCAAAGATTCGTCTGCCGAAGGTCAAAATATCCAAACCCAAGCTTCCTGAGGTCAAGATACCCAAGGTCAAGATCGTCCACGTCGAGGCCGACGTGAAGGGCGACCTCAAGGCACCGGGAAAGATTGTTGAGAATACCTTCGAGGCGGCAAAGGACGGTGTTGAGGCGGCTGGCGAGGTTATCGGTGATGCGCTTGAGGCAGCTGATGATCTTCTAACCAACGCCAAGCGCGAAATTGATACAGGCCTCACGGTCCTGAAAGCGAACACCGATAGGGAAGCAGAACAGTTTTGGCGTAACGTCAAGACCGAGTTCAATTTCTTTTTTGCTACCGCCTGCGGGGTTAATTCTGAACGCAAGAAATGGCAGCGCAAATATGATCAGGGTGAAATCAGCGCGACCGAACTGGAAGAGCGTACCAAGGATTTGCCACCAGACGATGAGTGCGCGATTGGTGGACAGTGGTCCTCCGAAGAGGGATTTGTCCTCACAGACGGGGATGGCGTGCCATCTCAGGTTGAGCCCGATTACGAGCCACAGGTCATGGAGTTTTTTGAAGCGCTCCTGACCGATGATGATCTCAAGCTTTCTACCATTACAAAGTTCATGGAGGCCGCTGTCGCCTACCGTGATCGTCCTATCTGGCCGGGTCAGCCAGTCAATTATGAAATCTCTGCACCCTTTCCCGGCGCTCAGGTGCGCGGGCAAGATGGCTGGGGCAATGGTGCCTTTGGTGCCTCGCGCGGCAGACATCGCCGGCATGCAGGTGTCGACTTTGCAGCGCTGCCGGGAACATTGATCACCAGCCCTGTCACAGGCCGGATCGACCGCATAACCGATTGCTACTCCGACAAAGAAAGAAACGGCGATCTGAAAGCTATCGTGATCAAGAACCTGATCGACAGCGGTTTTGAGACAAAAGTCCTTTATGTGAAGCCGTTGCCCGGCATCACCGTTGGTAGCTCTGTCGAAGCTGGCAAAACGGCCATTGGCAACACGCAAGGCATTCAGCGGATTTATCCCGGCATCACCGACCACACGCATATTCAGATACGCGACGGCGATCGCAAGCTTGTGCCCGTCACCCGCAGGGGGGTGGGCGCAGGTCAGCCGTAAGTGATGAGATAAAGTTCGCAATTGACCTGAGCTGAATATGGGACATCGCAACTCTGTGAAGAAAGTAAATTGAGGACCGCTATGTGGAACAAAGCGCGCGAAATGGCGGACATGACACCGCCGGAGCGCAATCGCTGGGTCGATCTTCTGCGCGCGATCTCCATTCTTGCGGTGGTGTTCGGCCATTGGTTGATGGCCGGGCTTTATGTCGATGAGGCAGGCGCGCTGCAACGCGGCGACTTGATCGAAATTTCGCAGTGGACACACTGGCTGACTTGGGCGTTTCAGGTAATGCCGGTGTTTTTCCTCGTTGGCGGATATTCCAATGCGGTCAGCTGGCAAGGGACGTTGCGAAAAGCCTCCCCCGGACAGACAGGCGTCTACCGCGATTGGCTCGCCGCGCGAGTTCAGCGCTTGATTGCGCCTACTTTTCCGGTGCTGCTCGTCTGGGCAGTCATCGCCGTTGTGCTGACGCAAGTGGGTTTCCCGCGCGATCAGATTCGTATGGCGACCGAAGCGGCGCTTATCCCGGTCTGGTTCCTTGCGGTGTACCTCTTGGTAACGGCCTGCACACCGCTTGCGATGCGCGCGTGGAAGCGGTTTGGCTGGGCGAGCTTCGCGGTTTACTTTCCGCTGGTTCTGGGGGTTGATTACCTGCGCTTCGCCTATGGCGTACCCTATATCAGCTTCACCAATTTCCTTTGGGTGTTCCTCGCGATCCACCAATTGGGTTTCGCTTGGCAGGAAGGGCGGTTCAGAAGTCCCGCGTTTGCGGCAGCTTGGTTCATCGTCGGGCTCGCTGTGCTCGTCTCTGTCACCGTCTATGGCTTCTATCCCGTCTCCATGGTGTCAGCGCCCGACGGATTTTCAAATTCGCTCCCGCCGACTTTCGCCCTTCTGGCGCTGGGCGTGGTGCAGGTGGGGCTGGTGCTGGCGTTGGAGCCGCTGGGCAGGCGAATGCTCGACAACGTCCGGCTCTGGACAGCGACCGTGTTGATGAACGGTATGATCATGACCGTTTTCCTGTGGCACCTCACTGCCTTTGTGCTGGTGATGACATTTGTATGGATCGCGCTTGGCGGAGTCGGCCTCGACAGCGTGCCGGGCACGGCTGAATGGTGGGCGACAAGGCCGCTTTGGTTGGCGATCTATATCCTTGCGACATTGCCCCTGATCGGCATCTTTGCCCGGCACGAACGCACCTTCACCCCGATCAGAGGCGGGCGAACTGTGCCGCGCGCGCGGGTAGTAGCGGGTGTATTGCTGATCTGCATCGGCCTTGGCTGCACCGCTGGCATCACAATTGCGAGCCCTGAAGGCATCACGGGCCTTCGGATATGGGTGGTCGCAGCGCCGTTCGTGGGCGCAGCGCTGCTGGGATTTGGGCCGATTTACAGGCCTTCCAAAGCCGCCGAGTGAGTTATTCCGCCGCCTCTTTCAGCCCCGGATCAAAGCGCCAGCTGGGGATCTCGCCGATTTCGCGAAGCCTTGCGCTTTCGGCTTCCATATATTCGCGCGTCATCGGTATCGCCTCGCGGTCCTTCACATATTGCAGCTGCCAGTTGATCATCGTCCCATTGCGGAAGGATTGTTCGGCCCCGGCAAGATAGAAGAGCCACATCCGGTAGAACACCTCGTCATACATCTGCGTGATTTCCTCACGGTGCATAACGGTGCGGTTGTACCACTCCTGAAGCGTGTGACTGTAATGGAAGCGCATGGCTTCGACATCGGTTACCTGCCAGCCGAACTTCTCGCTTTCGGTCACGAGCTCGGAGAGGGCAGGGATATAGCCACCGGGGAAGATATATTTGCGGGTCCAGGCATCGGTGTAACCCGGTGCTCCCGACCGCCCGCAACAATGCGAGATCATCACGCCGTTGTTCTTGAGCAGCCGGTTGGTGTGCTCGAAGAATTGCGGATAGTGGATGGTGCCCACGTGCTCGAGCAGCCCGACGCTGGAGATGCGGTCGAACTCGCCCTCAACGTCGCGGTAATCGCACAGCTCGAACTTGACCTTGTCATCAACGCCAAGCTCTTTCGCGCGCTCGTTCGAAAAGGCGACTTGGTCGGGCGCGAGCGCGACGCCCACCACTTCGCAATCGTACATCTTGTTGAGGTACAGAGCGAAACCGCCCCAGCCACAGCCAATATCAAGCACGCGCATGGGCTTGCCGCCATTGTCCTCGGGCCGCTTCATGTAAAGCTTGGCGGCAAGGTGCGCTTTTTTGTCCATCTGCGCCTGTTCGAGGCTCGTCTTGGTCGGATCATCCTCGCGGTAATAGGCCATCGTGTATTGGCGATCTTCGTCGAGGAAGCGTTCATAAAGCTCGCGCGTCAAGTTGTAGGTGTGTTCGGCATTGGCTCTGGCAGAACTGCGCAGATTGATGCCGTCAATCGCTGCTTTCACCCGCTGGAGCCCCTTGCGAAGCGGGCCCTTGGCCTTGAGCATATTGTCGCCCATGCGCTTTGCATTCATGGTGATGAACAAGATCATGTCGCGGATGTCGTGCGGTTCTTCGACCACGAGCCAGCCCCACATGAACGCCTCGCCCGCGCCCATTTGCGGATAGCGCACGATGTGATTAGCGGCTTTCTTATGGGTCAGCTTGATACGGATTGGGCCAGCGCGCCCTCCGATAAGCGGATCATATTCGCCGCCCGGGCCATAGGTGTATTGCGTGCCATCGTGGTCGGTGACGATCAGCTTTCCATGCTTGATCGCCTTGTTCAAAAATTTGTCGAGCAGCCACATATCTCTGAGCAGTCCCCTTCTGCTGATGAGGATGCGAATGTGCGTTGTGATGTGGTAGGATGTCAATTGCTGACTGAAACCATTTGGAGGGGGGCGACAATGGCAGAGAACAAGACAAAGCCGACCAAGGTGTCCGTAGATGCGTTTATTGAGGCAGTGGAGCCTCAATCAAAGCGCGACGATGCGCGCGTTCTCGATGCGCTTTTTCGCAAAGTGACAGGGCAAGAGCCGCAGATGTGGGGCCCTTCAATCATCGGCTATGGTAGCTATCACTACAAATATGACAGCGGGCGCGAGGGCGATATGTGCCGCACGGGCTTTAGCCCTCGCAAAGCAAAGCACTCGCTTTATCTCATGGGCCGCTATTGCGATGAGGCGACGGGCGCGAAGGTGGACGCGCTACTGGAGCAGATGGGCAAGCACAAAACAGGCGCGAGCTGTGTTTACGTAAACAACCTGGCGGACATTGACCTCGATGTCCTCGAAGAGATCGTTGAGGAGTGCTGGGAGGCGATGAACCGCGTTTATCCGGAGTAGGGCTTAGATCCCCGCATACCATTGATAGTCACCAATATCCTCCCAAAAGCCACCTTTGCCGCCATATAGGTCATCGAAGCTCGCAACCGCTTCGATGGCGGTCAGATATTTGGCGTGCTTGTAGCCCAGTTGGCGCTCGATTCGAACCCGCAAGGGAGCGCCGTTCTTTTCAGGCAGAGGCTCGCCGTTCAACTCATGCGCGATGATCGTTTGTGGGTGATAGGCATCGACCATATCGACGCTCTCGTAATAGTCGCGGTTGTAGAGCACATCGGCGCAGCGAAAGACGATGAAGTTGGCCTTTTCACTGACTCGTGCTCGGTCGAGGAGGTCGGAAAGCAGCGGCCCCTTCCATTCGCCAATCGCGCTCCATCCTTCGACACAGTCATGGCGGGTGATCTGAGTGCGTTGAGGGAGGGCTTTGAGGTCGGCCAGCGAGAGGCTCAGCGGATTGTCGACCAAGCCGCGCACCGCTAATCGCCAGTCGGCAAAACCCTTTGCCAACTGCTCCTGATATTCGGGCGTTTCTATGCTCACCGTGCCATTGCCTTTTACATCGGGAGAGCGTTCGTCGGGGGCGTACTCAGGCGCCAATGCCTGACGCGCGGCAAGTCTGCGGTGGGCGGTGCGGTGCCAGTCTTCGGCGGCATCGAACAGATCGCCCGCGGGCTTTGTCTCGGCAAGCTCGGTGCAGGCGGCGGCAGGCATAGCGGCAAGGCCAGCCAGAAGCGAGCGGCGTTTCAAATCAGGCATTGGTATCTCCCTCGCGGCGTCCTCCGGTGATCATGCGGCCAATCTGCTTTACCGGGCCGGACCACAGCACCATAAACAGATGCAAGGCGACAAATCCCGCGAGCCCCCAGGCACAAATGAAATGCAAGGACCGTGCGCTTTGCCTCCCTCCAAACGCATCAACAAGCCAAGGCGCGGCCACCTCAAATCCCGGACTGATCGCAAGGCCTGTGGCAATCATCATCGGCAGGCCAATACCGAGCACGAGGCCATAAGTGATCTTCTGAACCGCATTATAGGAGCGATCGCCATGATCGCCGGGGCGCGTGTGTTCCTTGATCGCGGCTTTCCACGCGTCGGGTCGCCAATCTTCAAGGCTGGTCGCGATGTCACGGGCGAAATGGCGGTTCAAAAGGCTCGTCGCCCACATGACAAGAAGACCAAGCGCGAACGCCCATGCCGATAGGTTATGCCAATCGCGCGCTTCGGCGAGGTCGTATCTCTGAGGGATCGTCATCCACGATGGGAACCGCGCAACGATCAGCCACGCTTCGCTCATATCATAGCCATAGTCGCCCCAGTAAAGTGCGCGGTGCGCATTGGAGATGTTGAGGCCGGACATAAACAGCACCACAAAGGCGAGCGCGTTTATCCAGTGCCAGAGGCGCGTAGAAAGCGCGTGGCGCTTCATCACGCCTCTTCCCTTGCGAGATAGATCACATCGCGCGGCTGATCGAGCAGGTGTTGACCGCTATCAACAAATAGGGTCGAGCCGCTTTTGAGCGCGCCTGTGCTGAGGAAGAGCGCCGCGTCGACAATTTCATCTGCTCCGGTCTTTCGCTCCAGCAGGTTCATCTTATGACTGGTGTCGGTTTCGTCTTCGCTCTGATCGTGGCTGGGAAGGATCGCGCCGGGCGCGATACCGTAAATGCGCGCTTGGTCGCCTGCATCCTTGGCGAACATTCGAATGGTTGAGGCAAGCGCGTGTTTGGACATGGTGTAGCTGAAGAAATCCGGGTTCGTGTTCTCCAGCTTCATATCGGTCACCTGAATTGCGCAGCGCGTTGCCGCACTCCTCGCACTGGCGAGAAAATGCTGCGTCATCAAAGCAGGGGTAAGCGCGTTTATGCGCATCGCTTGCTGATATTTATCCGGCTCAATTTCACGTGCATTGTCATATTGGAAAATCGAGGCAGAATTGATGAGACATCGAAATTCGGGCAGCCTTGCACACAGGCCCTTTATCAAACGAACCGCAGCATCGTGATCGGCAAGGTCGCAGCACACCGTCTCTGCGCTCGGTAATTCAGATTGAAGCGCCTCAGCCTCATCATCCGAGGTAAGGTGATGGATCACCACGTGCCAACCAGCCTTGCCAAACCCACGCGCGATCTCGGCACCAAGGCGAGTGGCGCTTCCGGTGATAAGAACGGCTGGCTTGGTCATAATATCCTTAGAAACAGAAAATCGCACGCTTGCCTAGCGTAACGCACGAAGCCGCCATAAGGTTACAGGCAAAGGGAATTTTTCATATGCCGACCTGTGATCTGATTGATGTGTTTTGTGACGGGCCGCTTTCGGGCAACCCGCTTGGGGTGGTGCATGGGGGTGATGATCTGAGCGCCCAAGAAATGCAGGCCTTCACCAATTGGCTTGGATTTTCCGAAACGACTTTTCTCCTGCCGCCCACTGATCCTGCCGCGGATTACCGGGTGCGTATCTTTTACCCGGGCGGCGAACTGCCTTTTGCAGGCCACCCAACGCTTGGCTCGTGCCATTCATGGTTAGAGGCAGGTGGGATCGCCAAGGGCGAGGGAAGGGTGGTGCAGGAATGCGGCATCGGCCTTGTTGACATCCGTGTGGAGGGCGAAAGCCTCGCGTTCAAGGCGCCACCGCTTCTCAAGCATGAACCTTTGACCGATGAGGAGCGCGCCGCAGCCATTACGCTTACTGGTGTCGATGAAGCCGCCGTCATTGAGGCAGTGCACGTCGTCAACGGCCCCAAATGGCAGCTATTGCGTCTTAAATCAGCAGATGATGTGCTCGCCGCTGCTCCAGTGACCATAGCGCCCGTGGGCACGGATGTCGGTATCGCTGGCCCGCACGAGGCAGGATTTGAACGCGATTGGGAACTGCGCGCATTCTTTGCCGATGCGCTCGGACGCCTCAACGAAGACCCGGTGACAGGCAGTTTTAACGCAGGGGTTGCCATCCACCTGTTCGAAAACGGGCTGGCCCAAGGCAGCTATACCGCAGGGCAGGGGCGCAAGGTGGGCGCAAACGGCCTTGTCCGGTGCGAGCAGGATGAGAGCGGCGACGCGTGGATTGGCGGGCGTTGCCAGATTGTGAGTAGGGGCGGGGCGCTCAGCTAAAGAAACACCTCACATAATCCCGTCTCAACGGCAGCGCAGTTCGCCCCGATCAATTTCGCGTCCGATGACTGCTCCCAATGCACCGCCAAGAAGTGTGCCGACTGTACGATCGCCGCGTGTGTCGATTGCCCTGCCTGCGAGTGCACCCAATCCCGCACCTACGATTAGGCCGGTCGTGCCATTGTCGCGCTTGCAATAATACCGTCCGTCATCACCGCGCCAGATGCGATCATCGCGGCGAAGTCGGCGCGGTTCGAGATAGCGCCCGCGACTATCATAAATGCGATCGCGATCTTTTGCGCGGCGACCAAGCGCACGGGCATGGGGTGGGGGATCCATTGTCACACCTGCGCTGGCAGCCGCGACGAATGATGGAGTTGCTGTTGTGACTGCCATTGGCTGCGCAGAGGCGGCAGCCGTAAAGGCCGCGAACGATATCGCTGTGAGGGTTGCAATCTTCTTCATGGGTTTCCCCTTATGAGTGTGGAGAAGGAAGTCCGAACACCACATAATCGCGAAGAAGCCTGAACCTTTCCCAACGAGAGATGGTTTATCCGCTGAGATGATGCATGATTGGGGCCAAGTGAGGCTAGAAGAGTGCAGAACGCGCTACTTCAAGCGGCTTCTGGCTCGTTCCCGCTCACGGACAGAAAGCACCTCCATCGCGGCAAGGTCGGCGTACTCTTCGGGCGAACCTTTCCCCGCGTGAAGCACCGACGAGGCGCGGGCGATGTCCCAGTTTTCATGGCCCAGCTCGATGCGTTCCAGTGCATCTCCGGCTTCTGCTTCGCCCATTTCGAGGACCCGAAAATACCACCCACAGCGTGCCATCTGGAGGATTTTTGCCACCATGCCTTTGGAATCGCAGTGGTCGGAAAACCGATGCTCAATCTTCCAGCACGGTTGGCGTGGCTGGCTGATCTCGATGAGCGCGCTGCCGAGGCGAAAGCGGTCGCCGAGATGGACTTCGGCTTCGGTAAGGTCGCTGACCGCAAGGTTCGAGCCGAACGCGCCCGGTTCATCAAGAAGAGCAATATCGCCCAATTCCCCACGCCAGAAATCGTGATGCGCCAGCGGATAGAGGTGGAGCGCCATATCGGGCCCGCCGTGATGTTTGCGGTCGGCTTGCTCATCGGGTGCGAGGCCGTCTTTGAGAATTTGCACTTTGCCCTCGCGCGGGCGTTTGGCAAATGCGCTGAGTTCTGCGCCGTTAAAGGGGCGGGCGGTGCCAGTGCAAATGGCCTCTAACGTGCGTTTCATTGTTTCCTCACGGTAAGAGCCAACCAATCGCGCTGCGTCCCATCGCTTGCTTTTCCAGCGAAGATTTCGTGCGCAACTGTCTTAAATCCGGCGGCATCATAAGTGTCAAACAGCCATTGGGGCGAGGGGAAATTATGCAGGCGCCCAAGCAGATCGCGCCCCTCGCCATCCCCCAGCTTGTAGCTCGCATAATGATAGCCGCCCGGCTTCAGCGCGCGGTGAATGCGTGCGAGCACGTCAGGCAATTCGCCGCGAGGGCAATGGAGGAGGCAGGCATGGGCCCATACTGCGTCGTACTCTGCCTTGGCATCCAGCTCGTCAAATCGCATCCTCCGCGCAGCCACATCGTGGCGTTCATTGGCCTTTTCGACCATCGCTGGCACGCCATCGGTCGCATCAAGATCAAACCCGCGTTCAATGATGCGAACCGCATCGCGGCCCGCGCCGCAGCCAAGCTCAAGCACCCGCGCGCGCGGCTCAAGCTGGTCGAGAAAATGATCCAGATGCCGCGAATGGCTGATCGCAGAGCTTAGAGAAAAATGGGGCGCGCCCGATTGGTAGAATTCGAAAGTGGCAGGGTCGATGCTCACTCGCCCGACGTGACCTGCGCTGCCGCCTGTTCGGCAGCTTCGCGGTCCCTTTGCGCGCGGCTCTTTTTCTCCGCCGCCGTTTTCAGCTGTCCGCAAGCCGCATCAATATCGCGGCCGCGAGGGGTGCGAACGGGCGCGCTGATACCGCCTTCGAATACGATATCGGAAAACGCCTTGATCCGCTCAGGTGTCGAGCACTCATATTCTGCACCGGGCCACGGGTTGAACGGGATCAGATTGACCTTGGCAGGCAGGTTAAATTTCTTAAGCAGCCGCACAAGCTCGCGCGCGTCCTCGTCTGAATCGTTTTTATCTTTGAGCATCACATACTCAAAGGTGATCCGCCGCGCGTTGGAGGCGCCGGGATAATCGGCGCAGGCCTGAAGAAGCTCTTCGATCCCGTATTTCTTGTTCAAAGGCACGATCTCGTCGCGCACATCCTTGGTGACTGCGTGCAGGGAAACCGCGAGATTTACCCCGATCTCCTGACCGCACCGTTCCATCGCGGGGATAACCCCGCTGGTGGAAAGAGTGATACGGCGTTTCGAAAGCGCAAGGCCGTCGCCATCCATCACCAGTTTGAGCGCATCGCGGACATAATCGAAATTATAAAGCGGCTCACCCATGCCCATCATCACGATGTTGGTGAGCAGGCGTCCATCGGCGGTGTAGTGGCCCGCATCCTCCAACTCGTCCAGCCCATCCATCACGCCCTTGGGCCATTCACCCAAAGCATCACGAGCAAGCATCACCTGACCCACGATTTCACCCGGCGTGAGGTTGCGAACAAGCCGCATCGTGCCCGTGTGGCAGAAGGTACAGTTCAGCGTGCATCCGACCTGAGAGGACACACACAAGGTGCCTCTGTCCGCATCAGGGATAAAGACCATTTCGAAATCGTGGCCGTCATCGGTTTGCAGCAGCCATTTGCGTGTGCCGTCCGAGGAATGCTGAGCCTCGACCACATTGGGCCGCCCGATCACAAAGCGCTCTGAAAGCCACGGGCGCATCGTCTTGGCAATATCGGTCATAGCGTCAAAATCGGTGACGCCACGATGGTAGAGCCAGTGGAACACCTGCTTGGAGCGCAGCTTGGCTTGCCGTGCATCAAGTCCCGCTTCTTCAAACAACTCGCGAATACGCGGGCGGGGCAGGCCAATGAGATCAATACGCCCATCCTCACGCGGCGTGATGTCACGCGCGACGGGAACCGGATCAACCTGTCCGGGGATGGTCATAAGTGTGGTGTCTGCCATGATTGAGCGGCCATATAGTGCCGCCTGCGCGCTTTGTCAGCCTCTGTTTGCGCATCCCACGGTTGCCGCATCCATCGCGGTTGCTACGCCAGAAAGGCTGTAGCTATCGGAAAATCGGGATCCGTTTGCGCTGCGGGCTGCAACGCTCATCCGTGAAGCAGAGCGCATCGCTGCGACAATCTGCGCATCCATGCGAGCATCGCTGGCCCATGCGTTGCGGTCTTTGGCTACAAGCGTGAATGTATCACTACCGATGGTGAGTGTGGCCTCACCCTTTTCGTCAACACTTCGGGATAACCGCAAATGCAATTGGCCACGGACGCCTTTGTCTGGCCAATTGGCGATGCTTGCAAAAGAGGCCGATGCGTTGCTGCCGCGTGGTTTGGCGATGGCGTAACAGCGCGATGGGCTGTCGTCGCGAAAGGCGGCCCAATTGGAATACACGCCAAGGCTGTCGCGAGCGATAGCGGGCGTGGAAAGGGCCAAAAAAGCGAGAAAGGGCAGGCCGGTTTTAATCATAGCTTACCGCCATCACTTCCCATTCTTTAAGCCCGCCGGGAAGCTTTACTGTGCGGCAATCCCCAACCGACGCTCCTTTCAGTGCCTTGGCGATAGGGGACGACCAACCGATACGCCCCTGACCTGCGTCCTGTTCGTCGTCGCCTACGATCTGGAGGTGTTTGCGCGTATCATCCTCGTCGGCGAGCTCTACTTTCGCGCCAAAGAACACGCGCGCCTTGTCGGGTTGTTGCGAAGGGTCAACCACACGGCACGCTTTCATCCGGCGCGAGAGATAGGCAAGCTCGCGGTCAATCTCGCGCATCCGTTTGCGGCCATAAAGATAGTCGCCATTTTCCGAACGGTCGCCATTGCCCGCAGCCCAACTGACGATTTCAACAATCTCGGGGCGCTCTTTGCCGAGCAAATGGTCGTAGCGCGCCTTAAGCGCCGCCATGCCTTGCGGAGTGATGGGGGGACCAGGCTTGCTCGCCATGAAAGGTACTTAAGGCAGGAAAGTATCGACTGTGCGCGGCAAGCCAGCTTGTTGCGGATACATATGCGAATATGTCACCGCATTGCCGATCACGCGCATGACGTAATAGCGGGTTTCGAAGTTCGAAGGGATCTTCTCAATCCACTCGACCCAATCCACGCTGCCATAGCGCGGATCACCGTTCAAACGCACCCACTGGCGCACACGTCCGGGTCCAGCGTTATAGCTCGCAATCGCCAGCGGATAAGCGCCATCATACAGGTCCATGCGCCGCGCAAAGTGCGCATCGCCCAATGTGATGTTGTAGAGCGGGTCTTCGGTGAGATTGGCGCTCATATATTGAATGCCGAGAATGCCCGCCTCTTCACGCGCGGTGCTGCGCAAAAGCTGCATCATGCCCACTGCGTTTGCATGGCTGCGCCGGGTGCGATCAAATTCGCTTTCCTGCCGCATGATTGCGTGGGCCATGGTCCAGTCATTGACACGCGGCGTCGGCACAATGGGAAAGCCTGCGCGCTCGACGCCTTTAATGCCATTCGCGCCTGCTTCCATGCCGACCACTACGGCCATTTCGGGAAGGCCCGTTTGTGCTGCAAGATTGGCAAGGGCCGCGACATCATCTGGCGTTTCAGCGCTTGCCCCAATCGCCTGGAAGAAACGCCGCTCAGTCTGCCATTTCTGACGATTGGACGCGATAGAGCGGATTGCTTTCACCAGCGGGCGCGCTTCGAATTCGGCGCGCTCGGATGCGGTCATATTGACTTGCGGCAGTTCGGCAAATTGCGGCATTGGTCGGCCCAATGCACCCAGCGCCAATTGGCCGTAATAATAATGCGGATACTCAGCCGCCATTTCGAAATAGCGAGTGGCCTCAGCGCTTTGTCCCGCTGCACGCGCAGCGCGGCCTGCCCAGAAATACCCTTTTGATTTGGTGAGAGGGGTGCGCGCGGCTTCTCCGTAGCGGAAAAACAGCGGCGCTGCCTTCGCCCCGTCGCCTAGACGCCACAAGGCATTGGTGCCGCCCATCCACATCAGGTCAGTATAGCGGTCGCGCAGACGGAAGGAGCCTTGTGAGATGTCTGTGCCCGGCGCAAAAACATCGTCAATCCGGCTCGCAATCCTGACCGTATCGGTTGCGCTTGCTGCCTTTGCAGCGGTAAGCATAACGCCGACAAACGCCTCAGGATTAAACGCAGGCGCGGCAAATTGCGGGCGGTTTTCGAATAGACTGACCGCATTGCCCCGCTCACCCCGGTCGAGATAATAACTCGCCAGATTATAGATGAAGCCAGCATCGCTGAGCGCGCCTTGTGGTGCGACCAAACCGGCGGCTTGCAGGCTTGATCCGCGCACGAGCGCGAGCCTTGCAAGCGCCATATCGCGCATCGCTGGGTCTAGGTTGATAATCTGCCGCTCAGCCGCTTCAGCATCGCCCTGCCACAAGAGCGCGTCCATGCGCGCAGCGTGATCTGCGGGCGAGAATTGCGATCCGTAAAGGCCAAGCAGGTAAGCTTCTGCTGGACCCGACATCGTGCCTCCGCGCCAGGCCTCGCGAGCAACCTCAAACGCGTCCTCCCGCTGGGCCCCGGCAAGCGCCAAGGCATAACGCGCGCGACCTGCATTGGTCAGTGGGGGATGAGCATCGAAAAATGCAAGGATTTCAGATTGCGACGGCGCTTCTTCGTCGAGGCGATTTTCCGCCTTCGTGCGAATGACTTCTGTGCGTGGGAAATCAGGATAAGCGATGGCAAACCCGGCATAATCGCTGAAAGAAAACTCGCCATTGCCCTGAAGCTGTTCCCATTTTGCAATCGCAGCGCCGGCAAATTGCGGCTGTCCTGCCACCATGTTGCTGCGCGCGTTATATCCGCCCATTTGCGCCGAAGAGGGTGTTGAAAGAGCGCCGATTGAGCACGCGGCAAGGGCTGCAAGAGCAACCGGGGATGTAAGCAAATTTCTGACCATGCTGGACATAGTGCCTGTCGGCTCCTTAGTAGGCGCTGAACGAGAGGGGGCGGGCGCTCCCTTTCAATCGAATTTGTCAGTAAAGTTCAATACAGGAAATTAGCAATGTTCAGCGGCTCCATTCCCGCTCTAGCGACTCCTTTTCGCGACGGATCGTTTGACGAGGCGGCTTTTCGCAAACTCGTTGATTGGCAAATCGAAAATGGTTCTTCGGCGCTGGTGCCTTGCGGAACGACCGGGGAGGCCTCGACGCTGTCGAATGCAGAACATCACCGCGTGATTGAAGTGTGTATTGAACAAGCAGCCGGGCGCGTTCCGGTGATTGCGGGCTGCGGGTCGAACGATACGCGCAATGCCGCCTTGCATATGAACTTTGCCAAGAAAGCAGGCGCGGCAGCGGGACTTTGCGTTGCGCCTTATTATAATCGTCCAAGCCAGGCGGGTTTGATCGCGCACTTCAGCTATCTTGCGGAAAAGTGTGATCTGCCAATCGTGCTCTACAACGTGCCAAGTCGCACGGTGACCGATATTGAAGATGAAACTGTTGTTGAGCTGGTCAAGAAATATCCAGAGCAGATCGTCGCAATCAAGGATGCCTCAGGCGACCTGTCGCGAGTTGCTGACCACCGCATGGGGATTGGCCGCGATTTCTGCCAGCTTTCAGGCAATGATGAATTGTGGCTTCCCCACAATGCCGCAGGCGGCAGGGGGGCGATTTCGGTTACCGCCAATGTCGCACCGGCATTGTGTGCGGAATTTCAAGAGGCGATCAACAATAACGAATTGAAGCGCGCGCGCGAATTGAACGACCGGTTGTTCCCGCTGCATTACGCGATGTTCTCAGACGCTTCGCCAGCGCCGGTTAAATACGCATTGAGCCGCGTGCACGACTGGTTCTCACCATCGGTGCGCTTGCCGATTGTTGAAGCGAGCGAGGCTTCGCGCAAAGCGGTGGACGAAGCGCTTGAGCACGCCGGACTGATCTAAAGCACCTCGTCCTCGTCCAGCAGCGCTTCGGCGAAACCTTCGGGTTCGCCTGCGTAAATCGCATCGCTCAGCGTCTCGATCCGCTCGCCCACGCGCTCCGGATTTTCGACGTGGGCGATGTGGAACATGGCATCGCCCTGGTGCACGACAGGCAAGGTTGCGTGGCCGATGATGATGCCGTCAACGGGGCTCAGGATCTCTTCGGGCTCTTCCCCGAAAAGCCCGGTGACCGCAGCGAGAAGATCGCCTTGTTTCACCGCATCGCCAGATTTGCGCGCCCGGTGGGACACGCCCCCTCGCGGAGAGCGCACCCACTGCGTTTTTGTCGAACGGGCAGATGGGTGAGGCTCAGGCAAATCGGCGTCCGGTTCAATCATCTCCAGATGCGCCAGAACCCGCTTGACCCCGGCAACGCCTGTTTCGATGGAAAAGCGGTCAAAGCGCAGCGCCTCTCCCGTTTCCATCAGGAGCATATCGACGCCTTCCTTGGCAGCGAGCGCGCGTAGGGAACCGTCCCGCAGCGGGCTTTCAACAATCACTGGCGCAGCAAAGGCTTTGGCAAGTTCTGCCAGTCGCTTGTTACCCGCTGCAATGCGGATTTGCGGCAGGTTGTAGCGGTGGATAGCGGCGGTATGGATGTCGATGCCAAGCGATGCGCGGGCGACAATCTCGCTGAAGAATACATTGGCCACCTGCGCCGCAAGCGATCCCCCGGCGCTTCCCGGAAAAGAGCGATTGAGATCGCGCCTGTCAGGCAGATAGCGGGTGTGATTGAGAAACCCGAAGATGTTGGCAACCGGAACCAGCAAAAGCGTGCCCGCCAGGTCGCTTGCGTCGATTTGGGCGGCGAGCCGGTGAATGATGGCGGTCCCGTTCAACTCATCGCCGTGGATTGCGCCGCTGATGAACACGATGGGCCCAGGGCGCGCACCGTGAAGCACACGCACGGCAAGCTGCGAATCGTAACCGGTCGCCATTGTCGTGATGGGTAAGGCGATGTCAGCTTGATGACCCGGTGCGATGGTGTCGCCACCGATGCTGAATTCTGTCCAACTGGTGGCGTGCATCTTGTATATCCCTTGCTGCAAATTCTTCTGTGCCTGAACGGTAGCGCTTGGCAAGCGGCAAGTGGCAACCTATCTCGCCCAGCACTATGGCACGTCCCAAACCTGAAACTTTCGATAAATTGAAAACGGTCGCTGAAAATCGGCGGGCGCGCTTTGATTATCATATCGAAGACAAATTTGAGGCCGGGATCGCTTTGCAGGGGACTGAGGTGAAGGCCTTGCGCGCAGGGCAGGCGACGATTGCTGAAAGTTATGCCGAGGTGCGCGATGGGGAGGTGTGGCTGATCAACTCCAACATCCCTGAATATTCGCACGGGAACAGGCTCAACCACGAGCCGCGTCGGCCACGTAAGCTGCTTTTGAACGCGCGCGAGATCAACAAGCTGTTCGGCGCGGTGGAGCGCAAGGGGATGACGCTTGTGCCCTTGTCGATTTATTTCAACCGCACGGGCCGCGCGAAGGTCGAATTGGCGCTCGCCAAGGGCAAGCAGGCGCACGATAAGCGCGCCACCATTAAAGAGCGCGATTGGAAACGCGACAAGGCAAGGGTGATGCGCGAGCGTTCGTAAGCGCGCTATGACCACTCGACATATGGTGAAATGCCCCGCGTAAACGACGTAATAACGTCATTATCATAGTTCACCCATTGGTCAGGCGCGATGTGATACCCATATGGCTAATATAGAGCGTATCGCGTGTCTCTCGCCTTTGTTTGAGCAAGTCTGAGAAATGCGCAGGTCGGAAAATCGCAAGGGGTGTTAATGTTGTAAGGTTATGAGCGCGCAATCGTCCTCTTCTTCCCCTTCAACACCGGGCTTTCTACCCAACCCTTGGGTGTGGCTGAAGCATCGCCTCGGTCGCACTATGCCGGACCGCGAAGAGATGGCGAAAAACAAGTATCTGGCGCCGATCGCTCACCGATTTTTGAACCCTGAGCTCTGGCGCTTCACAAGGCGTTCGGTGCCGCGCGGCGTGGCGCTCGGCCTGTTTGCAGCCTTCATCATCCCCATCGGTCAGATTTTCCTCGCAGCTTTCCTCGCATGGCCCGCGCGCGCCAACGTGCCTCTCGCAGCGGCGGTCACATTTGTCACCAACCCTTTCACCATCGCATTTTGGGCCGTGGTTGCAAACCGGGTTGGCAATTTCATCTTGCGCATTGACGCGGCAGCCGTCGAAGCTGCGCAAGCTGCCGAAGCGGCCGTGCAACGCATGGATAGTGGCTGGCGCGATTATGTCTTTGATGTCGCGGAAGTGGCGGGCGTTACCATCGTAGGTTTTGTCGTGCTGTCGATCGTGAGTTCGGCGATGGGCTATCTGGTTGCAAGCGGCATCTGGCGCGTGATCGTTGCGCGTAAAGTCGCACGCAAACGGGCAAAACGTTTGATACGTGAGGGAGCTGACCTCGACCTTGGCGGCGACGCGGATTAAGATAACCGCCATATGAGCCGCGGACGCATTCGTCTCGCAAGGATTAAGGCAAGCCAGGGCGTGATCAGGAACAGCTTAAAAACGGGCGATGACATGAGCGCGCTTAGCAGCCTGCCGCCTGCGCATTCGCCGCGCACGCTGTTGATTATCGTTGGCGTTGCGCTTTTGACGAGCGCGCTTGCCCTTTTTGTCGCCACCTCCAATGCGGTAATGACAGGCGCCTATCTGGGCGGACTTACGGTTCTTCTGTTCGGAGCGGCTGCGATCGAACGATTCACCAAAGCTCCAGAGGCCAGTGACATTTCAAGCCCCGACTGGTCGGTCACGGTCGCCGCGATTGAAGGCGGTGCGGGTGCGGGTGCAGGCGCGAAGGGATTGGCAATTGCGATCACCGATAGAGCCAATCGGCTGGTATGCGCCAACAGCGCCTACACGCAAAGCTTTGGCGTTGAGCGCGCGCCGCCCACCCTTGAGGCTGAACGTGCAGGGCTGGAGGCCCTGAACCGTGCTGCGCGCGAGGCGTGGCGCGATGGCGATGCATCGATTGAAGAGTTTGAGGATCTCGCTCAACGATGTTGGGAGGTGTCAGTCAGGCGCGCAGGTCGCGGCGAAGATCATCTCATCTGGCGGCTTAGCCCCATCACCATTGCCTCGACCAGCGAAGCGGTGCAGATGGACCTCTCCGGCCCGTTCGCTGCAATGCTCAGCCGCGCCGGTATAGAGGCGGCAATCACCGCGCCAGACGGCACGATCCGCTCCGTGGCAGCTGGCTTTGCCGAAAGAGCGGTAGGCGACCCGGCGGCAACGCTTGTTGGTCAGCCTTTTGTCTCCTTCCTTCGCGCTGACGAGCGTGAACGCATCTTCTTCGCGCGCGAGGGTCGCAATGGCACGCCGCAAACGCTGATCGATGTCCCTCTTTCAGAAGTCGGGCAAGCGGGCGCCGCGCCGGGCCCAGACGAGGGCACAACGCTGATGCTGCTTGTTGACAGCGGTGTAGGTGTGGGCGGCAGCTGGGACGGATCGGCACAGGCAGGCGTGGCTCAGCTTGAAGCGCTGCTCGCACAGCTCCCTCTGGGACTGGCGATGACTGACCGCGACGGGCGGTTCCTGTTCGGAAATGACGCTTTTCTGCGTTCAGTCGGGCGAGCGGACGGCCAGCTACCTTCCTTTCCCACTGACCTCGTCGTGCGTGAGGATAAAGCTGCACTTTCCGACGCGGTGCGCCGCTATGGCAGGGGGCCTGCGAACAGAGGCGATATGGCGGTGCGTCTCGCGACAGCGCCCGATGAACCCGTTTCAATGGGTCTGGTCGGAGTGCGCGGCCTTGGTGAGGCGGCAGTGCTCCTTAGCCTTGCCGATTCATCTGAGGAAACGCAGCTTAAACGCCAGGTGGCACAGGCAACCAAGATGCAGGCGGTGGGCCAGCTTGCCGGCGGGGTTGCGCACGATTTCAACAATGTGCTTACCGCGATCATCGGCACCTGCGACCTCATGCTCCTTCGTCATACGCCCGGCGACAGCGACTATGACGACATTCAGCAGATCCGTGCCAACTCCAACCGTGCAGCCTCTTTGACGCGGCAATTGCTCGCCTTCTCGCGCCAGCAAACGCTGCGCCCGGAAATCCTGCAACTGCCCGATGTGATCAGCGAAGTCGGTCCGCTTATCAAACGGCTCGTTGGCGAAAAGATCGACTATTTCGTCCAGCATGACCGCAACCTTGGCCCCGTGCGTGCCGATCCACAGCAGCTTGAGCAGGTGATCATGAACCTTGCTGTCAATGCGCGCGATGCGATCAATATGAATGGCGCGCATGGGCGCACGCGGCAGGAAAAGGTGAAAGGACGCATCTCGCTGCTCACCCGGTCAGTCAAGTCGCACGAAGTGGTGAAACTTGGCTCTGAGATACTGCCCGCTGCTGATTACACTGTCCTTATCGTGCAGGATAATGGCGGCGGCATCCCGCCTAAAGTGCTGCCCAAACTGTTTGAACCCTTCTTCACCACCAAGGAGCAGGGGAAGGGCACCGGACTTGGCCTTTCGACCGTTTACGGGATCGTCAAACAGTCGGGTGGCTATATCTTTGCGGATAATGCGACAGGCGCATCGGGCAATCCCATCGGCGCGCGCTTCACGATCTATTTGCCCGTGCACGCTGGCGAAGCGCCCCAGCGTCGCAAAGCGCCTGCACCAGAAGCGTCCTCGGATTGGTCGGCCGGGGGCAAGGTTTTGCTGGTTGAGGACGAGGATATGGTGCGCGCCGTCGCCGAACGGGCTTTGTCGCGCGCAGGATACCAGATTACTGCCTGTTCGGACGGCGAGGACGGGCTTGAGGCGATGGAAGCGCCCGACTCGGACTTCGATATTGTGGTGAGCGACGTCGTCATGCCCGGAATGGATGGCCCAGCAATGGTGCGCGCGATCCGCGAAAAGCATCCCGAAATCCCTGTCCTGTTCATGTCAGGCTATGCTGAAGAGGCGCTTCGCAAAGACATTGATATTCCCAAAATGCACTTTCTTCCCAAACCCTTCAGCGTCGCCGCGATCACCGATAAAGTCGCGCTTGTGATGCAAGAGGCGCGCGCAGGTGAGGACGCTGAAGAGGGCGAATAAAACGGCGTCCTTGCAAAAATTTTTGTCCCCCCCTTGTTCTAATGGAACAAAGTGGGTACAAGCATTCCAACACGACGAAGCAAAGGGGCGGCAAGAGGGCTTTCCCTTAGGTCTGGTTAAAAGTGCTTAATCGGACCTTTGCAAGCGAAGGAGTGCGTGCGATGGCTACCCAACTTAAGCTCGTAGACAAGGAAAAAGACGTGGACCGTCAAAAAGCGCTGGACGCTGCTCTCCAACAGATTGATCGCGCCTTTGGTAAAGGCTCGGCGATGAAGCTCGGCTCGAAAGAGGCGATGCAGGTGGAATCGATTTCAACCGGCTCGCTCGGCCTTGACATTGCGCTTGGCATTGGCGGCCTTCCAAAGGGGCGCGTGATTGAGGTCTATGGCCCGGAAAGTTCGGGCAAGACGACGCTCGCATTGCACTGCATCGCCGAGGCTCAGAAAGCGGGCGGTACGGCGGCTTTCGTTGATGCTGAGCACGCGCTTGACCCTGTCTATGCCAAGAAGCTGGGCGTTGATATTGACGAACTGATCGTCTCGCAGCCTGACACTGGCGAACAGGCTCTCGAAATCACTGACACTCTCGTTCGTTCGAATGCGATTGATGTTTTGGTGGTCGATTCGGTCGCAGCGCTTGTCCCACGCGCCGAAATCGAAGGTGAAATGGGCGACAGCCACGTCGGCCTTCAAGCGCGGCTTATGTCCCAGTCGCTGCGCAAGCTCACCGGTTCGATCAACCGTTCCAAGTGCATGGTGATCTTCATCAACCAATTGCGCATGAAAATCGGCGTGATGTACGGCAACCCTGAGACGACGACGGGCGGCAATGCGCTCAAGTTCTACGCCTCGGTTCGTCTCGACATCCGCCGCACCGGTCAGATCAAGGATCGCGATGAGGTGATCGGCAACTCGACCCGCGTCAAAGTGGTCAAAAACAAAGTTGCGCCGCCCTTCAAACAGGTGGAATTCGACATCATGTATGGAGAGGGCATCTCCAAGATTGGCGAGATCCTTGACCTCGGCGTGAAAGCCGGCGTGGTTGAAAAATCGGGCAGTTGGTATTCCTATGACAGCATTCGTATCGGCCAGGGCCGCGAGAACGCGAAGGTTTACCTGAAAGAAAACCCGGAAGTTTGCGACAAGTTGGAAGCCGCCATTCGCGGTAAAACCGATGAGGTCGCCGAGGAGATGATGACTGGCCCGGACGCGGAGTAAGTCATCGCTACCTTAAGCGGGCGCTCAAAATCCTGAGTATGCCAAGTGCGCGGTGGAAACCGTCGCGCCGCCCGGAGAAACGGAACACCGGCGCTCAGCCAGCCGCCTTTATGGCCGCTTGGTTCAGCGCCGGTTTTTCGTTGGTAAGCAGGGCTTGCGTAACGGTCAGCTTGGTCGGACGGACACTGTGATCGAAACTAATAGAGTTCTTTAGCTTGTCGCCGGGTGCACCATAGCTTACCTGCACGCCTCATAACGTAAACAAGCTCGAATTCAGGTATGACTGCAACAAACGATATTCGTCGATCCTTCTTGGACTTCTTTGCAGGCGAGGGCCACGTGGCTGTGCCAAGCGCGCCGCTTGTGCCGTATAATGACCCAACGCTCATGTTCGTGAACGCTGGCATGGTGCCGTTCAAAAATGTGTTCACCGGATTGGAAACGCCTCCGGGACCATGCGCGACGTCATCGCAAAAATGCGTGCGCGCCGGCGGCAAACACAATGACCTCGACAATGTCGGCTATACCGCCCGTCACCACACCTTTTTTGAAATGCTCGGCAACTTCTCGTTTGGCGATTATTTCAAAGAGCAAGCGATCCACAATGCCTGGAACCTGTTGACCAAGGTCTGGGGTCTGCCCGCTGAAAAGCTTCTTGTCACAGTTTATCACACAGATGATGAAGCGTTCGACCTTTGGCGCAAGATTGCTGGCCTTCCCGAAGACCGGATCATTCGCATTGCGACCAATGACAACTTCTGGTCGATGGGCGAAACCGGACCATGCGGGCCGTGCTCTGAGATTTTCTACGACCACGGCGAGCATATTCCCGGTGGTCCTCCCGGAAGCCCGGATGAAGACGGTGATCGTTTCATCGAAATCTGGAACCTTGTTTTCATGCAGTTCGACCAGCAGGCGGATGGCACGCGCAAGGACTTGCCAAGCCCCTCGATCGACACTGGCATGGGATTGGAGCGGATCGCGGCAGTCATGCAAGGGGTTCATGACAACTACGACACCGACACGTTCAAGGCCCTGATCGCGGCGTCGGAGGGTCTTACCGGCGTTGAAGCAACCGGCGACAGCCAGGCCTCGCACCGCGTGATCGCCGACCACCTGCGTTCGACTTCATTCCTGATGGCCGATGGCGTGCTGCCATCCAATGAAGGGCGTGGATATGTTCTTCGCCGCATTATGCGCCGCGCAATGCGTCATGCGCACCTTCTTGGCGCAAGCGAGCCTTTGATGCATCGCCTTGTGCCTTCTCTGGTTACCGAGATGGGACAGGCCTATCCTGAACTCCAGCGCGGCCAGGCGCTCATCGAAGAAGTGCTGCTGCGCGAAGAAACACAATTCCGTCGCACCCTCGATAAGGGTCTGAAACTCCTGGACGAAGCGACTGGCGATATGGGCGAGGGGGGTAAGCTTGACGGTGAAACCGCGTTCAAACTCTATGACACCTACGGCTTCCCTTACGATTTAACCGAAGACGCCCTTAGGGCGCGCGGTATCGCGGTCGATAGGGATGGCTTCGATGCTGCGATGACTCGCCAGAAAGAGGCGGCCCGCGCTGCGTGGAAGGGATCTGGCGAGGCGGCATCGGACGAAATCTGGTTCGACATTGCCGAGCGCGAGGGCGCAAGCGAATTCACTGGTTACGCCGCGACATCGGGCGAGGGCACGGTGGTCGCCATTGTCAAAGACGGCGCCGAAGTTGAAAACGCTTCTGCAGGCGATGAGGTCGTGATCCTCACCAATCAAACTCCGTTCTATGGTGAGAGCGGCGGGCAGACAGGTGACACTGGCACGATCAGTACGCCCGAAGGCCTTGCGGCAAATATCACAGACACCAGCAAGCCATTGGGCCGGCTCCACGCACACCACGCCACGATCACCGCAGGGCAGGTAAAAGTGGGCGATAATGTGCAACTCGATGTGGACGCATCGCGCCGCAATCAGATTCGCGCCAATCACTCAGCAACGCACCTCGTGCACGCCGCATTGCGCGGTCAGCTTGGCGATCATGTGACCCAGAAAGGCTCGCTTGTCGCAGATGACCGGCTGCGCTTCGATTTCTCCCACCCCAAGGCTTTGTCGAGCGAAGACATCGCTGCGATTGAGGCCGAGGTAAACGCCGAAATCCTCGCCAATGAACCTGTGGCAACGCGGCTAATGAGCCCGGATGATGCGGTCGAGGCGGGCGCTCTTGCGCTGTTTGGCGAGAAATATGGCGATGAAGTGCGCGTTCTCTCAATGGGGCGCGTCTCCAAAAGTCCGGGGGCAGGCGAGGGACGCAATTATTCTGTCGAACTGTGCGGCGGGACCCACGTCAACGCGACTGGCGACATCGGCCTGTTCCGCATCATTTCGGAAAGCGCTGTGTCTTCTGGCGTGCGCCGGATTGAAGCTCTCACTGGCGATGCAGCACGCAAGTGGCTGGTCAACCGTGAAGAAGCGTTGAAGACGGCAGCGAGCGTGATCAAAGCGACACCCGAAGAGGTGCCAGCCCGGATCAGCGCGCTGATGGATGAACGCAAGCGGCTTGAAAAAGAGCTGGCTGAGGCCAAGAAAGCGCTCGCGCTTGGCGGCGGAGGCACAGGTGGCACCGACGCAGGGCCTGCCGATGAAGAGGTCGGCGGCATTGCGTTCAGCGGGCAGGTTCTTGAGGGATTGAACCCAAAAGAGCTGCGCCCTCTGCTTGACGAAACTAAACAACGCCTCGGATCAGGTGTCGCAGCGATTGTCGCGGTGAACGACGGCAAGGCCAGCATTGCAGCAGCGGTAACCGATGATCTGACGGATCGGTTCAGCGCGGTTGATCTGGTGCGCGCAGGTGTTGAAGCGCTTGGCGGCAAGGGCGGCGGTGGACGTCCGGATATGGCGCAGGGCGGCGGACCAGATGGTTCAAAGGCAAGCGAAGCAATCGCTGCGGTTAAAGCGCTCTTGAGCCAGTAAGCATTGCCCCGGCACGAGCGTGCGCAGCATCGGCTCGCCAGAAATTAGCCTTCGCTCGTCGATGTCCGGAGCTTTGGCGGCTGTTTCAACCCGCCGTCAATCTCCAGACGCTCACGAAATTCGTCGCGCTTTTCGTGGATTGAGGCGATGACCGGCCCCATAGCTACGCCAATATCGACCAGTACCGCCTCGGACAGTTGCAACGAGCTTTCGAGCGTTTCGGGTACGGCGTGGCTCGCCCCTGCGCGGTACAATTGCGCGGCGTGATCGGTGTCGCGGGCGCGCGATACGATCAGTAGGTCGGGGTGCTCTTTGCGCAATTTGCCCACCAATCGCTGCGCTAGCACGGGCTCGTCCATGGTCAGGACCACGGAAGGCGCGGTTTCGACCCCCAGGCGGGTGAGCGAATCTCCGCGCGCGGCATCGCCGAATGTGGCGCGGTATCCATTGCGCTTTGCATCGTCGATCAGATCGGGGTCACTGTCGAGGATGACATAGGGTTGGTCGTGCTTTGTCATCATATCGGCGACCAAGCGCCCCACGCGCCCCCCACCGATGATGATGGTGCGCGCCTCTTCTGAATCCTCTTCGGGCAATTCCGGCGCGAGCTCTATGCGCCGCGCAATCACCCGGCCAAGCTTTGCCAGCAGCGGTGTGACCGTTAGGCCGAGTGCGGTGACGATCTGCCAGAATTGTGCAGTTTCAGTGTCGATCACCAAAGCGCTGGTTGCAGCGGCAAGAACAATCAAAGTGGTTTCAGAGGGGCTTGCCATCAAGACGCCCGTTTCCGCGGCAGTGCTGCGCCGTGCGCCCATCATCTTGAGAAGGGTGCCGGTAATAATCGCTTTGAATACCAAAAGCCCGACCAGTGCGGCGATAACCTCGCCCAAATTAGCCCACACTTGAAGGAGGTTGACGCTCATCCCGATAGTGATGAGGAATACACCGAGGGCAAGGCCTTTAAACGGCTCCATGATGGTTTCGACTTCGCCGTGATATTCCGTTTCAGCGATCAGAAGCCCTGCGATCAGCGCGCCCACGATAGGTGATAGGCCGGTCGCCGACGTTGCAAGGCTTGCGCCGATAACCACCAGCATGGTGGCTGCAAGAAACAGTTCGGGGCTTTTGGTGCGGGCAGCCTGACTGAACAGGCGGGGCAGGGCAAAGCGCCCCACAACAAGCAGCACGATGATAACCAGGCCGCCTGACACGAGCGTATTGGTCAGCCCTTCAACCCCGCCAGCTGCCGCCGTGGGAGCAAGCGCGCCGAGGATAAAGATGATCGGCACGATCATGATGTCTTCAAACAAAAGCATGGACAATGCGGCGCGGCCAACCGGACTTTTCGTGCCCGCTATCGGCAGCACGATCGCGGTCGATGAGAAGGCCAGTGCAAAGCCCAATGCGAGCGCGGCGGTCGTATCCATGCCTGAATACTGGCCAAAGAAAGCCGCCGAAATGCTGCCAATGATAAGGAGCTCAAGGCTGCCGAGGCCAAAGACGAGTTTTCTGAGTTGCCAAAGCCGGTTGAACGACAGCTCCAACCCGATGGCGAACAAAAGCAATATGATGCCGAAGTCGGCAAAGGGTGTTAATCGTTCAGGGTCGGATATGGTCACATATTGCAACCACGGGTTCTCATCGACCAACATCCCAAGGCCAAAGGGGCCAACCGCCACGCCAATAAGGATGAAACCGATAATCGGTGTGATGCGAAAACGCGCAAACACGGGGATGACGATGCCTGCCGATCCAAGGATCACCAGTGCATCTTGCATCACCGGGGACATCGTCAATTCGCCGGCCATCGTTTAGTCGTCCAATTCTAAAAGTTGCATGGTCAACACTATCAGCCGCCCCCATGCCCCCTGCCATCAGAAAGGGTTGCAGCGGGCGTGTGCGTGTCTTCGCCAATCGGGTCTGAGATATTGCCTACGCGCTTATCCCATTCAATGCGATAAAGATCGAACCGCCGATCAGCCAGGTTTTGCACAGTCCCCTCGGCGCGGGCCCATTGAAGGTCTGCCAGGTTTACATCGCTGATCGTGAGCGTTTCGACATTCTCCGAGGCTTCAGCGGCAATTCCGTCGCGCGCGAATGGAAAATCGCAAGGCGTCAGGATACAGCTTTGCGCGTATTGGATGTCCATGTTCGCGACATTTGGCAGATTGCCGACATTACCGCTCATCACGACGTAGCACTGGTTTTCAATCGCCCTCGCCTGAGCGCAATATCGGACCCGCATATAGCCTTGGCGGCTGTCAGTGCAGAAGGGGACGAAGATAATCCGCGCACCTTCGTCGACGAGCCTGCGGGCAAGTTCCGGGAATTCCGAATCATAGCAGATGAGCACGCCGATTGGACCACAATCGGTCGGGATGGCATCGATTGAATCGCCGCCCTTGATGTTCCACCAGTACGCCTCATTGGGGGTAGGGTGGATTTTCTCCTGCGCATAAATCGACCCATCGCGCAGGCAAACGTAAGCGACGTTATGGATGTCACCATCGGGCATCCGCGTAGGGTGTGATCCGCCGATAATGTTGATGTTATAGGCAAGAGCCATTTCGGAAAGCGCGGTGCGGATGCGCGGCGTATATTCGCTCAAGGCTTCGATTGCTTCTTGCGGGCTTAGCTCATCCTCTTCGGCAGAGAGCAGCATCAGCGTGAAAAGTTCAGGAAATACGATGAAGTCGCTTTCGTAATCCGCTGCGACATCGACGAAATACTTCACCTGAGCCATAAATTCATCGAAGTTTGCAACAGCGCGTGCCTGCAATTGACAGGTCGCAATGCGCACACCTTGCACGTCGCGCGGCAGGCGGTGCTTCTTAGGCGCATCGCCATCAACATAGGGGTTGCGCCACACCATGCGCACAGCGTTGCCGCGGCTAGCACGGTCTTCGGGCAGATATTTGTGCAAAATACCCGCAGGCTCGAATCCGTTGGCAAGCTGAAACCGCAGGACGGGATCATGAACCTTCCCTTCAAGGATGAGGTCCAGATATTCTTGCGGATTGTCGGCCCGGTTGTTCTTGCGGCGTTTAGCGCGGGCATAACCCGGCATACGTCCACCAAAGACAATTCCCGTGAGTTCAAGGCGTTCAGCAAGCGTGCGGCGCTCTTCGTACAGTCTTCTGCCAAGCCGTGTCCCGCGCACCTTAGGGTCTACGCAAAGCTCATAGCCATAGAGCCAGTCGCCGGTGGGATCGTGGCGCGAGCCAAATCCGTTACCGGTGACCTCATCCCACGTGTGATCGCTAAGCGCGACATTTTCATCGAGCCGCATCGAGGCGCAATAGCCGACGATCTTCCCGTCAAGCTGAGCAACGAAACAGCCTTCGGGATAGTTATTGATCTGCCCCCGGATTTCGCCTTGCGTGTAGGCGGGCAGGTCATCGTAAGCGCGCCTTACAAGATCGCCAATTGCGCGTACGTCCCTTGAGTTTTGCCTGACGCACTTCGAGGCGCGCTTTGCTATTGCTCTGATTCAAACGGTTTTCAGTCAATCCGGCATACCTTTTTCGGTAAACAAAGGGCGGCCCGCTCGAATAGAGAGGCCGCCCTTACTCTACGCTTTTTCAGCGGGCTCGTTCCAAATGCAAATTACGCCCAGTTTTGCATTTCTTTTTCAAGGTTCTGAACGATCGCTTCGAAGAATTGCTCGGTGGTGAGCCAGTTCTGGCCCGGACCGATGAGCAGAGCCAAGTCCTTGGTCATCTGTCCTTTTTCGACCGTTTCAATGCAGACGCGCTCAAGCGTTTCGGCAAAGCGGACCACAATCGGGCGTGTCGTCGAACTTGCCGCGATACATAAGGCCACGCGTCCACGCGAAGATCGAGGCAATCGGGTTGGTCGAGGTCGCCTTGCCCTGCTGGTGCTGGCGATAGTGGCGGGTAACGGTTCCGTGGGCAGCTTCTGCTTCGATGGTTTTGCCATCGGGCGTCATCAGAACAGACGTCATGAGGCCCAATGAGCCAAATCCTTGTGCGACGGTGTCGGACTGAACATCGCCGTCATAGTTCTTACACGCCCACACGAACTTGCCCGACCACTTGAGAGCAGAGGCAACCATGTCGTCGATCAGGCGGTGTTCGTAAGTGATGCCAGCCTCGGCGAATTTCTCTTTGAATTCGTTTTCAAAAACCTCTTCGAACAGGTCTTTGAAGCGGCCGTCATAGGCTTTCATGATGGTGTTCTTGGTCGAAAGATACACTGGCCAACCACGGTCGAGGCCATAGTTCATCGAAGCACGTGCGAAGTCACGGATCGAATCGTCCAAGTTGTACATCGACATTGCGATGCCAGCGCTTGGGAAGTCGAAGACGTTGAGGTCAATCTCAGTGCCGTCCTCGCCCTCGTAAACCATGCGCAGGCGGCCAGGGCCCGGGATCAGCGTATCAGTGGCGCGGTACTGGTCACCAAAGGCATGGCGGCCAACCACGATTGGGTCGGTCCAGCCCGGTACGAGGCGCGGCACGTTGTCGATCACGATAGGCTCACGGAAAACCACACCGCCAAGGATGTTGCGGATCGTGCCGTTGGGCGACTTCCACATTTTCTTGAGGTTGAACTCTTCAACGCGCGCTTCATCAGGGGTGATGGTGGCGCATTTCACACCAACACCGTGTTCCTTGATCGCATTGGCGGCATCAATGGTAATCTGGTCGTCCGTCTCATCGCGCTTTTCAACCGAGAGATCGTAATATTTCAGATCAATATCGAGATAGGGCAGGATCAGCCGCTCGCGGATCCACTGCCAGATGATCTTGGTCATTTCATCGCCGTCGAGCTCGACGACCGGGTTCTTCACCTGAATTTTTTGCATGGGCGTACGCCTTGTCCTTCCGTCCGGGGGAACGTCGTATTTGAATTATCTGGATGTGTGATCCCATCCTGTGCCAACGGGCTCTAGCAGAGGTGCATATTGTTGCAAGTTTGCAAGAAGCTGGATGGGGCGCGCTTTGCCAAAAATACGCAAACGGCAACGCAAAAAGGCGCCGCAATCGCGACGCCTTTTGAGATGATGGTGGGCGTACCAAGATTTGAACTTGGGACCCCTACGATGTCAACATAGTGCTCTACCCCTGAGCTATACGCCCGCACCATCATTTGTCTGCCTCGCGCTCGATTGAATGCGAGAGGCCGCCCGTTAGCGAAGCTCGCACACGAGTGCAAGCGATTCGCGTGAAATTTCGCTAAATGTGTGCTTCGCGCTGCTCTTCGAAGACGCGTTCAACCTCAAGCACAAGGTCGCGCAGGTGAAATGGCTTTGAAAGCACTTTTGCATGAGGTTGTTCACGGCTCGCGCGCAAAGATACAGCGGCAAAACCGGTAATGAACATGACCTTGGTGCGCGGGGAAACTTCTGCGCAGCGTTGAGCGAGCTCTATCCCGTCCATTTCGGGCATGACAATGTCAGACAAGAGAAGATCAAAATGCTCTTTTTCGAGCAGCGGAACCGCTTCGGTCCCGCGATCCACGCTGGTCACGTGAAAGCCGGCCTTGGTCAGTGCGCGCTCAAGATAGGCGCGCATCGCCTCTTCATCTTCGGCAAGGAGGATTCGGGGAGTTTGGGGCGTCGTCATGCACATCTGTATAGAGCCAATCACTTAAGAAATGTTTTGTGAACTTGCGTATTGCCCTCGCTAAAATCGTCCAAAACAGACCAATTGGTTGGCAGACAACCTGCCGAACCGAATTTCGCGTGTGGCAATTTGGCCTAGCAATGGCTGTATTTGGTAACGCGCCAGGCGGGAACTTTGGTCCAATCTTTTTTTGACACCGCTTTGCAAACAGGGCAGCAAGAAACTCCCATGCGGTCTTATTCCCAGTCTGAGCGATCATCCGAACCGACCTTTTCGCAAGGCGAAATTGCGGCGCGCGGGTTGGGCGAGCGAAAGGGGCTTGTCACGACCAGAGGCGGCTCGATCTCATGGTCAAGCGATAGCGATGCGCAAAGCCCCGCGTTTGTTCATGTGGCGCCGCGAGATATGCCATTGCCGGTGCTTATCGCCGTGCCTCATGCCGGGTGCAATTATCCGTCCCAGATTACTGAGCAAATGCGCGATCCGCGTTCCTCGCAATTGCGCTTGGAGGACCGCCGGGTTGATGCCGTTGGAGTCGAGGTCGCGCGCGCATCGGGCACCGGACTTTTGGTGGCTCACGCCCCGCGCGCCATGATTGATCTCAATCGCGCTTCGGATGACATTGATTGGGGCATGATTTCGCGGCCCAAGGGTTTTGACACGAGCGCCTTTGACGAAGACCGCCGTCCCGGCCCATCCAGCAATACAAGAGCGCGCAGCGGGCTTGGCATTGTGCCTCGGCGGTTGCCCGGCTTTGGAGAAATCTGGCGCTCCAAACTTTCACACAACGAGCTGGCGCGGCGCATTGAGCAGATACACCGACCCTATCATGAGTTTCTGGAAAAGGAGCTTGCGCGGATACGCGATGCCTGGGGGGCAGCGCTGCTTATTGATTTGCATTCGATGCCTCCACTGCGTCGCCGCGCTCCGGGCGAGGCAGTGCCCCGGATCGTGATCGGGGACCGTTATGGCGCATCGTGCGATCATATTCTGGCCGCGCACGCATTCCGATATTTGGATGAGGCGGGACAAGTGGCTGCGCACAATCGACCGTATTCCGGAGGATATGTACTTGATCGCCACGCTCGCCCAAATCAGGGCATACACGCCATTCAAATCGAGCTTTGTCGCACCACCTATCTCGACGCCTCTCTTTGCGAGCCGTCGTCCAGAGTGGGGCCGCTGGCTCAGATGCTAGCTGGCCTTGTCCGGATTCTTGGCGCTGAGACGGCGGGTTTAGGTTCGGGACGCCACGTTGCTCAAGCGGCGGAATAGCGCCCGCCATTTGCTGGACGCACCCAAAGAAAGACCACAACCTTAAAAAAGAAGCCACCTCGTGCAAAAAGGGGGGGGAAGCACGAGGTGGCCAGGTTCAGGGTGGATCGCAGCGAACAATCGCGCGTTCCGGGCGGCTCATGAGGGGGTAACCGCCCACGAGCGTCACATAAGCGTGGGGCGCCCCGCTTTCAACCAGCAGGCCGCCCCAACAACGTCGGAATTGGTGATGTTTTCCCTAGGGTTAAGGGAAGAAAGCGTTAAGTATTGGCCTCAGGCATAGGCACTTTGCCTTGCGCGGTTTGACGCTCAAAAATGTTGCGCATCAGGTTCATCGAGAACAGATGCGCATGGATGAGCATGAGCATACCGCTTTTGTTGAGTTCCTCGACCTTGTCGGTCGCAAGCTCACGCAGCTTCTTCTCGTCAACCATCTTAAACCCGCGATAAACAAATGGTTTTTCTGGCATATCGTTGCGAGTGATCGCAATCTCGCCGTCCATCAGAAGGTCGAGTTCAGTAAGCTTTTCAAGGAATGCCTTGGTGCGTTGGCCCGACTCTTCAAAACGACGACAAAATTCCAAAACATTGTTGGTATATTCGGTCGCTTTTTTCTCGTCACCTTCGCCTTCGAACAGCGCATGGCCTTCATCGGCCTGCTTCACAACGCCCGATTTTGGATCAAAACACAGTGACATATCCTCGCTATTGGCCTGCAATTTTGCGAGAATGAAGGGGTAGCGGCGGATGTAAGCTGGCACATAAACGCCCGCTTCAAGCTTGTTCTCGCCATCGATGAAGGTGTTAACGCCTTCGTTGAGGCCCATGAGAGCGATTGGCAGCGGGCTATCGTTTGCGGTGAAAACGATTGGATAATTGCGCTGTGCATCGACGAATTCGTCAACCGTCAGCGGGATCGCATGAGTGTCAGCGATGAAAGACGCATCGTCGAACGTCGTTACCCGAAAGTCACCGTGATCGCGGCTATTGAGCGGAAGCAGGTCGTTGTAAAACAGCGGAAGTTGCGGTTTCGGCGCGCTGGCCATGTGGTTTCTCCTAAACCGGTTAATCTCATATGGGAGACGGGCCTCGCGAAAAGCGTGCAATACCCCCACCCGTCAAATGCGCGTGGGCTTTAGGCGCTCCTGCCGCGCGGCGCAAGCGGTGTGCCGAAATGCTCGTGCTATTTTACCAAAAGCTTGCCCGGATTAAGCAGCCCCTTTGGATCGAGCGCATCTTTAACGCGCGCCATAAGATCAAGCGCTACCGGATCGGCAAGCCTTTTCAGGTCAGCGACTTTCATCTGTCCGATGCCGTGCTCTGCACTGATCGAGCCGCCCCACGCGCTCACCAGATCATAGACCCGCGCGCTGACCTTTTTCCCTTCCGCTTCTTCCCATTCACCCGGAACAGCGTCCTGTGGCGCGAGGACGTGGAAGTGGACATTGCCATCGCCCAGATGACCAAAGGCCACCGCGCGCGTGCCTGCAAATTCCGCCTCGATCAGGGGAGAGGCTTCGAGGATGAATTCGGGCATTTTCTCAACCGGAACGCTGATGTCGTGCTGCATCGCAGGGCCGAGCGCGCGTTCTGCGGCGGAGATGGAATCGCGCAGGGTCCAAAAATCGTCTGCTTGCCGTTCATTGGTCGCAATCACCGCGTCTGCCACAAGACCGTCTTCAACAGCGGCAGCCAACGCCTCTTCCAGCTTTTCGCGCAGCGCCGCATCATCGCCTTCGATAGCGACGCATTCTATCAACGCGTTCCAGGGATGATGATCATCCATGGGCGCGCGCGCATCGGGAAGGTGGGCAAGGACGCTTTCAAGACAGTGTCGAGGGACTATCTCGAACCCTTCCAAAGTGTTTCCTAAAGCGCGGTCAATCCGGCGAAGAAGCGTGCGCGCATCGGGAAGGGCGCTCAGCCCCACCCAGGCGGTCGCGCGCGCTCGCGGCGCCGGAAGAAGGCGCAAGGTCGCCGCCGTCACAATGCCCAAAGTGCCTTCCGATCCGATGAGCAGCTGCTTTAAGTCGAATCCGCGATTGTCTTTTTTCAAGGCCGTCAAGGCGTTGAATATGCTGCCATCAGCGAGCACCGCCTCAATCCCCAGAACCTGAGCGCGCATGGTCCCGTGGCGCAGTACTTGAGTACCGCCCGCATTGGTCGAAATCAGCCCGCCAATGGTCGCGGACCCTTTTCCGCCAAGGGTGAGGGGGAAACGAAGGTCGGCTGCCTCAGCTGCCTCTTGGAAGGTTTGCAAAATCACGCCCGCCTCGCACACTGCTTGACCAGCGGCGGCATCCAGCGAGCGGATGGCGTTCATGCGTCGCATCGACAAAAGCACTGAAGTGCCGCTTTTATCGGGCGTTGCGCCCCCGGCCATCCCGCTATTGCCACCTTGAGGAACAATGGGAACTTCATGTTCGGCGCAAAGCTTCACTAATGCAGCCACTTCCTGCGTCGAGGCAGGCGAAGCAAGGCCAAGCGCTTTGCCGGTATAACGCCCGCGCCAATCGGTAAGCCAAGGCTCCAGATCCTCGACCTGAGTCATCCAGCCTTTTGGCCCGAGCAATTCGCTGGCTTTTGCGCAAAAGGCACTCAATGGGGGTGAGATCGCGTTCATTGAGGTATCTATGCCACACAAGAGCGCAGCTTTGCCAGAGCTTTGCCAAGCGGGTGAGAGTATTAAGGCAGCGTTCAATCATCCATGCTAATTCGTGCATACTGACCGGGCCAAATGTGGGAATTGGCTGAATTCACCGGAGGGAAGAAGGGACTTCATGTCTAGCAGTTTCGCCTTGGCGACGACGCTTGCGCTTTTATTGCCTTTGGGGCTTGGAAGCGGCGCGTCTGATGCAGACGAGGTGCGCGGCGTCCCGATGGTTTCTGCTCCTCAATGTGTCTCGCCCGACATCGGCTCTGCATCGCATAGCGATCCGGTGGCTCCTGCTCTCCCGCTTGCGATCCCGTCTGAAGTGAGCGGCGCTAACCCCTTGCAAGCGCTGTATAATGCGAACACCGCCCATCAGGTGCGGATTGAGCGCCGGGTGACTATCCGCATCTCGCCTTACCGCCAGGGCAATCGCAACAGCTTGCTTGCAAGGCTGCCGCGACAGGGTCTGCCGGCCACTTTTGAAGAGCGTAAGATGGACAATTGTGTACCCGTCTCCGGTATCGCCGGGGTTCAGACGGGCAATGGCAATCGTTTGCTGCTTTTTCTGAATGATCAGCGCATCGTCAGCCTCAACCTTGCTCGCGGATGCCGGGCGCGCGATTTCTATTCCGGCTTCTATGTTGAGCGCAACGATGACGGACGCCTTTGTGTAAAACGCGACCAGCTGCAATCGCGCAGCGGAGCGAAATGCCAGGTGGCTGGAATGCGCCGACTTGTACCGGTCAGCGAGTAGCGAGCGTCGCGCTCGCCATTTTGCGCGGGGCATCACTGAGCGCATTTCTTGACTTTAGAGCCCTTTTTGGCCAAGCGGTGCGCAACTTTGCAGGGGGCAATTGTGCATCGCAGCACTTGGCACCCTGTAAAACGGGCTATCGTGCTTCACTTAATCCGGACATTATCGAACGTATGACATTTGCCGATCTCGGCCTTTCCCCTGAACTGCTCAAAGCCGTCGATGAGGCTGGCTATACTGAGCCGACCGCCATTCAGGCAGAGGCGATCCCGCCGATCCTTATGATGAAAGACATCATCGGGATTGCGCAAACGGGCACGGGCAAAACCGCAAGCTTCGTGCTGCCCATGATTGATGTCATGGCATCGGGTCGCCGCCGCGCGCTGATGCCGCGTTCGCTTATCCTTGAGCCCACGCGTGAGCTCGCCGCGCAGGTTGCCGAGAACTTCGAAAAGTACGGCAAAAACCACGATCTGAAGATGGCGTTGCTTATCGGCGGCGTGCAGATGGGCGATCAGATCAAGGCGCTGAACGATGGCGTGGATGTTCTGATTGCGACACCGGGCCGGATGATGGACCTGTTCGAGCGGGGCAAAATTCTGCTTTCGGGATGCGAACTTCTGGTGATCGACGAAGCCGACCGGATGCTCGACATGGGCTTCATCCCGGACATTGAATTTATCTGCGACAAGCTGCCCGATACGCGGCAAACGATGCTGTTCTCGGCCACCATGCCTCCTCCGATTGAGAAGCTTGCGAAGAAATTCCTCAACAATCCCAAGCGGATCGAGACAGCGCGCGCGGCGACCACGAACAAGGACATCACTGCCTTCAAGATTCCGGTCGATCAACGCAAAAAGCGCGAAACCTTGCGCTGGCTTCTGCGGAATGACCACGTTGAAACCGCGATCATCTTTGCCAATCGCAAGACCACCGTGCGTGAGCTTAACAAGAGCCTCCAGCGCCACGGCTTTGCTTCAGGCGAAATCCACGGCGACATGGACCAGAACTCGCGCCTGAAGGAGCTTGAGCGGTTCAAATCGGGCGATGTGAACATTCTTGTCGCATCCGACGTCGCTGCACGGGGGCTCGACATTAAAGGTGTCTCCCACGTCTTCAATTTCGACACGCCCTGGCACCCGGACGATTATGTCCACCGCATCGGTCGCACGGGCCGCGCAGGCGCGAAGGGCCGCGCCTTCACCTTCGTTTCCAAAGAGGACGAAGAGGCCATTGCCAATGTTGAAAAACTGACCGGAAGCCCGGTCAAAGTGTTTGGCAAAGAAGACGTGCGCGTTGAGCTTGCCGAACCGGGCAAGAGTGATAGCAAACGCCATGATGATGGCGCAGGCGAGGCGGCGGAAGAAAAGCCAAAACGCTCCCGTTCGCGCAGTCGCGCCCGCGATGATGACGACGCTGCGCCAAAGAAACCGCGCCGCGAACGCTCTAAATCGTCTGACGACAAACCAGATCGCAAAACACGCGGTCATAAACGGGACGAGGATGATGAACCCGTACCTGCGGGTGAATGGAACGGTCCGAAACCCGGCTTTCTGGATATTGGGTTCGGCGCATAGGCCATCATTGGTTTGGGGCTCTCGCGATGTTTCCCAGCAAGACCGCTCCTGAACGCAAGGCGGATTTTCTCGTCCATGCTGCCGGCCTTGCGTTTCTCGCACCGGCAAGCGCTCTTCTTGTTGAGGCCGCTTCCAGATCCGGCAGTGCCCTGCTGATTGCAGGGGTCGTGATTTACGCTCTCGCAGCGCTTTTCTCGATCAGCATTTCGTTTGCCTACCATCTGCTGCCGCGTCACGAATGGCGTGCAAATTTGCGCCGCTGGGATCACGCCGCGATCTATGTCGTGATTGCGGGTGTTTTTAGCCCGCTGCTCATTGTGTGCGGAACATGGAGCGCTTTTGCCATTGGCGGTGTGTTGTGGGTCTTTGCGCTTATTGGCGCGGTGTTCAAACTCGCAGGCGGCAATCCTGATTCCAACTGGTCGCTGTATTCCTATCTTGGAATGGGCTGGTTTGCCCTTGTCGCTTTGCCTGATTTTACCGCCGGTCTGCCCAAGTTAAGCCTCGCTCTGATTGCCAGTGGCGGGATTTTCTACACGGTGGGCACGCTTTTCTACCGTCGCAAAGCGATGCTCTACCGCTATCCGATCTGGCACGCTTTCGGCACGTGTGGCGGGCTTTCATTCTTTGCAAGTGTTTGGATTGCGGTGACGGGCGCCTAGGCGACAGGCGTCACAAAACTATCGATCACCCGCTTTTCACCCGCTTCTTCGAACTGGATGGTAAGCTTGTTGCCTTCCTGATCGATCACGCAGCCAACACCGAATTTCGCGTGCTCGACCATCGCGCCAATCGCGATTTCCGAACGAGGCGCGGCGGCGAAACTTGCGGCGCTGCGGCCCGGTTCTGCGAGGCGCTTGGGCGTGGTTTCGTAGCCAGTGGACACTGCACGCTGCCATCCGGGGCCTCTGGCCTGCGCACGGCTCGGATTTTGCTCAGCAACGTGCGCAAAGGGGTCTTCGTTTTCGCTCCAATTGGCCCGCCAAAGTGATGCGCCGCCGCTCATTGTAGTTTCCTGGTCGATGAACTCTTCCGGCAATTCCTCGATAAAGCGCGAGGGGATTGAGCTTGTCCATTGGCCGTAAATCCGGCGGTTGGCGGCGTGCAGGATCGTGCATTTGCGCTTTGCCCGCGTGATCGCAACGTAAGCGAGGCGGCGCTCCTCTTCGAGGCTGGCAAGACCCCCCTCGTCAATGGCCCGCTGTGATGGGAAAACGCCCTCTTCCCACCCGACGCAGAACACATGATCGAATTCCAATCCCTTTGCCGCATGGATTGTCATGATTGTGACGGTTTCTTCCTCGTCTGAGCGGTCGTTGTCCATGACAAGGCTGACGTGTTCGAGAAAGTCGCCGAGGCTCTCATACTCCTCCATCGCCCGCGCAAGTTCCGAGAGGTTTTCCGCCCGCCCGGCGCTTTCAGCAGAGCGGTCCTTTGCAAGCATATCATTATAGCCGCTTTCATCGAGCACCTGGCGAAGCAGGTCAGCGGGCGAAGTGACTTCGGCTGCCTCACGCCAGCTCAGGAATTGCCGCATGAGCGCGCCAATGGTGTTCGCTGCGCGTTTGGGCAATTCATCGCTGTCTGCAAGTTGCAGGGACGCTGCCGCAAGCGGAAGCCCCACTTGCCGCGCGTGAATGTGCATCTTCTCCAGCGTCTTTGAACCAAGCCCGCGCTTGGGCTGGTTGTAAATCCGCTCAAACGCCAGATCATCCTGAGGCTGGGCAATGACGCGAAGATAAGCCAGCGCATCGCGAATTTCGGCGCGTTCGTAAAAGCGAAAGCCCCCGATAATGCGATAGTTTATGCCGACTTGAATGAAGCGGTCTTCGAACTCACGCGTTTGATATTGCGCGCGCACGAGAATGGCGACCTGGTTCAGCGGCGCGCCTTCGCGTTCAAGCCTTTCGATTTCTTCTGACACGCGCCGCGCTTCTTCGGGGCCGTCCCACACGCCGATGACCTTGACCTTGTCGCCGCCATTGCTTTGGGTCCACAGCGTCTTGTCGTGGCGTTCGGAGTTCGCTTGGATCAAACCAGAGGCCGCGCCTAAAATCTGCGGGGTGGAACGATAATTCTGCTCCAAACGCACGACCGCAGTGCCCGGAAAATCCTTTTCAAACCGCAGGATATTGGCAACTTCTGCACCGCGCCATGAATAGATCGATTGATCATCATCGCCGACCACGCAGATGTTTTTGTGTGCTTGAGCAAGCAGGCGCAGCCATAGATACTGCACCGCATTGGTGTCCTGATATTCGTCCACCATGATGTATTTGAAGCGGCTCTGATATTCGGCAAGAACATCGGTGTGCTTGCGGAAGATGTTGAGCATATGCAACATCAAATCGCCGAAATCGCAGGCGTTCAGAGCCTTCAAACGATCCTGGTACAGCCCGTACATCATCGCACCCTTGCCATTGGCGTAGGCTTCGTTTTCAACCGCATCGAGGTCCGCCGGGTTTAGTCCGCGGTTCTTCCACCGGTCGATCAGTGCAGCCAAAGACCGTGCGGGCCAGCGTTTTTCATCAAGCTCGGATTCGGTGATGAGCTGTTTCAAAAGCCGAAGCTGATCGTCGGTGTCGATAATGGTGTAATTGCTTTGCAAGCCGACAAGCTCGGCATGGCGGCGTAGCATCTTGGCACAGATCGAGTGAAAGGTGCCAAGCCACGGCAACCCTTCGCCCGGAGCGCCAAGGTGAGCCGCTACTCGTTCGCGCATTTCGCGGGCGGCCTTATTGGTGAAGGTTACGCACAAAATCTGGCTTGGCCAGGCGCGCCGTGTTGCCACCAAATGCGCCATGCGCGCAGTCAGCGCCGCGGTCTTCCCCGTACCAGCACCCGCCAACATCAAAACCGGCCCTTCGGTCGTCAGTACAGCCTCACGCTGCGGCGGGTTGAGCCGCGCCGCATAAGGCGGGACGCCAGTTTCGGTCGCGGCATCGCGCGCGCCAGAAGGGGCCGATTGGGGAAGCTGTGAAGTCATAAGTCAGGGGAACAAGTATAGAACAAATGTTGGAATTGCAATCTTGCAGAATGTGGGGCCGGGCGCACAGCCTCACAAGCCCTGCGTCCCCGACTAAATCGACCGTTCTGCAAAAATTTGGAACGATCGCTGCCCGGTCTGAATAAGCATGGGCAAGGACGGAACGGAAAAAGGACAAGCACAGGACTTAATCATGAAAAACCTTGTAGCAACGCTCATCACTACCGCTTCAATCGCCATGCTGGGCGTCGGTGGCACCGCCTTGGCAGATGACCACAAAAGTGACAGCGAATTCTCATCAGCCGATGGCTCGACCAAAGCGCAATCGCCAGTCGTTGTAGAGCGCAATGCCAAGGGCAAAGCGACCAAGGTCCGCGTAGAAGGCACCGTCTATGATGTCTGCATGAATGACGATCAGGACGGCTGTATTAACCCGCGCGCAGCCGGCCTTAACTGGGGCAACCGTCCGCTCGATTATTGGCCCGGTCAACCGGCAAGCTCGATGTAAAAATCGCGCGTCGGAATTTTAGAAAAGGGCAGCCGTTTGCGCTGCCCTTTTCGTTTGTGATTTGTCGCTTTGCGTCAGTCAGCGCGCTGCATAATATGAAGCCGCGCCTTGCCGACCTTGCGGCTTGTTTCGATGGCCAGCCCCTTTATCGCGGGTTCTTCGTCAAAGGCAGTTTCAAGCGCGATCCAGGTCGCCTCGCCAATCCAGCCGAGGCGCAAGAGACGGTCCAGCGCCACTTCGCCTGCGCCAGTGTGATAGGGCGGGTCGAGCAGGATGAGGTCGAGCGGTTCTTTCGCGGCGCGAAGTCCCATGACCGAGCCTGCTTCGACTGTGCTGCGGCCACGCGCATCGAATGTCGCAATATTGGCGCGGATCGCGTCCAGTGCGTCACGGTCTTGCTCTACAAAAAGACAATGCGCAGCGCCGCGTGAAAGTGCCTCAATGCCCAAAGCGCCTGACCCTGCAAAAAGGTCGGCAACGCGCAAATCCTCAAAGCTTCCCAAACGGCTGGTGAGCATAGAGAAAAGCGTCTCGCGCGTGCGGTCGCCTGTTGGGCGCGTCGCATCGCCCTTTGGCGCGGTAAGCTTTCGCCCCCGCCATTCGCCAGCGATAATACGCATTTATTTGCGCTCCTTCCTCTCGCCACCTCTGTTTGAGGAGGGCGATTTAAGGCTCGCGACAAAGCGATCAAGGTCGCCCTTTTTAATACGCACTGCCTGTCCACGCGGCAGGTCGCCAAGTGCAAACGGGCCGTATCCAATGCGAATAAGGCGGTTCACCTTGAGGCCGAGATATTCGAGCACGCGCCGCACTTCGCGGTTTTTGCCCTCGGTAATGGTAATTTCGATCCAGTGATTTTTATGACCTTTTCCGCCCGATCCATGGTCAAGGTTCGCGTCGATTGAGCCATAGCGAATGCCGTCGATTTCAACCCCTTCAATAAGGGCCTCAAGCTGTTCCTGGGTAACCTCGCCAAAAGCTCTGGCGCGGTAGGTGCGCGGGATGCCGCTGGAGGGCAATTCCATCGTGCGTTTTAGGCCGCCATCATTGGTAAGTAGCAATAGCCCCTCGGTATTAAGGTCGAGCCGCCCGATGGGCATGAGGCGCGGTGTGCCTTTGGGCAGAGCGTTGGTGAGCGCCGCGTAGATCGTCGCACGCCCTGCTGGATCGCGTTCGGCGGTGATAAGGCCAGTGGGCTTGTTAAAGGCGAACAGTTGCGCGGGCTCTGGCCCTGCGACGGGCTTTCCATCAACGCTCACGCCTTTCAAATCATTGAGGAAAGTCGCAGGCGTCTCAACTGGCTTGCCATGAAGGGTGATGCGTTTGTCCGCAATCATCCGCTCAATTTCGCGCCGCGAAGCGATACCGGCCCGCGCGAGCAATTTGGCGATACGGTCGCCCTCGGGGCGATCCTCGGATTTCTTTGGGTTTGTGGGCATGGTCCGCCCTTTAGGCGCTTAAATGCTCCTGCACAATCGCATCAAACCGCACGATCCCGCTCTCAAGCGTTCCCATGGTGAGCTCCTTAATCGCGCCGCTTTCCAAACCTTGCTGGCCAAGCTCTGCTGCGCGGAAGTCTTCGGATGCAAAAACGCCGCCATCAAGCAGCTTCCAGGACCGCTCCCAATGGTCGAGAGCCTTATCGGTTTTCGGCTCTTCGGGGATGAGCATGAAATCTTCGACGATAGTGTGATTGTGCGCCTGGGGCATCAATACCATGATGTTTACATAGTCCGGGCTGGGAACGATCACAGTTGCCGGAAACAATTGATAGGCAAAGGTAATGACCCGGCGCATCGCGGCCATATCGGTGAAGTCTACGCCCTCCATCTCCTCCAAACGTCCAACGGCAGAGCGCATATGCGGCCCGATCTGGTCACCGCTGGTAATACCATCTTTGAAAAAGGGGCCGATGGTGTTCGCGTGGAGGCGCGTCACATGATAACTTTCGAGGAAGGCATCCATGATGAGCTTCCAATTGCCGCGCACATCGTGCGTCTTGCGACGGAAGAGGTGCAACTCTCCCATTCCAAAGGCGTCGAAATCTTCGCTGATTGCTTTGGCATGGCCAAAGTCAGCACCCTCCTGCGGGGCGAACCAGATAAGACCGCCAATTTCGATGCTAGGCAGTTCAACAAGTGCGTGATCCGACTTGTCCAGATTGGGAAAGGTTTCTGGCCGGGGGAGGGCGAGGAGCTTACCATCAAGTTTGTAGGTCCAAGCGTGATAGGGACAGACCATGCGCTTTGCGCATTGAACCTCGCGCCCTTCGACAAGGCGCGTACCGCGATGCTGACAAACATTCAGAAAAACGTGCGCGCGCCCTTCATTGTCACGAGTGATCAGCAGCGGCCTACCCGTATCATCATGCGGCACCACCATCCCCGGTTCAGGAAGGAGAGCGGAAGGGGAGAGCACTTGCGGCAGTTGGTCGAACAGTGCCGCTTTCTCACGTGCAAAGTGCGCCGGATCAGTGTAGCGGCAGGCCGGGACGGTGCCGATTGCGTCAACCGCGCGGCTATCAACGCCTTGGCGAATATTTTCCGCCAGTGCGAGTTGGCCCGCTGTGGGCCTTAAACTGGGCAAATCTTGCGTTGTTGTGGCGTTCATCGCCCTCTCCCTATTTCCCTTGAGCGCGTTATGCCCCACACTTGGACGCAAATCAAAAGGGATAAGCGAATACGTGAACGAAGCTGCCACCTCTGAAGAGCCTCAAGCGCAAAAAAGCAAACCCGGCATCGGCGAAGTGCTGCGCGCGCTCAAGAACAAGAAATCGGCCTATATGGCGCTGTTTGGGTTCACCAGCGGTCTGCCTTTCGCTCTGTTTTTGGGGACGCTCTACGCTTGGCTGTCTGAGGCTGAAGTGGACCTTGAAACGATGGGCGTCTTCTCGCTCATCGGATTGGCGTATGCTTTCCAATTCATCTGGTCGCCTCTGGTGGACAAAATCGATCTTCCGGGCCTGCGCGCGCTTGGCAAACGCAAGCAGTGGATCGCGCCGATGCAGCTGATCTTGGGCGTTATTCTGGTGACGCTATCGCTGCTTGAACCCAAGACGCAGCTTGGCTGGTTTTCTCTTCTTGCAGGGATCGGCGCTCTCGCCAGCGCGACGCAGGACATTGCAATCAACGCATGGCGGATTGACGTTGCCGACGAGGAAGCGACCCTCGATATGCTCTCGACGATTTATCAGATGGGATACCGCCTTGCTTCGTTGTTCGGGGGCGCACTGGGCCTGATCATCGCCGCGCGCATCGGCTGGCCTGAAACCTATCTCCTTTTCGGCGGTGCGATTCTTGTGGTCGGGTTCGCCGGACTTTTTGCGCCCGATACGGCGAGGGATCACGCAAGCGCGATTGGGGCCAGCGACGATGAACTCGCAGAGCTTTACCAAGTGGGCGAGGTGCGCAGCGATGTTCGGGCGAAATTCCTTTGGATCGTCGTCGGTCTGTGGGGCTGGGCGCTGCTCATTCTCGGTATCTTCATGGTCCGCGCGCTTGGTGGCTTTGTGCCGATGATGGGGGTGGTGGATTTGGGAGCCTTTGTAATCGACCCCAACTGGCTTCTTGGAATGTTCCCTTTGAATGAAAGTGGCCGCCCGGACCCGACCGAATTCACAGCCAAGATGGGCCCGCTCATTATTGCCGCCACAATCATTAT